>CAZBPG010000005.1:20524-89021 GCA_964493695.1 uncultured Chitinophaga sp. | reverse complement strand
CGGAGCGTGGATTTGCTTGAAGATATTGGGGTTCCGGTGTACCGGAGCGTGGATTTGCTTGAAGATATTGGGGTTCCGGTGTACCGGAGCGTGGATTCGCTTGAAGATATTAGGATTCCGGTGTACCGAAGCGTGGTTTCGTTTGAGGGAATTAAGGTTCCGGTGTACCTGCATTTTAACTGGTGATAACCGGTATAAGGCTGAGGGTAAGGGAGGCTACAGTTCATGCTGCTTATTTTGCTGGAACAAAGCAGGAACAAAGCCGGGGGCTTTTTTCCGTTTAAAAACGGATAATTGTTAAAAATAAATTTTGTCTATATATTAGGTCCATAAAACCCACGACTATGGACTTTAGCGAAGCCACAAAAAAACTGATGGCAGTTATCCGCAGATTGCGCGAGGAACAGGGAATAAAACAGTTTCAGTTTGCACTTAATATAGGGGTAAACGGGAACCGTTACAGCGAACTGGAAAGTGTAAATGCTATAGACTTGGACATTACAATGTCTACCTTCTTAAAAATCTGCTGGGGCTTGCGGGTTGCACCCTGGCGGGTAATGTACATGGCCTGGCGCGACATATTCAACTTCGAACAGCAGGATAAGAATAAGCGGAAAGGAAATTGAAAGATGGATGTATGGCTAAAGGGGAATTATTAAACTTGCCACCGGTAATGATTAAGAAGCTAAAAGGTATTGCCCAAACCGATTTAATAAAGACCTCGTTCTTTACCTCTATACATACAGCTATCCGAATGGTGTGCGGGTTTGTTATTAATAAGGTAATGGCCATTTATTTAGGCCCCTCAGGTGTTGCCTTGGTGGGTCAGTTTAATAATTTTTACAGCCTTATAGGTACGTTTGCCAATGGCGGCATCAGCACCGGTATAGTGAAATATACAGCCGAATTCAGGAGCGATGAAATCGACCGCAAAAAATTAATCAGCACTGCTTTTTACATCAATGTTTTTACTTCGGTTATAGCCATGCTGGTAATCCTCATTTTTCCGGCACAATTCAGTTGGTGGATAATGAAAACCAAGGCATATACAAACATTTTTTTTTGGGTAGGGGCTACAGTAGTATTACTAACCGTAAATAGTTTTATTCTTTCGGTATTAAACGGGTTAGGCAAAATTTTGCTGTACACCGGCATAAATATTTCATCCACTCTTGCCGGCTTTGCCGTTTCTTTTTTATTGATCAAAAATTTCCAGTTATACGGTGCTTTTTTAGCAGTAGCGCTGTCGCAATCGGTTACCTTTTTTATTGCTGTTTTTTTTGTAGCCCGAAATAAAAATTTTTCACGCGAAGCACTCCTGCAGGGGGTTGATAAGGCAATTGCAGGGAAACTGTTCCGGTTCTCACTCATGACTATTGTAGCCATGGTGCTGGGTCCGGTTTCGCAAATGATACTTCGCAAATATATAGGCAGTCATTTATCATGGACCACAGCCGGTTACTGGCAAGGCGTTTCTACCATTTCCGATGCTTACCTGACATTTATTACTTCGGTAATTGCGGTATATTACCTGCCTGCTCTTTCCGCAATTCGCGAAAAGAAAGAACTAAAAAAAGAGGTATTAAAAGCTTACCAGATTGTTATGCCGGTATGTATATTAATGGCGGGAACCATCTTTTTTTTGAGGGAGTTTATAATTAACCTAATGTTTACTGCTGACTTTATGCCTATGAAAGAACTTTTTATTTTTCAATTAATGGGGGATGTTGTAAAAATATTCAGTTGGTTAATGGCATATTTAATGGTGGCTAAAGCAAAAAACGAAGTTTTTTGTTTTTTCGGAAGTAATATTTACTACAATGTATGTAACGCTTTCAATTATTTGTATTAATGTTTTTGGTCAGGTAGGTGCCTCGTATGCTTTTTTTATCAATTATACCTTATATGCCGTTTTTGTAATGGTGTTTGTTGGCAAATATTTAAGAAACGAATAAGTGGGTTTAGGATGTTTAACAGAGCTATGTGAATCTCAAACTACTGATTAAATGAATTACTCCGGCATTTCTATTATTATTTGCACCTATAATGGTTCCAAAAAAATAATTCCCACCTTAAAGGCTATAGCCAAACAAAATATACCTGCTGATATTTGTTGCGAATTGCTGATCGTTGACAATGCATCAACTGATTCAACGGCCAGTCTTGCAACTGATTACTGGGATTCCTTAATATCAACCATACCGTTGCGGATTATTCAGGAGCCCAAACCGGGCAAAGCCAATGCATTGGTGAAAGGGTACGATGAGGCTAAATATGAGTTGATGCTTTTATGCGATGATGATAACTGGCTGCAACCTGAGTATTTAGATATAGTACGGGAACTTTATTCCAGGTATCCTGAAATAGGGTTGCTTGGCGGTTATGGCAAAGCGCTTTTCGAACCGGGAAAAGAGCCGGATTGGTTTAAAACTTATGAGCAGGCATATGTTTGTGGCAAACACCATAACAGCAGTGGATTTTTAGAACCTCTTGATTATACTATATGGGTGCTGGCTCAGTAATCAGGAAAAAAATGTGGAAATTTTTGAGATCAAAAGGGTTTGCTTTTTACAATGGCACTGGTGGCGGAAAAGCTATGACAGAAGATGCTGAGCTATCAATGGCCATTACATTTACAGGGCATAGTTTGTATTTTGATGAAAGATTGTGGTTTACTCACGATTTACGCGGAGGCAGAATTACCTGGAAGAATTTTTTGTCACAGCAATTGCTAGGTGGGAAATGTAGGTTGGCTTTATGCATGTATCAATTGGCCCATTGCAAGATTTTATACAATGTTCCTTTTGCCTTGTTATTTATAAAGCAACTTATCTTTTTAGTTGGCGGATTTATATTGCATCTGGTAAAAGTGAATCTTCCTGAGTTTTATCACTACTTCGGTACGATTAAAGAAATGATTTTGAATATCGGGAGGTACAAAAGGTTGTCGGAAAGCGCTTCCATATGGATAGCCGGAATAAAAGATACTTTTCCGTTAAGTTCGGGAAGAGAAACTAATCATGGCTGAACCTCTTTTTTCAGTTGTTATTCCCACATATAATAGGGCGGCACTTGTTAAACGAGCGCTTGAATCGCTGGTGAGCCAAACGTATAAAAATTTTGAGGTTATTGTTTGTGATGATGGCTCTACCGATGGCACAAGAGATGTGGTGGATTCGTTCAAAAGCAAACTGAATATCAGGTATATCTGGGAGGAAAACTGGGGGGGGCCTGCCCGTCCGCGCAATAATGGGGTAAGAGCTGCTCAATCAGATTGGATATGCTTTTTAGATTCCGATGATTATTGTTATCCGGAAAAACTGGAAAACTTTAGGAAGTATGTAAATGACTATGATGTAGTTTACCATGACTTGGTTGGAGTAGATGTTTCCGAAAAGAGCGGAGAGGTGCGGCATCCTGTTTTTGATAATCTGTTGTTGGCAGATGGTAATATCAGTTTGATTCCTTCAAGCAGTTGCGTCCGGAAATCAATTATAGAAAAAGTGGGCGGAATAGATGAAACTGTACCTGCAGGTGTTGAAGATTATGATTTGTGGCTGAAAATAGCCAACGTAACGGATAAGTTTAAGCACATTCCAATGCGTTTAGGTGTTTATTACCTGGAAGACTCAAATATTCATTACAACGTGTTTAAAATGTATAAAGGCATTATGCAGGTTTACCGCAAATATGAAAGTCACCCGATAGGCAAAAGGGCGATAAAAAAAAGGCAGTTACACTATTTCCCTTACCTCGCGGTATTTTATAAGGAGGAAGCGGTTAAAATTTTGAGTTCCGTAATGAGTTTTACACCCTCCTTTGTAACCGGTTGTTTGTTTTTGCTAATCCCCTCCTTCATTTCCAAAGGTGTCATTAGATTTGTCACAAAACATTTTCTTAAAGGATACGCTTACCTGGTGAAATAGCTATTGTGCAAACGTGTTTTTACGTTCAATCAGCATAGCAAGTTTGGTAGGTATTTTATTGCCGAGCAGGTAACAGATAACATTCTTGGCAAACCCGAGGGTCCACATGAAAATGTACCGGAACGAAAATGTGTCCAGGCAGAAACGAATTCTTGAAAGCTTTTGTTTGCGGTATTTGCTTTGAGAAATTCCTTTCGGGTCAATTATGCAATTGACCAGTGGCAAAGGAATATTTGCTGTTTTAAAATTTACAATGAAGTTGTAAAAAAATGCAGTGTCCTCACAGTAAATGTATTGAGTGGGATAGAATCCGGTTTTTGCCAAAGACGAAACCCTAAACATTACAGCAGGATGCACGAATGGGTCTTTATAGTAAATCAGTTTCTTGATTTCTTCATGCGTTTGCGGAAGTTCATATTGGTAAAGAGGTTTGTAATCCGGATCAACCCACAATACCCAACTTCCTACTAAATGGACATCCGGATTTTCCTTTAAAAAATCACTTTGAACTTTAAATCGCTCTTCTTTGCAAATATCACCACAATCAAGTCTGGCAATTAAAGTGTAGGTACCTTCATCAACAATAAATTTCAGCCCTGCATTAAGGGCGTGTTCAATGCCTTGGTTTTTTTCTAAAAGAACAAGGTGGAAATTATTTATTGATGGGAATGAAAGTTTTAAGTCGTTTAAAGCAGGTTTGTCTTTACTTCCATCATCAACTATAACCACATCAACCGGTTCAATATTCGAAATGCCGGATAAGGAACGGTTAAGACCAGTGAGGTTATTATAGTGAGGTATAAGAATGGCAATATTTGAAGTTGGCATGAAGAGTTTATATAAATAAATCCGGAAGCATTGAATAGATAATTGAAACCCGTTTAATCTGAATTACTGTTTGTTGAGGTTTTGTAATCGCTGTAAAGTTGCCAAAACTGTCCGGTTTCTTTGATAAATCCCTCTTTAACCAAACGATAATCGTTAGCCATGAACAACTGCGGATAATCATGTTTAAACCAATAGGAAGACTCTGAACTGTCTTTTTCATTGTCCGAAAACTCATTGATATAAACATGTTTTCCGATAAAGCACAATTTATCGATAACTCTGGATACGTCCATTTTATGTACCGCTGATAGCGCCCGGTTAGAGATAACTAAGTCAAAGTATTTCTCTGTAAAATCGAGTTTAGTTACATCGCCACTAAGTAATATCTGCTTTCCGTTTGGAAATTTTTCCCGGATAAGATTTATGGCATTTGAAGAAATATCCTGTCCAACCACTTCCTCTATTTTTAGTTGCTCATACAACGGAAACAACCTTCCGCTCCCACAACCAAAGTCCAAAATTTTCTTTGCGTTTGTTTGAAGTACAACCTGTTTAACTGTATCGAAATCCAGATTGGCATTACCCCATTTTTTATCAATATCGTGGGCTCGAAGTTCCCAAAAATACTTCCTTATCCATTTAACCCGAAATAGATTAATTTTTTTTAAAAAGGCGTCCACGATTTCGAATATTCCGGATAACATGAGTCTTCTTCTTAACTACAACATTCAATACAAGAGGTCTGAAACAAGGTTTAGGTGTGATGCTACAAAATACAGAAAACCTTTATTTTGATTCGCTTCTTATAATCTGTTTAACTGCATTTATAACATCATCTACATCCTGGTCATTTAGTTTGGCAGATATAGGGATACTAACTGTTTCTGTTCCATACAACACTGCGTTGGGGTAATCGGTTTCCATATAACCGAAGGTATTTTTATAGTAAGGGTGCTGAGGAATAGCCAGATAATGTACTCCACAACCAATGTTCAGTTTTTGCATTTGGTTTAAAAATTCGTCCCGGCTAACGCCACATTTAGCTTTATCAATACGCAGCGTATATAAATGATAGGCGTTTCTAATGTTACTTTCGTCAGGGAATGGTAAAACAACAGGTAAACTTTTAAAAGCATCGTTATACTTGTTCCAGATTTTTTTTCGTGTTTCCCAATAGCGGTCAATTCTCTTAAGCTGATGAATTCCAAATGCAGCTTGTAAATCCGTCATATTATACTTGAATCCGGCTTCGGTAACAAAATAGTGCTTAAAGCCGCTGTCTGAAAATCTACTCCAGGCATCATTTGACATGCCGTGAAGTGCTAATGTCTTTATCTTGGAAATTAATTTCTCGTTATTACTGATAACCATGCCTCCTTCACCGGCAGTAGTAATGTTTTTTGTAGAGTAGAAGCTGAAGCACCCGATATCCCCGATAGTTCCTGCCGACACACCATTGTAAGTAGATTCGATAGCGTGTGCACAGTCCTCAATAACATACAAATTATGTGCTTTAGCCAAACTCATAATCCTGTCCATCTCGCAAGGTCTTCCTGCAAAATGAACAACTATTATCGCTTTTGTTTTTGGAGTAATCTTTCGTTCTATTTCCGAAGGGTCGATATTTAAAGTGTCCTTATTTATATCAGCAATAACCGGTGTAGCTCCTGAATGGATAATTGCATTTACGCTGGCACAAAAAGTCATAGCAGTGGTAACTACTTCATCGCCTTGTTTTATTCCTAAAGCAAGGCATGAAAGATGCAGGGCAGCAGTACATGAATTAAGCGCAGCAGCATATTTCACCTGTTTGTATTCAGCAAAATTCTTTTCAAAAACAGCTACTTTTTTACCAGTGCCAAGCCAGGCCTTATGGATTGAATCTAACAACTCATTAATTTCGTCCTGCTCTATCAGAGGTTGTCCAAAAACCAAAAAATTATCTCTCATATCTTTATGTTATTTACGAATTCCTTTACCGCACCTTCTACCGAAAAAATTGCCTTTGCCTTGTTAATGCTTTCAAGATAATTCTCTTTTTTGTCATAAAAGGCTTTCTCAATTACCCGGCTTAATTCTAAAGTATTTTCTCTTTCAAAAGTATATCCTAATTGATAATCCTTGATTACATCTCCCAAATCACCGGTAATGGCACCAATCATTGGTGTATTTCCTTGCAAAGCATCGGAAAGGATTACAGGGATACTGTCAAATCTGGAAGGAATAATAATGAAGTGTGATTCGGAGAAAACTTTAAATATCTCATTTTTGTCAACGAGGTCGTTAATGATGACATTCTTTAGATTAAGTTCAGCTACCCGGTCTTCCATTGACTTTTTCAAAACACCTTCACCGTAGAAAACAAACCGGGAATTTTTATTGATTTCTTCCGGTAAAATGGAAATAGCCTCTATCAATACATCCGGTCCTTTGTTAGGATGATATCTCCCTATGAAAATGAAGGTCTTACTCGCTACTTCTAAAGGTTTGTTTAAAGTTGAGTGGACCGGTAATTTTTGGGAGGTGGGCAAGAACTTACATTCGCGATTGCTGAATTCCTTTACTTCTTCCGCAAAGTTGAAACCATCGGCATAAACATTCTTAGCGGTTTTAAGAATTGCCTTTAAGAAAGGGTTAGTTACTTGGTTATTTTTATGATCCCATATATCGGAGCCCAAACACCAAACATCATATGGCACTTTAAACCTACTCCTCAGGTAGTATGCCCCTATTCCTGAAGGAAGTGCCCACAGAGCAAAGCAGTAATCAACTTTGTTTTGACGGGCATAATTTCTAATAGCTTTCTCTCCATTAATAAAGAAACTGAAAACATAAAACAGGTGCCGGATGTTAAAAAAATTCAGCTCTGCTAAAGCAGCATCTTTGCCTGCCCAGTCAAAAACAATCAAATTCAGGTTTTTATTTATTTGGTAATTGCCGGTTCTTTTTTGTGTAATAACAGTAACCTTATTTGTTTTTGCCAATTCTAAACAAAAGTCATATGCAAAACCTCCCATCGGATCCGCATCATTTATAGGAAAACTACTGGTTATTACGCAAATATTC
Source organism: uncultured Chitinophaga sp. (assembly GCA_964493695.1). GTDB lineage: Bacteria > Bacteroidota > Bacteroidia > Chitinophagales > LD1 > Bog-950. The sequence continues at coordinate 81,201 of CAZBPG010000005.1, read as the reverse complement.
ATTTTCTGGTTTGATACACCGGCTCGTACGTTGATTAACTCGTCCACAGCACGGGGATATTATTAATGATGCCAATTGTTTTTTCAAAATCAATACCAATGGTATCGCAGTACCATTTAATGGATTCCCAACGCGGATAATTATCGCGGAGCGATAATGCCAACGCTTCTTCGCGCGTTAAAGAGCCTTCACGTATCTGGTTGCTTCTGAAAGTATCGTTTTCGGTAAAACCGGTTACCACATAATAGATGTAATTATAAAAAGGAGCAGTGCCATCGCCAATGCGCCAGGTAGAAGCTGTATCGGGCGATAGCTCCCAGTCATACTCGTCAATGATAGTTTTTGAAACAGTTGTTTCGTCCCATTTCAGATAATCGAAGATATTGATGTAGTCGTGTTTTAAGCCGTAGTAAGAAAAAAATGCACCGGCAGTATCCAGCAACGATTGATTGATATACGCAGGGTTGGTTAAATATTCTTTCATGTAAAAAGAAACCATTCGCAATTTATTGGCCGTAGAAATATGGTACGCCATAAAACCGGCATCTTCCTGCTTTGCCCCACTGAACGCTGTTTTAAATCCTGTCTTTTCTAAATGGTTCTCGCCCATGAATGTGGTGTCAAGCCCGTTTTGCTTTTTTATTACATCGGCATAATAAAAATACTGCTTGTCGCCCGCCATAAAAAGCGGAATAGTTCCCAAACTCGGCTTATTCAACCATGCCGATACATTCAATCTTACGTTCTGCCTTTTCTTTCTAATGTCAGCCGAAACAAGAATATGCTCAATACCCAACTTGGCACAAATGCGCGACTGGTTTCTTCTTGCTAGGTCGGTTATCATTCCCCAGTCGTAAGAAAACGCCAACGGGTTTAAACCTAAATTTTTCAGATAATGCAAACTATAACTGCTGTCTCTCCCACCGCTAAATGCCACCAGGCAGTCAGGTCGGCCATTTTTTTTCTTTACTCGGTTCGCAATTTTAATCAACTCACTTTCGGGTTTTGGTAAGTACGGTTGGTAATTGTTGCAATAAGAGCAAACACCTCCTGAATCATAAACAATGTTTGGGAAGGTTTCGGGCAACAAACATTTAGTACAGCGTTTCAGTGCTGAAATACGGTCTTTGCAACGTTGATAATGCTGTTCAAACGATGCCGGTAAATGATAAGGAGTAATTGAATTTTTATAATCGCGACCTGTGGAGGATTTATCAATTATTTTTAACGCTTCACGTTTTTGTGTGTTCGAAAAAATCTGCCCCTTCGAAATTTCGTCAGCAGTTTTTAGTTCGCGCGATAAATTGCTCAGGCTGATACAGCAAAATTCATTAGGCTGAATTTTACGAATGGTTTCTTCGGCAAACAAGTTTTGGATATTGCTTTTATGTATAAGCTCGCGATGAATAAAATTTTCGGAGGCGAATACAATTTCATTCCCGGACTTTGAAACGTTGAAATAAAGAGAGCCATTATTGGTGGCTAACACAATGTTTTCTAAATCGGCAAACATCAAAGCAATAGATGCCATGCCGTGAATTTCTTTATAAAGCAACTCAAGGGCTTGTGAAAGATTGCTTCCATTATTCAACCCGTGCCGGATAATAGTTGGAATAACCTCGCTGTCTAAATCCGAAATTCTTTCTTCAGTAGAATATTTTTTCCAGATGTCGGCTTCGTTTACAATAATACCGTTGTGTATGCCGGTTATATTATTTTTTACAAACGGCTGGTTATTTACGTTAGAGTATTCGGTACCGTTAGTAACCATGCGCGAGTGCCCGATAACAGCACGAACGTTTACCAGATTTTTTTCGCTGATTATTTTTTTATATCCGGCAGAAGCAATTAAATCTTTCGGGTGGTAGGGTGTTTTGTAAATGGTTATTTGCTCATTGGTATATAGCGCAAAGCCCGAAGCTTCCTTGCCGCGCGAGGCAGACAACAGAAACAAATCGGTAGCAATTTTTTTTACAAGGGTCTCGCTAAGGGTAGATTCCTTTGACCTAATAATTCCAAAAATTCCACACATGATAATCTGTTATTTATATAGGCGCTCATTATCCTGTATATCCATCCACATGGCAAAAAGCAACGACTGAAACGCACTGATGCCTAAAAATGAAAAAGCAAAAAGTGTTTCGAACGAAACATTTTGTCCGTGAATAAAAGCTAGCGTAACTTTGTATAGATAATGCAGCCAAATGCCGCCAAGAATGAATGAAAAATTATAAAGTAAAAACAGCGGGTGAAAATCGCGGAACAAGTATTTTATCCAAAGCCGTTTGAAAAACGACTTAAACAACAGCCACGATACCAATGGAATAACTTTTGCAATTTTCATTTTAGAGTTTTCGCCTATATTGTAAACAGGTTTAATCTCCACTTCTCTAAGAGTACACATAGATATATTCAGTTTCACAAGCATATCGTTCGGATAACCATAGGTACTATATATATCTCGTAGGTTTATTCCGTTTAATGCTTTTAAAGAGATGGCAGTAAAAGCTGTTTGTGTATCGGATACATGCCAGTAGCCCGAAGAAATTTTTGTCATGATTGACAAAACAGAATTTCCCAAGTAACGTATTTTCGGAATTACCAGCCATGCACTACGATGAATTAACCGGTTGCCTTTTACGTAGTCAATATCTTCTTCCACCACGGGCTTGCAAATACCTTCCAGTTCTGTAGGATCCATTTGCCCGTCACCATCTACTTTGGCAATACAATCAATATTGTGGTCTTTGCACCATTTGTAGCCTCTGGCTACAGCTGCGCCCACCCCACCATTTTTTTTTTGCTCTATTAAAATAATTCTATCAGAAATTTGATTTGTATTAACAATTTCTGAAGGTAAAAGTTCGCTTAACTCTCTTTTCATTTCCTGCTCCACAATTCTATCAGCATAGTTGAACGATGTTTGTTTAATCGGTTGAATGGGAGAAATGGTGAGTGAGCTTTTATTGAAGCCAGAAGAAAAAAATCCTTTTACTATTTCTGATGTTTTGTCTTTTGAACAATCGTTAACAACAATAATCCGGTCAACAAATGCCGGCATTGATTCAATAACCAAAGCAATTTGTTTTTCCTCGTTATATGCAGGTACTACTACTGCTATTGTTTTATTATTGAACATGCCCTCTTCTTTCCTGTACAAGTACAATCAAAAATACTATGGACAAATGAAACAAAAATTCGGCAGGATATTCATACCGAGGTAGTTGTCGTTGTGTGGAAAGAATGGAGATGAGGTTAGTTCCAATGTTTATGGCAATCACAAAGAATAACAAAAAAGCTGTTGCATTCGTAAATCGGGTCTGGATAAGAATGAAAAAGGAATACATAAATGCGAGCACCATTATCCATTGCCAAATGTAATTAGTAACAAACTTGCTTTCAAATTTTAACTGATAGAAATCAAAAATTTTAAAGAAAAATCCTTGAGTAATAGTTTGCTGTTTTTGGGCGAGTTGCTTAAGATGGGTAGTGTCGTAAAACTCTTTAAACGCTCTTTTTTTTTCAACTTCAGTGAGGGGGAAGAAAAATTCTTCTGTTTCGCTCACCTTTTTTACATACTGTTGGTCGATATATTTTCTCTTCAAATCCTCAAGTTTATGGTAAAAAGAACGCTGGTTATTGAAATGGTTGTAGTGCGGAGCTATTCTTTTTATGAAACGGAATACAATTTCTTCAGAGGCTTGTTCGATTCTTTTTTTACCTGCTGTTGTAGCAGTAGATCCCTTTACACGTTTTGAACTTATAACCGAAAACTCTCCATTCGCAAAATAAGAATATGCGCTTAGTAGAAGCCAAATAGATAAAAATGGAGTTGCGAAAACATAAATTGTTTTACGGGCGTTAAAAAACAAATATGAAATTGCGAAAAAAATGAGGATAACAGTGAACAAACCATTAGGTCTAAATAATACAGGTAGTGCTAAGGAAAGAGATAGCAACTGCCATGCCCATTTTTCTTTGCTGTTTACTGCCCAGATGGCAGATGCAACTATGAAAACTAAACTGGAATTATAAAGAGATTCAGAAAGTACGGAAACATCATAATAAACATTGTTAGGAGACAGAATGAAAAAAGATAGCGCAATTGAGGTAAGTATGGAATAAGTGGGTCTATAAAACTTACTAATGGAAAAAAGCACTAACGCACATACTAGATAATCTATAAGCATTTGTAAGCCGATAATGACGTATACAGAATTACTTACTAAAGAGATACATTTAACAAGAAATGGGTATCCTAGTGGCGTATAATCGTTAGGTGGTAGTTTGCCCTGAGAAAGATAAAGATCAAAAAAGTTAGAATACTCAATGCTGTCATATGAAATTTCAACAAAAGGGCATATCAGGAAGAGAATTCTGGAAACAATAAAGGCAAAGGTGAATAAAGACAGAGAAATGCTAAGTGGATGTTTTTCAAAAATATCTTTCAATTTCATGGGAATAAAATATTCTGATAAACATAAAAATATTTCACCACTCCCTGCTCCAATGAGAAGTACTTAATCCCTCCCTGCCGAATTTTTTCAGAAATCATCCTTTCTGTTAGAATTTTTTGGATTGCGTATTCATATTCCTTTTTCGAAAATTCTTTTATTGCAAAACCCGAATTTGTATCTACTGTTATTTCATCTACATCACCAACACCAGTATTACAAACATAAGGAATGCCCATACCCATAATTTCGCCCTGCTTAGTAGGGGATGAAGCGCGTTTTGAGAAAACAGGTTTGATAAAAAAAATGGAAACTGATGATAGCGTCAGGTATGTCGGAACTAAAGGATGAGGAGATGGAGTGATAACAAATTTGTCTGTTGGAATATTTTTTTCTTGCGATCTATCAAGAATTAACGAGGCAGGTTCGTTAGTAATAAAAAGAAATTTTGCATTTGGCTTTTTTTCCAAAAGGCATCTGAAGAAATCAAGCATCTCATCTAACATGTACCAAGTGCCAACGCTTCCGAGATAACTTAGCACAAAATCATTTTCATGAATCGAAAATTGAGTTCGTAATTCTTGCAGTTTTGTTTTGTCAACTTGAGCAGGAGAAAATTTTTCTAAATCAGCACAACAAGGTATTACTTGAATAGAAATAGGCTGGTTCGGAATTTCCTTCCAAGATTGTATTTCGCGTTTCCCGTTTTCGGTCAAACAGATGGTGTAATCGGCATTAGACAAAAACTGTTTTTCTTTTCGTTTAAAAAAATCGTAAACCATTTTATAAAGCGGATTGTTCAACTTCCATAGGCCGCCATCTACACGTTCATCGGCATAAAAGCCACGCATATCAAAAATGAATTTCACGCCAAATTTTTTCTTCATCACCAAACCAACCAGCGATGAAATGTAGCTCCGGCAGTGAACTATTTGAAATTTCTTTTGCTTATACAATTTAAATGCTTTGCTCCTTAGTCTTACTACATCGTAGATAGTAGAAAGTATAGGTGGATTTTTGGTGTAGTAAAGCGGTACCCAATCAATGTTGCTTTGTTTGAGAAGTTCAGAAATCTGATTTCCGGATTTATTAAAACGTTCTTTTTTTTCGAAACTGATGAGCGTAAAATGAAATCCAAGTTTTGAAAGCCCCTGTAAATAGGGAATAACCTGACTTTGCCCAAGTGGATCAGTCATCCCATCATAACTCATATAAAGCACCTCCGTCATTTAGAATTTTCTTTAAGCCACCGGTGTAGTAGAGTTAAAACCCAAATGCGATTGAATAAATAATCCTCTCCTGTTTCAAATCGGGTAACAAGCGATTTTACTTTCTCAAAATTCATAGCGCTGCACGCAGCAACTGTCTCTTCGTTCAAATATTTTTCAATCAAATAATGCAAGTCCGTTTTTAGCCATTTTGCCAATGGGATTGAGAAACCCCATTTAGGACGGTTAAAAAATTCTTTCGGGACATAATCATAAAGCACTTCCCTGAGTAAATATTTAGAAGTGCCGTCTTTCTTTTTTAAATCTTCCGAAAGATTCAGCGCAAACTCAACTACACGGTAATCTAAGAATGGTGTGCGTGTTTCAAGCGAAAATTGCATACTGGCAATATCTACTTTCACAAGTAAATCGTCTTTCAGGTAATACTTAACATCAAACAACGCCTGCTTTTCCGCTGCTGATAGTATTCTTTCTGTACTAAAGTTCTCTTTAAACAAAGGGTCAATTTTGAAATCTTCGGCTAGCAAATCAGTCAATTCATCTTCGCTGAAAAAATACTGTTCTTGCGAAAAAATGTGACTTTTTTTATGCGCTTCGCTTTTGTAATTAAATACTTGCGCACCACGTTTATACCGGTTGCCTAATAGCGAGAGAGAAGTAGCGAGTGGTTCCCGCAACAGTTTCACTAACGGATTATCAAGTCGCCTTGCCCAATCATACGCGCCATAGCCCATAAACAATTCATCACCACCATCACCACTTAACGTCATGGTTACATGTTGTCGGGCAAGTTTTGAAACCAGCATGGTAGGCAATGCTGATGAATCGGCAAACGGTTCATCATATACTGTCATCATTTTGTCTATCAATTCCATCGCATCGCCTTCACTCACAATAAATTCATGATGTTGTGTACCAAGATGCCTTGAAACTTTTCTGGCATATTCACTTTCGTTAAATTTAGCCTCTTTAAAACCTATCGAAAAGGTTTTAACCGGTTTGTCTGATATGCTCTGTGCAATAGCTGTAACAGTACTTGAATCAATGCCGCCACTTAAGAAAGTCCCGAAAGGTACATCGCTTATCATACGGTAGCGAACGGAAGAAACAAGAAGATTCTTTAGCTCTTCTTTAGCTGATTTGAAATCTGAATTTACCTTAGTTGAAACCTTCTCTTCAGCTTTCCAATAGCTATTTACTTCTGCACCAGTTTCACTTACTATTACGTAACTACCTGAAGGAAGGCGATGAATGTTGTTGTAAATAGTGAATGGTTCAGGAATGTAGCCAGCATATAAAAAAGTAGAAATGGTTCTTTTGTTCAGCTGAACGTTTTGTGAAACAAAATCACTTTTCAGTAGTGCTTTTATTTCAGAGCTAAAGGCAAAAGTTTTTTCATTGGAGAAGTAGTAGAGGGGTTTCACTCCAAGGCGGTCACGGAAGAGAAATGTTTTTCTTTCCAGCGTATCATAAATAGCAATGGCGAACATGCCGTTGAGCAAATGAACAAATCCTGCTCCTTTCTTTTCAAACGCCTCAATGATAATTTCAGTATCACTGGCTGTTTGTGGTGAAATGTTAAGTTGTTTTGCTATCTCACGAAAATTGTATACCTCTCCGTTAAACACGACCACGTATCTCTTACTGTTAGAAAACATAGGTTGATTGGCGGCTTCGCTTAAATCAATAATGCTCAATCTTCGATGACCTAAACCTACGGTATTCTCTTCGTTGAAATAATAGCCACAGGCATCAGGTCCCCGATGACGTAATGTATCCGTCATCATGCGCAAATCAATCTCGCTTATTTTTTTTGAAGAAGAATAAAACCCGGCAATGCCACACATAACAGGAAGTCAGAGATTTAAAATCAGAAACTATAAGTGAAAAGGATGATTGCTTCCTTTTTCCTTTGCAAATGGATGATAATCGCCTTTTAATCCAATGGGCGTTTCTTTACGAATAGTATAGGCAATTTCAATACTCGGCATCGCATCTTTCACTGTAAAACCCTTGCCTTTAACAATCTCGATATAACTATTAGTGTGCAAATCGGTAAATCCATCGCTGAATTCAATTTCTTGTCCTTCTATACTCATGGACCGAAATGTGCGCATATTTTTTTGCTTCGCACTTTCCGGCAAAGTATCGGCATTGATGCTTAAAAACCACCGCACTTTTGCTTTTGAAAACTCGAGATAACCAGCTGCACGATCATGGGTATATATATGTACAACATTCTTTTTCGTGTCTCCAAAAATCCAGGTAAGCATATCAAAAAAATGGATGCCAATGTTAGTTGCAATTCCACCGGATTTTGAAACATCGCCCTTCCAACTGGTATAGTACCAGTTACCGCGAGATGTAATGTATGTCAGGTCGAATTCGAAAACTTTATCTTTCGGACTTTCTTCAACTTTCTTTTTTAAAGCAATAATGTTAGGATGTAAGCGCAATTGCAAAATGTTATTGATGTGCTTCCCGGTTTCTTTTTCAAGGTCAATTAAACTTTGAGCGTTCCAGGGATTAAGTACCAAGGGTTTTTCGCAAATTACATTTGCCCCGTTGCGTAATCCAAAACGGATATGCGAGTCGTGAAGATAATTGGGGGAGCAAATCGATACAAAATCAACAGTGGTACTTTTTCGTTTTTGCTTGTCAACATGCCGGTCAAAGCGCTCGAATTCAACAAAGAAGTCGGCATTAGGGAAGTAACTGTCCATTATTCCAACACTGTCGAAAGGATCGTATGCTGCCAGTAAGTTATTGCCGGTGTCTTTAATTGCCTTTAAGTGTCGCGGGGCTATGTAACCTGAAGCACCGATAAGAACAAAATTTTTCATTTCATTTTTTTTTATAGTTCCTCAAAAAATCATCTACTTCTTTGGCAATTCTTTCAGAGGTTTTTCCATCCCAAAACTTCGGAATAGTGCCCTTTTTATAGGTTCCTTTATCAATAGAATTCAGGATGCCACTAATTGTTTTTACATCTAACTCACACATCGTATTCGTCCCTTCTGTAACTGTAACGGGTCTTTCGGTGCTTTGTCGAAGTGTAATGCAAGGGACTCCGAGAAATGTTGTTTCTTCCTGTACTCCGCCCGAATCAGTAATTACAGCATGTGCATTCTTAGCAAGTGAAATAAAATCAAGATAGCCAAGTGGTTCTGTAATAAGTATGTTTTCGTTCTCGATTACTTTTTCAAATCCGAATTCATGAAAGCGTTTTCTTGTTCTTGGATGAATTGGGAAAACCACTTTTCTCTTTTGTGAAATTTCGGTAAGAATTTCTGCAACAATTTTCAAATTTTTCGAATCATCAACATTTGCGGGACGATGAAACGTTACCAAGTAGTAATCATCTGCCTTTATGTTTTTTCTGATTTCTGATTTGTCAATCAACGGCATGAACGCTACCAACGAATCAATCATGCTGTTTCCTACATAGCGAATTTTTTTTTCGCTTTTATTTTCTTTCAATAAGTTTTCTTCACCGCTTGACTCAGTTACAAAAAACAACTCGGCCACATCATCAATCAAAATTCGATTTACCTCTTCGGGCATAGTCATATCAAAACTGCGCAATCCGCTTTCGATGTGTGCTACAGGAATATTATGACGTGAAGCGACAAACGCACATGCAAAAGAAGAATTTACATCACCAGGCACCATAACTAAGTCAGGTTTATAGTCAAGAACAAACTCCTCAAACTTTTTCATGATTTGCGAAATCACTTCTATTTGTCCTCCCTGGTTGATGTTTAAAAAAACATCAGGGGGCTTTACGCCCAATTGTTGAAAGAAAATGTCATTCATGTTGTAGTCGTAATGCTGACCGGTATGAAGTAACTTGTATTCAATAGAGGTATAATGTGCAAAACACTTTTCTAGCTGAGTTATCTTAATGAGGTTTGGACGAGTACCTACGCACACCAATACTTTCTTCATGCCGCGTAATTATATTTTATCTAACAATTCCGCCAATCTGCCGACTTGTTTTTGTCTTGAGAATTGCAATGTATTTTGCCCTGTTACATCGTTTGTTCTGAACTTCCCTTGTAAATAACTTTCGTATTCCTGCTTTAAAAAGATAAAAGTTTCATCTACTGTTCTTGTGCAAACGCCACATTTACTTTTTTGAACAATTTCTTCAATTGCTCCATTATCGGTCGGTGTAACTAAGATAAAAGTTCCGCTGGCAATGTATTCATAAATCTTGCTGGCAATAATGCCGCTATGTGCACCCCATGCAACATGTAGCAATAAATGAGATTGCTTTTCGATTGCCAGAATTTTATCTCGTTCCATACGTTCCGTACACGAGTAGTGCTTTTCGTAACCTTTCATCACACGCTCAACACGTTGCTGTTGCGCTTTGTAAAAATTTAATCCAGGCAAGATAAACTTAACTGACGCAGAGGGTACTTCATCTATCAGCTTTTTAAATGCCTCGCAAAAAATTTCTATTTTCTGCCCATCATACAGGGTTCCTACATAAGTTATTGTAAATTCTTCAAACTTACCGTTTACTGTGATACCATTAAAGTCTTCTGCTACAAAGCCATTGTAAAGTGCATGGCCTTCTTTCTTCACTAATACACTAACGTGATTCGCTATTGGTTGTGAACTTGCAGTAACTAATGAAGATGTTCTTACCCATTTTTTTTCAAAATAAGTTTCCAAATAGTTGATGAATTTATGAAGCAGTCCTTTATTGATGAGGTTGATTTCGCTAGTGGTCCAGGCATCCCGGTAATCGGCAATCCATTTAATGCCGGTTGCTTTATTTAATGTAAAAGCAAACTTGAAGAGATTGAAAGGGTTGCCAGTAACGACCATTTTTTTTACATCTTGGTTCTGCTTCAAATAGCTCAGAGCAAACTTCCCGATGTTGTTATAAGGAATGATGAAATCGAAAAATGGCTGAAGTAATAGCTCGAAAAGCGTAAGTGTTTTCCGAATAGAGTTGAACTTACTTTCCTTATGCTTTACGTAAATTTTATCGCGCAGATTTGAATGGTAAGGAAGATAAAACACTTCATAGTTTTTGTGCACTTCATGTTTTACTTCGTTTGGGGTTGATTTGGAAACATCACTTAAATGTGAAATTTTTTCATCCCATCTTCTTGTTATCACTATGGGTCTATATCCATAAGTTGAAAGATAGTTTGCCCAAGACTGTGAACGCTGTGCTGCTGTGAGATTACATGGCGGGAAAAAATAAGAGAGGATCAGTACTTTTTTCATTGTTCTCTCCACACAAACTTTTTGAAATCGAATTCCACGTTTTCCAGTAGGTTCAATTTTGCGAGCAACTTGTCAAAAACTTGTAGGTTGTAATCTGAAACAAGTTTGGGATGAGAGAGTAAATGAAGATAACCATTTAGACTTGCCTCTTTCAGGTAAAGTGGAAGTTTTATATCGTTTAACATTTCTACAGCAAATGTTTCTGTGGATGTGAATCGCTTATTATTGGCAGAATATATCTTGTTGGTAATTGAAATTCCGTTTCCATATCGTTGGTGTTTTTTGCTACGCGAAAACAAACGATAAAAAGCACTGTTTAACAGACGATAGACGAAAGGGATTTCCACGAACTTCATTGCATATTCAGTATAAGGACCGGTTTCATCTTCAGTAACAACATCATCTTTGAAGGAGTAAATGTTCTTTTTTACTCCAGAAAAATTGAATCGTCCTGCATTGTTCTCAGATTCGCCAAGTGCATTTATCAAGACGCTGAAATCGTTTTGAAGCCGATATTTTTCAAAATACTTTTTAAATGAAGAGAATGGTTGAATGTACAGGCCACCAGCACGATAGCCGTCCGCAGGAAAATTTACTTTCGCTTTCCTCAAAATCTCATTAAGCAAACTCATAGTTCTGTCAAAGACTTCATCTTTTTCATACTCTTTCAGTGATTCAAAGATATACTTGGAAGAATTTGCAAGTTCCCATTCATTAATCGCCTCACCATACGCGGCATCTAACCAGTGCGGGTGTAGGTGGTTGAAAACATAATGACCTTGCTCTGCCATTTCAATCAATTGCTTTTCAATAAAATCAAAGTCCTTTTTTGCATTGCCGTAATTTTCTGCTGCTTCTTTTAATCGGCACAGGTAAAGCATGTCGACAAAAAAAAGGGCTCTTACCTTATGCTTTTTTAACAAGGCCAAAATTTTTTCCGTAGGCTGCAACATGCAATTGGCAACTGAACCACTTCTCTTACCTAAAAAAAGTTCACAATCAAATGTGACTAATATTTTTTTCTGCATTACCTTTTTTTGAGGAGAAGACTTAGTCAGTAGGCTTTTTTTGAAGCACTAAGATTGATGTATTTTCAACAGTATCAGTACGTATTTTACTATTCGGAAAGTAATAATGATTGTTATCGAACCACCCTATTTTTCTCCCATCATAAAAATGTTCGCTTTTAATAACGTTAAATTTTCCTCGCACTAAACGTTCAAGCTGTTTAGGCGAATACCTTACGTAGGTAATGTCAGGATAAAGCAAATCCTTAAAACTAAGGGCGTGAGGGTACTGAATAAAAACATATCCATTAGGATCCAGGTCATCATACAATTTGTTGAAGAATTTTTTGATGCGGGAAGGTTCTAAGTACATCAACATACTAATAGAAAAAATGAGTTTGAATTTTTTTGGGGCTTTAAACTGAAGATAATTACCTAAAAATAGGTGTGCTTTGGGCAAGTAACCTTCAGATCTTGTAACAAATTGACGATTCATATCTATACCATAGAGATAAAATCTATACTGCTCAATCTCCTTAAGAAACAAACCGGTTCCAAAACCTATATCTAAAATGGCTTTTTGTTCATCAATATTTTTTTTGACAAACTCTATCAGTTTAGCTTTTGAGGTATCAACTAGTTTTTGAATTTCAGGAATTTCCGAATAGCCCGCATTTTCCAGTAGGCTCATCTCTTCGTTATAGGTACGTTTTTTCCAATCGTTGTGATTCAGCAGCTCCTTGGGTAAATCATCAATATTCATTAAAACAAGCACCCAATTTGTAAACGGGTTATTAAAGATAATATACAGAATTTTGAAGTAAACATTTCTGCTGCGAAGCGGCATTTTTATACATTTCGGTGTATATGGACAAACATAATAAAAAAGCTAAGGCATTTCTTTTCACCTGGTTTTTCCCTTATACGCATCAAGGTGTCTCTTATGATGCCTATATTAGTAATGAGGTTCAGCAACTTTCGGAAAATTTCGAAACGGTTGATGTTATTTCACTAAGCACAGAACACGATGGATGCCTATCTGTCCCACCCAATGTAAGAGTACATAATCTTCAAGTTGTCTTAAATTTTTTCGATAAAATTTCGTCATTTAAATTGATCGGGAATAGAATCTTTGTAGATGAACTCTTGAATCTAAAGCGAGTTTATAACAAAGGAATTAGTGTTTCTGTTTTGAAGGCCATTGTCTCTTATTGGGTTAAAGCAGAAAAATATTTGGAATTTCTTGAGCCTTTTTTGAAAGAAATAGATTTTAGAGCATACAAAACAGTTGTTTATTGCTACTGGAACTTCGAATATGCTTTGGCGGCTAGTCTGCTTAAAAAAAAATATCCAATTAAAACTGTTACCCGCAGTCATAGCTTGGATTTATACTTTGACCGAATGGCTGAAAACTACCAGCCATTTCGAAAATTCGTTTACAAGCACACAGATTTTCCGATTTTCATTTCCGAACAGGGGATGGACTATTTCTTTAAAACTCATTTGACTATATCAAAGCAAAAGTCTAAAGCATTTGTAAACCGAATAGGTTGCGAAAACACAAACTCGTTATATGAATCGTCAAGTAATAAACTTACAATTCTTAGTAACGCTTGGATTCAACCCTTAAAAAGAATTGAACTGATAGTTCGTTCACTGGAGTTGATAACAGATATAGATATTGAGTGGCTGCATGTAGGCGATGACTGCGGCAGTAACCAGTTCTCCGCTTTCGAGAAATTCACTAAACGGGCACTGGCATATAAAACCAACATTACATATGAATTGGCAGGAAGAAAATCTCTTGAACAACTGTATGAAATCTATAAAGCAAAAAAAATAAATCTTTTCATCAATGTAAGCACTACGGAAGGAACTCCCGTTTCTATTATGGAAGCACTTAGTTTTGGGGTGCCGGTAATTGCAACAAAAGTAGGTGGGGTACCTGAGATGATAGAGGACGGATTCAATGGTTTTTTGCTACCTGTTGATATTGAACCTAAAGAACTAGCCTCAAAAATTAAGTACTATTTTAGTTTAATGCCGGAAGAAAAAGAGAACCTAAAGAAAAACGCCAGACGGGTTTGGGAAGAAAAGTTTAATTCAGAAAAAAACAGCATGACTTTGATTCAAAAAATAACAGGGCATTAAAACTTCGAGTTATTCAATTTCTTATTCCAGTGAAGTATTCTCTTGTGTGGTATTTGTATCCCGCTTTCTTTGATTATAAAAATCAATTACATCGGGAGTTGCCTTTGTTCCTTTAAAGGAATTTCTTAAACCAAAGATGATATCATATGCTTTTGCAAGCGTAACATTCAAATCTTTTTTCCAAATATACCCTGGAACAATCTCAGGCCCCAAACGTTCTTTGAAAAATTGAATTCGTTCGTACTTAGTGCCTGAAACATTTCCCATTCTAACTCCTCCTAAAATCAATTTAGTAACTCCTTCAGCTTTTAATTTTCTCATTATTTCCCAATGAAGAAATTTGTTTGTAGTAGATGCACCATTGTTTTCGTAAGCAGCTCCATAATACAGAAATGCTAGGTAATTAGTGTAGGGGACTAGCAGAGTAGCTTCGGGTAAAGACCCCCTATATGCAACTGCGCACAGTATATTTTTGGGAGCTAAAAGTCGATAAAACGATTGAATGTTTTCAAAAGAATCGCACCAAGCACCTTCACGAAGTAGAGTTTGCGAAAGAAGTAAATAGAAATCAGGCAAGCATTCCTCGCCATATTTTATAACAATTTCTTTTGTTGAACTCCCTCTAATATATTTACGTGTACGTGCCTGTATCTTTCCAAAAATTTCTTCTTCCGAAAGCATCAGGTTGATTGAATAAACTCCCAAAGGACAGTTTAATGAATTTTTAGGGGGAGAAGAGCAGTTGAAGAATTGCAGTGATGGGAGAATTCTTTGAACATTTAGATTTGCCCGAAGATAACTCTCAGCATTCATCCAAAATGTTTCTTCTTCCTCAGCTAAAATTGGCTTTTCCTTTCTAAAAGGAGAGTATAAAAACTGAGCAAATACAAAAAAAAATTTCTTGTAAATTTTTATTGGGACCAAAATGCCTGATGTTGGTTCAAACAAAACTCCTGTTTCGTTGCCAAGAAATTTTTCAAAAGCATGATACTGCTTTAAAAAAGTGAAAGGATAATCGTTATCGATATTATTTAAAATGGGATGGTCAGAGTATCCCGGAAGGAAAACAATAGATGTTTCCGAAGAACCATTTTTCAAGACTTATTTCTAATTTTAGCTGCGGTGAACAATACGAGACTTCAAATGAGAGCTACGGAAACATTTGGATGTAGTTCCATCACTCTTTAATGTTGAGGTAATAAAATTCATTTAATTCAGGGAATTCCCTTAGCAGCCAGTCATCAATCTCTCTCGTGTCACCAATCACTTTTGCCGGATTACCCTTTACGATAGAATAATCCTCATACTTGCCATCTAAAAAAGAATAAGCGGCAACAATACACCCTTTTCCAATGATAGTACCGGGCATAATTACCACATGCGACCCAACGAAAGTATATTCCCCAATTTCTACAGGACCAGTAATCAGCCCTTTCATACTCGTTTGCCAATATAATGGAAGAGCTTCTCCGTAAAGACGAATAGCGTGATGAGTAGAATGGGTCAGTATGCTAGTGAAATTGGAAATCTGACAACCATTGCCAATTTTAATGGAGCGGTGAAACCCATCGATATAGGTAAAGTGAGCAATAAAAACATTGTCACCCAAAAAAACATTACTAGGGTTTGAAATATGACTAAAATTACTGACACGTGTATCTTTTAACACATTTTTGCCTGCGCCATTTTTTACACCTATCATTTCAGGTTTAACCAAAGAAAGAAATTCATAGTAAATTCTTTCCTTAATTTTACTCCAAGTAACCATCTTTTTTTGCCTTATTTTATGACAACCAATCCGCGCGACAAAACTATCATTTTTTTTTCCCTTTACTACCCGTTTCATTTCTCTGATAGCTATTTGGATGAAGAAATAAATGGACTATCTCAAAGAGTTGATAAAATGATTGTCATTTCGGCAGATACTCGTCACACGGAAAGGCGATGTACACCTACCAATGCGATAGTCTACCGGTACGCTCCAGTAACTAATGTTCTGATAAGGATAAAAGCGTTCCAGTTGTTTTTTAAGCCTATGCTTTATTTTGAACTACATGAAATTGTTTTTAAGCAAAGGCGTGTGATAAGTTTTGGTTTGCTTAAGGAGTTGTTTGCTTTTTACACAAGAGCTATTGCTACTAAGCAATTTTTAGACAAGGTGATAAAAAGTGAGAAAATAAATGTTTCACATTTACTCATTTATTCTTATTGGATGATTGAAAGTTCGATGGCGGCTATCTTGGTTAAAAAAGCAGTTCCAGCAATAAAAGTTATCTGCCGTGCACATTCGCAGGATGTCTATTTTGAAAGAAGCCCGGTTAAATATCAGTTTTTCAGAAAATATATTTTCAATCATCTAAACCATCTTTATTTTATCTCTGGAAATGCAATGGAATATTTTTGTGAGAAACACCAGCTTTCTACCTTTGATAAGAAAAAAGTTTCAGTGAACAGAATAGGCATTGCGGCAAACCGGAGTTTTATTGACAAAATCAACTCTGACACCATACGGATAATAAGTGTAGCTTACATACAGATGATCAAGAGAATTGATTTGATAATAGATACGCTATCATTGATTACAGATATCAAGATTGAATGGATTCATGTCGGACACGTCCATAATTCTGAGGAAGGATTCAATAAAATAAAAGAGTATGCCGATCAAAAACTTACATTAAATGAGAACATCAGATTTTCATTTAAGGGTCAAACAGAAAAATGTGAATTGTTTAAGTTATACGACCAAAAAAAATTCGACTTCTTTTTAAACGTAAGCCAAACAGAGGGAATTCCTGTTTCGATGATGGAGGCAATGAGTTATAGCGTACCCGTTATTGGAACTAATGTAGGTGGAGTTGCTGAAATTATTGAGGATGGACGGAACGGCTTTTTGTTGCCTCCGTATCCTAATGCTGAAAAAGTAAAACAGGAAATATTGCGCTATTACTTACTAGAACCTGAAGCGCGAAGCAATATGCGAAAAGAGGCATTTAATACTTGGAACAAGAAGTACAATGCCGAGAAGAATTACAAACAATTCATAGAAGAGGCAAGTTCCTTTTTATAATTTTTCAATAAGCTTTGATAGCACTGCATCATATTTTTTGACAACAATTGACCATGTTAAATTTTGCTTTGCATTATTGAGCGCATTTTCTCCCATGGTATTTCTTAGGCCTTCATCTTGCAGAAGTTCCTTTAGCTTTTGTGCAATAGTATCAATGTCTCTTTCTTTTGCTCCAAATCCTGTTACATTTTCAATAATTGCTTCACCAGGTCCTGACTCACTAGTTACTACTGCAGGTTTTCTACATAGTGCTGCTTCAATCACCGCTATCCCAAAGCCTTCTACATCTCCATAATCAGTGGCTATGCTGGTCATAACAAAAACATCAGTGGCATTTAGCCATAACAACAAGTCTGAGTTTAATATTCTTCCCGTAAAATGAACATGTTTCTCTATCTGTAATTCTTTGGCAAGGTTTTGAAGATGGTTTTTAATAGAAGGTGGGCCTATGCAATAGTAATGGGCATCAGGAATTGATTTCAGAATTTTGGGCATAGCTCTTATCACCCATTCATGACCTTTGCGCGGCTGAACATTGCCAACGGTAGTAATAATCTTTTGCTTATTAATGTTTTTAAAATTTTTGAATTCCGCTATTTCTTTTTCTTGTAAGGGATAGAATAAACTGTCATCTGCGCCATTATGAATTACGTAAGACCTTTTGCACGCGATACCTACTTTTTCTGCAATTCGTTTGGTGTAATTTGAAACATAAACAATAGCACTGGCATTTGAATAGATCCAATTGTTTATGTTTCTTGAATGTGCAGACATGGTGGTAATAAATTCTGTTCCATGACCAACAACTGTTGTTTTTGTAAAAGTTAGTTTACCTATCAATACAGCAAACCATGCGCCATGTTTACCCGTTCCTAAAACAACATCGGGTCGATGCTTCAGAAATGCTGCAAGTAGTTTGAATAATTTAACTAAAAGGGAAACGAACGATGGTGTAGGGGATAAGCGAAAAATTTTAAAAGGAGATTTTTCGTTGAATGCCCTAATTTCTTCTTCTGGACAATTAGCTTGTTCACTAAAAACACTTACTTCCCATCCAAGGGCATACAACTCTTTCGAAACTTGATATGCATGCGACCCTATGCCTCCCGGTCCAGGCGGAAATTCTGTGGAAACAATAAAAATCCTTTTACCCTTCATTATATGGAAACACATTAAAAGTTATCAAGATCGGCAAAAGTAAATTTGAAATCGGTATCGGAAAGGTTCGAGAAGTTTAGGAGGCAAACGCGATAATTGCAAATGGGAGTTGCAATTTTTTGTAGTAGTTTATCCAAATAAGTATCGGGGCTTGCTTCAAATTGAATTATTCGTATTCCAAGCGCAAAAGCTACCCATTTTAAACCTATCAAAATGTTTTCGAAATTTTTATTCGATTTCTTCTCTATATCCCCAACTTTTAGCGATCCTTTATCAATTTTAAACCAAACAGCTACGTTGTCAATCTGCATTACGTAAGTTTGACTGTATTTTTTTTTGTAATCGAAAAAGGAATTGCTCCTAATTACTTCAGCGTAATCTGAAACAAGATCGTTCTTAAATGAATATACAATACTAAACAAGCGCGAAAGAATTTGTTTTGCAAATGCAAGATAAATTTGATTTATGAAGTGACTTTTTGAAGTAAACAAAAACGTAGGGAAAGCATTTACTTTAAAATAGTAGCCATTCAAGTTGTGTGTGTGTATAAAATTTAATCGATTCATAAAACCTTGATAAGAGGCATTTTCTCCATAAGGAACAGTAAAAATAAGTTCAACGCCCTCAAGGCGTGCAAGTTGATGTGTCATATCAGCTAGGGTAATATAAAGACCTTTTCTTCGATGATTGCTATGTGTCATTAAATCACCGACCTGCCCAGCAAGAATTTCTCGTTCATTTTTTGTAATAATTACCGGAAACAAAGCATATAGTGCTGCTGCAGTATTGTCATTTGCGTAGGCAATAAATGCCCAGTTTTTCGCTCCAAATGAAGCAGTATCAAATTTTGCCCGGACAATATCAATCGAGCGTACTTCATGAAATGCATCCAAATAGAGCGGAAGAAGGTCGATGATGTTTTTCTCATTCAACCTCTCGAAACGATACTCGTTATTCATAATTCGTGGTTAAGTGCACTCAGCAACTGATTCCCCGCAGAATCGAAATTGTAGACTCCTGCCCTGTTTTTGAGAACAGTGTTCCATCGGTCTTCTGTTTTATTAAAGTATTCGCTGCATGTTTGATGTACAATGCCGATATCTGCAGCATAATTACTTACCGAATCGCTATAAGAGCCGTCTGGATAGCCGATAGAGGTAACTTCTTTTTGTATTAAATTTTCTAAGTACTTTTTTGAGCGAGTCAATTCATCATATGCTGAATCTTTTGAAATATTGCCAAGATTGTTGTGGTAGTATCCGTGACTTCCTATTTCTGCATATCTTGATTTTGACAATAGTTTTATCTGTTCGTCAGTCATTAATTTCCAGTACTCGAAATATTTTTCTTCTTTTTTAAAATTCACATGGTTGTTAAATGCAGCATAAATTTTTTCCTTATAAGTATAATCGCACTTCTCGGTCTTTACAATATCTAACAATGCTAAGCCTCGACTTTTTGAAACGTAATTTTCATTTGAATTCACAAACACCTCATCGTCTATTTTTACTTCTTTATAACACAGTTTATTAACGATGTTTACATAATCAGCCCATAGTATATCAGAACCTATCTCATTCATGCCGGTAATAAAAAAAGTAGCAGGACAATTGTATTTTTCAAGAATAGGAAGTGCATTTGTCAAATTGTTCAGATACCCGTCATCAAAAGTAATAGCACACAAATCACTTTGCGAATTACTGTTTTCAAAGTAATCTTTTAGTGGAACTACTTTAAGCCGGGTTTTGAGAAAACGAATTTGCTTTTCGAAAAAATGAATAGGAGTATGTCTACCATTAAACAAATTTCTACCTGCTGTATCAATACCGTGATACATGATTATGATGTTACGCCTAGGATATTTTATGTTGTGAGAAATTAGAGGTGTTTCAAAAACCAACTCTCTATATGCACGAAAAACTTTAGATTTTATCCTTGGTACAATACTCATTGAACAAGTTATTTTTTAAACCAGGATAAAATTTTTCGTTTCAAATAGGTCAAGATAGAGCCGTTGTGATAAACGTTCAGCACTGCTATAACTTCTTCATAATAAAAATAAACTACCGGTACAAACCGCCAAATGGAACCAATATTTTTCAGATGAAGTTTCCTGAAATATACTTCAGGAGTTAAAAAAACTTTGCCACTATTCATCATTAATGGTTTTAGCCCGGCCCAATGAATTACGGTGTCCTGATTTACCACAGGCTCACCATTTGCAAAAACAAATTTCTTCTCAAGGTAAGCTGTAGTCAATACCGGAACGTTTGTTTGAAGATGAGCTTCTCCAACTTTTATCTTCCCTTTCATCTTATTGCGAAACACCAATAGATTAATAAAGCTTTGTGGTGCTGATGGCAATAATGTCCAATCTGCTTTTCGTAAGTCAATGGTCTCTTCAATTTCTTTTTGGTCAAACATGTTCTTCTTGGCAATAAAGGTACCTGAATTAAAGAAATGACAGTCCTTCCATTCAAAACCTTCGGTATGCTTAAAGAGTCTTTCCGGCACAAAATATTGTTCTCTATAAATTTTATCTGTATATGGTTCATGGGGTTCGTTATGAACAAAGTCAAAATTATCTACGCCAACATGCTTCAGAATATTTCCCCATAATACTATATCCGAATCAAGGAAGAGAAATTTTTCAAAAGGTGATTCGCTGAAAGCAGCAAGATTTGAGCAACGTGAACGGAAACAATTTTCTTTAATGAATTCATTTTTTACCGTTTCTTTTTTGATAATGTGTGTGATGTTGTAAGCCTTTTTAATTTCTTCCAACGAAAAATCTCCATCCTGGATAATGCAAATGGGCATCTCAGGCATGTATTTTTTAATACTTGCTAATAGAGCTTTGGTTAGATAATAATCACCGATATAAGTAGTAAGAATAATTCCAAAATCTGAAGCCATAAATCGTTGTTTATTAACAGAATAGTAATGGACAAGGAAACTTATTGTTAGTGTGTCTTAGTTTATTCATTCAATAAATTTTTCAATTTTTTTAATAGAAACACCTAAAAGAAGCTTAAGGAAAATATTTACTCGGAATTTTAACAAAGGAGTATCTGTATCAATAAGAATTGATTTAGTTAAATAATACATCGCCAGAAATCTCCTGCGTTGGTAGATGTTATACTTTACTACGCCATAGTAACAGTTGCCAATAATTTTTAATTGTGTTTTGTGTGAAACTCTGTTTCCGTATTTTTCATCGTTGAATATATGTTTACACAGCCGTAAAGTATCAAAATAGACATTATTTCTTTTTACGTTTACTGTTCGGTCTTCATGGTCTACTACAACAATCGTGTGCTGGTTTTCCATTCGGATAAACGGAAATTTATTCGCTATACGCATCCATAACTCTAAATCCTCACCAATGTTTAACTGAGTATCGTAGTTGACTTCTTTTAAGATATTGCTGTGAATGCATACTTGCTGACTATGAATAGCGGTCAAAACCAGATATTCGAAAATATTATCGGTATGTATTAGATCCTCTTTAGGGAAAAGAGATCCATTCTTTTCAATTTTTACACCTGTAAAGAATGCTGCTACCTGGAAACTTCGTTTTTTTAATTCTTTAAATAATATTTCAAGTCGGTTGGGTAAGAAGTAATCATCGCTGTCTAAAAAGCAAATGTATTCGCCCTGAGCATTTTTAATTCCATTATTGCGGGCAGCACTCCGTTCAGCATTTGGCTGGTAGATATACTTTATGCGGTTGTTCTGCAGCTTGTATTTTTCAATCACATCCTTTGTGTCATCGGTTGAGCCATCATCAACAATCACCAGTTCCCAATCAGAAAAGGTTTGTTTAACCACGCTGTCAATAGCCTTGCCAATCAATTGCGCACGGTTGTAGGTAGGAATGATTATACTGAAAAAGGGCTTCATAACTTTAAATTCTTGCAAGCGCTTTTACATAAAAGCTGATTTTTTGAGAAGTACTTAGTGAAATGTATTTGCAAAGCGGTGAAGAAAAAAATTGTTTTAATGAAAACAACCCAAGCCCAGTGCAATTGTATGTAACATTCAGCCAAAGTTGCGCTAGGTTTTTATTGAAGAAGTTTCTTTCAATTAGACTACTCTTGTCATTAGCTTTCATTAAGCACTCCAACAGTTTTTGTACTGTTTCGATAAAATGCTTGTTATTGATGTATTCATGCTGGCATACTCTGGCAAACAAATGAATCTCTGTTTCTGATAATTTTATTCCCATTTTCAAAAATTGATTTTGTTTTACCCGCATACTATTTTGTTGTTGTGTAGCTTGATTTAATTTTGATACCTCTTCTTCATGATGCCGAACTTTGTATAGTACTTTCTGTATGTTTGCTAATCGACTCACTTGCGAAAACCGAGTCCACAACTCGTAATCTTCGGCATGAACATACGAAGGGTCAAAGTACAAGTTGTGCTGTTTAACTACATCCATCCTAAAAATAGAAGTGCCGTGCGATAGATGAATTTGATAAAGATGTTTTAGACAAATGGTATTATGGTCTGGGGAATATTGTACTTTACTAACTGAAGTATTTTCACCGAATATTTCAAACCCTGTTCCCGATAATCCGATAGAAGGATTTTGTTCCATGAAGCTGTATTGTAATTCAATGCGGTCGGGATAATTCAAGTCATCTGCATCAGTTCGTACTACATATTTTCCCGTAGCAAGGTTGAATCCCTTATTAAGGGTAGCAACTAGTTTAAGGTTTGATTCGTTTTTCACATAACGTATTCTCGTATCAGTATAGCTGAGTATTATGTCTTCTGATTTATCTGTGGACCCATCATTGATAATCAGAAATTCAAAATCGGTAAATGTTTGTTCTAAAATGCTTTCAATGGCCTCGCGCAAATATTTCTCAGCATTATATACGGGCATTAATACTGTAATGGAGGGAGAGGACATTATCTATGCTTTAGTTTGGCGATTGTCTTTTGTAAAAAAAAACCACAAGGTAAGTAATAAAGCAATAATACAATCTTCGATTTGTTTTGAAAATGTGTTGGGTACAAAATCAAAAATCGCACTATCTCTTTACGCATTTTTGCATACTCTTTGGTGGAAAAATAATGATTGATAAGTTGATGGCGGAGATTTTGAACACACTTTTTCTTGAAACTGTATGAGATTTTGTTTTTTAATCCACTATTCCCAAAAATAGTTTCCATTGCTTTAATCTGAGGAGAGATATAATCTTTTTCTTTTGCTTTGGTATTTTCTTCATGAATGAGTACATCAACTGTAGAAAATGGGATCTGAACAAAAGGATACTCGGCTACAATGCGGGCAAACAACTCGACATCTTCGTTTATACGCAAAGCAGTATTAAATCTCATTAGTTTAAGAATAGAATGATGTATGCAAACGGTGGGAGTTCCAATCTGGTTAGAAATGACATATTCAACCGGATTTTTCGCTTCAGGAGATTCGAAGATTACATCCTGTTTACGATCGGGAAAATTCCAGGTCATACCAGTGAAGTAAAATGCTTTGCTTTCGTTACACGATTTTATCTTGTTAAAGTGAGTTTGCAAATGATTTTCTCTCCATAAATCATCACTATCCAAAAAGCAGACAAATTCACCCTTAGAAAGCGAAATGCCGTTGTTTCTTGCAGCACTTCTCTCACAATTTTGCTGCCAAATGTATTGAATCCGGTTATCAGTAAACTTTTCAACTTCTTGTTTTGTGTTATCCGTACTGCCATCGTCAACTATCAGCAGTTCCCATTCGGTAAAAGTTTGAGTCAACACTGATTCTATAGCTCTGGAAAGCAAGTGCGCTCGATTATAAGTAGGTAAGACTATTGAAAAGTAAGGTTTTTTCATGCTTATTTCTTCAAGGCAGATATGCTTTCTTTTAAAGACAAAATTTTTTTAAAAATGTCTGTATATTCATTTTTTAATCTGCCAAGTTCATGTAGTTCCCCTATTAAAGCAAGATATCTCAACACGGTATCATCACCTTCTTGATTCAATTTGAACAACACCTGCGGCAGAAAATATTTCATTTCTTTTAAGCGGTGAACATATTTATCGAGCCACAAGGCATATCGAAGATTTGATCCTGGAACCATGTTGCAGTTTTCAATCTGTTTATAAGCCTGTGTATACAACCGGCTTCTTCCAAAACCATAATAAAGTTTTTTCAGATAATCCCATTTCATTCTATCTTCAGGCATTAAATGTTTGAAATGAAGTTTGCTCGAACAGCCTACTTCATACCCTAAGTATTTTGTAACAAGACAAAGTTCTGTGTCACCTCCGCTCATCAGTTCGTTACCCTTTCGGTCGGAGAGTAAACTTTTGAACTGAATAGCATCAAGCATTTCGAATATCTGTCTGCGTACAATAAACCCTGCCCCGTACACGGTTTCGGTTTTTGAAATTGTATCGACTTCGTTTGATTGTTTGCCAACAGCAAAATTTAACTTATAAGTGTCGAACCAAAAAGGTTTTTCTTTTTCAAACACTGCCTCACCGGCACCTCCCAGTATTCCTATGGTAATGTTTTGTTCCATTGTATCGAAGGCAAGTTGCAGGTAATCTTCTTTCATCCAATTATCATCATCACAAAAAAGCAGATACTTGTAACGGGAGGTCAGGTATCCTTTTCTGCGTGCGCTGCTTAAACCTGGTTCCGGCTCCTGCACTACTTTATACTTTTCGGTGGGTAGTTTTGTGGAAAGTATTTGTTGCGCGAGAGCTGTTGTTGAGTCGGTAGATGCATTGTCAACCACTATCACTTCCCAATCAAAACTGCTTGCTTGTTGTTTAAGCAAATGTGCCAGTGTTTCGGGCAGCCGGTTAGCGCTGTTATAACAGCAAATAACAACTGAAATTCCTTTTTTTGTTCTCAATTCAGCAACAATTTAATTCTGTATTTCAAATAGCTGAGCCTTTTCGTCTTGCTTATGTAGTATGCGCAAAGTTTTTGCAGCGCTTGCCGGTGGCTAGCTTTTACAGCGGGCTTTAAATTTTCATTCTGAATAATTTTTTCAATGCACTCAATGGCCTGCAGTTTATCTAGTAATTGCTTCTCCTCTGTTATACCTCCCCATACTCCCGATTGATGCACACGGTAGGTGCAGGTAAACTCATTTAGAAAATAAGTTTTCCCGAATTGTGAATTAAGTATATGGATAACCCAGTCGGCAAAGGGACTGTTGAAATAAGCAGGATGGAAAAATGTACCGGAGATGTTGTTTCGCATAAGCACCGAGCAGGTGGGAATAAAATTGTAAGTCAGCAGGTCAAGCGTAGTATAAGTAGTGCCGGAAAGGGTTACATAATAAGGAAATCCTTCTTGTCCGTCTTCATTTTTGTAGTAGGCATTAGTAAAGCAAATTGAATAGTCGGGGTGTGTTTCAAGAATCTGATATTGTTTTTGCAGTTTGTTTTCATCGTTCCAGAAATCATCGCCTTCCAAAAGTGCAATGTACTTTCCTGTGCATAGGTTTAACGCACGCTCCCAGTTGCGCAACATGCCCATGTTTTGCTCAGCGGGAAACGATTTTATTTTTTGAGGATGCTTTTGGGCATATGTCTGAATAACAGTTGCGGTGTTGTCAGTAGAGTTATCGTCACAAACAATAATCTCAACCTCGAAGTTGCATTGCTGCATCAGCGCACTTTGAATAGCCTGTTCAATATATTTTTCCTGATTATAGGAAATGATGCAGATGCTTACTTCCGCCATTTGCATTGTACGTTTATTCCTTTTCTAAACGAAGAGTTACAAAAACTTTTGATCCGGTATGTTCATCTATAAAGTAAGCGTTTTTGTAATCTCCGTGTGTTAATGCTCGTAAATAATCAAGTGCCCACTTCATGGTTACTCTTTTGTTTAGATCAATCTTGCAAAGTGCATTAAAATCTTTTTTCAGGTTCACTTTACCTTCTTCTTTGGGTAAAAAGGTGGAATAATTGTTGGATAGAATATTTTCAAGATTCTCTTTAAGCAATTCTACCTCTGCGGTTTGAATTTTTTCGTATACGCTCATAGAAGTATCGTAACTTTCTATCGGCACTTCCCTTTGGGCAATGATGGCACCGTGGTCTAGTTGCTCATCAATTTCGTGAATGGTGGCACCGGCTTTCATTCCGTTTACAATGGAAAATACCTGAGGAAACCAGCCACGGTTGTAAGGATTGAAGCCAGGATGAACATTGATGCACTTTATTTTTTTTATCAATTCAGCAGGAAAAAGTTGCTTGCAGTGCAATGAAAAAATAAGGTCGTATTTGCTGGGTAATCCGGTCTGGTCCTTTTTCATATCAATGGCAAATACTTTTACCGGCAGCAAAGGGTTGTCCAATAACGAAGTTTTACCCGGAGAGCAACAGTAAGTCACTTCTGTTTCGGTAAACGGACTTACCAGAGAATGGAAATGACTAATAAGAAAAAGGTTATCTGATACCACCAAAACTTTTCGAAAAAGTACCATGCAAGGAAAGTTGTTTTCGAAAATAATTTTTTTGATTCAATTCAAGGCAATACTCACCGTAGGCTAAGAGGCAATTGGCTTTTTCGGTTGATATTCTTTTGAATAATGATATTATTGCAGCAGTAAAACATGTAAGTGCTATGGGTCTTTTATCAGTAATAATTCCCGCCTCTTTTAAAACCAGACTAAGCAAAATGCTTCAGGCAAAAGTGGTTGAGCCCACTCTTAAACTCCGGTTTGGCGGATTGTATGATAATCAGACTTCGCTCATAAAATACATGCCCTACAAAAGAGACCTTGATTATACCCTTCCGAATATTACAGGAAAAGATAGCAGTAAAAACATACCACCTGTAGAATACTGGTTAGGCTACGGAAAAACCGAAGCAGAATACATTCAGTCTGGCATAGATGACGTGAAGAAAATGAATGATAATCTTATAGCCTCCGGTTATTCAGAAAGAAATAATCAGAAGGTGCTCGATTTAGGGTGTGGCTGCGCACGAATGTTGCGAAATATGAATCAGCATTTTAATGATTCGGAGTTATGGGGTTTGGATATTGATGCCAAACTGATTTACTGGTGCAAACAAAACATTGGTGACACGGCTAACTATGCAACCACTACTCTAATTCCTCACTTGCCGTTTGAAAGTAATTACTTTAACCTCATATATTGTGGCTCGGTGTTTACACATATTGATGACCTTGCCGAGGCTTGGTTACTGGAAGTGCGCAGGGTGCTTAAGATAGGAGGAGTCTTTTATGTAACCATTCACGATGAGAATACCGTTAAGATGTTAGGCACGGATTACCGTCAAAGTAATTTGTCTAACCATCTCCACCAAAACGCCACATATCTGAAAAATAAGGAAAACTTTGGCATGATGGTGATTGACCGCGATAACTTGTCGCAGGTCTTTTTCTCAAAAGCTTATTTTACACAATGGGTGCAACCTTTTTTTGAAGTGCTTCAGATTATTGACGGAGCTTACGGATACCAATCAGTAGCTGTGTTAAGGAAAAAGTAGTGGGTGGTTTTTTTATTCCAAAGTAAATTCAAGTTTGGGTCTTACATAGCCTACCCACTTGTAATGCCAGTTATTGGTCGCTCTGTCTTCTATTACTTCGAAAGACAGACTGTTTTCAAGGCAAAAGAGAGGAAGTTCCTGTTCTCTAACAGCAAGCATGGAAATAGTGTAATAATCATCGTTCAATAAATTTTCCGGAATTCGGCAAACACCTTTATGCAACCCTTTTTTCATTCGTACTATTGGTGACACTACATTAAAAACCGGATCGCCCGAAACGTTGTAGAGCGTCATACTTAAATTTATGTCCTCTTCTTCTTTCTCGCTCCAAAATTCGTATTCAATATTGATAGGGGTTGCAGGTGTAATCATTGATTGTCCTTCTAAAAATTTTGGCACAGCTCTGATGCTTTTTGCTTTTATCCACTCATTGCCAGGGGCGTGCGCATATTCCCAACTTTGTTCAAAACTATCCCTAAACTCATTGCTTTGGTAGTGGTTTATTACATCATCGGCAGTTCCTGACTTGACTAATTGCCCTTGCTTTAGAAAAATAGCCCTGGTACATAGATTTTTTACAGCAGTCATATTATGGCTTACGAATAGCACTGTTCTTCCTTGGTTGGCAGAAACATCTTTCATTTTGCCTAGGCATTTTTTCTGAAAATCAGCATCACCCACAGCTAGTACTTCATCTACAATCAAAATCTCAGGTTCTAAATGTGCGGCTACTGCAAACGCAAGACGTACATACATACCACTACTGTACCGCTTTACAGGAGTGTTAATAAACTTTTCAACACCGCTGAAATCAACAATCTCATCAAACTTCCTAGTCACTTCTCCCTGCGACATACCCAATATCGCACCATTCAGATAAATATTCTCACGGCCGGTAAGTTCCGGATGAAATCCAGTTCCAACTTCCAGTAAACTCGCTACCCTACCTTTCATCTTAACAGTGCCATGCGTAGGCGCAGTAATACGTGAAAGGATTTTAAGTAGTGTGCTTTTGCCGGCTCCATTTTTACCTACAATACCAAGCACCTCCCCATCCCTTACTTCAAAATTAACATCACGAAGAGCAACATGAATAGTATCATCATTGTAGTTTTCATGCACTTTTTTCAGAGGATCTTGCTCGCCTGACATACGCGCCAACATCCGACTGATATCCTGCGCCAATGTGCCGGAACTAATTGTGCCCAAGTTGTACACCTTCGAAACTGTTTCCGCTTTAATTACAATACTCATGGTTTCTTCTAAACTGTATCCATAAAATCTTTCTCGGCTTGGTTAAAGAGTACAATGCCAATCACCATAATTGCTACGGCAAACCCAATACTATACCAAACGCTTGCATGGGTGAACGTTCCTTTACCCAAAAGAGCATATCTGAAGACTTCCATTACCGGTGAAACGGGATTAAGCGAAGCAATAAATTGAAATCGTTTAGGAATTAATGATAGCGGATAGATGACCGGTGTGGCATACATGGCTAACTGTACACTGAATGAGATAAGATAAATTAGGTCGCGGTATTTAATTGTTAATGAGGAAACAATGACGCCAAACCCGAGTCCCATCATAGCAATAACAGCGACCCATATGGGTAGCGTAAACAGAAAAATATTTGGTTGAATGTTGTTGCGGTAATAAAACAGAAACGGAATTAACAGCAGTAACTGAATGAAAAAACTCATCAGGTTTGAAATGACAACTGAAATGGGAATAGCTAAGCGCGGGAAATACACTTTGCCGAAAATATGCGCATTACCAATAAAGGTGTTGGATGTTTTAGTAAGGCAGGATGAGAAATAATTCCAAAGTATTACCCCCGAAAGACAGAATAAAACACGGGGCAGTTCATCGGTTGGAATATTTGCAAAAGAGCCAAAGATAACATACACCGCACTTGCAAAAAGGGGCTGAATAAAATGCCAAAGCGGTCCTAAGACGGTTTGCTTGTATACTGCAACAAAATCTCTTTTTACGAAAAGAAAAATCAAATCGCGGTAATGCCACAACTCGCGAAAGTTAAGTTTTAAAGGATTAGAAGTCGGTTCTAAAACCTGTGACCATTCGTCATTTGCGTCCTTATTTGTCATGGCTTCTTATAGGGAGGCGAATCTATCTTTTTAAACTATGATTTAAAGTGGAGTACGTGAAGAACAATCTCGCAAATTCGGTTTACTTGCTCTGCTTCTAATTCATAATACAAAGGCAAACATAAAACACGTTTAGAAATGTCCTCACTCGTTGGAACCGACTGTTTTTGTACATAATTCACTTTCGACAAACTTGGATAAAAGTATCTGCGGGGGTAAATAAAATCTGCATTTAATGAGTCACGTACACTCAATAATGTTTTTTCGCTTTCAAAAATAACCGGGTAGTACGAATAATTGTATTCGGTGTTAGCAGGTAAGACCGGACGCCTGATGGTCGTTTTATTATTCAATAGGAATTCATCGTACAATGCTGAGAGATACTTCCTTTTTTTAATAATATCCTCAACATAAGGTAGTACACATAAACCCATCGCTGAATGGAATTCCGAGTTTTTGGCATTGATGCCCAGCCCCCAAAAATCTTCCTGACCTTTATGTCCAAAGTTTCGTAGGTATGAAAATCGGTGTGCGATGTTTTCATCATTCGTAATCAAAGCGCCACCTTCTACAGTATGAAAAAGTTTAGTAGCATGGAAACTTAAGGTTGAGGTATCGCCATAATTTACCAGAGGGATATCTTTATACTTTACTCCAAACGCATGAGCGGCATCGTAAATTACTTTAAGTTTGTACTTCTTCGCTATATTTTCAATTGCTTCAACATTACAAGGGATTCCATATACATGTGTAGCAAGAATGGCGGAGGTTTTTGGGGTAATCAGTTTTTCAATTTTTGAAGGATTTATATTAAGGGTTGCTAAATCAATATCAGCAAAGACAGGTCGACAGTTTTCCCACACAATAGAAGAAGTAGTAGCAATGTACGAAAAAGGCGTAGTAACGATTTCACCCTTCAATTCCATTCCTTTGATGGCAATTTGTAATGCTGCGGTTCCGTTGTTTAGAAAAACGAAATATTTGGCTCCGCAGAATTTTTTCAAACTCTCTTCAAGTTCCATTAGCAACGGACCATTGTTGGTTAGATACCCGCTACGCCAGATACTTTTAATGTATTCAAAGTATTTTTCAATTGGAGGGAGAAATGATTTGGTAACAGGAATCATAAGAGGGTATTTATCTTTAATCGTTTCGCGCTACATTAATTCTATAGCGTGTAACCGCAAGCAGTACGACAAAGAAAGGTAATATGGGAATTTTATACCTCACCAAGGCACCATAATTAAAGCTGGTTAAACCAATAGCAAGGGCAATGATAATAATGAAAGGAATACAAAACATAATGATGTGGTCACGAAACAAGATTCCGATTGCACGGTACGCCCGAACATTTATAAATACCCGAAAGAAATAATAGAGAAAGATCAAACTTTCGGCACCTGACATTAACATAACTATATTTCGTATTTGCCAAACGAAAGGTCCAAACAAAGTAATAGCGATAGCTAAAGGAGCTTTCCGCAGAATTCCGGCAGTACTGTAATTTACGCCATCACCTAATGAATAAGCGGAGGTTTCACTTCTTTGCCCCAAAGTATTATGCCAACTTTTAAAACCTTCCGCAGTTTTTTGCATAGAATCTAAACTATATGATTGCATAGTATTTCCAATGTTTTGGATGAATAAATAAGAGGCTATCAGTCCTCCGGCTAAAAAAAGAGGAAGCGCAATAAATCGTATAACAGGATTTCTAAACGCATTACGATAATAAATGGCAGCCATGAGTATCAAGCAAGGTGTTAATGTAATGATGATAAATCCACGGACTAGTGAGATCAAGTAAGCAGTAACTAAGAGTTTAAATATATTCGAGACTATATCCTTTTTCAATATGATAAGTTGATAAAAGCAATAAAAAGAATACATGATACCGCTAAACATTATAACGTCCTTGCCAACTGCTGATCCCCAAAAAATAACAGATGGGATCATAAGAAAGGCAATGGAAAACTCTTTTTCTAAGGCAGGGTAAATAGCTACGAAAAGGCGAAATGTTTTGAAAATGAAAATGTAGGATATAAAACTTATAACTATACAGCAAACAATATAAGAGTTAAAGCAAAACAAATTGATAATAGATGTAATTCGAATTACGGTGAGAGTCGTATTGCTTCGCAACAAATAATCAACTCCCACCATCCAGCAATCATACCAACATTCTTGTGGGTAAGCACTCGTAGAATTACCTACAAAAGCAAGGTACCTTTCGGGCGAATTGAGCGCTAAGTTAAACAAAGGTTTGGTGGCAAGAAAATAACTTATACTGTCACCACCCTTATAGTAAAGAAGGTAGATTAAGGCAAAGCCCAAAGTGCCTACAATTTTGTATTGTAAACCCTTTACGAAGTATCGCTGGTAAATAGGATCTCCAGAATGTCGGCTTTTAATCTGTGTAGCAACGAAATAAACAATTGCTATGTAAAGTGGGAGCAAAAGCAGATCTAACGAATCCATGTCGCGAACGTAATTGAATTTGCTGATTTATAGGCGTAAAACAGAACTGCCCCGAAAGTTTTCGGGGCAGTTCTGTTTTTTACAACATAGAGTTAGAATCTTGGGCAGTAAATAGTTTGAGGTCCTCTCTTTTTCCATTTACCAACGTAAGCAAGACCAACTTCAAATCCACCTCTGGATTTAGATCCGCTGATAAGCTGTGATACGTTAATGTCGTACGCTACTCCTAACTCAATGCCGTTCCAAACCACACCGG
Organism: uncultured Chitinophaga sp.; assembly: GCA_964493695.1. Classification (GTDB taxonomy): domain Bacteria; phylum Bacteroidota; class Bacteroidia; order Chitinophagales; family LD1; genus Bog-950. The sequence goes on along the minus strand of CAZBPG010000005.1, from coordinate 48,553 downwards.
CATTCAAGATGACAGATTCAGCCACCATTCTTTTATCTCTCCAGGGAGCATTTGGGTCTCCACCAACCATGCGGAACATCGCTCCGGCCTTAAAGTGGTTGCCATCTGGATATCTTTCTTCAAACAAAATTCTGAAATCGGTACCCAAAATCAATTCCATCGATTTGCCCTGGTTCATAAAAATGAACTTTGGTTGCATATCGAATCTGCCTTTTAACGGAAAACGAATTCCTCCATGACCCACAAACTTCATGTTCAACTTTACATTCTTATCTCCGAGGAAAGAAATAGCCGGACGATTCAAGTGGAAAGCAGACGCGCCCAAATAAACACTTGTCCTTTTCGAAATCTTCATGTACCACATCAACCCTGCGTTGATATCCCAATACATAAATTTGTTGTCTACTAAAAATTCGTTAGTAGGAAGTAATGAATTATAAGCGCTGCCATCCCACTGGCTACCGAACTGCAGGTGAGAGAAATCAATGGTTTGTTGGAATATCTGAGAAGAAAATCCTACCGCGAGATAATTTGTATTTTTCTGATTCAACGATTTGTGATATGCTAATGCAAGTCCGCCAACATTGTAGCCGAACCTTGATTCACCAGCTTGATCACCCACAAACGATGCACCGAAACCAAAAGCATCACCTTTTGCAAAACCTTTATTGGTTCTGAAATCAGCACTGAAAGTATAAGTGCGATACATGGGTGTTTGCTCATTTTGCAAAATAGACCCCCACTGGCCACGAAACAATCCCGTTAAGCGATAATTGCCATCGAATGCACCAGTCATAGCGGGATTCAGATAAAGTGGCGACATATAAAATTGAGAGAAGTGCGGATCTTGTGCAGATGCCTTTAACATGGCTGCAAAAATCAGGATGATTGGTAAAACTTTTTTCATTTATCTCGGTTTAAAGATGACTAAAAATAGAAAAATTTCAATTCGACAAAACTTTTATCAAAAATATTATTCGGCACCATTCCAACTTGTTTTACCGATTTAAAGGTTGAAAAGTTACAATTCATTACTTGTTTTCTCTCGCTTTTCTGGCAACTATCTAATAAGGGTAACCGTTCCGGTCTTTTCTTTTGTTCTTCCGTTCAAATAAATTCCCTGCGCATAATAGGTATAAACTCCCGGATTTTGCAAATCCCCTTTGTAAGTTCCGTCCCATCCCTGCCACTGATTCTGTGAATCAAAAATCTTTTCTCCCCAACGGTTAAAAATTTTAAGGTTCAATTTTGATAAACCAAAACCATACATTGTAAAGACGTCATTATTGCCGTCACCGTTGGGTGAAAAAGCATTAGGCGCATAAAAATCTTCACCATCGCCTACATAGACGGTGATGCTTTGAGAAACGCTGCAATCGGAAAGATAATTTACTGTTAAAGTGTAAATCGTATAAGTATAAGGGGCAGCTAACGGAGAAGAGCAATCTGAACAATTCAAGCCTGTAACCGGTGACCATGAATAGAAGTTTACATCGGCCGCTGTGTAATGGTTAACATTAGAAACAAGGGTAATTGATTGACCAAGTTTAATTGTGCTATCCTGCGGGGAAATACTCAAATCAGGTTTCACCGGTTCATATATAAACACGGTGGTATCTTTTGTGCATCCCTCACTGTCGCGTATTTTTAGGGAATAAACACCGGCACTTAAATTTTCAAATAAATCATTTGAGTGGAAAGTTGTTCCATCTATAGAGTATTCATAAGGAACAGGATTGCCCGGTGTTCCGCCACTTCCCGAAATTTGAATTCGTCCATTCGTATAATCAGGGCAGGAAACTGAATCAACATTTAGAACAGATACAGAAATTAATGGTGGTGCGACAAATGCAATGTTGAGCGATGTATCGCATCCGTTATTGTCGGCTACAGTCACTGTGTAATTTCCAGGAGCAAGGTTGTTTTGAATAGCTGAAGAGGAACTATTGTCCCACAAAAAGGAAATAGGTGGTGTTCCTCCAGAAACCGAAACCTCTACAGAACCGTCCATGGCATTGGCACAAGTAATTTCAGTTTTATTAATGAGTTGTGCATTCAAAGAAGGTGGATTGGCCAGCGTAACACTACCCTGAACGCTGCAGTTGCTTACATCGGTAACTGTGACATTATAAACACCAGCCGGAATATTATTAAGGGAACTGTTATCTGGTGTGCCCGGCAGAAATGCCCAATCGTAAGAATAAGTTCCGCTGCCACCGCTGGCGGTTACTTCAGCAGTTCCATTAGAGATGCCGGTGCAAAGCGGATCGGTATGGTTGAACGATAAAACAATTTGTGTGGGTTCGGTTACAATCGCTGTAGCAGTAGCTGTGCAATTCCTGTTATCTGTTACATCCACTGAATAATTTCCGGCAGATAAACCGGTAGCAGTTGCAATACTTTGGTTCGATGGGGTCCATAAGTAAACGTAGGGGGCAGTTCCATTCAGCACCAAAGAAGTTGTAGTTCCGTCATAAACACCAAAGCAAGAAGCATTGGTTGATGTAGTTGCAATGTGTAATACATAAAGGGTGTCAATCACAAAGTTGGAAGTAACGGTGCAATTATTAGCGTCTGTAACTAACAAAGTATGATTACCATTATCTAAATTGCTGATGAGAGAATTGCCTGCTGTACCATTCCACTCGTAAACATAATTTGTGGTTCCGCCATTGACTGTGGCTGTGGCAGTTCCATCTAAACTTGCATCGCAACTTGCATCTGTTTTAGCAATGCTTATGGTTAGCGCTGCCGGTTCAGTAATTGCAGAAGAAACGGTAACGGTGCAATTATGCGAATCGAAAACGGTAACAGAATAATTTCCAGCTGCAAGTCCCGTTGCGCTTGCGGTATTACCTAGAGCAGGGTTCCACTGGTAAGAATAACCTGGATTACCTCCGCTTGGCGTGATAGTTATGCTTCCATCGTTAGCTCCATTGCAAAGAATGTTTACAAAGTTAGCCGTATAACTTAACTGAGTTGGTTGTGTAATGGAAGTACTTCCAGTTCCGGTGCAACCTGATGCGTCTGAAATAGTAACTGAATAATTTCCCGGAGCAAGATTATTGATAGAATCAACACCGGTTACGCTGTTGCTCCATGAATAATTAAGAGGCAAAGTGCCACCGGTAGGTTGGGCTTGGATTACAGCATCATTTGTTCCAAAACAACTAATGGAGTCGATTAGCAAATTCACAGGGATGCTGTTTCCGGTTCTAACGTGAACAGTGTCGTGCAAAGTACAAGTACCACCTGTAAGCGTGACTAAATAATCAGTGTTAGTAGTTGGATTTACGGTAATAGACGAACCGGTTCCTGCGGATGTGTTAGTAGTAAGATTTGTCCATTGATAACTAAAACTATTGCCTGGTAAAGGATTTCCAAAAGTAACAGTAGTCAACTGAACCGGCACCGGATTGCAGAAAAATGTGTCTATAGGAAATGCATAAAAGCGAACTGATGTATCTACATTTATATAAACAAAATCCTGACTGTGGCAGCCGTTTGCAGCAGTTACATCTACCCCGTAAATCACCGGAGATTCCGGATGCGCGACCGGATTTACGATATCAACTGGAGTTGGCGCATTTGGTCCCACACTTGGTGTCCATAAAATGGGTAAACCTGCAACATCTGTAACACAAATATTAAACTTGGCATTAGGTCTGTTGACACTGCTGGTAGGTACACCTGTAACTCCGCACTGGCTGGTATTTCCCTTTGAATAATAAACAGAAGAAAATGATGTGGGGGTCATCTGCATTTTCTTATTCAACACGGTAGGGCTACCGGTATTGTCAAAACAAACATCCACTACCAAGTTCGATGAGCCATCCCAATCGTAAGGGAAGTCAAGCCGGTGAGTTACCCATCCATCAACAATTCCTAGCGGGACACTCTTGGGAACAAAAACTGTTACCAGGTTGGGTTGCCAGGTGGTTAATGAAGTTGCTTGTGTGCATGCCATCTTTATCTCGAAATTCTTCATGGTATCCAGTACCCCGGTTACATCATCCATATAAAATGCAATGCTGTCAATAGTCCCTCCGGAACCCGCTAACGCATTCAACTCGCTTTGCAAGTACAAAAACTGATGGCGGGCACTTCTGCTGTAATGGCCGTAGATAGTTGGATACTGAGTAGCCGAACCGGTTGGTGTTACACCTGTACCGGTTCCTATCTGCGCTTCCACAACATGCCCGGTACATGGAGTCTGGGCAACGCCACAACTTTGCGGATTAGTAACAATATTCAGGTTAACAGGATCGCCCGGACAGACGTTGGTAGGCTGTGCCTGTGCAACTATGTTAGGTCCGGAGCCGGCTACATTCACAGTAACTGAGTCAACATTCGTACAACCGTTAGCTCCGGTTATATAGAGATAATACTTTGTGGTTACCAACGGACTTGCTACCGGATTAGGTACAGTATCGTTTGGTACGTTAGCTATCGGGTCCAATAAGCCATTGCCGGGCACCCATTGAAAATGATAAGGTGTATATAGGTTATCTACCGTAGCATTCAACGGTAACTGGCCATTTTGACAAATACTTCCACCCGGTCCCGCATCATAGGTGAAAGGAGGAGCGGCTCCTACAAACACAGAATCTGTTCCGCAATCGGAACTGAAATAATACATGGTTGAAGTTGCCGGTGTAACTGTTGGGTTGTAAATATTAGGATTTGATACACCATTAGGCCCGGTGGAGGGTATCCATGAAAAATTGGTTCCTCCGGTGGCTGTAAGCTGAACCGGTGTTCCGCAATACGTTGTGCTGGCTGTAAGCAGTTGTACTTCTGTAAAAACACAAATAGAATACACTCTGGTATACTGACCGTTGATGGGGCAATCGTTATTTTCGGCTGTCAAAACAAAATTATGGCAACCGGTATCGCCCGGCAGGGGTGTCCAGTCAATTCGGGCGGTTACAGTATCACCGGTTCCTACCTGTGTCATCGTTGCTCCCGGAATAGCAGAAGGTGTGGTATTAATATTACTGGTTATAACGAGGTTGTGGTTGGCCGGGTCGGTGCAAAGAATATCGAAGCGTAATGGGGTACCGGGACAAACCTGAACGCTTAAAGAGTCTACCTGATTTCCGTTCTGCACGTTGGTAATAGGGTTCTGATTTGGGATAGCAATAGCGCAGTTAAGAATAACCACCTGAATATCGCGCATTGTGGAACCAATCAGCACACCATCTCTATACTCATCCACGCGAACCGCTAATACATCCTGTTCCTGAAAGCCCGGAACAAACTGCATTTGCCCTGTTTGGGTATTAAACTGGAAAGAGTTGGCAGGTATTGTACGGATTGGACAATTTACCGTATAGTTTGCTGCAAACAGAATATTGGTATATGGGAGTGTTCCTCCGTTCATCGGATTTATCAGGGAATAAACCAGAGAATCTCCGTCCACATCCACAGCTCCGTGATTGAAGGTTACGTTAGAACCCAGGCAGAAAAACGGAACCGGTTGATTGGTAAATGCTACAGAGTTGTTGCAATATGGCTGACCGGTAGCGGGGTCAATACTGTTGTTAACGGTTGCTTTGATAGATAAATCCTCACCGCCCGGGTTGTTAATATTGTTGATGGCTCCGTTGCGACAACAATCAGTAGTGCCGAAAGTTACCTGTGTACATCCGGGTGGCACGTCAACGGTTCTGGTATAGGTATATATCTCTACTCCCGGATAAGGGGGATTACCTGAACTTGTCCAGTTGCAACCGCTGGAGGCAATCTGTGAAGGACAAAGTTGTGATACTTCAGTGCCGTTGGCAGGTTGTGCCGCGGGGTCAAGATTTACGGTGTAGTTGGTTTGTGATAAAGTGCAATTTAACGCAGAAACCTGTAGAGATACACTGGTGGGTGCATTTACTGCCTGACTTTGTGACTGGTTATCCCAACAATTGCGATAGTAACGGATGGTAATTTTGTAGCGCATGTTTCCACCCACTAAACCCAGACACTCGTATTGAATATCTTTACCCATGTTGTGAGTGGCAAGAACCGGTTGGCAAAAAAGTAAAGCGGCAAAAACTGAAAGAAAGAGGTTCTGGTAGAAACGCATCAAAATTGGCTTAATCAAGGTTTATTGTTCGAAAAAAGATGCGAAATATAGGGAATACGTTGTAAATGGACAGGAGAAAGTTTGTGTGAGGCAAATAATTATTTTCACCGCCTCAAATTTTGATGTTATGTACAGAACAAATACCTGTGGTGAATTGAACCTGAAGAATGTTGGAAATGAAGTAATCCTAAGCGGTTGGGTGCAAAAAACCCGTGCGTTGGGGGCTATGACATTTGTTGATTTGCGCGACCGGTATGGAATTACACAGCTTGTTTTCAATCCCGAAACTGATGCGTTACTTTTTGACATGACGAAAAAACTCGGACGTGAGTTTGTAATTCAAGTAAAAGGAAAGGTAGCCGAACGCAGCAGTAAGAACCCGAATATGCCCACCGGTGAAATTGAAATTATCGTGTCAGGACTTACTGTTTTAAGCGAAAGCGAAACCCCGCCTTTTATTATAGAAAATGAAACAGACGGCAATGAAGAACTGCGTTTGAAATATCGCTACCTGGATATTCGCAGACCAAAAATGCGCGATACGCTTATTATGCGGGCGCAAATAAACAAGGCGGTGCGGGAGTTTTTAGACGCAAAAGAATTTATAGAGATAGAAACTCCAAATTTGATTAAAAGTACCCCGGAGGGTGCACGCGATTTCCTGGTGCCGTCACGGTTACAGCACGGAAGTTTTTATGCGCTTCCTCAATCACCTCAAATCTTGAAGCAGTTGTTGATGGTAGCCGGTATGGACCGGTATTATCAGATTGTGAGATGTTTTCGCGATGAAGATTTTCGCGGTGACCGCCAACCGGAGTTCACCCAGGTGGACTGCGAAATGAGTTTTGTTCATCAGGAAGATATTTTTGAAACCTTTGGAGGGTTGATTCAGCATGTATTTAAAAAGGTGCTGAACTATGAGTTGTCCGAACTTCCACGCTTGCGTTATGATGACGCGCTGAAACTTTACGGCAGCGATAAACCCGATTTGCGATTCGATTGTAAGATTGTAGAGTTGAACGAGGTTCTGCCAAAATCTGAGTTTGCTGTTTTTAATAATGCTGTTACCGGTGGTGGAATTGTTGCCGGACTGAATGCTAAAGGCTGCGCTGCGTATTCACGTAAGCAAACCGATGAGTTGACGGAGTTTGTAAAAGCCAGCCACCGGGGATTAAGTGGTTTGATAAACATTAAGTTCAACGAAGATGGAACAGTGAAGTCTTCGATTGATAAATTTTTTAACGAAGAACAACTGCGCGAGATTGGAAAAGCTTTTGAAGCTCAGAAAGGTGATTTGTTGTTGATTGCTGCTGATAAAACATCAAAGGTTCGTAAATCGCTGGGCGATTTACGTTTGGAACTGGCTAAGAAGAATAACTGGATTGATGAAAAAGCTTGGAGCGTTTTGTGGATTGTTGATTTTCCTCTTTTCGAAAAAGATGAGGAGAGCGGGGAGATAACTTTTGCGCATCATCCGTTCTGCTCCCCGCATCCGGAAGATATGCAGTATTTTGATACTGACCCTACGCGTGTTCGTGCTCAAACGTATGACATGGTGATGAATGGTAACGAAATTCTTTCCGGGTCTATCCGCATACACCAAAAAGATATTCAGGAGCGGGTTTTCAAAAATCTTGGATTGACAGAAGAAGACCGCGATAAGAAGTTCGGCTTTATGCTGAATGCCTTTAAATACGGTGCACCACCTCACGGTGGCTGTGCTTTCGGCTTAGACAGAATCGTAATGCTGATGACCGGTGGCGAAACGATTCGCGATGTAATTGCTTATCCTAAAACTTCGGGTGGAAGAGATTTGATGATGGATGCTCCTACACCGGTGGATGAAAAGGCACTGAAGGAAGTTGGAATAAGTGTGATAAAGTAATTACTGCTTTTTCACTTTCACCAACCGGTTGGTGTTGTAATCGCTTACCCAGCTATTTTTAGCCGAAAATTTTTCCGATTTTTTACGTACGGTTTTACAATAATTCCAGGTGGCTTTAGCGCGCTCGTTGTTTAGGTCGAGTAAAACATAGCCGTGGTCAACTAAGTTTTGAAAACGCAGATGCGGGTTGGTAGATTTACGTTTTAGAATACTTCCAATCATATTGCATAATCCCCGAGGGAAGCGCTCACCCAAACCATTGGTAGAAATACTCGGGGTAACAATTTCGGCACCGATAACCCCTTTGCCGGTTTTACGGTCGTATCGGTTCTTATCTTTCGGACTTTGCACTAAATCGAATGCCCACGAAAGGTGAATGTCACCGGTGAGCACCAAAATATTTTTTACACTGTGCGCATAAAACGAATCGAGAATTTCCTTTCGCTCCACCGGATATCCGTCCCATGCGTCCTGGTTTATTCGATGTTCTTTAGTAAGCTGATGTGCATCCAGTTCTGAAAATACCACTTGGTTGCCGATGATTTTCCAGCGGGCGGGAGATGCTTCTATGCCGGATGTGAGCCAGTCGCTTTGTTTTTTGCCAAGCATGGTCCGGCCGGCTGATTCAATAATTGTATCGTAAGCAGTGGTGCCCGGTTTGCTTCTTCCTTCCACGCGACCGTCCAGCATAAACAGGTCGGCCAGGTTGCCGAAACTGATCTTCCGTGTTACGCTCTTTTCCGGATTATCGGTTATGGGCAGCCATTCGAAGTAAGCCTGTTTGGCGGTGGCTTTTCGCGTTTCCCAGTCGCCCTCTTCCGGCTGGTGATTTTTTGCTCCTTCTTTGTAAGTATCGTTGGCAAATTCATGATCGTCCCATTCGGTAACAAAAGGGTGCAAGCGGTGGGCTTCCTGCAAATCTTTATCGAGCCGGTATTGCGCATAGCGGCTGCGGTAATCCTGCAGGTTTAGAATTTCATGGTCAGGAATGTGGGCGCGCACGGTTCTCTTTCCGTCTATTTTACGGGCACCGTATTCGTAAATGTAATCGCCTAAATGTATTACTGCGTTAATTTCGGGTTGGTTGGCAATTAACCGGTAAGCGTTGAAAAAACCCTGCTCGTAATTATTGCGGCTTACTACAGCAAATTTTAACTCACCGGCCTGCACCGGTGCGGTTCTTGTTCTACCGATGGGAGAAAAAATGTTTCCCGCTTCGAACCGATAGAAATAAGTGGTGTTTGGTTGTAAACGTTGTGCTGAAATCTTTACGGTGTAAGCAGATTCGTAAACAGCATTCACTTCACCTGATGCCACAACGGTTTGCATGGCAGTGTCTGCTGCCATCTGCCACCTTACCGGTACCGGTTGGTTGTTATCGCTCCACACTTTGGTCCAGATGATAACGCTGTGCTGTTGCGGGTCGCCTGATGCTACGTTAAAATAGAAGGGTTTTAAAGTGGGGTCAAGAAAGTTGTTGATAGAAGTATCGAAAAGCGGCTGGGCAGAAACGAGAGAAACCAAACAACCGGAAAAGAACAGGAGTGCAAATTTCATTGGAGCAGCATATTTTTTTTTCAGGCTGCAATGATACGAATTGAAGGTTGATTAAAAATCTAAGCCGAACGAAAGATAGTAAGCCGGATATTTAGAAACAAGACCGGTGTCGTAGCCCCAGGCGGTATCAAAGCGGATAAAGTATCCGAGGAAGGTAGTGCGCACTCCCGGACCAAAACCCATGATGAAAGGATTTTTGTAACGCTGCAACTTTACAATCACCGAAGGGTTCTGCGGAGGATTATAGAATTGCTGACTGAATAAGGGATTGTTACCCGACCACGGAGTTGCACCTTCCCAGGCAGTGCCGGCATCGAAGAAAGCCACTAACTGAAAGTTGCGGATAAACTCCGATTTAATATTGCCGCGGATGAGTGCTGCAAATATGGGTACCCGTAATTCGCTGTTGAACACAATGTATTTATCGCCATTGCGTGCGTTTTGCTTAAACCCGCGGATAGGTGAGGCGAGAGTTTGAAACGCGTAATTGTTATTGTAATTGATGGGTGTGGTTTCGTCCCACTTGGAAACCCGCGGAGCGGTTATCCAGTTTTCGAGGCCACCGGCATAGTAAATCATTTTTGCTGTGCCGAACGATGCACCGGCAGCAATGCGGTTGGCCCATATAATCTGCTTATATACTTTCTGGTAGTGGCGCAAATCGAAACCGAAAATGGAAAGCACTTTGTTGTTAAACTGCGGCACCGGTAAATCGAAATCGCCCGAGTAGGTTTTATTCTTAGTTGGAAATTCTTTTTGCACTTCGGCAAAAACTTTAAAGCGCGTACCGTACCGGATATTAGTGGCTACTTCAATACAGTTATCAAAAACGTATTCGGTGCGGAACGAAAGCCAGTTGTCAGAAATTTTAGGGAAAGCCAGACTCGGTTGATCAATGGCCTTTACCAAAATATTGTCGTTGCGGAAACCGAAGCGGAAGAGCAAGCCGTTTAATACATCGAGCGCATATCTTAAATCAAGTTCCAGATAGTTAGTTTTAAGACTGAACTCTGATTGTCCAACCACCTGATTCAGATAGTCATCAGTAAAAACTATAGCACCGGAGCGGCTTCCTCTGTAGAAAGTCAGTTTTTTATCTAAACGCTTTTTAAGATTCTCGTAGGTGATGAAGTACTCCAGATTTTTTGCCGGGTCCTGAAACGGAATGCGGATGCCGCCATATATTTTGTAGTTATCGAGCAAATCGGTAATGCCGACTTTAATTGCCAACGGCACCGGTGCGTTAAAATACCGGCCGATGAACGGCTGATACAAAGTGATGATGGGGCCGTTATCAAAATTGGCAATTACCTTATCTACTGCAAAGCGTACGAAATACGGCCGCACGCGCGAAAAGCGGAACACATATCCGTTTTGTGCTTCGGCCAGTTTGGAAGATGAAGCAGAATCCCAGTCGAAGAGTTTAATGCCGTAGTCAAACTCGCTTTGAAAATCGAAAGAGCGTTTGCCTTTGCTGGCTTTAATAGAATCGTAAACTTCTAACAACGTTTTTCCGCTGGCAGTTAACGGTTGTTTCGGTTCGGTGCTTACAGCCTCCTGTGCTTTATTTTGCAGTTTAAGCATGTAATCCATCACCGGTGCCCTGCCCGGTGAAGCGGTGGTTTCTGTGTTGTACTTGCGGAACTGGATTTTGTTGTTGATACGGAACATGTCGAGCACCAGATTTTTTTGCGGCACTACCGTTTGTTCGCGGATGTTGTAAGTATAGTTGGTATAGGAAGCCGTAACCCCGCCCACTTTGTAAACTTTCTGAAACGATGTGTCTTTTAACTCCTCCAGACTTTTGTCAATCATAGATTCGGCAGAAACACTTTCGTGCACCTGCAGCGAATCTGTATCACCGGTTTCTTTCGAAACAAAACGGATGGTTTTTTGGTTATGGTCAAACACACTTTCAAAGTGGCCGATATACCGGTTGCGCACTCCGTTGTTATCGCTTAAAAAGCAAAAGGTGCTGTCGTTTAAATTTTGCGGAGCGGTTTCGTTGGCAAAAGGAGTGGAGGTAATGCGGTACAGCACATTCTGGTTGGCATCTAAATCGTAAAAGAACAAATCCAGTTGCTTGTTCATCACCTGGCTTTCGTAACGCTGCTGGCGCAGGGTATCGTCTTCGCGGTTACTGGCGAACATAATTCCGCGGATGCTGTCGGCTGAAATGTAAGCAGGGTAGAGGTCGTCAAAATAATCGTCTGTAATTTTCCGGGTGGTGGTAGAGCCGATGTTATACAAAAAGACATCTGTTTGCCCGTTCTGCACGGCACTCATCACTAACTGTTTCGAGTCCATAAACGAAAAGCTGACCACCTTCTGAAATTTGCGGACAGGGTTTTTCTCCATCTTCTTTTTTTCTACATCGTAGAACCGGATAAAAATTTCGGAACGCTTATCGGTAATAAAAGCAAGCCGCTTACCGGTGGGGTCAAAAGCCAGTAGCGGAATACTCTGGTCGGTAATCATGGTGTTGGTGCGCCATCCGCCCCTGAACAGCACTTTGGTTTTACCGGTTTCGGTATTGAGCAAATGAATTTTGTAACGACCCATATCGTTGCTGGCATACGCTACATGTTTTCCATCGGCACTTAACTTGGGCTGGTAGTAATCAATTCCTTTTCTGATTCCGGCTTTCACCGGTCCATCGGGCAGCGAAGAAATTTTTGATTCGTTATTGAACCGGTTGAGGTAATAAGCATACCAGTCGGTTAACGTTTCGGAAAGATTGGTGCCGAGCACAAACGTAAAGCCATTGTCAACGCTGCGGTTAATGCGGGTGAGGTAAAGCACGTTGCTTACCGTGCTTTTGCCGTGCACTTCCTCTATATAATGCCAAATGCTCTTACCCACAAAAATGGCTTCCTCCGGTGGCAGCTTGTTCAGTTTTTGAAAACGGCCGTCTGTAATTCCATCGCGCAGGCGGTCTTCATCATCGCTGGTCCAGGGCTCGCCAATGTATTTTCCCAGGCCTGTTTTATACCAGTCGGGCAGGTTGAGCAACACGGCATTCTGAATAACTTCGCCAAAGGTGGTTCCCTGCACTAACTTGTCGATATAAATTTTTGCAATGCCTTCGCGTATCTGTTTATCGAGGTTCCGGTGGTCGCCATTGAAGTAAACAAACAGTTTGCTGTCGGGTATTTTGGTAGTGCCGCCCTGTACCTGACCGGGGTCGTAAACACCAACGTTGGTTTGGTTCAGTTCGTTGATGTTGTTGTAAACAATAATGTCGATCTTGCGCTTGTACCGGTAGTCGAGTATTTTCGAAATTTCATCGCTGTTATCTTCAGCGGCTTTGATAACGTATTTGGCAATATCCTGCCCGCCCGGATAATAGTAAGTAATGAAGTTGTCGCTTTCGTAATAAGAGAAACTGAAATCTTTGTACTGCACCCGGTTCTGGCCGAACCGCTCTATGCTTTGTGAGAAAGAGACCATAGACGCAAGACATAAGACACAAGACAACAGCCGGTGCCAGTAGGAGTAAAGAATGTTTAATTTGAAAAACATCATGGATACGAAGCCCTACGCGGCTTTCAGGTTTATTACTTCCAGTTCAGTGCCCTGTTTGCGGAGTTCGCGAGCTTTGTTTAACAGCCGGATGGATGTATCACTGTCGAAAAACTTTGTTCCGCAGTTATCGCAAATCAGTGCTTTTACATTTTTAAAAACCACAATTGAGCCGTCCTTCTCAAACATTTTTGAGGTGGTCCCTTTTTTCAGTTTTCCGTTTTTACAAAGAGTGCAGTTCATTTTTTTCTGGTTTTAAAGTTTTTGTGCCACCGGTTAAAATCGGGTTTGTAGGCAGTTATAATATGTATTCTGTCAGTGTCATCTGTGGCACAAACCACATGAACCGGATACTTTGTTTTAGCCGATGACCAACCCAGTTTTAAAAACGAAGGAAAGGGTTTGTCATTTTCATAACTCACAATTATTTCTCCTGTTGCTGCGGCAGCCATTACATCTTCTATCAGTAAATCATCATTGTCTATTTCATCCAACGCATGCTCGGTAAAATAAAAGCTTTTTTTGCCTGCCATCGAATTTCAGAATTCTATTTTCGCCTTTCAAACTTAAAAAATAAATTATGCTTAAGGTTCATAAACATACTTTTAATCCGTTTCAGGAAAACACCTATATAATAGAAGACGAAACAAAAGAGTGCATCATCATAGACCCCGGTTGCAGCAGCGACAAAGAGCGCAATCAATTAACACAAACCATTCGGGCGCATGGCTTGAAACCGGTGAAGTTGCTGAATACGCATTGCCACATTGACCATTTTCCGGGCAATAAATTTGTGTGCGACACTTATAACCTGCTGCCGGAGTTTCATGAAACAGAACTGCAGGTAATGTATGCCGCGCTCGACTACCAAAGTTATTTCGGTTTTAACTGCGAAGCCTCACCGGAGCCGAAGAATTTTTTGAAAGAAGGCGATGAAGTAAAATTCGGAAAAACTGTTTTGAAAGTGCTTTTTGTTCCCGGCCATTCACCGGGCCATCTGGCGTTTTACTACAACCCCCAACCCCCTGAAGGGGGCTTTAAAGACAAGCAGTCAAATGAAGATTCGGGTTCGGCTGTTAACACCCCCTTTAGGGGGCAGGGGGGTATAATTTTCAGTGGCGATGTGCTGTTTCAGGGCAGTGTAGGCCGCTTTGATATACCGGGTGCCGATGGGCAGGTGCTGTTTAAATCGCTTACCGAGGTAATGATGAAGCTGCCCGATGATGTTAAAGTATACTCCGGCCACGGCCCCGAAACGTTTATAGGCATTGAAAGACGCAACAACCCCTTCCTGCAATCCGGGGCTTCGGTCTTCAACTAAGCAAACCCTTGTTTTTTAAAGAAAACTGCCATTTATAGGTATAATTGGGGTAACTTGGTTCTCCAAATAGTGTTTTTGTTACCATTGTGCGGATATAATTGTACAAAAATAAGCGCCTATTGGTCAGTCAACAGGTAGATTTGTACAATTATATATGCACAATGGTATGTCAACAGATATAATTGTACAAAAATATGCGTCCAATTGTTGGCGGGCATCTATAATTGTACAAAATTATCCGTTCGCTGGTATGTCGACAGATATTTTTATACAATTATATTCGTCTACAGGTCTTGCGAGGCTCATATTGAAAGCCGATTAGAAGAAGGGTCTTTTCCTGCGGGGCTTTCTTTTTCTGGTTTCGAGGAATTTAACCATACTGGGGTCTTGAGGGTCAACAAAAACCTTGTCGCCAAGTGTTACAGCATTTATAACTCCCAGAATTATCTTTTCATAAATAGTGCGTGGGGCAATTTTGCGTTGTTTGGCAAACTTGGGCACCCATATTAAGCGGCCAAAATCAATGTTCAATCCGGAGTATTTTTCGTGAAACTCTTTACCCGAACCGCGCTGCACGTAATTGGTTCCGCCCATTTTAATGTAGCCTATTTTACCGTTCCTAATCCATTCGTGAACGGTTCGCGCGGTAACGCCTTGTATTTTCGCAGCTTCTTTTACCGGTATAAAGTGTGTGGCATTAACTATCATAATTTTGAAAATTGTACTGCGAAAAATAAAAAAAATCTTCTTCCGCCAACCAACGAACAAATAAACAGCGCACTTGTTTGAATAAATATATTTGACCAACAATCAAGCCGAATGAAAAAGAACATCCTCACTGTAGTAGCTGTATTTTCTGCTCTGTATATGTATGCCCAATTTTATACCATAGGCACACAAACCATTACCTATACCGACCCTGCCCGCAGCAATCGTTCGGTAGGGGTTGATTTCCGGTACCCCGGTACCAATCAGGCGGTAGCCACCGGCCAATTTCCGTTCGTAATTTTTGCGCACGGTTTCAGTATGAACCAAACCCCTTATTACCCCTATGCCGACTCGCTCGCCAAGCGCGGCTACATTGTGGGTTTGCTGACTACCGAAACCGGTCTTTCGCCCAGCCACGCCAACTTTGCGCAGGATATTCTTTTTGTATACAACAAATTAATTGCGGAAGGAACCGGTAACAACGCTTCGCCTTTTTATAATAAAGTAGTAGCTAAGGGGGCTACCGGTGGCCACTCCATGGGCGGAGGAAGCACCGTGCTTTCGGCACAATACGGCAACCCGCAGGCCTGCAGTTTTACGTTTGCCGCAGCGGTTACCAATCCGTCTTCGGTTACTGCCGCCCCTTTAATGACCAAGCCCTATCTCTCCTTTGCCGGTAGCCTGGATTGCATTGCGCCCATTGCCACTCACCAGCAACCTATGTATGATTCATCCGGTTCCGGTTGCAAATTCTTAATCAACATTACCGGTGGGCTGCATTGCCAGTACGGCAACGCTAACTCTGCCTGCAGTTTTGGCGAAGGCTTTTCCGGCTGTGCCAGTTCAGCACTAACGCGGCAACAGCAGATTGATAAAACGCTGTATCATCTTATTCCTTTTCTCGATTACTATTTAAAAGGCGATTGCAGTGCATGGACTCTTTTTGAATCGAGATATACCGCCAATACGGTAGATGTGAAACAGCGCAACTGCACCAACACGGTTCCTTCCAGTGCATCTATTGGAGGCACCCCGAGTTTTTGCAGCGGCAACAGCACCATGCTTACCGCTAACCCAAGCGGCTTTCAATATTTATGGAACGATAACTCTACCGGTTTCATGCTTCACCCGAATACAGCAGGAACATACTCGGTGGTGGTAGGCAACGGCACCTGTTCGCTGGCTGCAGTATCGGTTACCGTTACCGAAAACCTGCCACCGGTAACACCTTCTGCCATTACTGCTGCCGATACGGTTTGTTCGGGAATTGCCAATATCAGTATTGCCGTGCAAAACGACACTGCGGCAACTGCTTATAACTGGACTTTGCCGGGCGGTTGGAGTATTACCGGTGCAAACGATACCAGTTCTATTCAGGTAACCTCCGGCACCACCGGTGGAACAATTTCTGTAACTGCCGAAAATAACTGCGGAATAACTTCACCGGTTACCAAAATAATTACCGTGGTTCCTTCCACACTTGGAACACCCGGAACTATTACCGGAACCGATACTGCCTGTGCAGGGCAGCTTCTTCAGTTTTCCATAGCACCGGTTAGCGGTGCCAATTCCTATGAATGGAATTTCCCGACAGGCTGGCTACCCGGTGCACCTTACGATTCAACCGACATTGCCGTAACTACTAACAGCACCGGGGGCAATGTGGGCGTGTTAGCCGTAAACGAATGTGGCCAAAGCTTGCCTTCGTATTTTAATGTAACAGTAAACACCGCGCCAACCCTTGCCGGAGAAATTGCCGGACCGGATACTATCTGTATGGGAGGCGGAACAGGGACGTATTATACCCTTAATCCTTTCCCAACCGGCAATGATGATTACAACTGGGTTATCCCAAACGACTGGTCGTTTGTTGGCACCGGTAACTCAGCGGCTCCTATTATCAACGTCAATTCATCCGGAACCATTACCATAAATACTTCGAACAGTTGCGGTAACAGCAACACTCTTTCACTGAACGTAGTGATGACAGATACGCCTAACGCACAGATTACAACAGCAGGAAATACGCTAACAGCAAGTCCCACCGGTGCCGGTTATACTTTCTTTTGGTATCTGAACGGGCAATTGATTCCAACCGCAAACAACTACACCTACATTCCTGCCGAAAGCGGTAACTACTCGGTATTAGTAACAGACGGCAATTTTTGCAGCAGCCTGTCTTCAGAAGTTGGCTTCATCTATAACAGCATTCAGGAAGCAGGAGAAGACAGATTCAGTGTTTACCCGAACCCCAACCCAAGGGGTAACCTGCAAATAGTAACCGGCAGCAATTGGATAGGAGCAGAGCTGAAAGTTTTTGATGCTACCGGCAAACTGGTTCTGCAATGGTCAATGGTCAATGGTCAATCGTCAATAACTACGGCTTCATTAGTTAAAGGAGTTTATCTGATAAGCCTCGAAAAAACCGGTACTACTCTTCGCAGTAAATTGATAGTGGAGTAAGCCGATTTTGTAACACCGTTTCGGGCAAAAAGCAGTTTCCTTAAAAAAATGACAAAACCATGACAAAACTTTCATGGTTTTTTTGTTGAACGCAACTCCATTTTTCATTGGTAAAATCGGTTGTTTTTTTTGAATTGTCACAGTTCTGTCATTTTTCGTTCAAAGCATACTAAAACCCTCAACTCCGCCTTAACTTTGTTTTGCAAAAAAAATTACATTTGACCGCTTTTTAAAGAGCGCACACTGAAAAATAATTGCGATGAAAAAACTTTTTACTCTCCTCAGTTTGGTTGCCGGATTTTTTGCAGCCTATGCACAAAACGGTGAAATCTCCGGAAAGGTGATTGATGAAAATGGCGAAGGCGTTCCTGTTGCCAATGTGGTGTTGGTAGATAATAAAGGAGCAAGTACCGGAAGAGGGACTACTACTGACTTTGACGGTAACTATTCTATTAAACCCCTTAATCCCGGCAAATACAACCTTCAGGTTTCGTATATCGGTTACGGCACTCAGGTGCAGCAGGGGGTAGTGGTTAGTGCCGATAAGTCAACCTTCATCGACATTAAACTGAAGCCATCATCCAAAGAGTTAGCCGAGGTT
Source organism: uncultured Chitinophaga sp. (assembly GCA_964493695.1). GTDB lineage: Bacteria > Bacteroidota > Bacteroidia > Chitinophagales > LD1 > Bog-950. The sequence continues at coordinate 30,420 of CAZBPG010000005.1, read as the reverse complement.
GAAATTATTTCTTATAAAGTTCCTTTGATTGACCCTGGAAACACATCTTCACAAAATGTAGTGTCTGCAGATGTAATTGCCAATATGCCCACCAAAAACGTAACGGATATAGTAGCCACCACAGCAGGTGCTTTCCAGTCAGACCAAGGTAAGGGTATTAACGTTAAGGGAGGTCGCGATGCGGGTACTCAATATTATATAGACGGTGTAAAAGTAACCGGTGTGCCTACCATGCCTACCTCTTCCATCGAACAGCTGCAGGTAATCACTGGTGGTATCCCTGCAAAATACGGTGACGTAACAGGAGGTATCGTAAACATCACTTCTAAAGGACCTTCATCTCAGTTTAATGGAGGGATAGAATATCAGACTACTCAGGGCTTAGATGCTTACGGGTTTAACCTCGTAAACGGAAACCTCACTGGCCCAATCTGGAAACAAAAGAAAACGAACAAAGCCATCATGGGTTTCTTTGCCGCTTTTGAATATTTAGGCCAGAAAGACCCTAACCCTTCCGCTATTGGTGTATGGCAAATCCGTCCGGAGGTGTTGGATAATTTACGCCAAAATCCGTTGTTGGAGAAAGAATCGGCAAAGGGTTTCAATCTGGCCGCTGAAAACATTACCTATAAAGATATGTTTAAGCAGAAAGTAAAGCCAAATACAAGCGACCAGAACTTCCGCGGTACCGGACGCTTTGATATCCGCCCGGCCGATAACATTACCCTTTCGTTTGGTGGTTCAGCAACTTACAGAAAGTACCACGACTGGATAGAGAAATACACCTTGTTTAATTCAGAGAATAATCCGCTTAACACCACCCTGAACTGGCGTGTATTCGGTCGCTTTACACACAACTTCTCGGCAAAGCAGCAGGATGATGAAGAAGGTGGCAAGAAGAAAAAATCTTCTGCTTTCCAAAATGCGTTTTACTCTTTGCAGGTTGACTACGAGAAGTATCAGACCCAGTACGAAGATGAATCGCACGGGGCTAACTATTTCAATTATGGTTACATAGGTAAGTTTGAAACCATGAAATCACCGGTGTTCGGTTATGACACCTTTGGTGTAGGTAACCTCATTTATACTGGTTGGAAACAACTGGGCTATTCAGATACTACTGTTCTCTTTACACCGGGAGACGTGAACCCTTACGGAACCAGATTTACAGAACAATATTACGAGTTGCTGGACGCTACCCGCGATGGCAACGGAAGATATGAAGCCTTTGGTGATAACAATGCTGAGTTTACCTCTAATCTAAACCAGATTCAGAGTAATCAGGCCTTGATTAACGGACAGCGCTCAAACCTCAACTATAATATTTGGTATAATACAGGTCGCCAGTATAACGGTTATGGAAAGGGTAATGACAACGATCAATACCGCGTTCGTTTAGAAGGAGCATTTGATATTTTGAAGCCCGGTGCACCAAGCCGCAACAAGCACTCGTTTGAATTTGGAGTTGAATTTGAACAGAGAATTCAACGTGCATATACAGTATCGCCACTCGGTTTGTGGCAGCGCGCCCGTTCACTTGCCAACGTTCATCTTGACGAGTTAGACAGAAGTAACCCGATATTCCACATCAACGGACAGGACTATGCGTATAATGACCCAAACCGTCCGGCATTCAATTTAACCGATACTATTTTATTCAATCGTTATTATAATGCTGACAAGCAGACATTCTTTGATAAGGAGTTGCGCAAATCATTGGGTCTTTCAGAAACCAATACCGACTTTATAGATATAGATGCCCTTTCTCCCGACCAGTTGAACTTGAATATGTTCTCACCGGAAAACCTGTTGGGTGATGGTACATTCTTGGTTACTTACCGCGGGTACGACCCGTATGGAAACAGATTAACCAAACAGCCTTCTTTCAACGATTTCTTTACCAAGAGAAGAGCAGACGGAGAATTGGAAAGAGCAATTCCTGCGTTCCGTCCTATATATACAGCGGCTTATATCTCTGACCGTTTCTACTTTAAGGACCTCACATTTAACGTAGGTGTTCGTATTGACCGTTTTGATGCAAATCAAAAAGTGTTGAAAGATGAATACTCGATTTACCCAATCAATACTAAATCAGAAGCTACCACTCTTGGTAGTGGTCCGGTAACTCACCCATCCAATATTGGCGATGACTACTACGTATATGTAGATAATTCAAAAGCACCTACAGCCATTGCAGGTTACCGTAACGGAAATATTTGGTACGACCGTTTTGGTAATGAGTTAACCAGCGGTAAAGCCGTAGCTTCTGCATCCAGCACAGGAACTATTCAGCCATACTTAAAAGACCCGAATTCGGATATCAAAGACCCGGATAAGTTTGACCCGAACGGAACCTTTGAAGATTACAAACCAAAGGTTATTGTAATGCCCCGTTTACAGTTCTCGTTTAACTTAACCGATAAGGCGTTGTTCTTCGCCCACTACGATATTCTTTCGCAGCGTCCTTCTAACCGTGTGATTATGGACCCGACCGATTATCTGTACTTCAGCGATAACATTGGTGGAACTCTGAACAACCCGAACCTTAAACCGGAAAGAACCATTGATTTTGAGTTAGGTTTCAAACAGAAAGTTAGCAATACATCCGCTGTTACTATTTCGGCTTTCTACCGCGAGTTCCGCGATCAGGTGCAGGTTCGTAAAATTATCAATGCTTATCCTAAAGATTATATCACTTACGGAAACATTGACTTCGGAACCACCAAAGGTTTTACACTCGACTTTGACTTACGCAGGACCGGTAACGTTACTTTAAAAGCAAACTACACCATGTCATTTGCCGAAGGTACAGGTTCAGACGACCGTTCGCAGGCAAATCTGGTAAACTCTAACCAGCCGAACTTCCGCAGCATTAATTCCTTAAATTACGATGCCCGCCATACTATCAATCTGAATGCAAGTTATAGTTTTGGTGAAGGCAAAGATTACAACGGCCCAACGGTTAAGAACAAGCAGATTCTTTCCAACTTCGGTATCAACCTGCAATTGGCAGCACGTTCCGGAACACCTTACACCGCTCAGGTAAATGCTACCCCCGAAGGCTTGGAAGGTCAGCCCGGCCGCCCGATTACACAAGGTTCCATCAACGGTTCGCGCATTCCCTGGTATTTCCGTTTGAATGCCCGTATATGGAAAGACTTTACTTTTGTAGTTGGCAAAAAGGATGCAAAGAAAGACGACAAACGCGAGATTTCGCTGCAGATATACTTGCAGGTTCAAAACCTCATTGGCTCTAAAAACGCGGTATCTGTTTACCGCTTTACCGGAACCCCAAGCGATGATGGTTATCTGAGCGACCCTGCCAGTTCATCGGCCATTCAATCAGCTTTAAATCCGCAGGCATATAAGGATCAATATGCTGCTTATATCAACCGTCCCGATAACTATTCTTTACCTAGAAGAATATACCTCGGAGCTGTATTTAGTTTCTAGAAAAACACTATAAAAACCTAAACCTGGAAAACACTAAAAACCAAAATTGTAGAGTATGAAAAAGAACCTTTTGAACCACACGCTCTGTGCAGCACTGCTGCTTTCAGGGGTATGGGCTAACGCGAGAGAAGAAATGAACAAGCCGCATAAAAACGGCAAGGCATCTTTCAAAACCGAAGCAGGAGATTGTGTCACCCCATCGGCACAATTCGATCTGGATATTAATAACGTGCGTGCCCGCCTGCTTACCGGTGGTGATATGTGGTGGAATTTGAGCGAAGCCCGCTATGAAGTGCCAAAAGGTGACGGAAGCGGAACTTCACTTAATGCCATTTTTGCGGGGTCTATCTGGATTACCGGATTAGATATTGGGGGTAATCTAAAATGCGCTGCTCAACGCTATCGCGCAAGTGGTGATGATTTTTGGCCGGGTCCACTTACTAATGGAGTAATTGACAAAGCAACCTGTAATAAATACGACCGTTTCTTTAATGTTTATGGTTCAGATATTGCCCTTGCTCAGGAAGCATATTTGCAAAAAGGAACAGCTACCACTGTAGCCGATATTCCTAAGGCTGTATTGGCCTGGCCCGGTAAAGGAAATCCTTACCTGCAAACCGACCCTACTTTAATTGGAGAAACTTTTGATGTGGTGGATAATCTTGCACCGTTTAATGATGCCGATGATGACGGTGTTTACGACCCGGTGAAAGGCGATTATCCGGTAATCCCCTGCCGTGGTAAAATTTCAGAAGCTTATGCCGACCAGATGGTGTTTTGGGTGATTAACGACATGGGCAACCAGCATACCGAATCAAGCGGTCAGGCAATTGGTATACAGGTAAATGCTTTGGCATTTGCTTTCCAGACTACCGATGAGATTAACAACATGACTTTCTATAAATATGAAATCATCAACAAATCGGCTAATCCTTTGTATCAAACTTACATTTCGCAATGGGCTGACCCTGATTTAGGATGTTACTCAAATGACCGGGTGGGTTGCGATACTTCCAGAGACCTTGGTATTGTTTACAATGACGGAAACGACCCTGATTGTAACGGAGTAGGCGGCTACGGAAGCCAACTGCCTTTGATTGGTATTGACTTTTTTGAAGGACCATTGGGTGATGATTCTCCGCGCACACAATTGGGTCTTACTTCCTTTGTTTACTTTACTAATGGGGCGATAACTCCGAAGGCAGATCCAGGTTCTGCTGCGCAGTACCGTAACTACATGACCGGCTTTTGGGCAGACGGTACTCCATTTACCGATGCGCCTGACGGCTATGGTCCCGGAAACCCAACCAATTATATTTTTTCAGGTGAGCCATGTAATCCGGTTGGATGGAGCGATTATACCAGCGGGCAACCGTCCGGTGACAGAAGATTTGTACAGACATCAGGTCCGTTTACTTTGAACACCGGTGACCCTCAATATGTAACTATCGGTTGCGTGTTTGTTCGTCCTCCCGGGGGCGTTGGTTCACCGCCTTGTTTTGCCACTACTATCGGTCCGGCTGATGATAAAGCCCAGTTGCTCTTTAACTCTTGCTTTAAATTGTTGGATGGTCCTGATGCCCCTACTTTGGCAATTCGCGAAATGGACAAGCAGTTGATTGTTAATTTCCAGAATCAAACCGGTAATAACATTGGCGAGAAGTATAACGATATGTACGCAGCAGCCCTGCAATACTTCAACCAGATTGGAGGCGGAGTGGATACTACCTACACTTTTGAAGGATACAAATTGTACCAGGTAGCGAATCCAAAAGTGTCAGCTACCGATTTAGAGGATCCGACAAAAGCACTTTTGTATGCACAGGTAGATGTAAAGAACGGAGTTTCGCGAATAATAAACTATGAAAAAGATGCGGTACTGGGCCTAATTGTACCGGTAATGAAAGTAGATGGAGGCGATGCAGGTATCACCAATTCGTTTAACATCACTCAGGATTTGTTTGCCACCGGTGCGAGCAATGCTTTGGTAAACCATAAAACATATTACTATACGGCAGTGGCTTATGCTTATAATAATTACCTGCCTTATGACCAGGCTAACCCGCAGCCTAATACACAGATTTCTCCATACTTACAGGGACGGGGAAATTTTAAAATCTACTCCGCCATTCCGCACATACCGGATCCGCGCAATGAAGGAACAATACTGAATGCTGTTTGGGGCGAAGGAGTAGAAGTAAAACGTATTGAAGGAAGCGGTAACGGAGGTAACCTTATTAATTTAACTACAGAGGTTATTGAACAGATTGTAAGATCCGGTTCGTATGCCTTTGGCGACACACTAACCTATATTAAGGGAAGTGACCCTATTGGCTTTAAAGTAACTGACCCGGTTAGTTTAAAAGAAGCAGATTTTGAATTGCAGTTTGTAGATACCGGTGCGAACATCGGAAACGGAGTAAACAAAAACACAACATGGATATTGCGCGATTTAACCAATCAGGAAACTATCAACAGCGACAGAACAATTGATCGTTCTTACGAGCAGCAAATTTTCCTGAACAAGAGTGGTGAAAAAATCAATTATGGCTTTTCGCTTAAACTCGGAACACCGGAACATGTTTATACCCTGCTTGGCAGCTATTTGTCTACTTCAGGTATGCCTAACCGTTATGTGTATGGCGATTTGCCTTCTGTTATCGAGTATGAAAATCCGGTGGAAAAGTGGCTTAGTTTCGTGCAAGACGAAGGAGTGAACGCAGTCACCAACTGGATTCGTTCAGGTACTGTTTTAAATAATGGCGCATCGAGTGGAGGTCCAGGAAGAGCCGGGTCAGAATCATTTGACGATAACTACTACTACACTACACTAAATCCACCTTCGCCTGCTTTTCAGAATACTGATACAAAGATGATGGACTCATTGGAAGTGTTTGAAAATATTGCCAATGGAACTTGGGCGCCTTATTGTCTTACTTCTAATTATTCTAAAAAGAATCTTACGGTAGACGAAAAAGGAGTAGGTAAGCCGCCTTTTATACATCAGCCGGGCTTTAAATGGAGAAACTATGCTCAGCAAAACCCACCACAAAATACCTTAGACAAACTGGCGAGTGTTGATATTGTCATTACACCGGATCCGGCTAAATGGAGCAGATGTGTGGTATTTGAAACCGGTGAAGACGAGTTGCTGAACCAGGGTGCTGATATTGCAACAAATGCCAAACCGGCACGCAAAGGACAGATAAGAATGCACTTTTCGAGACACTGGAATGACCCGAATACACGTGACTTTTTAGTGGAAGACCAAACAGATATTGGCCGTTCATGGTTTCCGGGATATGCGGTAAATATTGAAACCGGTGAGCGTTTGAATATTGCCTTCGGAGAAAGCTCTGACCTGAGCGACCAGAACGGACAGGATATGCTTTGGAATCCGACAACAGAGGTTTACAGTCCGGTTACCTTCCCTAACCAGATTATTGATAAGATACCGTACTTCGGTGGCAAGCACTTTATTTATGTAATGAGTTCAAAATACGATGAAGGTTCGGCAACGCAGCAATTGTTGTTAGCTAACTATGCAGGTATAGGAGGCACTCCGTTGTTTAATATTCCGGCAGCGGTGCGTCCGGTGTATCAGGATATAATGTGGGCTTCTATGCCTTACCTGACACCAGGCTACAGTTTTGCCGATGACGGACATGGAAGTAAAATTGTTCCTCCGGCAGAAATTAAAGTGAAATTGCGGGTAGAAAAGCCGTTCAATATTTTTGCTACAAATGCTTCGGGCGACTCAATGCCGCGTTATCACTTCAGCACAAAGGGTATGGGTGCCACAGAAAAGAATGAAGAAGTAGCGAAGAGCGCTTTGGATATTATTCGCGTAGTTCCTAATCCTTATTTGGCCTACTCGGCTTACGAAACAGACCAAAACACCAACAAGGTAAAAATCACTAACCTGCCGAACAAGTGCACTATCACTATTTACTCATTAGACGGAACACTCATCCGCAGGTTGAGCCGTGCGATTGATGTGGACCCGTCTACGAATAAGAGAATTGATATTAGTGACGGTAATCCGGTATCGGACGTGAACCTTGATAATACCATGGATTGGGATTTGAAAAACGATAAAGGCATTGCCATATCGAGCGGTATTTATTTGTTCCAGGTAGATGCACCGGGTATAGGGCAGCGGACCCTGAAATGGTTCGGAGCAGTAAGGCCGGCAGATACTTCAAACTTCTAAAAAATTATACCCGTCCCGGCTTAGCCGGGACGGATTTAAAAAAAAGCGATAACCATTAAAGCATAGGATTATGAAGAAAATTTTAACCATACTGATGATTACTGTTCTGCTGGGCAGCAACGTTTTTGCAGGAAACCCTGACCGGAGAGGTGAAGCGGGTGCGTATGAACTGGTGATGAACGGATGGGCGCGTTCATCCGGTTTCTGGAGCATGAATACTGCCGGCATCAAAGGAATCGAATCTGAAAGAATAAACCCTGCGGGAATTGCCTTTACCAAGAAGACAGAGATTGCTTTGGCTTATACGCTTTGGTTACAGGGTTCGGGTGTTGGAGTTGCCCATGTGGGAGTTGCTCAACAGTTTAAGGAAACAAATGTGGTTGCTTTAAGCATTCAGGCATTGAATCTGGGAACTATTGAAAGAACTACTACCCAAAATCCGGAAGGCGGACTTGGAACATACCGGCCTACTTTTATAAACATCGGCCTTACTTATGCCAAAATGTTTTCGAACAGTATTTCGGGGGGTATTACAGTTAGAATGGTGAACGAAGGTTTGGGAAACTTAAATGCTTTTGGGCTTGCCATTGATGCGGGATTGCAATACGTAACAGGACCTAAAGACAATATTCACTTTGGAGTTTCTCTACGCAATGTAGGCACACCTATGAAGTTCAGGGGAGATGCCTTGGGAACTTCTCAGCAGATAATTTCTTCTACCACTTACCAGTTGACTGTAGATAACAAGCCTAATAAATTCGAGTTACCTACCCAACTGAACATTGGTGCAGCTTACGACATTTGGATGGGAAAGAAAAAGGAAGTAGAGCCTAAGGTTTTTAAACAGAATTACCGTTTGACTGTGCTGGCAAACTTTACTTCGAATGCCTTTGGTTATGACCACTATGGTGTGGGCCTTGAGTTTGGCTGGAAAGAAATACTTATGCTGCGCGCAGCTTACCGTTTCGAAAGCGGACAGTTTAAAAAAGATTCACGCCTGAATGTTTACACCGGTTTGTCGGCAGGGTTAACTTTCGATGCACCGTTGAAGAAAGGCGATAGTGCCGGACCGCGCTTGGGAATTGACTATTCATTCCGTATGACACAACCGTATGCGGGCACGCACAGCATTGGTTTGCACTTTAATTTGTAATTTCTAATTTCGCTTTGAAACAACAGAGACGTCTCTTTAGGGGCGTCTTTCCTTTTTTTACTATGATGGAATGATTACATGATGGAAAGATTGGAGACACTTTCGTATTCAATCTAAAATCTAAAATCCGAAATCTAAAATCACGAACATGTCAGACATATTTTACATGACCAAAGAAGGTTTGGAAAAATTACAAGAGGAGGTTAAATACCTGCGCACCGTTAAGCGCCCTGAAATTGCAAAGGCAATTGCAGAAGCGCGTGAGAAGGGCGACCTTTCGGAAAATGCGGAATATCATGCCGCCAAAGAGGAGCAAGGACATTTGGAAGCTAAGCTGGCTGAAATGGAAACCAAATTGGCGAATGCACGGGTAATGGATGGAAGCGATGTGGATTTATCGCATGCCAATATTCTTTCAACGGTGGAAGTGCTGAATAAAAAGGCGAACAAAAAAATGAAGTTCACTTTGGTAAGCGAAGCTGAAGCAAACCTGAAAGAAGGCAAGCTGTCGGTTACCTCACCTATCGGGAAAGCATTGCTGGGTAAAGCTATTGGTGATGTTACCAAGGCGCAAACACCGGCAGGTGTTATTGAGTTCGAAATTTTGAAGATTACAATGGAGTAGCATGCCTACCATTTTTACCAGAATTGTTAACGGAGAAATTCCCTGCTACAAGATTGCAGAGGACGAAAACTATTTTGCGTTTTTAGATATTTCGCCTTTGGAAAAGGGTCATACACTGGTGATACCAAAAATTGAAACCGACTACATTTTCGATTTGGATGATAACACCATCAGTGGCATGATGGTATTTGCAAAGAAAATTGCCAAAGCCATTGATGCTGCCATTAATTGTAAGCGCGTGGGAGTTGCGGTGGTTGGTCTGGAAGTCCCTCATGCACACATCCACTTAATTCCCATTCACTCGGTAAGCGATATTGATTTCAGCCGCCCTAAGCTGAAATTAGAGAAAGAGGAGATGGAGAAAATTGCCATGCAAATAAGGTCGAAACTTTAATTTGGAAGTTTTTCCGTGTGGCTTCCACAGTTGTGGGAGTGGCTCGGAAGTTTTTCCG
>CAZBPG010000005.1:0-20424 GCA_964493695.1 uncultured Chitinophaga sp. | reverse complement strand
TTCCACAGTTGTGGGAGTGGTTCGGAAGTTTTTCCGGTAGGTTTCCACAGTTGTGGGAGTGGTTCGGAAGTTTTTCCGATGGGCTTCCAGAGTTGTGGGAGCGGCCCGGAAGTTTTTCTAAACATTTATTGCACCTTCCTTCCCTTGGCTATTCTTTGTTTTACCTCCATGTTTTCAATTTTGCGAAGGTCTACTAAAAGCGAAGCATACTTGCTGTCGGGGTCGGTGTAGTATTCGTTGCCGGCATAATGCACTTTGCCCATTTCGTTTTTCCAGTCGCTGGCGAGTAATACATATTTGTCCCCGGCATTAGGGTTTACACCAAAACTCAAATACCGGTCATCGCTTAACTCAAAACTCACCAGCAGTTTTTTGTCGTTAGGTATTTCGGTTACCACACCTTTGGTGCCGGTAGGGATGATAATTTCTTCGACTTTGCTTCCGCGGATGTTTTTGATAGTTCCTCTTACAATATCGGTACTGCCCTTGGTTACTTCGCGGTGCAGTACAATGTTGTGCGACACATAAAACTGTATGCGTTTGATTTCGGTTTCGCCCCAATTGTATTTTTTCTTCATAGCATCGGTGTAGGGAACTAAGTTTTTACACGAGGATAAGAGGATAACAATAGCGAGGAACAGGAATATTTTTCTCATGGCGGAATAGTTTTGTTGCTGGTTTTCCAATTACGGTGCCAACAAAAACTTCGATGCCTAAACCCGCTGAGAGTTTAGTGCAGCAGCGAAAATTTTAAGGTTTTTTCTGAATGTTGGCTTTGCAGGGTAAGGAAGTAAATACCCTTTGCATATTCGCTTAAGTGGAGTGTGAAACTGCCCTGAGAGGTATTTGAAATTTCTTTCGACAAAATTTCTTCACCTATCACATTTCTTACTTTCAGTTTAATGTTTCCTTCATTAAGCGAACGGTATGTCACGTTCACCATTCCGTTCGAAGGGTTCGGATAAACCAGCATGTGCAAACGCTCGTTCTCCATATCATCTATGGCCGAAAAAATACCTTCTTTTATTTCAAACTTATCCAACCCGGCTTCTACAATATTAGGGTTGCTGCCGGTTGCATCGCTGGCGTCAATAATCAAGCGGGTATTGTTGGTGAGGGCTACATAATCGCTGATGCGGAAAATTTTTTGTGTCCACATATTGGAAGGAGCCTGTGCCGGGGTGGTGTTTTCGATGGTAACGGTGGTTATACCATTGTTCAGTTTTACGGTAAAGAAATCATCGGGGGTGTTGCTGCTTTGCGAGCCATCGAAAAACCAACGCTGATAGCGGAGATATGGATCGGTGAAGCCGGATAAATCGAAGACCGGTGAAATGAGTGTAGCGGTTCCGTTATCAATATCATCGGTGGTGCCGCTGCCGCCATTGTTGCCGGTTACAAAACATTTCAATCCGAAATCATCGGTCGCATCAACCTCAGGGTTGGCGGGTTCGCCCTGATAGAAAGTTCCTATCGGAATATCGCGGGTCCAGAAGCCGCCTGACGAAGTAGAGTTTTTAGTCCAGTTGTAGTCGAATAGAAAATCATCGTAGTAGTGATGGTTCTCGATGGGGATGTTGATGGCAGCCGAGCCCGATGAAAAAGCTGTATGCACGGCAAACTGGTTGGTCATGTAGCCCCATTTGCCGGCATATACATCGTAGTAGCCATCGAGCAAATTCGAAATAGTAAAATTGCCATTGGCATCTGCGGTAGTTTCAAAATCAATTTGTCCGTCAAACAATACTTTGGCATTGGCTACACCGGCACTGGTGGAGGCATCGGTTACCTGCCCCAAAAATGAAAACACATTGCTCTGGTTAGTGCATCCCAAACTCGACTGAATAGACAGCCTTGCAGTAGCCAGTGTGGCGCGCATTACATCGCGCTGGCCGTGGGTGAAAAGGTGTAGCTGGTCATCATCCGGATAGTCCATGTAATTCATCCACATGTCCTTTTCGTCTACCGGTGTTTCGTTGCAGGTGTTCTGCAATAAATTCGGCTGACCAAACGTGGCTTCTTTGGTGGGTGGAGTATCGCAGATAAAATCTCCGCTTATGCTGCAGGTTTGCGGGGTCATACCCGCGCAGCTATCCTGAAAAGTGTGATACAGGTTGAGCCAATGGCCCACTTCATGTACGCATGTTCTGCCAAGGTCATGTGAAGAAGCAAAAGGATTATCCGGTGACTTACCTACGTGGCGGTAATCTAAAACAACTCCGTCCTGGTTCCAGGGGAATAAACCCGGTGGTGTTGCATACCCGAGCAATGTAGTGCCGAGGTTGGTGGTCCAGATGTTCAGGTATTGCGCAGGATCCCATTGGGTAGTGGGTTTAATGTTGGTGTCGAAGTTGGAAGTGTTGGCAATTTGGTGGCGGGTAATACCGGTAGACGGATTACCGGCAGTATCGAACTGTGCGAGGCAAAACTCTACCATAATATCGGCCTGCCTGCCCTGAAACCAGGAAGGGATTGCTGCGGTATCGGCATTGCGCAGGCGGTAACATTCGTTGAGCACTGCAATTTGCGAGTTAATCTGTGCATCGCTTATGTTTAACCCCACCCCCACATTTTGCCCGCTGTGAACAACATGGAACACCACCGGTATGGTAACGATTACATTACGGTTGTCGCGCGAGGAGTTGGAGTTAAGGTAAGCGGCAATCTCATTTCTTGTTTGCTGAAAAAGCTGATTTGCGTTCGGATTGTTCTGAAAAAAATCATGCATCAGTTTATCGGTGCCGCACTTTTGCTGTGCAGATGAGCATAAGGCAAAAAGCAAAAAGCAAAAGGCAACAGAAGTTCTCCGGTTCATTGGTTATCGCGTTCGTAAAAGATGGACGAATGTAGAAGAAATGAGGGAATGCAAAAGTTCAAAGCAACTGCTTACTGCTACTGCCGCTGCTACTATGCTATTCTGTTCCCGTCTTTATCAAACACTTTCATGCTGTCGTTACGGTGTTCGGTTTTGATGGTAAGGCGCTCGAACACGCTGTTGATGATAGAAAGCAAAATGCTGAAAAAAAGTGCCTGCCAGAAAGTAGCCACATCAAAACCGGGTTTTAAAATCCATGCCGCTATCTCAATAATAAAAGCATTAATGACCAACAGAAACAAACCAAGCGAAACTATGGTAGCCGGAATGGTCAGAAAAACAAGCACCGGTTTAACCGAAACATTCAGCAGCGAGAGCAAGGCCGCCAGCACAATGGCATACCAAAAACTTTCGAGATGCACTCCCGGCAAAATATAAGCAGTGATGACCACCGCTATGGCGTTTAGAAAAAGCTTGACAATAAAGTTCATACAGGTGTAACGATATAGGGGCGAAAATAATTTATTGGTTAACTTTTTTTGAAACAAGCGTGGCATTCATTGGAGGATCTGCACATGTTTCAATCAGGGGCTCAAAAAGTTAAATCTGCAGCTTGTTTTTTACACATAACCCCTTTAATACCACCTCGTAGAATGAGTAAAAACAAACAAAATGAAAAAATTTTTACTCGTATGCCTTTTAGGTTTGGGAATGCTGTTACCTTCTACAACTATTACAGCAAAGGAATCTGTTAAGCAGCGTATCATAAACGTAAACATCGAAGGTTGGGTGCTTTTTGGTACTTCGCAAACTGAAGATGGCCCTATCTCTGTTATGGAGGTTAGAAAAATGCCCGATGGCAAGTTAATGGCTTCGAAACCGGGCGATGGCTATAGCTGCACTTTGGATATTTCGGATTTACCTTCCGGAACTTATGTGGTTACCGTAGTTGCTGCCTACAGAACATACACTAAGCAGTTCAGAAAATAATTTGAGCGGAGATGGTCAGGCAACATCCAGTTGCCTGGCTGTTCTTTTGCCGTTATTGTTTTTCCGGTCCAGTTGCTCTATCAGCCAACTGCTTCCGGGGAAGTTTTCTGTAGTTGTTAGTTCCTGAAGAACAATCTCCGCCTCGCGCTTGTTGGCTTTCAGCAGTTTGTTGGCGTAACTGATAAAGGTGGTGAACACACCCGAAAGATGCTGCATTTCGTCCTTGTAACGCAGCAGGTATTTCTCAAAGGCAAGAAGATGATTTAACAGCGTATCTGTATCAGTCGGGTCGCACTCATACAAACTCATCCATTGCCAGCGCCTGATAATGCTGTTGAATATTACTTCTTCTTTGGCTTGCGCCAGTAAAAAATAGCGGATAGCTTCCTTATGGTTTTTTAAGGCATATTGATGAAGCCCCTGGGCAAAAGCCAGATTGGTTTCATGGTGTTCTTCCGGCAGGTATTGAGCATAAGTCTTAATCACCTTCTCCATCCAATCCGGATTCTTTTTATTCAGCACAGCTATGCTGATGATGTTCCGGAAAGTAATTGGCAGCATTTTTCCGTTTTCGAGCAGTAAATCGTACTTCATCTTCCATTCCATCCACCATAAGTATTCATCACCGGCCGCTTCGTATCCTTTGTTGAACCACTTGAGGCAGTAGTTTATGGCATAGGCATTTACTTCGGTAAGGCTTTGGGGGCTTCTGTCAAAAGAGTTTTTAGCCGCATACTGTTTAATGAACCGGTAATACAAATCACTTTCGGCATAAGAAGATTCTTCCATCATGCGGTAAACATTTGCAAACAGGTATACATACGGATAATGCTCGTTGATATTTGGCTCCAGCGTTTTAAATAAGGCGGTAGCGGCAGCTTCGTCATAAGCCGTCCCCAATACCTGTTTACGGCTTAGGGCTTCGCAGAGGTAGCGAAGTTTTTTAAGTGCTGCATACTCATCGAACGATTGCAACAGCGGGTTGATGTCGTTTTGAGAGGTCCTGTCTAACTTGGCATCGAAACCGTTAAAAGAAAGTTCGATAAGCAAATGCCTGTAAAAGAAGGTATTCACATCCTGTTCGGGGCAGTTTTGCAGCGATTCCATTTCGGTTTCGTAGCCCTTGGCAAACTGGGGAACCATTTGCAGCTCCTGAAAGGCCTGTAGTTTGCTGAATGTTTGGCCTCGTTTGTTCTTTTGCCATTGCCGAACGGCTAAAAACTCTTCCACGGCTTCCAGCAGTTCGCTACCTGCCCGTGCCTGCTTGGCAGGGGTAGAGAGGTTTGGCGAAATTACCTCTATGGACTTGGGGTTGACTTTACTTTCGGGAAAGCGGGGATACAGTGGGGATAAATATTCGAATAGGGTAGCTGAACCTGTGGGAACCTTGAAAAAAGGCGAGCGCACATAGTCGCGCAGAGACTTAAATGTAGCTTCATCGAATACCTGAAGAGTAGTTATAAGCTTGCTTAAATGCATATCGCCAATTTGTTAAAAATCAAGATTTTTTGTAAAAATTTTGAGCCTTAAAAAAGGCAAGTATAATGCCATCTTCATTGGTAAAACCTGCTTAGCTACCCCAAATGTAAGCAAAAAAAACAAAGCCCAATTTGTAAAAACAGGCAAAATCTGTCTTTGCACCCGTTTTGGGGGTGTTGTATCATTGCTTTCGAAAGGAACAAAAACAGCTGCAATATGAACACTTACACAGAAACCCAACAAAACGAATCAGGCAAGGTTGACCTGATAGGCAATAATGTGAACGACATCAGCACAGCGAACTTTCTGATGAAAACTGTAAACAGCCCGATTCGCCAGCGCCTTATCAACCTGCTGCTTTTTAACGAAAAGCTGGCGGTGCATGAAATGGTAAAAGAAACAGGCTTAGAGCAATCTATCGTTTCGCAGCACCTGGCCATTTTGCGCAAAGCCAAACTGGTGAGAGCCAAACGCGATAAGAAAGAGGTTTTTTACGCTATCAACGAAGATTACTTGAAAGAGATAATAGATTTTGTAAAAAAAGTAACCATTAAATAAACTAACCAAAAACCCGCAGAAGCCGAAAAGCGGTTATTAACAGAGTAGGCAAACTAAATTTCAGCACTATGAAAAAAGAATTCACTGACGGCATCAACAAAATTTTCAACAAGAACCGCGAATTAGGTTTAATACACGGTTCAACACAAGACGAAATCCTGGACGGTAAGCACGTTACCGTTCGCGGAAACAAGATGATTTACTACGGCTCTTGCAGCTATTTAGGCCTCGAAACCGATGAACGTTTAAAGAAAGGCGCCATTGATGCCATTCAGCGTTACGGTTCACAGTTCTCCTGTTCACGCACTTTTCTTCAAATGGGTATGTATGAAGAAGTAGAAAGCATGTTAGGTAAGATAATGGGTAACCCGGTTCTGCTTGCTCCTACAACCAGCTTAGGCCACATTTCTACCATTCCGGTATTGGTGGGTGAGCGCGATGCGGTGCTTTGCGACCAGCAGGTTCACAACAGCGTTCGCAATGCCGTGCAAATGGTAAAGGGCGATGGCACTTATGTAGAAACACTGCCTCATAACAGTATGCATTTGCTGGAGCAGCGTATTGCCGACCTTAAAGACAAGTACGATAATGTTTGGTATTTTGCCGATGGCGTTTATTCCATGTATGGCGACACTGCCAACTTTAAGCAGATATGGAAACTGCTCGACAAGTACGAAAACTTCCGTTTTTATGTAGATGACGCGCACGGCATGAGCTGGGCTGGTAAAAATGGCCGCGGACTGGCTTTGAGCCGTATGCCACACCACCCGCGTATGATTGTGGCTTCTTCGCTGGCAAAAGGCTTTGCCAACTGTGGTGGCGTGTTAACTTTCAGCAACGAGCAGGATAAAATGACTATCAAAAACTGCGGAAGCTCTTTCATTTTCTCCGGTCCTTTGCAGCCTGCGGTGTTAGGTGCTATTAAAGCAGCAGCCGAAATTCACTTAAGCCCCGAAATTGAAACCCTGCAAAACAATTTGTATGAGCGCATGTTGTTCTTCAGAGAGAAAACAAACGAGTACGAATTGCCGCTTATCAGCAATGAACTTACGCCTATCTTCTACATTGGTGTAGGAAAACCGGAAATCGGTTTCAAGCTTTCTGAAATCATGAACAAAGAAGGCATCATGTTCAACCTGGCGCAGTTCCCGGCTGTATCTATGAAAAACGCAGGGGTTCGTATTGCACTTACCAACCACCACTCGCTTCAGGATATCAATACACTTCTGGAAACTATGGCTTACCACTTACCAAGAATAGTAGAAGCAGAAGGTTACAGCTACGAAGAAATTTACGAGGCATTTGGTATGAAACGCCCTCAGGAAGTTTCTATGGCTTATCCGGTTTTGGCAAAAACAGCTTAAACATACTTGCTCGGTTTTTAGTTTAAAGGGTTCCGGTTCCGGAACCCTTTTTTACTTGAATGCAGGGCGATCTCAATAACGTTTCCCCCATAAAAAGCCATTTTCCCTTAAAAAACCCCATTTTAGCCCTCTTTTTCCTCATTTCCATCTTTTGCGAACAAAAGTGATTTCCTCGCCACCGCAAGTAAAAGCCTCGCTACCGCAGGTAATTTGTCCGCCACTCAAAGTAAAAACCTCGAAATTCAAAATCACTTGCTCGCTATCAAAAGTGCAACCTCCGAAACCCAAATTATTTCGCCCGCTATTCAAACTAACCGGCTCGCAACCGCCCCTCACGTCCTTGCAATTGAATGTGATTTCGTTGCCATATCGGGTCAAAACCTCGCCATCGGACGTTCAATCCCCGATTAAGTTCTGATTGTTGCTGGAACGTCAACCGCGGTTTAACCCTTTTAGCCTTCCGGCTGTTCAATCTCACTTCTTACTTCTCCCCTCTAAAATCTCTTTCTTTCCCCTCAAACTAAATCACTACTATTGATACATGACACCTGCAACCCGCCACCTGACCCTCGCCCTGCTGTTGTTGTTTCAGCTAAACACAGCACCGGCTCAGGACATACACCAAAGTGGACTTAAACACAGTGTCACCCTCACTATTATAAAAAGCAGCCCCGATGATGAGACCTGCCGGATTCAGATTCACATTGATTAGGAAGTGGTAGTATTCGCTAATCCTTTCTATATTGCCCATACAAAACAACCGGTCATGAAAAACAAATCCTTTCTTCTTGCAATGGCAATGCTTCTGTTTTCTGTAACCATCCATGCTCAGGATGCCGGGGAACCGGCTAAGCCGAAAAGCGACACCGACCGGTATATTGACTCACTGCTTGGAGAATGGGCAGGAAAATCTAAAACCGAAACCAAAACCACTTCCACCACCAACGGTATGGTAACCACCACCGTTACCGAAACTAAAATCAGCAATAGCTCCCGTATATCAACCATGACCATCGGCACCCAAAAATGGATGGTAAAAAATTTAGAGGTCATCAGCTTTCGCAATGGCGACCTGATAAAGCAAGCCAAAAACCGCGATGAATGGGATGATGCCAGCGATAACGGAGAACCGGTGTGGTGCTATTACAATAACGACCCCGCCAACGGGCCTAAGTATGGCAAACTGTATAACTGGTATGCCGTAAACGACCCGCGCGGGCTTGCACCCGAGGGTTGGCACATACCCACCGATGCCGAATGGCAAACCCTCAGCATTTATTTAGGAGGCGAAATGAAAGCCGGTGCAAAAATGAAAGCAGAAACCGGTTGGAACGATAACGGCAATGGCGACAACAGCTCGGGCTTCACCGGTTTGCCCGGTGGCATCCGTCCGGATTATGGAAATGATTTCGACATAGGCAGCACAGCCGTTTTCTGGAGCGCCACATCGTATAGCGATACTGATGCACGGAGTTTTAGTCTCGATTCTAAAAACGCCATGCTCTTTCGCAGCTACAATGAAAAAGAAAGAGGCTACTCGGTGCGTTGCATAAAAAATTAGCCCCTGTCGTCTGCCCGTTATCAAATCGGGTATTAAATTACATTCGCGCCCTCTATGCATTACGTGAGTGTCGAAAATTTAACCAAGAGTTTTGTTGAGAAACCCCTGTTCACCGATATCAGTTTCAATATTGAACAAGGCGATAAAATTGCACTCGTAGCAAAAAACGGAGCAGGCAAAACCACCTTGCTTCGCGTGCTGGCCGGTAAAGACACAGCCGACAGCGGTAAACTCTGGATAAATAAAGACGTAAGTGTTTCTTTCCTCGACCAGAACCCGCAGTTTGAAGAAAACAAAACCGTTATCGAAAACATTCTGAGTTACGACCATCCGGTTATCAATACCGTGCGTGAGTACGAGCTGGCAATGGAGCATCACGATGAACATGCGCTCACAGAGTTGATGGGTAAGATGGATGAACTAAGCGCCTGGACTTTCGAAAGCACGGTGAAAGAAATTCTCGGCTCGCTCAATATCACCGACCTCGAACAGTTAGCCGGTTCCATGTCGGGCGGGCAGCGCAAGCGTTTATCTCTCGCCAAAGTTTTAATTGATATCAGTTTTGGCGAGCGCAATAATTTTTTGATTCTCGATGAGCCAACCAATCACCTCGACTTTGAAATGATTGAATGGCTGGCCGATTTTTTATCGGACAACAAAACCACTTTACTCCTCGTTACCCACGACCGGTTCTTTCTCGACACCGTTTGCAACGAAATTATTGAGCTGGAGAATCAGCAGCTCTACATTCACCGGGGCGATTTTACCACTTACCTCACGCGCAAAATTGAGCGCGAAGAAAGCGATGCCGCTTCGCTCGATAAAGCCAAAAACCTTTACCGCAAAGAGTTAGAGTGGATGCGCAAGCAGCCCAAGGCACGCACTACCAAATCAAAATCGCGCCAGGATGCTTTTTATGAAGTGGAAGGCAGGGCCAACGCTTACAAACCCGATGATAAACTGCAGCTGCACGTAAAAATGACGCGCATAGGAGGGAAGATTCTCGAGTTGAAAAAGGTGCATAAAGCTTATGGCGAAAAAATAATTCTCAAGGGCTTCGATTACACCTTCAAGCATCGCGAGCGCATTGGTATTATCGGCAAGAACGGAGTAGGTAAATCTACTTTCCTCAACATCATTATGGATTTGGAGAAAGCAGATTCAGGAAAAATAAATACCGGTGAAACCGTGGTGTTCGGTTATTTCCATCAGCAGGGCCTGGATGTAAAAGAAGATAAGCGGGTGATTGAATTTGTAAAAGATATTGCCGAGCATTTTCCTTTAGCCGATGGCACCAAAGTTTCTGCGGGAAAGTTTTTGGAGCTATTTCAATTTACGCCTGAGCAGCAGTTTACTTACATCTCTAAGTTAAGCGGAGGAGAAAAAAAACGTTTGCAATTGCTTTCTATTCTTTTCAAGAATCCCAACTTCTTAATCCTCGATGAGCCTACTAACGATTTAGATTTGGTAACGCTTGCTGTGCTCGAAGATTTTCTGGAGCAGTATCAGGGTTGTGTCATCATCGTTTCGCACGACCGGTACTTTATGGATAAACTTGTTGACCACCTTTTTGTTTTTGAGGGCAACGGAGTGGTCAACGATTTTCCCGGTAACTATACCGAATGGCGTATTGACGAAGCACGGAAAAAGAAAGCAGCACAAAACAGCGGCAATAAGCAGGAGAGCAGAGGCTCGGTGCTAACGAGCAGTCAGACAACAGACAGCGGACAACAGACAACAGTAAAGAAATCGGCAGCCGATAAAAAGAAACTTTCTTTTAAAGAGAAATTTGAATTTGAAAGTTTGCAAAGGGAAATCCCTGAACTGGAAAAGGAAAAGGCAGAACTGAACGAAAAACTGCTTGCCGGTGGCGCACCTTATACCGAACTCAACCAAATGATTGAACGCATTGGCGAAGTTACTAAGCAGTTGGAAGCAAAAGAATTGCGCTGGTTAGAGTTGAGCGAATTCGCTGAGCAATAGAAATAAAAACGCCCCGAAATTTCGGGGCGTTTTTGTGAGAAAACTACTTTCTGTTTTTTATCGAAACAAACGGCCGCAAGGCAGGTCCGTTATAAATCTGACGCGGACGACCGATGTCTTCATTCTTTTCGCGCAATTCTTTCCATTGCGAAATCCATCCGGGCATTCTTCCCAAAGCAAACAACACAGTAAACATCGGTGTAGGGAAACCGAGCGCTTTGTAAATTAGACCGGAGTAGAAATCTACGTTCGGATACAATTTGCGCTCTATAAAATATGGATCGCTTAATGCAGCTTCTTCCAGTTCTTTCGCAATAGCAAGCAACGGATCGCTTACTCCGAGTTTTGCCAATACGTTATCGCAGGCCACCTTTATAATTTTTGCACGAGGGTCAAAATTCTTGTAAACCCGGTGACCGAAACCAAAGAGCAAACGCTTTTTATCTTTTGCTTCTGCCACCGCTTTCTTTACATCACCTTTGTCAACATCGCGAATGTGCTCCAGCATTTCCAGCACCTCCTGATTGGCACCACCGTGACGCGGCCCCCAAAGTGCAGCTACACCCGCACCTATACTCGCATATAAGTTTGCGTGAGATGAACCTACAATTCTTACCGTAGAAGTAGAGCAATTCTGCTCATGGTCGGCATGCAGAATTAAAAGCGTGTTCATAGCATCTACCACTACTTTATCCGGCATGTAATCATCAGTTACATTGCCGAAACTCATTCGAAGAAAATTGGTAACGTAGTCGTATTTGTTTTGAGGATAAACAATCGGATGTCCTTTGCCCTTCTTCATAATCATGGAGCAAAGCGTAGGCATTTTAGCTAGCAAACGGATAATGGTAAGGTTCACCTGCTCAGGACTTTTGTTCGGATTTAATGAGTCAGGATAAAAAGATGAAAGGGCTGAAATTAAAGTCATCAGTTGCCCCATAGGATGCGAACCGGATGGGAAAACTTCAAAAACCTTCTTGAGGTTTTCATGAACGAGTGTATGCTGGTTTAATGTTGCTTCAAAACTGCTCAACTGAGTTTGTGAAGGTAGTTCACCATACAATAATAAATAGGCAACTTCAACAAACGATGCTTTCTCGGCTAAGTCTTCGATGCTGTAACCGCGGTAGCGAAGGATTCCTTTTTCGCCATCCAGAAAAGTAATGTTGCTTTGAGTAGCACCGGTGTTCTTGTAACCTTCATCAAAAGTTACATAGCCGGTTTGTGCCCGAAGCTTACTGATGTCAAACGCTTTTTCATCTTCCGTTCCGGTGATAACCGGTAACTCATAAGTTTTTCCATCTAAAGTAACTTTTGCGTTGTCTGACATAGTAATGTGTAATTAATTTTTTTAATGCGGGGCAAAAGTAATAAAAGAGCGAAAAGAAGAAAGCGGCAGAAACCTGTTGGTGTGGGTCATTTTAAAAGTTGAGTGCCAGACCCAATCTCCCGTTATCAAGTATTCCCGATTGCATTTCCATCACACGTTTACGTTGTTTGAATTCAACCTTGTTTTTCGCTCCAAGTGCAGTAAGAATAATTCCAGCGGCAATACCCACACCGGCTGCTACATAATAAATTGTCCCCTGCTTTCGGTTGCGTTCATTTTCACCGGCTGTAGCCGATTTGGTTGTATAAACATTATGCCCCTGATAAACCAGATAACCGCCAATGCCGCACAGGCCAACGCCTGCCGCTATCATCAGGTTGCCGTTGCTGTTTAGTTTAGCAATGTAAACCGAATCGCGGTGAGTATAAGTGCGGGGTGTTTTTTTTACAGCGGTAGAATCGGTTTGTGCCGAAACAACTGTTGCGAAGGCTGAAAACAGAATTAGGAAAAGAAGATGCTTCATTTTTCAAACATAGAAATGATTCGGAATATTAGTGTCACAGAATTGTAAAACTCCCCAACCTCAGTTTCCCTTCTTTTTAATTTCTTCAATGTAATCCTTCCATTGTTTCTTCTTATAAATCTCATCACCATAATAATGAGTGACATCTTTAAGGAAGGCGGGTTGAATATAAAATGAAATGGCATCCAGTAATTGCATGTTTTCGTCCAGCACGGCAAGTGTAGGCAGAATGAAATTGTTTTTTGACAACGCAAAAGTAAGTTGATGAAAAGGCATTTGCTGCGTTCGCGGATTTCCAAAAGTCATTCCCATAAACCGAAGCGAATCGGTTATCTCCGGATTAAAATCAACCAGGTCGAATTTTTCTTTCACATAATCTGCAAGAGATGTATCAATAAAGGAGGCGCGTTTCATCACTTTGCAGGCGTTACACCAATCGGTGTTGATGAACACCAATGTTTTTTTCTTGTGCGCCTGAGTTGAGTTGAACGACTCTTTGGGAGTAAGCCATTTTAAATCCTTTATTTTTTGATTAATGGTAGTATCGAAAAAAGCCTTGTCGAATTGTTCTTTATAATCATCGTACCCGCAGTTGCGAAAAACGTTTTCGAGCGTAAACACCAGCATGGGTTCTATTTTTTGGTTGTCGAGATAGCCCTGTGCCAACATGCTGAAAGCAAATTCGTTTTTCTGCTTATCGAAGTTGTTCATGAAAAGTGTAGTAGGATACATCAGTTTGTTCTGGAGCAGTTTTACCGAAAGCGCATTAGTAGTTCGCTGACCAACTCCAAGCGGTCCGTACTTTTCACCGAGATATTCTACAGTGTCCTTAGTTTCTGCGTTAAACTTTACCGGATAAAAATTCTGATTGATGTACTGGGCAAGAGCCGGGTTGGCGTAAGTGCTTGCCATCATCTTCTTACACCAGCCGCACCAGTCGGTGTAAAAATCCATGATGATAGGCCGGGGAACGGTTTTGGTTTTTTCCATTGCCTCCTTCAGCGTCATCCATTTTACCAAACTGCCTTCCGCATCGGGTTGTTGTGCTGTTGAAAATTTTATGATGAGTAACAGCAAGAAACTTGCGGCAACGAATTTTTTCATGCCCCGAAAATAAAAGGAAATGGGAAGTAAGGTTGTGAAGAAACCCAAAATTGAATTAGGCCACGCGTAAATTCTGATTATCAAGCGGAATAACCGTCTTCTGTCTTGAACCGGTAGCATCCTGTGCTGCATCAAAAGAAGAGAACGCAATTTTTGCCTGTGCCATCTTCGAATTGAAGTCAATAGAGGATTTTTCTTTGCGCGAAATCTGGAACACATAATCAAGACCTGTCCAGGTAGTAAACCAGCCAACCGGTTCAAGCAGTAGAATGATACCATCTAAATACTTGGCAGTCTCTGATATGGTAGTCAAAAAGAATATTCCCAGAATGAGCAACGAACCGAATCCCATAAACAGGTATCCTCTTTTCAGGGTTTCACGCTGTTCAACTTTGAGTTCATCTGCAATGTGACGGAAGTGTTTGTTAAGATTGTTTAAGATGATGGACTCAGATTCAGGATTCCGCTGGTCATCCATTACGTGGAATTTCAATCGTATTTCACCCTTCGATTTCTCGCTGGTCATTTTACGAACCTCTCTCAAAAAATCATCGGAAAGTGCCCGGTCAGAAAACGGACGCGAATCAAATTCGGAAAACACGTCATCGTATTTATCTATCCAGATGCATATCTCAGGCTCCTGCCCAAGCATGCCTGATTCCTCCGTTACTTCCTGATTCATATCGTGCTTTGTTTTGTAGAGAAATGAAATCTAAATACCATATCAACCTGTTTTTACGTCAATGCTTTAAATAGGTTGCCCAATGCGGTATCTGTTTGATGAAAATTGTATACTACAGGAATAAATTTGTATAGCTTTTCAGCAGAAACCGGTCGCAGTAATGCTAACTGAGTAACTTTGAACTTCTTAAACGAATCACCGTATAAGGCAGTTTATAGAAGATATTGTTACCGTTGTAAAAGGTCTGGCATGAATTTTATATTTACACAGCAGGAAGTAAAGCGATTATTCAAAAACCAATCAGAGCCCTGACTTCCTTGCTCTTAAAACAAATTTTTAGCACATGAAAAATGTTTTTCTTTTTATAGCCGTTCTGTTTTTTGCCGTGCCTTTGCAGGCCCAGGTAAAAGCTACAGCAAGTACAAGCGATAGTAGTGTATACAAAAAAGCTACAGCAAAAATCAATTCAGCCATTAAGCCATCTATGGCAGAGGTTATTCAGGCAATTGATAATAAAATGATAAAGGTAGAAGGCGGAAGCTTTTCCATGGGATGTAATGAGGAGAAAGATACTTCATGTTACTATTGGGAGAAGCCGGCTCATACAGTTGTTATCAGCAACTTTTACATGGCGAAATATCCGGTAACACAAAAAGAATGGGAAACAATTGTTGGTACTAAGCCATGGTTTTCGAAAGATTGCCCCGAGTGCCCGGTGGAAACGGTAAGTTGGTATGATGCGCAGATGTTTGTTAATATCCTGAACCAATTGACCGGCAGGTACTACCGTTTGCCCACAGAGGCAGAATGGGAATATGCAGCGGGAGGGGGAAACAGAGGACATGGCTACAAGTATGCAGGAGGAAATAATCTGGATTTGGTTGCCTGGTACGAAAGCAACAGCGGAAAAGAATCTCATCCGGTAGGCAAAAAATTACCAAACGAGTTAGGCCTGTACGATATGAGCGGAAACGTTTGGCAATGGTGCAACGACTGGTTTGATGATAAGTATTACAGCAAAAGTCCGTCAGATAACCCTACCGGTCCGGGAAGAGACTCATACCGTGCCTGCCGTGGCGGTTCCTGGTGGAGCGAAGCGAAAGATTGTCGCGTAGTTAACCGTGACCGCTATCCTCCGGACGCGCGCGATGATGATGTGGGTTTCAGACTTGTGAAAGAATAGCAACTTTACTTTCCGATACACATCCCTAGCTACTTCATTGGTTTGCCCCTTTCTCTTGCTCAGTTGTAGTTTTTGTTGTGGCGATAGGTTACGCCTTTCAACCGGAGACTTAAACCACTGATGTTCGGGAGAGATTAAGTTTATCCCCTTTTCTTTTTCCGGGATGATGCTTCTTCGGTTTTAAGGGAACCGGATACCATTCTGTTTATTTCTTCGGCTTCGGCAAAAGAGAGGTTGCGCCATTTACCTAACGGTAAACTGCCTAAAGTGATGTTCATTACACGAATACGCTTGAGTGTCATTACGTCATATTCAAGATACTCGCACATACGTCTTATCTGTCTGTTCAGCCCCTGAGTAAGTATTATTTTAAAACTGCGATTGCCGAGTTGACGCACCACACATGGTTTTGTTTTTTCGCCAAGCACTGGTAAGCCGTTACTCATTCGTTTTATAAATTCAGGCGTTATAGCTTTGTTTACAGTAACGATGTATTCTTTTTCGTGCTCATTCCCGGCACGAAGAATCTTGTTGACGATATCTCCATCGTTAGTGAGCAGAATCAATCCTTCCGAATCTTTATCTAATCTACCTATTGGAAAAATCCGTTTCGGGTGATTGATAAAGTAGATGATGTTGCTTCTATCATTCGGGTCGGTGGTGCTGGTTACACCTTTAGGCTTATTAAAAGCGATATACAAACTCTGCTTGCGGCTGATTTTAATTCGCTCGCCATCTACCGCTACCACATCGCCTGCATTTACTCGCGCAGCAGGCAAAGCAGTTTCATCATTGATAGTAACGCGTCCATCCTCAATATATCTATCCGCCTCTCTGCGCGAACAAAAGCCGGACGAACTGATGTATTTATTAAGCTGGATTCCTTCCTGCACGCGGTGAATTTAAAACTTCAGCATTCTTTTTGTCTATGTAAGCTACATTTACCCCAAATAAAGGCTGATGAATTTTGATGAACTGAACCTGAGCACTCCGCTTTTGAATGCGCTGGGCGATTTAGGTTATACCCGTGCCACTACTATTCAGGAAAGGGCTTTTCCGGTAGTGATGAGCGGGCGCGATGTAGTGGGCATAGCACAAACCGGTACCGGTAAAACATTTGCTTATCTCCTCCCCTGCATTCGTCAATGGAAATTTTCGAAAGACAAAGTGCCGCAGATTTTAATTCTTGTACCCACCCGCGAGTTGGTAGTGCAGGTGCTGGAAGAAATCAAGAAGCTGTGTAAATACAATTCGTTTACAGCAGTCGGGGTTTACGGTGGCACCAACATCAACACGCAAATTGCCGAGGTAATGCAGGGGGCCGATGCCATTGTAGCCACACCGGGCAGACTGATCGACCTTTCGCTGAAAGGAGTGCTGAAATTAAAGGCCATTAAAAAATTGGTGATAGATGAAGTAGATGAAATGATGGACCTTGGTTTTCGCGCACAACTGAAACTGATTCTTGATTTGCTGCCGCTCAAACGGCAGAACATTATGTTCTCTGCCACCATGACGGATGATGTGGAAGTGCTGATTCGCGATTTCTTTAATCAGCCATTAAAGATTGAAGCCGCGCCCACCGGTACCCCGCTCACCAATATTCTGCAATCGGCCTATGAGGTTCCTAATTTTTATACCAAGATAAATCTGCTGCGTATTTTGCTGAAAGATACGACCATGACCAAGGTGTTGGTTTTCGCTGCCACCAAAAAATTAGCCGATGAAGTTTTCGAACAACTTGAATCAAACTTTGCAGGGCAAACCGGTATTATCCATTCCAACAAATCGCAGAACCACCGGTTTGAAACCGTACGGCAGTTTCATGCCGGTGCTTACAAAGTTTTGATTGCCACCGATATTGTAGCCCGCGGTATTGACATTTCGGAAGTAACCCACGTTATCAATTTCGATTTGCCCGAAATGCCGGAGAACTACATTCACCGGATAGGCAGAACAGGGCGTGCCGATAAAAAAGGAATTGCCATTGCTTTTATTACCCCTAAAGATGCGGAGGGGCGCAACCGGATTGAAACGCTGATGAATTACCAGATTCCGGTGATTGATTTGCCTGAAGAACTTGAAATTTCCACCGAACTTACCCGCGATGAAATGCCCAAGGTGTACCAGCCCAATATGGATTTGAAAGCCCCGCGCAAAGGACCAACCGGTGCGGCTTTTCACGAAAAGATTGACAAGAACAAAAAAGTAAACGGACCTAAGATAACCCGTGCCGACCGGCTACGTGAAAAGTACGGAAAGCCTAAAACGCGCGGACAAAAACCAAAACGAAAAAAGTAACTGATGATGAAAAACTTACCTGTACTACTCCTGATTGTTTTTATCTGCGGATGCAACGTAAAAAAGATTGCCACCCGCATGACTAACGAGTTTCTTCCAAAAGCACCTTACGATGCGGTGATTGTTCCCGGTATAAAGTATGATACCCTCTTGCAGCAAACCAGTGGTTTTAATGCACGTATCATTTGGGCCAAGATGTTGTACGACCGCGGTGTTACCAGGAACATCATTTTTTCGGGAAACGCCTGTTACTCGCCTTATGTAGAAGGGCAAACCATGAAACTGATTGCCGAGGCCATGGGCGTACCCGCGCAAAATGTATTTGCCGAAACCAAAGCCGAGCATGGCAAAGAGAATGTTTACTACAGCTGGCTGATGGCACAGAAACTGGGTTTTAAAAAAGTGGCGCTGGCAGCCGACCCTTACCAGGCATTTTTCTTAGAGGGCTTTATAGAAACCAATCTGCCCGAAATGGGCATACTGCCCATAGCTGTTGACTCACTCAAAAAACTTTACTTACCGGTGCCTGCCATAGACCCTTCTCCGGCTTTTGTAAAAGATTTTGTTCCACTCAACAAGCGCGAAACATTCTGGACGCGGGTGAAGCACACTAACCATAACAATCTGCCGGAACTGCCGAAAGAGTAATGAGCAATTTCATTCCATCTTCTGCTACTACTTTAGGTAAATGTTTATTTTTAGCTTTATGAACAACGAAGTTTTTTTACAACTCGGCCTGTCGCTTCTCTTCGGTGCGATTATTGGTTTTGAGAGAGAATACCGGAGTAAAGCAGCGGGTTTCAGAACAATTACGCTGATCACGCTCGGCTCTACCCTCTTTACTATTCTTTCCATGAATACCGCTTCGCGTTTAAGTGACGACCGTATTGCCGCGCAGATTGTTACCGGTATAGGTTTTATTGGTGCCGGTGTAATTTTTAAAGACGGCTTTGCCGTATCCGGCTTAACCACAGCCGCATCTATCTGGATTGCTGCTGCCGTGGGCATGGCACTGGGGTTCGGCAGCTATGCCATTGCTTCGTTTACTCTGCTTCTTACCATGATTATTCTTGCCCTGTTTGAAAAGGTGCAGGACCTGATTGACAGCTTTCATCAGGTAAAAACATATCGCATTGTGTTTCATCAAAACGATTATCTAACCGAGAGAAGCCTGCTGGAAGAGCGGCTCAGTACGCTGAAACTTAACTTCAAGGTAAAACGGAATGTGCGCACCGATCAGGATGTAATTTTTTATTACAATGTAGCCGGAAGCCAAACCGAGCTCGACCGGTTAAACGATTACCTGGTAACTGCCAGCAAAGTGAAATCATTTGATGAATAAAAAGCCTGCCGGAGTTTGTAAACTCCGGCAGGCTTTCATTTCATTACGCTTCTTACAATAAAAACCAGGGGAACAAATCAATTTCAAGTATACGGCCGTCTTTGCCTTCGGCTTTTAAATACACCAACCCGAATTTATGGTTAACGCGGAAAGAAGCTTTGCTTAGCACCGGGTCACCTGCAGGTGCGGTAAATTCCACCTTGCTGGTTTTAATCATCATAAAACCGTAAGGCCAGTCATCGGCACCGGTTTTTTCGGTAACGGTAGCAGTAAGCACATCGCCATTATCGCGGGTTACTGTATAATTGGTTCCCACCGGGTCGGCATACTTAACCGTCCAGGGTTGTCCATCTATAAAATAGTTCTGCATTCCTTCCGAAGTTATCTTCAGAGTAAACTGAACAGAAAGCACCCCCGATGGAGAAATACTCCAGGTAACGTCTTTCGGATTGTAGTACGCAATCAACTGCGGAACCATCGTAGCCAAACTGTTCACCACCGAATCAGGATAAGCATTCAGGTCAACGGTGGCACCATAAGTAACCATTCCATTATCGTTGCTCACCACCTTAACAGTAGCACCCGGCAGACTGGTGCCTCCGTAAACAGTAAAATAGATACTGGTTACACTATCCTTTTGCGTAAGCGGAATATTGGTTTCTCCGCCCAACACATTCGGGTCGTTATTCTTTTTACAGGAGTTTACACTGAATAACACGATTAAGAAAAGCGAAAGCGCAATGGCCTTCTTTAGCATAGTTTGCATTGGTTTCATGTTGTTTGATTTTAGTGCAAACGTGCTTTAAATGAGCCTGCCTTGCAATGAGCAACCTCAAAACAAAAAATGATATGCCTCATTTAAAGGCTGCTTATAATTAGTGAAAATTTGGGGGGTATTATTTGGGAAACAACAACCACTGCTTCCTGTGGCTCATATCATGCAAAACAACATGATTCTTTCTTCCGCTTATTGTTATCCGGAACTAACGTAAGTATTACAGGCCTGATTCATCACAACGGATTGCTTCCGTAACTCTTACGGAAGGAGTTCAAGCTGATGGATTGCTCCCATAACTCTTACGGAGTGAGTTCAAGCTGATGAATTGCTTCCGTAGCTCTTACGGAAGGAGTTCAAGCCGATGGATTGCTTCCATAACTCTTACGGAGAGAGTTCAGGATGATGGATTGCTTCCGTAACTCTTACGGAGC
>CAZBPG010000004.1:39872-107188 GCA_964493695.1 uncultured Chitinophaga sp. | reverse complement strand
CGGCAAAGCGGATACAAGTCTATTTTGTTCTTCTCACACTATTAACCACTGAACCATTTTTTGATAAAAAAGCCCGTCTCGGCTTAGCCGAGACGGGCTTTTGGTTGAGAGAATGTTGTTTTAGAGCTTAACTAAGTTGACGTTGAGTTCGGTGATTTTACCATCGAGCCTCCAGTTATCAACCCCTCTTACACAATCTCTTCCAACACGCAACATTTGTCTGATTATTCTTTTCTTTGAACCGATGAACTTTTTCAGCACAAAATATTTTCGCAGTCCTGCTCTTTGCCTACTACTGATTGCCTACTGCCAACTGGCGCAAGCCACTCACTACCGCGCAGGCGAAGTGCTGTATGAACTGATAGGCAATTACAAGTATCGCGTAACCGTGATTACCTACAGCAAATACGATGGCATAAGCATAGGGGCCGACCGCGACCAGATAGAAGTGCGCTGGGGCGATGGTACCATACCCGACACGCTCAGCCGCTCGAACGGTGTAGATGGCGATGCAAACGGATTTAAAGACGGGGTGATAATAGCTACCAGCCCCGAGAACATTAAGGAAAGCCGGTATGTAGGCATACACACTTACCCCGGTGCACCGCCTCCGCCCGAAAGGTATTATGTAATTGAGTTTATGGACCTCAACCGTATTGATGGCATCAATAACATCCTGAACGGTGGCTCGGTAAACATTGCTTTTTATGTAGAGGATACGCTCATGTTCCCGACTGATTTAGCAAACATCGGTTTCAACTCCTCGCCCATTCTCGAATGTCCGCCTATTGATTATGCCAACCTGAACGATACGTTTTTCCATAACCCCTGCGCGCACGACCCCGATAACGACAGTATGGATTTTCAATTGATACCCTGTCAGGAAGCGCCCAATACCGATGTGCCGGTTTATCTTTACCCCGACCAGTATTGTCAGGTGAATGGTCAGCCCGGTAACACGTTTACCATTGACCGGCACGATGGACAGATAACCTGGGCTACTCCCTGCCGCGTGGGCATTTACAACATTGCTATTCTGGTTACGGAGTTCCGCAACGGAGTTAAGCTGGGCACCCTTGTGCGCGACATGCAGATAATTGTGCTAAACGAAAACAACAACCCGCCACAGATTATTGCCGCACCGGACACCTGTGTGCGGGCTGGGGATACCCTTCGCATACGTGTAAGCGCTACCGACCCTAATGTTACGCAAACCATCAGCTTAAGTGCAGACGGTGGGCCTTTTCATATTCCCACACCGGCAACGTTTAACCAAACCAATGTAAGCCCTCCACCGGCCGAAGGTATTTTTGACTGGAAAACCGATTGCAGCCACATCAGCGGACAATCGTACACGGTTGTTTTCAGAGCCGAAGACAGTTATGCGCAACCGGGCAACCCTCCCACACCTATACCTTTGGTGGACCTGGAACCCTGGCAGATAACCGTGATTGCACCGCCACCTTTAAACCTTGCAGCCGTGGCCACCAATCACGATGTCACGCTCACCTGGCAGAACCCTTATGTGTGCGCTTCATCGCCCGACTTCCGCGGTTTCTCGGTTTGGCGCAAATCCGGATGTGATTTGTTCGACCCCGAGTATTGCGAAACCGGTTTAGCCGGTCGCGGCTTTACCAAACTAACCGGTGCCAATATTTTCACTTATTCGTTTGTAGATAACAACACCGTAGTGGGCCAGCAATACACCTATCGTGTGGTGGCGCACTTCAGTAAACTTTCGCCTAACGGGTTGTTCCAGTTCGACCCGAACGAGAGTGTGCCGAGCAATGGTGTGTGTGTGTTTCTGCCGGTTAATATTCCGGCTATCATTAATGTAGATGTGCTGCAAACCGATGTAACCAACGGGCAGATATTTGTGCGTTGGACCAAACCACTGGCCGGTGGCAACAATCTCGATACCATTCAGAACCCTCCTCCTTACCGCTTCGATTTGTACCGCGGCAGCGGATTTAACCTCACCGCTCCGGTGCTGGTGCTTTCTACTCCGGATGCCAATTCGTTTGCTGCATTAACGGATACATTTTTTACCGATCCATTGCTCAACACGCAGGATTCGGCATGGAGCTATAAGGTGCTTTTCTATTCCAATAACGATACGGTAGGCGCCACTGCTTTGGCATCATCGGTTTATTTGAACGTGCAGCCAAGCGACCAGTCGCTGTATTTAAGCTGGCAGGAAAATGTGCCGTGGACGAACGACAGTTTTGGAATTTATAAACTCAACAAAGTAACCTCGCTGTTCGAAGTAATTGATACCATTTACAACAATCATTTCTATACCGACACCGGTTTAATCAACGATTCGCTCTATTGCTATTTCGTGCGCACTTACGGGCATTATGCGTTGCTGAGCTTCCCGCGTCCGCTTATCAATAATTCGCAGGAAGATTGTGCTGTACCGGTAGATACTGTTGCACCATGTCCGCCAACCTTAACCGTTCGTAACGATTGCGAGCAATACAACGGTTTGCCCTGGACAACCGCGCAGTTCATTAACTATTTAAGCTGGAGCAATCAGAACGCTCCCTGTGCAGGTGACATTACGCACTACTATCTTTATTTCGGAAGCGACTCGGCAAACATGGTGTTGATTGACAGCCTCACTTCAAAAGATGATACTACTTTCAATCATCCGCTCAACGAAAGCTTAGCCGGATGCTATGCCGTTACTGCCCTTGACCGCGTGGGCAACGAAAGCGCGTTCAGCAATGTGTTCTGCATTGATAACTGTCCGTATTATGTTCTTCCGAACGCGTTTACCCCCAACGGTGACGGAGCGAATGAACTTTTTACTCCGTTTAAACCGTACCGGTTTGTTCCCAAAATTGAAATGAAAATATTCAACCGCTGGGGCGAAGAAATTTTTGCCACCGAAGACCCGGAAATTAACTGGGACGGTAAAGACCAGAAAGGAAAAGAAGTAAACGAGGGTGTTTATCCGTATGCCGGTTATTATTACGAACTGCGCCAAACCGGTCTGGTTAAAAAACCATTAAGCGGACAGA
Source organism: uncultured Chitinophaga sp. (assembly GCA_964493695.1). Taxonomy (GTDB): domain Bacteria; phylum Bacteroidota; class Bacteroidia; order Chitinophagales; family LD1; genus Bog-950. The sequence goes on along the minus strand of CAZBPG010000004.1, from coordinate 104,162 downwards.
AGAAGGGGGGAGGGTTTATTCATTTGATAAGAGGGAAGTGATTAGCGGATTAGTTGATTAGCAAATTAGCAGATGTAATGTTTACAGGAATAATTGAAACAATAGGTAAAGTAGTAGCGCTGAAAAAAGAAGCAGGCAACTTAGATTTAATCATCTCCTCCCCTGTTTCATCAGAATTAAAAATTGACCAGAGTGTTTCGCACAACGGAGTTTGCCTGACGGTGGTCGAAGTTGCGGGCAACACACATCGTGTAACCGCCATTGATGAAACACTGAGAAAAACAAATCTCGGTTCTCTTTTGGTCGGAGATGAAGTAAACCTCGAACGGTGCATGAAAATTGGCGACCGGTTAGACGGGCACATTGTTCAGGGCCATGTTGACCAAACCGGAGAATGTGTTTCGGCAGTAGAACAAAGCGGAAGCTGGCTCTTTACATTTAGATACGTTCCTTCAAAAGATAATCTGGTGGTGGAAAAAGGTTCCATCTGCATCAACGGAACTTCACTGACTGCTTTCAATGCGAAAGACAATCTGTTTTCTGTTGCTATCATTCCATACACCTACGAACAAACCAATATCAAACAGGTAAAGAACGGCTCTCTAGTAAACCTTGAATTTGATGTAATAGGAAAATATGTGGCGCGGATGATGGAACTTACATAGACTTGCCAAGTCTCAAAGACTTGGCAAGTCTATTGTTGATGCTCGCTTCAACCTGTCGTTAATCGCCCTTCCTAAACCCGTATCAGGAAACTTAACCGCAATTATTTCGTTCACATTGCTGGCATCAAGCTTACGCATAGCGGCAAAAAGATTCTTAGCCGCCTCATTCAAATCACCGGAAGGGGAAAGAAGGATTTGACTCTTCTCATCAATTCCATTTATGTATTTGTCAAAAGCAATCACGCCTGTAATTTCATTTCCGGATTTCCGGATTTCCGAATTTCCGAATTCTGCAATTGTCAATTTCTTCTTCGGAGCATAATGGCTCTTCAACATCCCCGGGCTTTTAGGGTTCGAACTTTCGTTCAGGTCTATCTTCACTTTGCCTATCACTCTTTCAATCTCTTCAATTGCCAAACCACCCAACCGGTAAACAACTGCTTCGTCATTTTCAAAACCCACAATGGTTGATTCAACGCCTACATTTGTTGCGCCTCCATCAAGAATGTAGGGAATCTTTCCCTGCAACTGGTCAAATACATGCTGTGCGGTAGTAGGGCTGATGTAACCAAAAGGGTTGGCGCTTGGTGCCGCTAAAGGGAAGTCAAGTTGCTTCAACAAATCAAGTGTAAGCTTGTGATTCGGAATTCGGATAGCCACAGTTTCTAAACCTGATGTAACCAAATCAGGAATACTTTTTCTCTTCTTCAGCAGAACCGTCACCGGTCCAGGCATGAAAGCGTCTATCAGCTTTTCTGCCGCAGCCGGAATCTCTTTCGCATACTTTCCTATCTCCTCCTTCGAATGGGTATGCACAATCAGCGGATCGAAGTGCGGGCGGTTCTTTACCGAAAATATTTTCAGCACCGCATCTTCATTCAGTGCATTGGCAGCCAGCCCGTAAACTGTTTCGGTAGGTATGCCTACGGGTTCGCCCTGCTCTAAAAATTGCTTCGCTACCTGAATAGCTGCACCAATTATTGTTTTCATTCGGGGCGAAGATAGAAGAGTAAAAAAAACAGGCACTATTCTGGTTTTTTAAATTCGCTTTCGTAATTTTCCGTCCCGATTTTTTAATTAAAACTTAAACACATGAAAAATTATTACAAAAAACTAAAAGTGCTGAGCGTTGCAGTACTACTGTCATCGTTTGCTTTTGCAGGTGGCGGAACCGGCTGGGCGCAGATTATTCACAATTCTCCCGACCCGGATCTTGCCACAGTGGATGTGTGGGTAGATGTAGGTGATGCTAACGGACAAACCTTGTTTGCGTCCGGACTATCGTTCCGTCAGGCTACAGGTTATTTACCTGCTATTGAGTGGGGTTATTTCACCATTTACCTTAAAGCACCCGGCAGCAGCCAATCAGACGCTGCCATTGATACGGTCGGCTCTACCTACATTTATGCCAACCAATATCAGCAGTTTATTATTACAGGAGTAGAAGGAAGCGGTTATGCTGCCAACCCCAATGCATTAAACACCGAAATACAGGTGAGCCGCTTAAACAATGCCCGTATAGCAGGAACTAATCCTCCATTGGTAGATGTAATTGCTTTTCACGGGGTGACAGATGCCCCCGGAATTGATGTGCGTATTCGCAATGGCGGTCCGCTTTTGGTCAACAACTTAAAATACAGCAGCTATTCGCCCGGTTATATACAGGTGCCGCCAAGCTGGTATCAGTTAGAAGTAATTGTCGAAGACTCTTCAGCAGTTATCAATACATGGGTTGCGAATGTTACTGCATTAGCAGGACAGGCAGCAACAATTTTCGCTTCGGGTTTTGCAACACCGGCAAGTAACAATGGCGGACCGGCTATAGGTTTGTATGCAGTGCTCGCTAACGGAACTGTGATTGCCCTGCCACTGCGCAGAACCTGTAATGTGCAGTTGGTTCACAACGCTGCCGATACTTCGCTTAGCACAGTAGATGTTTATGTAAACGGCCAGCTTGGATTTCCTGACTTAGCGTTCAGGGGAGCCACTCCGTTTATTCCTATCACTGCTGATTTTCCTATACAGATAGGTTTAGCTCCGGGCAATTCAACTTCTTTTGCAGATACTATTAAAACATGGCTGTATTTTTTTGATGCTGATTCAAACTATGTAGCCATGGCCACAGGGGTGGCAGGTGCAGGTTATGCCGCAAATCCTGATGCTATTTCAAATGCGTTGGATATTGTTTTAAAAGAGGGAGTAGTTATTGCCAACGGAAGCGGAACGAATGTGAGCGTTAACTTTGCGAACGGTGTAAGCGATGCTTACGGTTTAGATGTGCGCATCAGAAGCGGTGGACCTTTGTTATTTAACAATCAGGCATATAATACCGTTGCCGGTTATCTTCAGTTACCGGCTTACTACTACGCATGGGAAGTGCTGAAACAGGATTCATCTGTTTTGCTGAATGCATGGATTCTGAACCTTTCGACTTATGCCGGCTCCGGCATGTATATTTTCAGTTCAGGATTTATTACTCCGGGCTCTAACAACGGTGGTGCGCAATTCGACTTATTCGGTGCTTTGCCAAGCGGACAGGTAATTGCTTTCCCGCGCAGACAAACTGCTTCTGTTCAGTTCATTCATAACTGTGCCGACCCGATTGCAGATACCATGGATGTTTACATTAACGGGGCTAAGTATTTTGCCGGTTTTGAATACAAAAATTCTTCACCGGTGCTTGGTATTATGACCGCCAACTTCCCTATTGATATTGGTATGGCACCGGGTGGTTCAGCTTCGGTAAACGATACTTTCTGGCATGAAATACGATTCTTCAGTCCGGGACAGGTTTACATTGGAGTAGCCCAGGGCAATGTAGGAAGCGGTATGGCAGCAAACCCTGACGGGGGAAGTAATGATTTCAACCTCTTTCTTCAAAATCCGGGACAGATTCAGGCCGTGGTGAATACCAATTTTGATTTCTACACGCTCCACGGTATGCCCGATGGACCAACCCTTGATATTAAACAGCAGGGAGGAAGCACTTTAGTAGATAATATTTCATTCGGTGAGTCGCTGGCATACCAGGCGGTTACTACTGCCAGCTATCTTTGGGATATTCAGGATTCAACCGGCACAACCACTTTTGAAACACGTGTGGCAGATTTTTCAGCACGCGCGGGACAAGCCGGTGTGATACTTTCTTCGGGTTATCTGAACCCGGCAAACAATAACAATGGTGCCCCTTATGGGTTGTATTTGGCAACCACTGCCGGTGGACCTTTTATTCCGCTGCCGCTTTATAGCTCTATCAATGATTTGAACCAGGAAATAGGTTTGAGCCTGTTCCCGAATCCAAACAACGGAACGCTGTTTATCAACTTCAACCTGAAACAAACCGAAAGAGTTTCTATTGATATTACCGATATCAATGGCCGCGTGGTAAAGAATGCTTTCAGCGAAACAGTAACCGGAAAACAAAACATCTCCGTTAACATCAGCGATTTGAGCAACGGCATGTATTTTGCCCGTATTACTACTTCAGAAAAAACAAGCAACAACAAATTTATTCTGGTGAAGTAATTTACCGGAGTAAGAATTTAAAAAGCCAACTCAGCAATGAGTTGGCTTTTTTTGTTTTAGGACAATACAAGATGCCTCGTTCCCCGGCATGACAAAACGCTCGAATTGTCATGCCGAACGGAGGTTTCCGCAGTGAGGCATCTTGTATTTTGTTTTCTAATTAATACCCTCCTAAATATTTTCGGATAACCCACTCGGCAGAAATGAGTGTAAGCAACAGAAAGAAAATCCATTTGAGATTAATGGCGCTCTCCGTCATAAAGGTATCGTAAAGAATGGGCTTGAGTTGATTTTTCGAATCAATTTCAGCGGCAATTTTTTCCAGGTCGTTTAAGTAATGCATGGCACCGTTGTGCTGCGATGCCAGTTGAAACAGCACCTGATGGTCGGCACGGGTGCGCATTTCTTCTAACTGCAACGGGCTAACCGAAAACTTTCCGTTAGCCGTATAAGTTCCGTTGCCGAATTTTACCGAAGCATTGTAAGCGTAATTGCCCACCGGTAAAAAACCTGCATTCAGGTTGTAAGCGTTTTCTGTTCTGTTGAATTTGTAATCGTATTCTTTGCCGTCTTCGTCTTTTATTTTCATTTCTACATCGGCAGCGTTGATGAGTTCGTAATTGGCGTTGTAAAGCTGGGCATCGAAAGTGATGGCTTCGTTATCCTGAAAAATATTCTTAGGCAGGTTAACGCGGAAAGGCCGCTTATCGGCTTTTACCGAAAGATACTGCACCGTTTTGTTGATGAGTTCGTTCGTAGCTTCCTGATTTTTGTTGATGAGATAATCATACAATCTCCAGCGCCACAAACCTTCGCCACAAATTACCCCGAATTTTTCGTCACCGGTTTCGTTGAACAGCCAAAGCGGAAAATCGGTTTCCACTGCATTTATTTTTTGCTGCAAAAGTTTTTTAGACGATGGATTGGCACTGTATTCACCAAAGAAACAACTGAAGGGCGGCAGTTTAGGAATAGTCTGCACCGTTTTATCGGAGAGGGTAAAGAGGGCAAAATCTTTTGCCACGTTAGCGGTTACTTCGTTAAACTTATCGGCATTGCCTTTTATTACCAAACCGTTCTGCGCTTTTTGAAACTCGGGGATGGAAGTTTGAGAGCCGAGAACAAAGAGCAGCGATTTTTTCAAATCTCTTGCATCGCTTAAAATGTTGCTCACTTTATTAACCGCAGAAGGCAACTGATGAAGAATAACCAGATTGTAATCGTTCAGTTTTTTCGAAAATGTTTCGGCATACTCCACCTCTAACTGATAATTCTTATTGCTTTCGATAGCGGCTTTAAAGGCGGCAATATCCGGATGCGGAGAGTTGGCTACAAGCAGAATCTTCTGCCTGCTGTCCAGCACTTCTACAAATACATCGCGCACGTTATTGCGGTAAGTAATTTCGCCTTCGGTGTTTGAAAGCGAAATGCGGTAATGCGCAATGCCCGCTTTATCGGCAGGCAGCACAAAATCAAAACTCTGGAAATAGTTATCGGAGGTATACGAAATGTCTTTGCTCTGAATAAGCTTTGCATCGCTGCCGGTTACTATTTCATACACGCTCAGTTTTACATTCCTGCCCGACAAATTATTTTCTTCCACATCTACCCTGAGCGAGAACCGGTCGTTGAGGTAAGCTATCTTGTTGTAATAGGCATTCGAAAGTTTCTGGTCTTTCTGAATAGTAGTGTCGCCCAGCGCAATAGTGTAAACCGAATACGAAGCCCTGGCAGCCGAATAAACCGGATTTACGCCCTTGTTATAAATACCATCGCTGGCAATAACCACCGCGCCCAGGTTCTGGTTGTAATACAAATCGTTTACTTCATCAATGGCATGGCTGAGGTCGGTTGATTTATCGCGGTACGAAAAATCAATGCCGCGTTTAAGTTCATCACCGGCATTGAACTGTGCCACTTCATATTTCTCGCTCAGCTTATCTATGAGCACGAGGAGTTTCTTTTGGTATGCAGTTGAATCTTTTCCGAAACTGTTTTTTACCGATTCGCTGTTGTCGTTTATCACCGCCACCACCGGTTTAAATTTTTGGGTGTTGCGGGTTCTTATAAAAGGCGAAAGAAGAAGAACCGCCAGCACCGTAACCGCCACAAACCGGAAACACGTCATGGCATTTTTCCACCATTTACTGCCCGAGGTTTTTTCATCGAAGGTAGTGTCGCGGTAGTAAAGCAATGCCGCATAAGCCGCACCCAGCGCTACACAGAAAATGATAAACCAGAAAGGATATTGAAACGAAAGACCGGAATTCAATTTTCGATTTTAGATTTTAAATTTTGGATTGAACAGCCCGATTGCCTTTCATTCCTGTTTAATTTGAAGTGTGAGAATATGAGAATTTAGGAATGAATGCAAATAGAGGATGTATTTGTCTGTCGGATGATGCCTTCATCAGCATTATTCACAAGGCGTACAAAGTGAGCATTTGTCATGTCGAGGAACGAGACATCTTGTATTTGCTTCCCATAAAAATACAAGATTCCTCACTTCGGAAACCTTCGTTCGGAATGACAAAACCAGTCTTTTCAACGTTTATAACCGGACACACCGGTAACCGAAACCGCGCCTTTAGCCGTTTCTACAAACAAATAATAGCCCGTGGCTCGCTCAGCGAACTTACACCGGCCGAGTTGCGCGCAAAAAAATAAAAGTAGTAGGTAACCATTGGGGTAAGGTTTACAAAAGACTTTTTGCGTTTCTTGGTTTCGTCAATTTGAATAGCGGTGGTAAGCCCTTTAGGAATAACCAGCTTACCGGCACGCATCACCACCCGTTCATCAAGCGGTGCGCCTTCGCTTATTATACAGCCGTAAAACGTGTTCGGCTCAAGCAGTTTGCAGGTGGCAAACAACTGACCGGTGGCACCGTGTTCCAGCGATTCAATTTCGGGCACCGGTGGCGTATTTTTACCGGAGCGGAAAGTTTTACGCGGCTGAAAGCCCCCTTCCAGAATAATATCTTCGTTACCGCCCGCTACTTCGTCCACATTGTCGGCTATCAGGTCAAGCCCATGTATCAAAGTGTCACGGGCAATCAGCCAGTCGGCTTTCTGCGCCCTGCCACCGTTGGCAAAATCGGCATAGCGGCTGTTGTAGTCGTTCACCAGTTTTTTAAAATCGGCCTTGGGCATAACCGGGGCCGTAAACGGAGGGTTGTTTTTGTAGTAGGTTTCCAGCATTCCGCTGGCAAGGGTTCCGCGCTGGTGAATTTTCATGCGGTGATAATTCCGGTTACATCGGCTTAGGGGCATAAATCCTGAGTTTAGTTACGAAATGGAAGAATTACTGCAAAATAAAACAGGTTTTTTGAAAAAATCAAGACCCTTAAAAGCATAACAGAACTGTTATGCACCATTGCTAATCTGTTATACTAAATAACAGATTAGTAATGTATAACAACAGGTCTGTATTTTATAATTACAGATTTGCTATACTGTAAAACAGGTCTGTAATTTTAAATAACAGATTAGTAATGTCAAATAACAGGTCTGTATTACATAATTACAGATTTGTTATGTTATAAAACAGGTCTGTTATAGATAAAAACAGATTAGTAATATATAATATCAAATCTGTTTTACTAAATAACAGATTAGTAATGCGTAATGACAGAACTGTTATAATGAATAACAGATTAGTAATGGTGTTTTCTTTCAAGAAAGTGCATGTAGTACCTATAGATGGTTACAGGTTTTTAATCTGTTTGTTTAGTGATTAAAAATCGCTTGTTATCTTACGTTCGGGATGCGCAGGCTAACATCTCGAATAGCGGATGATAAACAGTCTATTATTTTTATTTTTAGGAGGCAAAAAACCAATCAACATGAAAACTACGTTTTTTTTAATTGTTGCGTTTAACTCCTTCATGTACTGCTACTGCCAAACAAGCCAAGAGTATATTGATAAAGGAGTTGCAAAAGGTAAATTACAAGACTACCGTGGAGCTATAACAGATTACAACAAAGCAATTGAAATCAATCCTAAGGATGCATTAGCTTATCATAACAGAGGAAGTGCAAAATATAACCTAAAAGAATACCAAGGCGCTATAGTAGATTTCAGTAAGGCTATTGAATTTGATCCCAAATTTGCAAGAGCTTATTATGGCAGAGGATTTTCAAAACAAGACCAACGTGACTATAGAGGGGCTATCGCAGATTATAACAAAGCTATTGAGCTTAACCCTAAGTATGCACTAGCTTACTTTAACAGAGGATGCGCAAAAGATGTATTACAAGACTACCGAGGCGCAATAGCTGATTACAATAAGACTATTGAATTTAATCCTAAACATAGAAACGTATATTACAATAGGGGAATAGCAAAAGTTAACTTGCCAGACTACCAAGGAGCTATAGCGGATTTAAACAAGGCTATTGAATTTAATCCTAAAGATGCTGAGGCTTATTACAGCAGAGGAAGGGCAAAAATTATGTCAGGACAAAAAGAAACTGGGTGTATAGATTTAAGCCAGGCTCGAAAGTTGGGGCTTAGTAATGTGGATGCAGTAATTAAAAAGTATTGTCACTAAGTAACATTCATCATAAAATAATCACTTATGAAATATGCGAAAGTATTTTTTATCTCAGTTCTAATTTACATTGGGTTTTATCTCGTTAAAATTTTTGTCGTAAACAATTTGGCTGATGAATTTTTACCGATAAACCCTGCAATCAAACTTGGTTTAGACTGTGTTTGGCTTGTGACGACAATTTATGTTTGGCGCGTTCTGACAAAAAAACAAACAAACGATAGTGAGCCCAATTCAAATACCGAAACATAAAGGCATTACTGCTTTCGCAATAATCCTTGACATTAACGGCTTTACAAGGATGGTGGCTAACCCTGACAAAAATCTAATAGCGCAATTCATCCGAGACGTGCTATATGGAAGCATCAGAGCAATCGAAAATAATGGAGGTGATGTAGTCGGATTTATGGGAGATGCTTTGTTGGGAATCATCGTAAACCCAGAAGATGTGTTTAAAGCCTGTGTTGAAATAGCGAAGGATATTGACAAACAATGCGAATACCTTTCAAATAATTCAACAGCATTTCCATTTGCGCCTAAAGGTGTGTCAGTAAAAATTGGGATTGAGTATGGATACCTGGATGTTTCAGAAATCAGTAGTAATTTCTTGGGTGTGCAAAAGTTTTTCATAGGTGAGGCAATTAATTATGCATCCCGTATAACATCAGCGCGTGAGAAAGGCAACAGATGCTTAGTTGGACCCAACGCTTTTGCAATGGGTCTAAAAGATTACTGCTATGACATTGGCTATAGTGAGGTAAAGGGCAAACCAGGAGAAGGGAAATACATCTGTTACAAAATGAATTTAGGCGATGTTTGGATTGAAGGAAAATCCAAGGAGTCATATTGGGGCTAACTGCAACGTAAGCCAAGCAGCACCCACTGGCGCGAGCTCCTCTGGCGCGAGCGTCCGCTCGTGCCATAGACCACCGGACATAATCCGAATTTAAAAACGGGGGGAACAAAACCCCACATGCTGAAACCAAAACTCCCCCATCACTCAATCACAACCCTCCTCCATTAAAAACTACCTTCGCGCCCCGTTACATGATACAGAAAATACTCGCCAACCTTAAAATAGAAGCCCTCAACCAAATGCAGCAAGCCGTTTTGGAAGCTGCTGAAACGCGCAAAGGACAAGATATAGTGCTGCTGAGCCCAACCGGTTCGGGCAAAACCTTAGCGTTTTTGTTACCCATACTTTCGTTCCTCAAAAACGATGTAGCGGGAGTGCAGGCATTAATATTGGTCCCCAGCCGCGAACTTGCTATGCAGATAGAGAATGTATTCAAATCAATGGGCACGGGCTTTAAAATTAATTGCTGTTATGGCGGGCACGATACCAAGGTGGAGCGGAATAATTTCATGCATCCGCCTGCGGTGCTGGTAGGCACACCGGGGCGCATTATGTATCACATTGAGCGCGAAACCTTCGACACGAAGATGGTGAAGACGCTGGTGCTGGATGAGTTTGATAAATCGCTGGAGTTCGGGTTTCAGAAAGAGATGGAATTTATAATCCGCCATCTGCCGAACCTGAACAAGCGCATCCTCACTTCGGCTACGAGGGGCGTGGAGATTCCTGCGTTTGCCGGTTTGGAGCAACCGGAGGAAATTAATTTTCTGAAAGGCCATGTTACTCTGCACCTGGCGCTGAAGACGGTGCGTGCAGAGGAGAACGATAAGCTGAAAGCACTGATGGCGCTGCTGGCAAAGATTGGCAACGAAACCACGCTGGTGTTTTGCAATCACCGCGATGCGGTAGACCGCATCAGTGCGCTGCTGCACAACTGCGGAGTGATTCATGACGTGTATCACGGTAAGCTGGAGCAGGACGAACGTCAGTTGGCGCTGGTGAAGTTCCGCAACGGCAGCAACCAGATACTGATTACCACCGACCTTGCTTCGCGGGGGTTGGATATTCCTGCCATCCGGCACGTTATCCATTATCAGTTGCCGAACACACTGGAAACATACACGCACCGCAACGGCCGCACCGCACGTATGCACGCGGAGGGAACGGCCTATTTAATTTTGAGTGAAGAGGAGTTTATTCCTCCGTTTATTAAAGATGCAGCAACGGAGATGGAACTGCCCACGAAATATACCTTCCCCGCTCCAAGCGACTGGGCTACTATTTACATCAGTGCCGGTAAGAAGGATAAGGTGAACAAGATTGACATCGTTGGTTTCCTGATACAAAAAGGCGGATTGCTGAAAGAAGAACTCGGCCTGATTGAAGTGCAGGATTACATTGCCTACGTAGCCGTAAAGCGCAATAAGGTTTTAGCCGTGCTCGATAAAGTGCGCGGGCATAAACTGAAGAACAAGACTGTGAAGATGGTGTTGCAGGAATAAACCCCGACCCCTAAATCCCTCCCCGCCTTCGCGAAGCCCTTTGGCGGAGCAAGGTAAAGGGGACTTAGCAGCCAACAGTAACGGATTTGTATTTTGTATTAAAGCCCCTTTAGGGGTTTGGGGTTGCCTTTAAGCCCCCTTTAGGTGGTTGGGGGTGAATCTGAAGTGCTTGGCGTAAACGTCTTTTATCTCATCGTCTTCTACAAGCCATTGCATACTCATTTGCCTGGGAACTTTTACCTGCTCCACCCGCACAAATGTTCCGAACACTCTATCCCAAAAGCGGGTGGTAACCCCATGATTTGTTTTAGGGTTATGGAAGTGATGATAGAAATGGTGCTTTCTTAAAATAATAAACGGCCTCGCAATTGGCTCTTTGCGGTGAAAACGTGCATGCGTTGCCTCATAAAGTATATACATGGTCAAAAAGCCGAGAACAAATGCCACCGCTGTTTGCATGGAAGTAAACAGGTTTATTAAAGCCACCATAGATACAGATACCGTCAGCGCTAAAATCACTTTCTTGTAAACCGGAGCAAAGTAATTTGCTTTAGAATGATGAAGCACATGTTCTGCCTTAAAGAAATTTTTGCCTTTATGCTCATGTCCCAAAAAACGATGAAGAAGATATTCGGTGAGCGTCCAGCTAACTACACCGAGGAAGAAGATAAGAACTAACATAATGGTTTGGTTTAATTATTGAATCGTTTGCTACGGATGACGCGAAATGCCGGAAAATATTTTAGCCTCTTATACTAAAGCGCAGTAAGCAGAATTTGAAATGCAGAAATTGAAAGTTGAAGCGGTTGACTGTTAGCCCCCTTTAGGGGGTTGGGGGTGATTTTTCTCATGCGCCCTTATCAAGCCCCAGTACCACACCACTCCGATAATGTAGAGCGCAACGGTAATAAAGATGATGTTGCTGTAAGCCACACCGGCTTCGCGGAGAACCGAAAATATTTTTGCACTCACGAACCAGCAGCCGCTCCAGATGGATGCGTTGATGGCGGAAATCATTTCGCGGTTGCGCTCACCCACATAATTTAAAGTGAGTTCGCTGGTCATTGGTCCGGCCATATTCATGAGCGGCTGCCGCAGCGTAAAAGTGACAACGGCAATAAGTATTCCGATAGAAGTGTGATTATACCATTCGGTAGTGCCCATGATGAAGAGAAAAACCACTGCGAGCGATTGCATGAGGGTGATGGCGACCTGATAACCGAAGCGCCTTTTTATTTCAGGAATAGCCAGCGCAGAGACAGCCACAAGTGTAAAGGCAACAGAGTTCATGAGCGAAAAGGCGGGCGCCTGCATGCCGTGCACATCGTGAAAGAAAAGATTGATGACCGGTATGGTGAAGCCTGCACCGAGCGCAATAATGAAGGTGGGGATGACCGCCTGAAGAATTAAATTCCAGTCATAGTCAGAATGCATACTGGTTAGCGGAATGCGCGTGCCGAGGTTTTCGGTGTCGGGAAGTTTCCTGATAAAGTAAATGCCCAGCAAGCCAAGCAAAGAATAGAAAATGAGGAGAACTTCGGTAGAGAAAAATGTAGTAAGCAAAGGAAGGCAGAAGCTTAGCACACCTACAAAGATGGTGGTGAAGTTTCCGGCACTGAAGAAGAGGGCAATGCTTTCGGTTTCGTGCTCTTTGCTTCCGTTGAGGAGGATGTACGGCATTACGAGAATTTGCAAGAGGGAAAAGGTAACTCCCCACAATGCCATGAGTATGCGAATGAGTTCGGTGTTGTGCGTGTGAATACCGAAAATTAAAAGCAGGGCAACAATGGGAGAGGAGATGCCTCCGGCCATCATAAAAGGTTTTAGTTTTTTGCCTTTTGCAATAAGCGCCAGCGGAACTGCGCAAAGCAACACCGTAAGATACCGGTTGCCAATCATACTGGCGATTTCAAAATCTTTGAAGCCGTAGTCGAGCATCATGTAATTGAGCAGCATAGTAAATGCCGAGTTGATGAGTTGCAGAAAGACATCTGCCATCATCAGGTTGATGATTACGCGGGGAATGGAGAAGTATTTGGAGAGTGCAGCTTTCATGATGAATACAATGGAACGCTTATTATCATTATTGTCATGATGAATGCTGATTTGAAATCATTCCTAAATAATGATAATAATCTAAATCAGCGTTCTATTGGATTTTTGAATTGATGTATTCGGTTATTTCTTCTTTCTGCTCCGGTTGAAACCATTTAATACCGTCATCTTTTTTGAACCAGGTCATTTGCCGCTTGGCGTAATTGCGCGTGTTTTGTTTGATAAGGGCAACCGCATCTTCTAAAGAAATTTTGTCTTCGATGAAATCGAACAGTTCGGTATAGCCAACGGTGTTTAGTGTGTGAAGTTTTTTGTGGAGGTAGAGTTGCTTTACTTCTTCCAGCAAACCTGTTTTCATCATCTCATCAACCCGGTTGTTGATTCGTTCGTTGAGAATTTCGCGCGGCAGGGTCAAGCCGATTTTAATGATGTTGAAAGGTCGTTCTGTTTTTTTTCCGATGCGCTGCTCAGAATATTTTTTACCGGTGGTGTAAATTATTTCGAGGGCTCGTTTGAGACGCATTGGGTTCTTTTTGTCAACAATGGCGAAGTATTCGGGGTCTAAGCGCTCTACTTCTGCCTGCAGCCATTCCAGATTTTTTTCGTTGAGGAACCTGCGGGTAACCCATAGCTGGCTATCGTCTTCTTTTTCAAATTTGTCGAAGCCGCTGCAAACCGCGTTGATAAAAAGACCGGAGCCGCCAACCATCACTGCTATATCTTTCTCCCGAAAATACTTCTCGAGAAATTCCAGCACTTCAAACTCATACTTACCTGCACTGTAGTTTTTGGTGTGGATAGAAATGTTGTTGATGAAGTGGTGAGGCACTTGCGCGAGTTGTTCTTCCGTTGGTTTTGCTGTGCCGATGTTCATTTCGCGATAGAACTGGCGTGAATCGGCAGAGATGATTTCGGAATTGTAATTCTTCGCTAAATCAATTGCAAGAGAAGTTTTGCCGATAGCAGTAGGGCCGCAGATAACAACCAGAAATTTGGAATTTGGAATTTGGAATTTGGAATTGGAATTGGAATTGGAATTCATTTCACGCAGAGGCGCAGAGGCGCGAAGGTTTAATTCGTAATTTTTTTCAGTCCTAATTTCTCGCCCAGTTCCAGCATCATCTGAAATGCTTCGTTGTAGTCGTTGCGTATTTTTCCTTCGAGGATGGCTTCCTTTATTTCTTCTTTAATTACGCCTATTTCCCGTGAAGGACCAATGCCGAAGGTTTCCATAATCAGCTCACCGGTTACCGGTGGCTGAAAGTTGCGCACCTGGTCTTTCTCTTCCACCTGCTTCAGTTTCTCACGCACTTCCTCAAACCTGGTGAGGTAGCGTTTTACTTTTTCCCGGTTCTTGGAAGTGATGTCAGCTTCGCAGAGCATTAATAGATTCTCAATGTCGTCACCGGCCTCGAACAATAATCTGCGCAAGGCAGAATCTGTGATTTCTTCCTTTGTCAACGCAATAGGGCGTAAATGCAGATAAACCATTTTGCGAACGAATTTCATTTCGTTGCCCATAGGTAATTTCATTCGTCCGAAAATCTTCGGCACCCATTTACTACCGAGCACTTCGTGTCCGTGGAATGTCCAGCCAGTGCCTTCTACAAATTTTTTGGTTGGCGGTTTGGCGATATCATGCAATACTGCCGCCCAGCGTAACCACAAATCGTTGGTGGTCTTGGTGATGTTATCCAGCACTTGCAGTGTGTGGTAGAAATTATCCTTGTGCCCTTTGCCTTCGTAATTTTCTACTCCTTTCAATTTCTGAAATTCAGGGAAGATGATTTCCAACAGGCCACATTCTTCCAGCAGAATAAAACCAATGCTCGGGGTTTTAGCAAGTATGATTTTGTTCAGTTCATCCGTAATCCTTTCCTGCGAGATTATTTTAATGCGCTCTTTGTTTCGTTTAATGGCATCAAAGGTTTCAGCAATGATTTTGAAATCGAGCTGTGTAGCAAAACGGATGGCCCGCATCATGCGCAAAGGGTCATCGCTGAAAGTAACATCCGGGTCGAGCGGAGTGCGGATGAGCTTGTCTTCTAAATCCTTTACTCCGTTGAAAGGGTCGAGCAATTCGCCAAAAGAATCTTTATTGAGCGAAATTGCCATAGCGTTAATGGTAAAATCTCTCCGGTTCTGGTCGTCTTCGAGAGTGCCGTCTTCAACGATGGGTTTGCGGGAATTGCGGTCGTAACTTTCTTTGCGTGCTCCCACAAATTCCAAATCCAAATCGTTCCAGCGAAATTGTGCGGTGCCAAAATTTTTGAAATAGCTGACGTGAAGGCTTCTATCAATTTTCTCTGCAGCTTTTTGTGCGAGTTCAATACCACTACCCACGCAAACAAAATCAATGTCTTTGCAGGTTCTGCTCAGCATTTGGTCGCGCACCCAGCCACCCACTGCATAGGTTTCGCTGTTTAAATCAGCGGCAGCTTCGGAGATGAATTTGAAAACCGGATGCGATAAATCGAACTTATTCTTCACGTGCCAAACCTACTCAAAAACGAAAGAAGGCAAAACGTCATAAAGCTTATATTCGCGCGAAATAATCTAAAACATGCTTCGGAAAACTACCCTCTTTCTTTTGTTTCTAATGTCCATAACGGCTGCATTTTCGCAAATGGCTATGGATACGGTGAAAGGACAGTATGCTAACATCAATGATGTAAAAATTCACTACAAGATTTACGGTACCGGTGGCGACTATTTGATTCTTCTGCACGGTTCTATGGAATGTATGACAGATTGGGAAAAACAGATTCCGGAGTTTTCGAAACGTTACCGGGTGGTTACTATGGATAACCGTGGTCACGGCAAATCCACTTTCACCGATAAAAAACTTGATTATTATTTAATGAGTGAAGATGTGCGGGCGCTGATGAACGTATTGAAGATTGACAGCGCTCATATTGTAGGCTTTGGAGACGGAGGTATTATCGGTTTGTATCTGGCGATTGATCATCCCGAACGTGTGCGCAAACTGGTAGCCATAGGCGCTAACTATAAAGTTGATACGAGTGTGGTGTATCACGAGGTTTTGGAAAAAGTTAAAGCCTGGGATTCGGACAAGGTTTATTCGTTTGTTCGTAACAATTTTCGGGGATGGCCAAACGATAAATTACTTATTCCGTTTACCGAGCGTATGAAAACCATGTTGCTTACCGAGCCCAATTTGACGGTGGGTGATTTGAAGAAAATAAAATGCCCTGCTTTGTTTATGACCGGAGACCATGACATTATCAAGCAGAGCCACACCAGTGAGATGTTTGAAAACGTTCAGCGGG
Organism: uncultured Chitinophaga sp.; assembly: GCA_964493695.1. GTDB lineage: Bacteria > Bacteroidota > Bacteroidia > Chitinophagales > LD1 > Bog-950. Next base: position 87,720 of record CAZBPG010000004.1, on the reverse strand, counting down.
GTTATCTGGCTGTAATACCGGGAACCAAACACTATCCTCAAAAGGAGAAGTCCGGAGTAGTGAATGCCATTATCCTTGATTTTTTGAGCAAGAGGTTTGTGAATCTTTCAAGGTTTTAAGAGTAAACTTCTTGCCTCATTCTTTTTTATTTTTACACAAAAATTAAACAACATGAAGACTAAACTTCTAATCATCGCAACATTGTTCGTATTTGCACTTTCATCGTGCCAAAAAGATTTAGCTACTGACTGGATGGGCACTTATACTGGTGTATCAGGAAGCTTTTTCAATCGTGTAGTAATTACTAAAGTAAGCGACAAGGTTATCAAACTCGAACTGCAGTCAAACCTTTTGGGTTCGTATTCAACTTACGCAACTGTTGCGAATGGTAAACTTAAATCAACCTCATCTCTCGTTGTAGACGAAGATGGAACTATAGTTGGCTTACCTGGAACCTGGCATTTTGCCGGAGCAGGAAACCGTGATGGTAACGAGTTGATACTTAACGGCACTGCCACACAACCCGGGCAAACTACACAGAACTACTCTTTTACAGGAACTAAATAATCTATAACTCAAGCAAAACAAAAAAAGCTTCCCATTGGGAGAGCCTTTCTGTTTTACTTAATTCTTAATTCAGATAACGGGGAGATTTATAAAACGTCCGCTTCTCCTTCACTCCGTTAAACCGGTAAATCAACTGCACTTCGTGCGAGCCGGATTGGTAAGGGCCCAGTTTTCCGCAATTGAAATCGTAAGCGTAGCTTGCCATTAAATGTTTAGTGATATGAACGCCCAGCATAGCACCTACCGCATCGTTACTGCGATACAGAAGACCAACTATTATCCGCTTGTTCCAGGTTAATGCAAGGTTTACTTCAGCCTGTGCTATAAAATCAATACTGCGCACAAACACCGAAGTGGTCAGGTTAAATTTTGTGTTGATGTCCCAGCTATACTTTACATAACCGAAGTAATGGCGGGGAACTTTAAAGGGAGTGGCGCTCTTCAAGCCCTGGTCGAGATTAGAAACGGAGAAACCGATAGTAGTATTGTAACCGCTGAACTCAATACCGGCAGAAAGAAACGCTTTGAATTTATTGGTGTTGGCAAGCAACGCACTTTGATCAACATTATAATGGTCCTGGTAAATCAATTCTGTTCCTTTCACAAAACTGTTGAACAAACCAATGCCCAAACCGATAGAAAGCCGCGCCCGGTCGTTCAGGCGCTGCGAATAAGCATAAGAAACTTTAGCGGTGGTAAAGCGCTGCTTACCCAGCATATCGTTACTAATCACCAGGCCGACACCACCTTTTATTTTGGCAATACCGGCATAAGCATCGAGCAGAAAAGTAGAGGGAGCTTCTTTAAAACCGACCCACTGTTGGCGATACAACGCGCCTACATAAATATCACGCGTGTTACCGCTTACTGCCGGATTAAACACGTTGGTGTGATAGGCAAAGTGTGCTACTACCGGTTCGTTCTGAGCAAATAATCCTTGGTATGCAAGGAAAATTACGGTTGCTGCTGTAAATAGTTTTTTCATACCAGTTTCTTTTATGTGTTTTTGTTTGGGTCTTCTTTATGGTGTTTGTATTACCTGAAATGCTGTCCGTCTATTCTGCTGATGTTCTTCTTCGGTCTTCGCACCTTTAATTACCGGCTGACTAAACCCGAATCCTTTCGAGGTTAAGTGCGCAGGGTTTATTCCCTTGCTCACTAAATAATCTACCACACTCTTCGCCCGGTTTTCTGAAAGGGTGGTGTTATACTCTACTTTACCGCGCTCATCTGTATGCGAGTTAATCTGCACAAAAGCATCCGGTGTATCTTCCAGAATTTTTACAAGTTTATCTAAGCTCGGTTTCGATTCTTCCCGAAGCACGAAACTGTCGAGGTCGTAGTAAATGTTGTCAATCTTGATTTCTGTTTTAGGAATCCGCTTGATAGAGAAATCGTAATTGTTGCCGTTAGCTTTTGAAAACTCTTTCGAGAACTTCTCGCCCTGCGTGCTCAGTTTTTTCGAATCACCGAAGTAACCGGGGTTCAGTACATTTATCTTGTAATCCTTATCCTGGCCTAAGTTAAAGCTGTATTCTCCGTTGGCACTGGTTGTCGTAGTGTCAGTAGTTCCGTCAGCGGCAGTTAAAACAACTGTAGCACCGGCAAGCGGAGAACTGTTGTCTATATCGGTTACTCTACCTTTTACCACCAGGTTAACCGGTGTAAGGAAGAATGAATAAATATCATCTCCACCGGCTCCGTCTTTGCGGTTGGAAGAAAAATAACCGCTCTTGCCATCAGGATTAAAAGATATGAAGAAATCATCGGCACTGCTGTTGAATGGTGTTTTCAGGTTCTGCGGTTTGGTCCAGGTTCCGTTCACATAAGCAGAGCTGAACAAATCCAAACCGCCATAACCGGTAAATCCTTCAGAAGAATAACAAAGAGCCGAATCATGCACCACCGGAAACATTTCATCAAACTCGGTATTGATCATGCTGCCCGCGTTCACAGGTTCGCCCCAACTGTCACCGCTTTTGCTCATCACCCAGATATCACTTCCGCCCTGCCCGCCTTCCATACGGCTGGCGTAATAAAGCTTGCTGCCATCGGTAGAAATAGCCGGTTGCGACATGTCAGTTTTCTGTGTAAATGAAAGCGAAATAGCTTTCGGTATTCCGAAAATGTTTGTGGCTTCATCGTAGGTCGCTTCATAAATGCGGCAGAAATTATCTTTCGTTTTGCCATCGTTACAACGGGTGTAGTAAACGGTTTTTGTTTTTTCGCAGTAAGCTAAAACGCCATCATTTTTTTCGGCACTGATAGTTTCAATCTTTTTCGGTTTGCTCCAGGTCTTATCTTCTTTAAAATAAGCGGTCTGATATAAATCCGAAAAACCCTGTCCGTCAAACGAATAAATTTTGTCGCCTTTCTCTTCGATGCGCGAAGAAGTAAACACCAGCAGGAATTTTAACTGTGCAGCAGCATAGTCGTTGTAAACCGTATTCAGATCTTTCTCATTCTTAAAAGTATAGAACCAGGGATCAATTGACGAACTGATAGCAAACCTGCAGTTGTTGAGCAGGCGCGTAGCGTCCTTGTCATTTGGCTGAGCGCTTAGGAAACTTTCAAATTTTTTCTGTGCATCCTCATATTTACTCTGTTTCAAATAAATATTCCCCTGATGAAACAAATAAACCGGATTGCTGTAACCGGCAGCCTTTGCCTGATTATAGTAAGTATTGGCATCGTCAAACTTTCCGTTGTACCGGTAGCACTCTGCTACTTTAAAATTCACATCGGCTAAGTCGGTTTTCTTTTCAGGCTTCTTCAAAACCTTTTGGAAATAATCTAAAGCTGTCGTGTATTCCTTGGCAGCAAAAGCATCGTTTGCCATTTCAAGATTGGTTTGCGCATTGCACACAACAAGCGCAAACAACAAGGTGAGTGTCGTTAGGATATTTTTCATGTTCCTTTCTTAGTCTTCGATGAGTAAAACGGTTCCCTTAATCGCGTTCTTCCGGTCGGTGATGTTGTCGAGCGTTACGATGTAATAGTAAGTTCCCGGAGAAACTTTATCGCCTTTGTATTTGCCGTCCCATCCTTCGCGCCCTTCGTAAAGCGTTTGTCCCCACCGGTTGGTGATAATTAAATCATAGCCGGCAAGAAACACATCGTTTACACCGTCATTGTTCGGAGTAAAGGCATTCGGGAAGTCAACAATACGCACAGTGTCGATACTTCGGAATCCGACACAACCGCTTTCAGTTGCAATCACCCAAACAGAGTCTAAGTGATTCAACTTACTTGTGCTCCAGTGGTTGGAGTTTCCTGTTTGTACGGAAGAGCCGTTCCAGAAGAATTCATAATTATCGAAGGAATCAGGAACAGCTTCAAAATTCACCACTTCGTTAGGAAAAGCGGTAGGGAAATCATTATTGCCGTCTTTATCGCTGATTAACACAACCACCGGTAGAGCAGTAACCGTAACCGTAGCAGGAACTCTTCCCTGCAAGTTCGAACAACCGTTAACTGAAGTGGCTTGGGCATAAAAGGTTGTTGTTTGAGTAAGGTCACCTGTAGTATAAGTTGTGCCGGTTCCTATTTCAGTCCCGCCAACTGCATCTAAATACCATGTAATAACCGTGCTGACAGGAGCAACCGTTGCGGTTAGTGTTGTAGCAGTATTGAAGCAAACAGTGTCGCTGGTTGCCGTAATTCCCAAAACAGTAGGCACATCTACACTCACCTGTAAGTTTGCTGATGAACCGGTGCCGCACTCGTTTGAAGCAGTAACTGAAACCTGATAAGTACCGGCTGTGGTTCCCCAACTTACACCAATTGAATTTGTTCCCTGTCCACCGGTAATATTTCCACCGGTCAAGGTCCAGTTATAAGAAGTAACATCGGCAGAAGAAGCCACCGTGTAAGTTCCGCTCGCGTTTCCGCAAACAATCACCGGTCCGGTAATGGTTAACGAAAGTGTTGGTGCGGTTTTAACCATTATGCTTACACTGGATGTTGAAGTACCGCAGGCGTTGGTTCCCGTAACTGTATAAGTTCCGCTGTTAATTGACTGCGCACTACTTACTGAAGTATTTTGCGTATTTGCTGTAAATCCATTCGGTCCGCTCCAACTCCACGATGTAACATTATCGCCCGATGCCGAAAGACTGATAGTACCTCCTGCGCACAGTGTATCATTGGGTGAAGCAAGCGAAGTCAGATTTCTAATCAGCGTATCTACCTGAACGGTTACAGAAGCACTTTGGCTTCCGCAGGCGTTATTTACCGTTGCGGTATAAGTTCCGCTGTTAGCGATAGTAGCCGGATTGATAACCGGATTTTGTTGAGTGGAAGTAAATCCGTCAGCACCGGTCCAGCTAAAGCTGTTGGCGTTTGTGGCATTGGCAGAAAGTGTAATACTGCTTCCGCTGCAAACCAAACCGCTGCTCGATGCAGTAGCGGTTACATTTTGAATAGGGTCGTTTACCAAAACTGTAACTGATGCCTGTGCATTTCCACAACCGTTACTTGCTGTAACCGTATAAGTTCCGCTGGCTGTTGCTGTAGCATTAGGTACGGAAGCATTTTGCTGAGCTGCGGTAAAACCATTTGGACCCACCCAACTCCAGGTATTCACATTGGTTCCGGTGGCATTCAAAGTGATGGTTCCACCGGCACAAAGAGTATCATTCGGGGAAGCGGAAGAAGAAAGATTCTCAATCAATGTATCTACCTGCACCGAAACTGTTGCTGTCTGATTTCCGCAGGCGTTGTTAGCTGTAACCGTGTAAGTTCCACCGGCAGCAACGGTGGCGTTACTGATAGTTGGATTTTGCTGTGTAGAAGAAAAACCGTTTGGACCTGTCCACGTAAAGCCGTTCACGTTTGTACCGCTTGCGGTTAAGTTGATGTCCGTTCCGTTGCAGATAATGGCACCGGTAGTTGCAGAAGCGCTCAAACTTGAAATAGCACCGTTCACCAATACTGACAAGCTGGAGGTTTGTGTGCCGCATGCGTTGCTCGCGGTTACAGTATAAGTGCCGCTGTTTATTGCTGTTGCATTAGGCACTGAAGTGTTTTGTTGAGAGGAAGTAAAGTTGTTCGGTCCGCTCCAGCTCCAGGTATTCACCTGCGTACCACTGCCGGTTAAATTGATGTTGCTTCCTGCGCAAACGGTGTCGTTTGGCGAAGCGTTTACAACCAAATTCTGAATTACGGTATCAACATCCACATTTACCGTAGCCGTTGTGCTCCCACAGGCATTGGTAGCTGTTAAAGTATACAAGCCACTATCGGCAAGTGTAATATTAGGGCGTGTAGGGTTTTGCGCGGTCGAAGTAAAACCATTCGGACCGCTCCACGAAAATGAAGAAGCATTGTTGGCATTGCCGCTTAAAGTCAAACTTGCCTGAGCACAAATATTGGTAAGGTTAGCAGCTGCCGTTACGCTCGATGGAACATCAGCTATGGTAACAGTTTCTGCATCCTGAGTGCTGCCGCAGGCGTTAGTAGCTGTAAGCGTGTAAGTTCCGGCATTAACCGCCTGAAAATTGTTGATAGTGTTGTTGAGTAGCGTAGAAGTATAACTGTTGGGGCCGGTCCATGCATAGCTTGTAGCACCGGTGGCACCGCCAATCAAGTTCAGCACATTTCCCGAACAAACAGGATTCGGATTTGCTGAAGCATTTACACCGGTAGGTGCCGAGTTAACTACCGCACTGGCTGTAGCTGTAGTATTACCGCACACGTTAGTGGCAGTGAGTGTGTAAGTGCCGGTAGCATTTGTTTGTGCGTTTGATACTGAAGCATTTTGAGTGCTGGCTGTGAAACTATTTGGTCCGCTCCAACTCCACGATGTTGCGTTAGTCCCTGCACCGGTTAAGTTCAAGGTGTTACCTACACATGCCGGTGAGTTTACAGTGGCGGTAACGTTTTGAGGTTTGTTACCTACGGTTACCGTTACGTTGGCGTTTCCGCTTCCGCAGGCGCTACTGGCTACTAAATTGTATGTTCCGACAGCGGCAACTGTTAAGTTGGTAATCTGCGGGCTTTGCGAAGAGGAAGTAAAGCCGTTAGGCCCTGTCCATGCCCAGTTGTTTACACCACTGCCGGTACCGGTTAAGGTAAGCGTGCCTCCAACACAAGGGTTGGCCGAAGCACTTGCTCCCACACCACTAACACCGGCTACCACTGTAACTGATAGAGTTCTTGAAATACTTCCACAGCTATTGCTTACAGTAACGGAAACAGTATAAGGTCCACCGCTGCTTGTCCAATTGATAGTTGGGGTTGCCGTACTTCCACCGGTAATGGTTCCTCCCCCGCTTACACTCCACGCGTAAGTAGTAGCACCGGTAGCTGCAATAGAATAGTTGGCGTTACCCAGGCAGGGATTTGCACTGCCGGTAATATTTCCAACAGAAGTTGGAGGATTGCTTACGGTAACTGTTACCCCTGCACTTCTATTGCTTACGCAACCGGGATTCAAGTTATCATCTGCCTCTACATAGTAAGTAGTAGTAGACGTTGGCGAAACAGTTAAAGTAGCTCCGCTGCCTATCGAAGTTCCACCGGATGCCTGTGTGTAATACTTATAGGTAACGTTGCTTCCGCCCGAAGCCGTAAGAAGACTTGAACTTCCGGAACAAATAGTAGTTGGGTTGGCAGTTAACGAAGGAGTAGGCGGTGCCGCGCAGACAATGGTACGGCAAATTACGGTTTGAGCAGGTGTGATATTTGCTGCGGCTAATGAAATACTACTCGCTGATTGTGTAATCACAACAGATGAAGAAAAACTGCTGAAAGACGGAGAATAGTTGCTACGGCTAAATGCAGGAGAACTTTCAGGGCATCCGGATATTGCACTTTGCTGTCCGTTTTTGTCTGTTTTTACAACTCCATAATCATAGCTCGCTGCCTGAAGTGTTGCAGAAATTGAATTCATGATGTATCCTGTATCACTCGTCTGAATACCCACAGGAAGAATAGAAACAAAACCCGAGTTATAACTACGGCTAAAGATTATGGCTCCTGAGGTTGAATTTGTTTTCATCACAAATGCACTGTAGTCTAAAAAAGGAGGAGTAAATATCACCCCAATCCGGGTTCCAAAAATGGTGTAATGCCCATCTATTGTTTTTACTAAACTTGAGCCCAAGGCAGAAAATCCGGTTGTTATATACAAGCTATTAGTTCCTGTAACAGTCGGACCAGAGTTTGGTGCGCTCACGTTCAAAATAAAAGCCCGTCCATTATCATCACCGCTTATCAGCACTTGATTGCTGCCATTGTTTATTATAGCATAACCCTGTTCGCTGTTGCTATTGCCCCACCTGTGCGACCATTGCAAACTTCCGTTCACATTAGTCTTTAAAATAGTGGCATCGCTTTGTCCATCTCCAGCAACGATGGTAGCTGAACCAACAAAAACGTAACCATCCGAAACTTCGGCCACATCATTGAGGTAGTCGTCATCATCAAAACTGGTAGTATAAAAAAACGTGCGCATCCATAACAAGTTGCCGTTGCCGTCAGTTTTCATAGCAAACATTTTTGAAGAGTCTTGGCGGGCAATTGCACCTGCACCATCTGGATCAACTTTGCTTACACTTCCGGCTACTACAAAACCACCATCACTTGTCTGAATGACACGATTGCCATACTCAACACTGGGAGAAGCAATTCGGTAACGATTTGCCCAAACAACATTTCCATTGGCGTCTATTTTCGCCAATAAACATCCGCTACCGGTGCCTCCAGTAACAATGTATCCGCCAGTACTTACTTTTTTTACATCGCTAAACTGGGTTGACAAACCACCTGCAGAGTATCCTTTGCTCCACATCGGGTTTCCGTTAGGGTCTATCTGTATGAGGTTGCCAATAGTACCAAGCGAAGCATTCGTTCCAGCAATAACGTAATTTCCCGTTGTGCTTTCCGCCATAGCACCAGGCAAATCAAAAATGGAGACGTCATACTGAATACGGAACGTGGATTGTTGAGCGATGGCAGAAACGAAAAACGCCAGCGCAATGAGCGATAAGGAGAACTTTTTCATGTCAGGATTAATGTGTGGGCAGTAAATATAGAAAAGCAGGTAAAAAGGAATTATTTCTTTTTACTAAACCCCGAAAGGGTTCTAAACCCTTTCGGGGTCGGGCAAAAAAAATCCCCGGCTTTTCAGCACGGGGACTTCACCCTATTTAACCCATTTATGATTAGAAACGGTTTTGGCCGTCATGTTTTTGGCGATAGATGTTTCTGCCTGCTCTTGCCTGTTCGGTCTTAATAACCGCGCGCTCGTAAGGAGTAACAATGCCGTCTGCTTTGGCGCAGCGTTTATCGTGGCGTATTTTTGCCTGCTGCATTTGAAGGCGCATAGCTTCTTTCTTTGTCAGCTGTCCGGTGCGGATGCCGTGGTGAATTCGTTTTTGTTCGATGCGTTGCTGATGTTTAATGCCCGGTGTGTTAGGTATTTGTGCTTTTAAAGTTGGTGCGGTGGCTCCTATAATAAAGAGTGCAATTCCGATGATTATCTTTTTCATAGTTCTGAATTTTATTGGTTTTAAAATTTGTTCCGTTGTTATGTTTCTATGACGCGGTGCATTTGCAATGGTTTAATGCACCGGTAAAATATTTTACACTTGTTTGCATTTTCTATTTTCCGCAGAATCCGCAGATGCCCGCAGAAAATACAAAACTGTATCAGCGTGTTGTCAGTGTATTCTGTGAGAAACCTCTACAATCATTTATTTTTTTCTTTCTTCGAACCATAAACCAAGAACACATGTTGCTGAAAGGAAAAACAGCATTGATAACCGGAGGAACAAGAGGCATTGGCTACGCTATTGTAAAGAAGTTTGCCGAGCAGGGATGTAATGTGGCTTTTACTTACATCAGCAGCGAGGAGAAAGCGAAACAACTGGAAACAGAGTTGAACGCTGCGGGCGTAAAAGCCAAAGCGTATAAGAACGATGCCGGTTCTTATACTGACACCGAAAAATTAGTGGAGGAAGTTTATCAGGAGTTCGGGGCTATAGATGTGCTGGTGAACAACGCAGGCATTACGCGCGACAATTTAATTCTGCGGATGACCGAAGAGCAGTGGGATGAAGTAATGACGGCTAACCTGAAATCGGTTTTTAACCTTACCAAGCATGTTTCAAAAATTATGTTGCGCCAAAAAAGCGGTTCTATCATTAATCTTTCATCGGTGATAGGCGAAATGGGGCAGGGCGGACAATCTAATTATGCCGCCAGCAAAGCGGGCATTATTGGTTTTACCAAATCTATTGCCGATGAGTTTGGCTCGCGCAGTATACGCTGCAATGCCATAGCACCGGGTTTTATTGAAACCGATATGACCGGTGTGCTGACCGATGAAGTGAAAAAAAATATCCTCGCCCAAATACCCATGAAACGCATGGGCGATACCGGAGAAGTGGCCAGCGTGGCCCTCTTTCTGGCCAGCGATTTAAGCACCTACGTAAGCGGACAGGTAATTAGTGTTTGCGGGGCGATGTGCAGGTAGGTTGTCTCTGGCGCTTCCTTCGCAAAACTTCAACAGACAGGCACAATAATTTAGATTCGCCCCGTGATAAAAATCGGCCTCATCAGCGACACGCACGGGTACCTCGACAAAAAAGTTTTCGAGTTGTTTAAAGACGTTGACGAAATATGGCATGCCGGTGATTTGGGAACCATCGAGCTGTGCGATGAGCTGAAAAACTTCAAGCCCTTTTTTGCCGTTTACGGAAACATCGACAACATGGACATCCGCATGGATTATCCCCTGAACCTGGTGCTGGAGCGCGAAGGTTTTAAGATATTGATGACGCATATTGGCGGCTACCCCAACAACTACGAGCCCAAGGCGCGCAGGAAAATTGAGGAGGTGATGCCCGATATTTTTATCTGCGGGCACTCGCACATTTTAAAGGTGATGCGCGATGCGAAATACAACAACATGGTGGTGATGAACCCCGGTGCAGCGGGTGTGCAGGGTTTCCATAAAATGAAGACGGTGCTGCGCTTTACGCTGAACGATAAGAAGATGGAGAACCTGGAGGTGGTGGAATTAGGTAAGCGGGGAGAAATAATCTAAATTTGGAGTATGAAATTTGAACACATCATCAGCGATTCGGGAATACTGGGAGGCAAACCGATAATCCGCAATACCAGAATAAGCGTTGATTTTATTTTGGAATTAATAGCATCGGGAGGTTCCATAAGTGCCATCGTTGCTGCTTATCCGCAACTGACGGAAGAAGCAGTGAAAGAAGCGGTGCAATACGCCACTCAGTTTCTCAACAACGAAATTTACCTCGAAATAAAGTCGGTGGCATGAAGCTGACGGAGTATTCGTTTGTATGTGATGAAAACATACATCCTGTTGTTGTAGATTTTCTCAAAGCTCATGTAGCATCCGTTAAAACAGTTTCAGAACTCAAGCTGACTTCGGCAGATGATGAAAAAATATTAGAGACCGCACACGTAACGCAAAGCATAGTTCTTACTCACGACAGCGATTTTGGCAAAATAGTTTTTATGAAGAAGGTTACCTTCACCGGTATCGTATATCTGCGACCGGGTCACATTATTCCGTTGTTAACTATCGACACGCTCAAAACTCTGTTTGCAAGTGAGTTTGAATTAGAGTCGCCCTTTATGTTTGTTGCCGAACGCACCAAGTTAGATACCCTAAAAGTCAGAATTCGTAGCTTGGGTTGACTTTAGTTTTTAAAGCTAAAGTGTATAATTGCACGCTGATGGATAAAGCCATACATAGAATGCTCCTTTACGGGGCGCTGAACATCAAGAACCGTTTTTTGGGCATGTACAAGCAGGCGAATGCCGGTCATGTGGGCTGCTCGCTGAGCGTGGCGGAGATGCTGACTTTTGTGCGCTTTGGCTGGATGAAAGAGGACGATGAAATTATTTTGAGCAAGGGCCATGCAGCGGCTGCGCTCTACTCGATGCTTGCCGAAGACGGCACGCTGAGCGAAGAAGACATTCAGACTTTTTACAAGAACGGCACTCATTTAGCCGCTCATCCACCGGTGAATAAAATTAAGAGCATTCCTTTTGCTACAGGTAGCCTAGGTCACGGGCTTTCGCTGGCCGCAGGCTTGGGGCTTGCACAAAAGCTGAAGAAGAAAGACAAGAAAGTTTTCTGCATAACCAGTGATGGAGAAATAAACGAAGGCACTACCTGGGAGGCGGCTTTGTTTATTGCTCATCATAAACTCACCAACGTAATCTGGCTGGTTGACCGGAACCAATTGCAGGGTTACGGAAGAACGGAAGATGTAATGAAGCTGGAACCGCTTGCGGATAAGCTTCGCGCTTTCGGTTTTGAAGTGGTAGAAGCGGACGGACATGACTTCGAATCTCTTGAAAACGCAAAAGGCAAATGGCAAAAGACAACAAAACCAACCGCGATAATTTGTAACACTACGAAGGGCAACGGATGGAAGACGTACGAGGACAAAGTTGATTGCCATTATCTGGCAATGAAGGACGATCAATACAGTTTGATATTAGATGAAGTGAAAAATGATTTTGAAAGAAGAATTACAGCCATAGGATGAGAGTTGAGTTTGCACAGAGTATGATTAATGCCTTCCATAAAAACGATAACCTCGTTTTTATTACCGGTGACCTTGGTTATATGGCTTTGGAGAAAGTGCAGGAGAAGTTTGGCGAGAAGTTTATTAATGCCGGTGTTGCCGAACAAAACATGGTGACGGTTGCCGCTGCCCTTGCACACGAAGGTTTTATTCCTTGGACTTACAGCATCTCTCCTTTTGTAACGCTTCGCCCGTACGAGCAGATTAGAAATGATGTCTGTCTTCACAACTTACCGGTTAAGATTGTCGGCAACGGTGGCGGCTACGGCTACGGAATTATGGGAGCCACTCACCATAATATTGAAGACATTGGAGCGATGCGCATTCTCCAAAATATGCGCGTGTATGTTCCGTTTACCGTAAGCGATGTTGAGCAGGCGGTGGAGCAGATGATTGCCGATAAAAGCCCTAACTATCTGCGGCTTAACATGGGCGCGAAAATCAATCAACCGGTTGCGCCTTTTGCGCAATGGAGAAAGATAAAGGACGGCACCAAAGGAGTAGTTGTAGGCACCGGACCGGTAACAGAAAATATTCTGAACTCGGAGCTAGCAGATGATTTGGAAGTTTGGGTTCTCTCTTTATTCCCAATTACCCAATTACCCAATGAACTAATTTCCTCGATTAATGCCACACAGAAACTGATTACAATAGAAGAACACAACGGTGAATGCGGTTTGCGTGAAACGCTTTCGTATCATTTAATGAATCAACTGACTTCGAATATCAAAATGCATTCACTGGCTGCATCCGGTTACCCGAGCGGCAAATACGGAGACCAGAAATTTCATCAGGCAGAAAATAATTTAGGGGGCGAAGGAATGGTTAGGGAGTTAAGTGCCTTTCTTAAGTAAGCCAGCAACAATATTTACGGATTGACGGATTCACAGAATTACCGATTAGCTGTTCAATCCGTCATTCAGTAAATCTGTAATTCTGTAAATCTTTCACATATTCGCCCCATGTCTTTACCCGATAAAATACAGGCAGAAGTCCTTAAGCTGGAAGGCCCGATTGTGATATTCGGTGCGGGTGGTTTTATCGGTGCAAACCTGTTGCGTTCTATACTGGAATACCGCAAAGATGTTTTTGCTGTTACCAGCAAGCCCTTTATTCCGTGGAGGCTGGATGACATTAATCCGAAGCATATTCTTCACTGTAACATCATCAAGAAAAACCAGGTTGAGGATATTTTTAAAGAGCACCGCTTTAAAACCATTTTCGATTTAGCGGCTTACGGGGCTTACAGCAAGCAGTCGGACGTTGATTTGATTTACGAAACCAATTTTATTGGTTTACTCAACCTGCTTGAGATTTCTTCTCAGTTTGCCATCAAAGCATTTGTTCATGCCGGCAGTTCTTCTGAATACGGATTAAATGCCTCTGCACCTAAGGAAGACGAGCCGCTTCAACCGAACTCTCATTACGCGGTAACCAAGGCGGGCGCAACGCACATGATAAAGTTCTACGGAACGATTAAGGAAGTTCCGGTGGCGAATTTGCGTTACTACTCCATTTACGGGGCGTTTGAAGAACCGGATAGATTGATTCCGCAGTTGATTGATAAGGGAATGAAAGGGACTTATCCGCCATTGGTGCAACCGGATATCTCGCGTGACTTTGTTTATGTAGATGATGCGGTGCTTGCAACTTTACTTTCGGCTACGAACATTCAGAACATTAAAGGCAAGTCGCTGAATATTGCGAGCAATCATAAAACTACCATCCGCGATATGGCGCTGGCTATCAAGGATATTTTCAGCATTGAAAAGAGTCCTGACTGGGGCGATATGCCCAACCGCAAATGGGATTTGAAGGAATGGTATGGCGATGCTTCGCTGGCGAAAGAATTGATTGGCTGGCAAAACGAAACTCCGCTTAAAGAAGGCTTGAGTAAAAATGCAGAGTGGCAGAAGGCTTACTCGATGCCGCTGTATGAGAAGAAACTGGTGCAGGATAAAATCCGTCATAAGCTTTCGGCAGTTATTGCATGCTATAAAGACGAACAGGCAATCCCGTTTATGTATGAGCGGCTTTCGAAAACGTTTCAGAAGATTGCTGTTGACTACGAAATAATTTTCGTGAACGATTGTTCGCCCGACAATACGAATGAAGTGTTGCAGAAGTTAGTAGATGAAGATGACCATGTGATTGCTATTGAGCATTCACGCAACTTCGGTTCGCAGGCTGCTTTCCTTTCGGGTATGGAAATCTCCACCGGTGATGGTGTAATTCTGCTTGATGGAGATTTGCAAGACCCGCCTGAATTGATTGAACAGTTTTATGAAGAATATCAGAAAGGATTTGATGTGGTTTATGGAAGAAGAGTAGCGCGGGAAGGCAACCAGACACTGGTGTCGTTTTATAAAATGTTCTACCGCCTGTTCCGCAGTGTGAGTTATGTTCCTATACCATTAGATGCTGGTGACTTTAGTTTGATGGATAGAAAAGTGGTAAACGAATTAGTAAAGCTCCCGGAGACCGACCAATTCATGCGCGGCTTGCGTGCGTGGGTTGGGTTTAAGCAAACCGGTGTTGATTACACCCGTCCGGAAAGAATGTTTGGTGTTACTACTAACAACTGGCGCAAGAACATTGCTTGGGCGCGCAAAGCAATTTTCAGTTTCAGTTTTGTGCCGTTAGAGTTGATGACATATCTCGGTTGGTCGCTTACGCTGCTTTCGTTTGTTGCCATCATCGTTCAGATTGCTGCCTATTTTGTTTACAGAAATGTTCCGCATGGTATTACTACCATCATCGTTCTCATTCTCTTCTTTGGCGGATTGAATATGCTAGCTATTTCTGTTCTCGGAGAATATCAAGGGAAGATTTTGGAAGAGAGTAAGCGCAGGCCGAAGTTTATACGAAGAAATATCTACCGAAAAGTTTACTAATTCAACTTATCTTCGTTTCACAAATTTTCGATTATGGAGATTCTCATTAACCGCATAACAACTAACCCCGATATTTGCCATGGTAAACCCACGGTACGCAACATGCGTTATCCGGTAACCATGGTTTTAGATTTACTTTCTGCCGGAATGACTATGGAAGAAATTATGGACGATTATCCCGCTCTTACCCGCGAAGATATTCTTGCTTGTCTGGCGTACGGCTCTAAACTGGCTGATGTAAAAACCATTTCCAAAATTAGAGCATGAGATTTTTGATTGATGCACAACTTCCTTACAAACTGAAAGGCTTGTTACAGAAAAAAGGAGTTGAAGTAATTCACACCGATGACTTACCGGATAAGGAAAGAACCTCGGATAGCCTTATCAGAAAAATTTCTTCGGAAGAAAAATGGATTGTGATTACTAAGGATTCCGATTTTCTTCATACGCATTTACTCCATCAGAAACCAACTCAACTTCTTTTTATTACAACAGGGAACATTGTTAACCGGGAGCTTTTCAACTTGATAGAAAACAATTGGGATAAAATAGTTTCTATGTTTGAAGAATGTAATTTACTCGAATTAGATAACTCAGATTTAATCGGACACGAAAAATAATTATGCCCGAAGGTTTCCGTCCGGTTTCACATACTTATTCCACCTCCTTCCTCGGGCAGTTGAAGTTCTACGGACGTATGTTGCTCGACTTACAGATTCTCACCATCTACCGCGACATCAAACAAACCGTTCCTTCCTTCACCGGTAATGTGCTGGATGTGGGCTGCGGTCAATCGCCTTATAACTTTTTGCTGAACGTTTCTGAAACGAAATACTTCGGGGTGGACATTGTGGATGCGGATAAGTTTGATTACAGCAACTCCGACATTACTCCGTTTGACGGAGAAACTATTCCTTTCGAGAACGATAAGTTTGACGGATTAATTTGCACCGAAGTTTTAGAGCATGTGCAGAATTATCAGAAGCTGATTGACGAAATGCACCGGGTAATGAAAAAAGGGGGCACGGGTATCATCACTGTTCCATGGAGTGCGAGGTATCATTATATCCCTTACGATTTCTTTCGCTATACCCCGAGTAGTTTAAAAACAATGTTTTCAAAATTCAGTTCCGCAGAGATTAAGAACAGAGGAACCGACATTGCAAACATTGCCAACAAAGTAATTGTGTTGTGGTTTCGCAATCTGCTCCCTTCTCAAATATGGAAATGGATTTTTGTTCCGGTTTGGGTGGCGCTTTCACCAATTCTTGCAGTGGTAGTTCTCATCGCGCATATTTCTTTATTGTTGAATTTAGGAAGTGATGACGACCCGCTGGGTTACACAATCATTGTAAAAAAATAAACTTAAGCCTTCCCCTTTAGGGGAAGGTTGGATGGGGTTATGGAAAACATAAAAGACGACAGAGGATACAATCAGGTTTGGGGCGACAGCAAATCTACCCGTATACGCGCTGAGCGCAGATGCGATTATATGATTTCGCAAATGCAGGTGTTGCCGCAAAAATCGGTGATGGAAATTGGCTGTGGCACCGGCAAGAACGCCTTTGTGATGGGAAAAAAGACCGGCATGCATATGCTCGGCACCGATTTATGCGTTCCGTTTATTGAAGAAGCAAGAGACACCTGCCGGTTGACAAATCTCCGCTACGAGGTCCTTGATTTCAACAAAGCCGAGGAGTTTAAGGGGGAGAAATTCGACTACATCATCGGCAATGGTATTCTGCACCATTTGTATCATCATTTGGATAGCGCGTTTACGAACATGCTTCACTTACTGAAGGACAACGGCAAAATAATTTTCCTCGAGCCGAATATTTACAACCCTTACGTGTATCTGATTTTCTCTTATCCTGTTTTGAGAAAGATGGCGCACCTCGAGCCCGATGAAATGGCTTTCTCAAAAGATTTTGTTACAGAGAAACTTTCGAAAGCCGGTTACAAAAACATTAAAGTGGAATACAAAGATTTTCTTCTTCCCGGTATTCCTGATTTTTTGATTTCACCTTCGATAGCAATTGGCGATGTGCTCGAAAAAATTCCTTTGGTAAAAAACGTTTCGCAGTCCATTTTCATTTCAGCCACCAAGTAATTACTTTGCCCGCAAATCTTCTACATGTCGAAACAGCAAAAACAACCCGTTAAGCAAGAAAAGAAAGTTGAATCAACTCCCGTTGTTCTAACTCCTCTCCTTCCCGAAGCGCTTTCTAAAAAGTTGTTTCTCGGTTTTGCCCTCGGGCTTTTTGTCTTGATGGTTTCGGTGAGTCACGAGTATGGTATTTCGGGCGATGAAAACTTTCACCGCATGTATGGCCACCATATTGTGAACTTCTACCGCACTATGGGTGCCGATAAAACTGCGGCTTCGAATGTTGGCCCCGATTCATTAATGGTTTACTACGGTGGATTTTATGACGGCACCGCTTCCGCTATTTCCGAAGCCCTGCCTTCAGTAAACGAATGGAACATCCGCCATGCCTGGAACTCCATGTTCGGTTTCTTGGCCATGCTTTGTGCCGGATTGGTGGCAGTAGAAGTGGCAGGTTGGCAGGCGGGTTTAATTACCTTGATTTTAATGGCCTTCTCCCCTCGCTTTTTTGGTGAGAGCATGAACAACCCCAAAGATATTACCATGGCGGCCGGTTACATGCTCAGCTATGTTTTCATTCTCAAATTTCTGAAACAACTTCCAAAGCCTACACTTAAAACCGCGATTGGTTTAGGTCTGAGTATTGGTATGGCGATGGGTATCCGTATCGGTGGTTTGTTGCTGATTCCTTACCTGATGTTGTTTTACGGTTTGGCTATGTGGGCTTTGCTCGGCACCGCTGAGGTTTTCAATTTCACTAAGTTCAAAGAAAACATCTGGCCCAGCTTTAAGTTTGTGTTGCTCGCTTCTGTGCTTGGTTACTGTGTTAGTTTGCTTTTCTGGCCTTACGGTTTAGTGAGTCCGTTCAGCCACCCCTTGGAAGCGCTGAACGTGGCGCAGAAGTTTCCGGTGCAGATTAAAATTCTGTTTGAAGGTGCGCATATTTCTTCTACCGAAGTGCCCTGGCATTATATTCCCAAGTGGCTGCTTATCTCCACTCCGCTGTTCGGCTTAATCGGACTGGTTCTGTCTTTCGGCCTGTTTAGTTTTATGAAAAGAGAAAACAAATTGCTGCTGCTCGGCTTTTTGTATTTCACTATTGTGTTTCCGCTGGGGTATGTTATTTACAAAAAGTCGGTGTTGTACGATACCATGCGCCACTTCTTTTTCGTTTACCCCAGCATCATTATCCTTTCCGGTTTAGCGTTCAGCTATCTCATTAACCTGCTGCAGCGGAACATGAAGTATGCAGCGCTCGGTTTGCTGGTGATATTGATTGCGCTGCCTGCACGCTTTATGCTGGCAAACCATCCGAACGAGTATGTGTATTTCAACGAAATAGTTGGCGGCATTAAAGGCGCTTTCGGAAATTACGAAACCGATTATTACATGAACAGCGTAAAGCAATGTGCCGACTGGATGCATGAGCACGAAAACTTAAAACGCACCGATGGAAGAAAGACCACCATCTACACCAATGCCGTGGGACCGGTCGGGTTTTACTTTAAACCCGATTCGGCTGCAGTGGCACCGGTTGGGTATGCCAGTTACCGGCAGCGGAGCGAAAAAGATGCGGACTACGAAATAATGTATTGCCGCTTTGTGGACCGCAGTTTATTGCTGAACGGTTGTTTCCCTCCGGAGCAGAGTGTGCATACGGTGTATGCCGATGGTGTGCCGCTTTCGTGCGTGATAAGGAAAGACGATAAGAGCGATTATCTGGGGCAGGAGCTGATGGGCAGGGGAGATTTTGTAGGTGCCATCGGTTTGCTGGAACCTTACACACAAAAGTTTCCGAAGAACGAAACGGTGTTGGCGAACCTGGGTTTGTGTTACTTAAATGCCAACCGGTTCGATGATGCCATCCGGGTGCTGGGGCAGAGTATGCAGTTGAGCAGGGAGAATACCCAAACCGGTTACTATCTGGGGCTGGCGTATTTCTACAAACAGGATTTTACGAATGCTGCGGCTGTGCTTACCGGTGTGGTGAAGGAGAACCCTTACTTTGCGCCACCGTACCGCGCACTGGCGGAGTGTATGATGAAGCTGAACGATAATAATGCGGCTGCTTACTACGGAAATATTTACCAGCAGTTGACTCAAGGAAGATAAACCCCTAAATCCCCTAAAGAGGACTTAAACAGCCGAATACAAAACATGGTTTCGTAGGAATGCATGGAGTAAGCCGGTTTTTTGTTTTATGCTTCCCCCCTTTTTTAAAAACCGGTTAATGCCATAAATTTATACGGTAAAAAATATTGTATGAGCCGGCTTAAATTTTCGTCCGTGTTTGAGGAACAATACATCCTCATTGGTAACGTAAAGGCGAAGCACGATGCCGATGGCGCTGCGAGTGTGCTGAATTTGTACTTAAGCGAAAAAGATATTGATTTAACCCTTGATGAACTGGCAATGGTAGAAGCGCAGACGCACGAAACCAACCGCAGCCGGCACAGCAAAGATGCCGAAACTTTCAAGCAACATCGCGATATAAATTTTGCACCGGTAAAGGAAATGATAAAACCGGTGGGGCAATTTCTTAAAAACCTGCTGGCACCCAACACCCGACAACTTGGCCTTTGGGGGCTGCCGGTAAAAGGCAAAAGTCGCTTAGACTACCCTGCATCGTTCACCGGTATGTTCGAAATTTTTAAGCTGCTGAAACAAAAACACGATTCTTTCCCCGCTGGCAGCAGCCCTTTGCAGCCCTATTTAACGCTGCAGGGCATTGACCTGAACGCGCTGCAAACCAAAGCCGGTGCCGCTTTAAATTTTCACTTACAATTGGTACAGGCACAAAAAGATGCAGAGAACGAACGCCAGCAGCGCGACCTTTTCCGCGCACCGGTGGTAAAGCATTTGAGGGACATAGGCGGTTATCTGAAAAAACTTTACACTAAAAATTTCCGGGCCATGGAATTATACGGTTTTACCGTGGTGGAACAGCCCGCTGGGCCACGCACACGCAGGGTAAAACTGAAACCTGCTTCACAAAAATGCCTGCGCGGTATTGTTATTGGCGGAACGCTGAGCAATACAGGCACTGTGCCGTTAGATTTGTACAAAGGAACCGGCACATCGGTATTTGTAACCACCGTTCTGCCCAATAAAAATTTCAAAATACCACCTAAGCTCAGTGTTATTACCGTAGCTAATTCTTCTGCCAACACTGCAGGCTCATTTACTATAAAGGCAATCTATTAAACACGTGATTTTTGTATAAAAATGAGTAGTTCTGTTTAATAAATGAGTAATTATTGAGTAATAATGAGTAAAATTTTTATCATAATGAGTAATAAAATCAATAAAGCGGGTATTTGTTTAAACAAAATGAGTAGAAAACATAAATTAAAGGGTAAATCAATAGCCGCGCTGATTAGTTTGCATGAGCAAACAATTCTAATACCCTAAAATCTTCATCATACTCTCTGCCGTTTGCTCTTCGGCAAAAATCCTGTAAGTGAACTCTCCCTTTTTCTTTTCGTCAACCAGAATATGCGGAGGCGATGGAAGCAGACAATGTTTAATGCCACCGTATCCGCTCAGCGTATCCTGATAGGCACCGGTGTTGAAGAAACCGATAAAAAGTTTTTCGCCCTGCTTAATTTTAGGAAGATACACCTGGTTGATGTGTGCATCGCTGTTGTAATAGTCGCCCACATCGCAGGTAATGCCGCCCAGGTTTACGTGCTTGTATTCATCGTCCCATTTATTGATAGGCAGCATGATAAACCGCTGCGATAAGCCCCACACATCGGGTAAGTTATTCATCAGCGAACCATCGAGCATATACCAGGTTTCGCGGTCGTTCTGACGTTTAACGCCCAGCACACTGAAAATTACACAACCGCTTTCGCCTACCGTATAACTTCCGAACTCGGTGAAGATATCCGGTTCATCAACGCCTTCGTTGTTGCAGGTGGTTTTTATCTGCGAAATAATTTCGTTGATCATGTATTCGTAATCGAAATCTGCCGCCAGCGAATGTTTAATGGGCATTCCTCCGCCCAGGTTGATGGTATTGAGCTCGGGGCAAATCTTTTTAAGGTCGCAATACACGCCCAGCGCTTTGTGAAATTCCGTCCAGTAATAGTTTACATCTTTAATACCGGTGTCGATGAAGAAGTGAAGCATCTTCATTTTCAGGTTCGGGTTGTTCTTTACCTTTTGTTCGTAGAGCGGAACAATATCATTGTACCGGATGCCGAGGCGCGAAGTATAGAATTCGTATTTAGGTTCTTCTTCGGCTGCAATGCGCATACCTATGTTCATGGGCTCGCTGATGGAACTGAACTTATCTACTTCATCTAAATTATCGAGTATGGGAATAACATTCTTGAACCCGTTATTGAACGCCTCGATAATCTTGTTGACGTAAGCATCGGTCTTAAACCCATTGCAGACGATGTATTGCTCTTTCTTAAACTTTTTCTTCTCTTCCATCCGCTTGATGATTTCGAAATCGAAAGCGGAAGAGGTTTCGAGAAATACTTTATTCTTCAGAGCTTCTTCGAGCACAAAAGAGAAATGCGAACTTTTGGTGCAGTAGCCGTAATGGTAATCGCCACTGTAATTGTTGTTGGCAATAGATGAATTGAACAGCCTGCGCGCTTTTTGTATTTGCTGCGAAATTTTGGGAAGGTAAGTCAACCGGAGGGGGCTGCCATACTGGGCAATAATGTCCATCAGCGGCAGGTCGTTCCAGTAAAGCACGTTTTTTTCCTCCTTGAAATCGCGCTGCGGAAAGTCGAAAGTCTGATTGATAAGATCGCGGTATTTCTGACGTTTGTTCATCGTAAAAAAAATTGTGTGCGAAAGTATATTTTTAGCCGCGATTAATTGGGAGAAAAAAAGTAGGTGTAGCACGGAAGGCGTAGGGAAAATACAGAATACAGGTTAGCACGGAATACAAGAAATACATATCGCACGGAGACACGGAGGAATAAATCAAAGACAAGGAGAAAACAAAATACGAGGACATGGAGAATGCGAGAGAAAGGGAAATAAACCTCTGTGTGGATTTAACTCCGTGTCTCTGTGCGAAATGCATTTAATATGAAACATTCGAATCTGACAGGAGAGATAATAGGTATTTGCATGAGAGTGCATGATACCCTTGGGCCGGGTTTGCTGGAGAGTGTTTACGAAGAAGCTATTTGTTACGAGTTGAAGAAGGAGGGTTTGAGTTTTAAGAGACAATACGATATACCGGTGAAGTATGGAGATATTGAACTCGGTATTGGTTTTCGTGCTGATTTAATCGTGGAGGATAAAGTGATTGTTGAATTGAAATCAGTGGAGGAGGTTTCTCCGGTGCACTCCAAAACACTCCTTACTTATATGCGGTTGACAGGCATTGAAGTGGGATTGATTATTAATTTCAATACACTCTTGTTAAAGAATGGAATAACAAGATTAATTGACGATAAAAGTAAGTTCGCGAAAAGCAGGGGAGAAAATAAAGGCATGTCGCACGGAGGCACAGAGAATGCAGAAGGGAAGGCAAAATAAAACTCCGTGTCTCCGTGCGAAAGGAATTTTTATTCTTGTCTCTGCGAAATAATAATTACACTCACAGATGACATTAGAACAGACATTAAAGCAATCAACGGCAGCTATTTTTAAAGAAGAATTCGGGGCGTATGTTCCGTTGGATAGTGTGACCATCAACATAACGAAGAAGGAACACGAAGGTGATTATACCATTGTGGTTTTTCCGCTTACGAAAGTTTCGAAACAATCGCCCGAGCAGACCGGTGAGTTGCTTGGCAGCAAACTGAAAGAGAAGTCGGGCATTGTAGGAAAGTATAATGTAATCAAGGGGTTTCTCAATCTTTCGCTTACCGATGCTTACTGGCTCAACCGGTTAAAAGAAATTTCGGAGAACAAAGCATACGGAACGTTTGCAGCAAACAGTAAGAAGGTGGTGCTCGAATATTGCGGACCTAATACCAACAAGCCGCTACACATCGGTCACGTGCGCAATATGCTCCTCGGCTTTTCGATGAGTGAAATATTAAAGGCAGCCGGTAACGATGTAACCAAGGTGAATATTTACAACGACCGGGGCATTAACATCAGCAAGAGTATGGTGGCGTATCTGCGCTACGGCAACAATTCCACTCCGCAATCAACCGGTATTAAAGGCGACCACTTTGTAGGCGACTGGTATGTAAAATTCAATGAGGTTTCGAAAGAAGAAATAAAAAGCATCCCCAATGCACCGGCCGACCCTGATGAAGCTCAGAAGTTGACTCCGATTTTTAAAGAAGCGCAGGCGATGGTTTTGAAATGGGAAGCCGGTGATGCAGATACGATTAAACTCTGGAAACAGATGAACGATTGGGTGTATGAAGGTTTTCAGCAAACATTTAATCTGCTCAGCGTAGATTTTGAAAAAGATTATTTCGAAAGTGAAACTTACAAGTTAGGCAAGGACATTATTGATAAAGGTTTGCAAACCAATGTGTTTAAGAAACGGGCAGACGGTGCTGTGATTGTTGACCTGACACCGGATGGCCTGGATGAAAAGGTTTTGCTGCGCAGCGATGGCACATCGGTTTACATTACTCAGGATTTGGGAACCGCTCAACTGCGCCACGAAGAATTCAACATGGAGAAGATGATTTATGTGGTGGCCAACGAACAGGATTATCATTTTAAAGTTTTAAAACTGGCTTTACAAAAGCTGGGTAAGAAATGGGCAGACGGGATTTTTCATTTGAGTTATGCTTTGGTAGAATCGCCCACCGGTCGTTTTAAAAGCCGCGAAGGCAAAACTGCCGATGCCGATGATTTGATTGCAGAAGTGTTACGCATTGCCGAGGAGAAAACAAAAGAACTCGGCAAGATTGAAGGCTTTACCGATGAGCAGGCAAAAGAACTTTACAAAACCATCGGGCTTGGCGCGCTCAAATATTTTGTATTGCGCGTAAATCCTTACAAGAAAATAATTTTCAATCCCGAAGAGAGTATTGACTTTCACGGACATACCGGTCCTTTTGTTCAATACACACATGCACGGATAAAGGCGATAATGCGCAAGGCCGGGGAAACAACTGTGCCACAGTTCGAAACCGTGACACAGCTAACACTTGGTGATGTTGAACGCGAACTCATTATTCATCTTGGCGAATACGAAAACACCGTTCATGCCGCTGCCGAAAAATACGACCCGAGTGAAATAGCCAACTATGTTTATACGCTGGCTAAGCTTTACAACAAATTCTATCACGATTTTCCGATTCTGAATGCAGGAACGGAAGAAGAAAAGAAATTCCGCGTTGCCTTATCAAATGAAACAGGAGTTGTGATTAAGAAAGCTATGAAACTGCTGGGTATTGAAGTACCGGAGAAGATGTAACACCCCTCTAAATCTCCCCTAAAGGGGAGACTTAAATACAAACAGCCAAGAAAATCTCTTGGCTGTTTGTATTTTGTATTTGGCTGTTAAGCCCCCTTTAGAGGTTGGGGGTTATGTATTGAACCTAGGGCTTACTTTCAACTCTTTCGAGCCGGCTTCGTATTTATAAAAGCCTTCGCCTGTTTTAACTCCCAAACGTGCTGCAGTAACCATGTTCACCAGCAAAGGACAAGGGGCGTATTTCGGGTTTCCGAAACCTTCGTGCAACACTTTCAATATAGCCAGACAAACATCCAGGCCTATAAAGTCTGCCAACTGCAAAGGGCCCATGGGATGAGCCATGCCGAGTTTCATTACCGTATCAATCTCGTTTACTCCGGCAACGCCTTCGTATAAAGTGTAAATGGCTTCGTTAATCATGGGCATTAAAATGCGGTTGGCCACAAAGCCCGGATAATCGTTCACCTCTACCGGTATCTTGTCCAGTTTCTTCGAGCAGTCTGCAATCTGCGTTAGCACCTCGGCAGAGGTGGCATAGCCTTTTATTATTTCCACCAGCTTCATCAGCGGAACCGGGTTCATAAAGTGCATACCGATTACTTTATCGGCACGCTTGGTGGCAGCACCAATTTTTGTAATGGAAATAGAAGAAGTATTAGAAGCAAGAATAGTTTCCGGTTTACACAACTCATCAAGTTGTTTAAATATTTTCAATTTAATGTCTGCATTCTCGGTAGCGGCTTCCACCACTAAGTCCGAATCTTTGCAGACATCGAGCGATGTATTGGTAGAAAGTTTTTTGAGTGTAGCAGTTTTCACCTCTTCGCTAATACTCCCTTTGGCTACCATCCGGTCAAGGTTCTTAGTAATAGTAGCCACCGCTTTATCCAAAGCCGGTTGCGAAACATCTACCAGATTCACCGAAAAATTGTTCTGTGCAAAAACATGCGCAATACCGTTACCCATGGTTCCCGCCCCTATTACTGATACCTTCCTGATTTCCATCACTGCTTGATTATTTTTTTTGAAATTCTGCCGGTGTTATTACCGATCAATGTTACAAGATAAACTCCGTTTTGAAAATTCTTCAACTTCAATTGAACTGAGCTTTGTGTCATGGAAATGTTCTGCTCCAAAAGCTTTCTTCCGGCTAAATCAAACAACTCTGCTGTATTGAAAATGTTTTTTTCAAAACTTACTACTACACTTTCATTAGTTGGGTTCGGAGAAAGCTGAAATTCATTTTTGCTTTCAAAGTCGTTTACAGACGTAACAACGAAACAATCGCTTTCACTGGCAGCAGTATCCGGCAAAGCAGAATTCCGGATAGCTAAACAATATTGTCCTTTACTAACTCCGTGAACAGTTACAAAGCCAACTTTATCAGACGGATTCCCCTGTGTACTAATAGAAAAAGAATTCGCTTCCATCCAATCAGCATAACTATCTGTGCGATACATTACAACCAGACTGTCTTCGGAATTTGTGATAAAAGTCGAGTCGAGCGAAACATCAGACCCGTCAAAATAAATTTTTGCATCTGCACTAAAGTTTTGATTGATGATTCCGTCAATCGTCCAATAACGTTTACCGTGCAAATGCAGTCCCGCAATTTTATTGTGCATAGGCTCTGGGCGAACCCAGTTATGTTCTACGCGCACTAAACCTGAATCAGTATTTGCCGTTACCTGCAAAATCATTTTTGCAGTTCCGAAATCGAAGCTACCGGTGTCAGAAATTACTTTCCATTCATCGGTAATGGCATCCTGAAGTTTTTCATCGAAGTCAACCGCTATATACGCAGGCATTGGAAAATACAATTGAAACAAATGAACCGGTGTGCATTCACCGCTTACCATCGCATGTACATCCGTTCTATGCCAGGCTGAGTCGAAATATGAAATTGTCACAGGCACATTATCGTAATAGTGCGGAGCATGGTTCAAGCGTTGATGCACGTTTGCATACAACTCATACGGTTCGGCCGGGAACCCTTCCACTGCCTGTACATCAATCGAAAAATGCGGAAAGCCAGGCGAGTAAACCCAATCATTAAAATAATCGTTCAGGTTAATACCGGAGCATTGCGAAAGATAATCGCGCAGTTGTGCAGTGCTCATGTTCTTCCACGAAAAGTCTGCTATGAAATTTTTTACACAATGAAAAAAGAGCGAATCGCCCATATAAGAGCGAAGCGTATGAATTACATCAGCGCCTTTATCATAAACCGTTGTTCCATAGGTGTATTCTGTGGGCACTCCGCTAACCGGCAGGTAAGAGTCATCCCTCACATGAGCCGTATGCAAAACATCTTCATGCAATTCTCTCATGCTTTGTTTATAAGCAGAGTCGCCATACAATCTTTCCAAAAACAATTTCTCGTTATACCGTGCCCATCCTTCATTCAGCCACATCTCGCTGGCACTGTCACAGGTCACGAGATTTCCGAACCAATGGTGCGAAAGTTCGTGCGCCATAGCTTCTTCTGCTTCTGAGGCCAGCACATTTAAATAATAACTCATAAACCCGATGTTGGTAGCGTGTTCCATAGCCCCGGCATTAAACGGAACAATACAATAGCCAACCCGGTCCCATTGGTATGGCCCCCACAAATTTTCCTGAATGTGGAAAGCATCGCGCAAGTGCACGAAGAGATTTTTGAGATTAGTAGTATCACTGGCATTTGCTGCCAGCTGAACAGGAATTGTTCCGTTCATCCCGTTGACTGTATCATTCACAGTTGCATAATCCGAAACCGCAACAGAAGCGAGATAAGAAGGGATTTCCTGACCGAGTTTCCAATGCCATATTTTTTTAGCTCCGGGTGTTGCAACTCCCAGCATAATACCATTACAAAATGCTTTATGCGTGCTCTTAGTCGTCACATAAAATTCATACAAACTACGCACCTCAAAATTATCGAAACACGGAAACCAAACCCTTCCGTAATTATGCGGATCGCCCAGAAAACTTACCCCGATGTTAAATGCGTGGGTGCTTGTCCAGTAAAATCCCCCAAAATCGTTCGGAGCGTGATACGGGATTCCCTGATAATAGACCTGAAGAGTGGCAGAATCACCGGTGCTTAGTGTAGTAAGCAGGTTGATGTCAAGCACCGAATCATTATAAGTAAACGGGGCATTGAAAGAATTCACCTTTACCGAGTCCACATTCAACTTTAGAAGGTCAAGGCGAATCCCTTCCACTCCGTTCATCTTTGCTTTTATACCGATAACGGCATCGCCCTTTAAAACCTTTCCGGTAAAATCCGACAAATCCAGTTTCAGAACATACGAGCGAATATCTATAGTGTCTCCACGCAAATCTTTGGCCTCCATAAACTGAAACGCAAAGGCCAAAATTGAAAGGAGAAAAGTTTTCTTCATCGGTGGGCGAAGATAATTGCTTATAAATAACAAGAGCCGTCCCGTGTAAACGGAGACGGCTCTTGCTGAAAGTGGGAGCAGTTTAGAACTTCAGAATTTTAAACTCTGTTCTTCTGTTCTCCTGATGCTCGGGATCGGAACAAGGAACGGCTACTGTTCCTTCGCACTGGCATTTATTCACAAGACGGCTTTCACCGTAACCGGCTGCAATCATTCTACGGCCTTCTACTCCTTGTGAAGCCATGTAGTTAACACATGATTCCGCACGCTTGCTGGAAAGCTGCATGTTATATTTTGCAGTTGCACGGCAGTCAGTATGTGAACTCAACTCAATTTCCATGGTCGGGTTGTCCTTCAAAATTTTCACCAGCTTATCCAACTCCTTTGCAGCATCAGGACGGATAAACCACTTATCCAGGTCATAATAAATGTTCTCTACCTTGATTGCCACACCTTTCTTCACCTTTTCCAATTCAAGCACGCTGTAAAGCGTTGCCGGTGCAACTTTGCCAATAGTTGATTGAGTTGCTGTAACCGTCAAATATTTTGTGTCCGGCTCCCCGGTTTCTTTCGATGCCTCCAAACGGTAATTGGTATTCGGCTCCAATACAAAGAAACACTTGCCGTCCTTATTGGTCATGCAGGGTTCATCTTTACTGGTAGTGAGGTTGGTTACCTTCACCTTTGCCGACTCCAACGGGTCGCGTGTTTTTTTGTCAAGCACGGTTACTTCAAGCGTAATACCCCCTTCTGCTACCATTGGTATCTTCACCAGTTCCGGCTTTTCCTTTACATCAACCGATAACTCAGCAGGAAGGTAACCCTGTTTGGTTGCGAAAAATTTATACTTCTTTCCCGGTGTAGCAGCAAAAGTAAAATCGCCTTCTTTTCCTGATTTCAACTTTCCTTTCTCTACATCTTCATCTTTCATTACCACCTGAGCACCTTCAATAGGAAGCCCAGTAGCCGCATCATAAACAATTCCATTCAGTATAATTCCCTTCTTCGTAAAACTGTAGATATCGTCATCGCCCTGTCCTCCTTCGCGGTTAGAGCAGAAATAGCCTTTCTTATTATCACGGTTAATCACATAACCAAAATCATCAGCATTTGTATTAACAGGATAACCGAGATTTTCCGGATCTGTCCAGTTGGTCATTTTGTTACCGGTCTTAATCATAGTAGTGCTGAAAACATCCAGCCCCCCTAAACCGGTGTGCCCGTTAGAAGAGAAATAGAGCGCACCATCCTCTGCTGTGTAAGGAAACATTTCATCACCTGAAGTATTCACCTTAGGCCCGAGGTTGATTGGTGTTCCCCATTGTCCGCCAATCTCCCGTAAACTCATATAAATATCTACTCCACCGTATCCGCCCGGTTTATCGCTGGCGAAGAAGATAGTTTTACCATCTTTTGAAAGTGACGGATGACAAACAGAATACTCCTTATCGTTGAAAGGAACGGCTTCAATCAATTCATCGCCCCAACGATTTGCATCAGGCAACCAGACAATTCTGTAAATCTTCAATTTCACTGTTTTGTCAGCTGCTGTGAAGGCACGTTTTCCGTTATAGTTGCTTCTGTCAATATAAAGCTCCTGCATTTTATCGTTGTAGCTGGAAGTTCCTTCGTGGAATTTCTTATTGAGTGTCCTTCCGCTCATCAAAGTGCATTTGCTGATATCTCCGTTGGAGGTATCATCCTTAAATGCTTCATAAATCTGCAGAAAGTTTCCATGCGTCCATACATCTTTATGAACTACATAAGCATCGGGAAACCTGTTTGAGCAAAAGTAAATTCCGGTATCCTTGTAAAGCGAAACCCCAAAATCAGAATACTTGGAATTTATCTTATCCATGTTTTTTACATCATAAAAACCATGGTCTTTACTCAACTCTTCCACCTTATCTAGTCCCTGTAATCTTTCTTTAACACTAACATCGGTAGGAGCTACATCCTGATACTGTTTATAATAAACTTTAGCTTCCGGATACTTTTGATTGGCCCGAAGTGATTCTGCATAATAGAGTTTGTTCACCGAATTGGCGTTCTCTGATTGTGCCAAACTTGCGTAATAAGGCTCGGCTTTTACCCAATCGTTTATCAGGCGATAACTGTCCGCAATTTTTTGCAGAACATACACGTTCTTCTCGTCCTTTTTCAAAGCCTTCTCGTAAAACAAAATTGCCTTACGATAGTCGAACTGTTTGTAATACCAATCGCCCACTTTTACGATTGGTTTCTCTGCATTCGCTGCGAAAAGCATTCCGAAGGCGAGCAGGATAGTCAGGGATTTCTTCAAACTCATAGTCGTATATTTTAGGGGTTACCCGAAAATTCTTTAAAAATATTTCACAAAACGCGGTGTTACGAAACGCTTTTTGTTGTACCAAAAATCATAACCGATCATAATTTCATGCGTACCGCTGGTGTATTTGCGGAGACTCGAAATTTCAGCATCGTAGCAATATCCAATCTGCAACTGCGGTGTTGCTTTAAAGTTCACAAACACATTGGCAGACTGACCTACATAATTCATAGAACCTTGTCCGTCACCTGCTGTGCGGTAACCAAAACCCAACCACACTCTTTCAACAAACAACAAAGCTAAGTTGATATCGAACTGAGGGATATTCTTAGGCAAGCCCTTTTGCCATTTCATTAAGATAGAAGGACGAACCTTTACGATAGAAGCTTCCTTACCGAATACATAACCTGCCGTAAAGAGATAGTGGTTATACATACGTGCAATAGAAGTATTGTAACCGGATACTCCGGTTTTATCACGCAATTTTGAAGGTAACAGGTGAGGAACAGAAACCCCAATAAAATATCTTTTGCCATAAGCATAAATTCCGAACCCGATATTAGGAACAAACAAATTTGCATTAAGAGCAAAAGCGTTATCCGGAGCATTAAAATCCGGCAGTTGCGCCTTACCGTTATTTTGATAGAAATATGCAAAGGATGCCTGCACCCCGAAACATAAACGGTTATTACCCTTCAGTTTCAACCGGTAGGAAAATGCCGGTGTTACCGAGAAATTATTTGCCAAACCCAGCCTATCATTAGTAATAGTTAAGCCAACAGCATATTGGTCTCTTCGGAAAGGAGAATGCACACTTGCATTGACCGTTTTAGGTGCTCCTTCCAATCCCGCCCATTGGTGTCGGTAAATGGCCATTACACTAATTACCTCCTGACTACCTGCATAAGCAGGATTCAGAAATAAACCGTTGAACATATACATGCTGTAAGCAGCATCTTGTTGTGCTTTCACCCCTGTGAAAACCGCGAGAGCCATTAGTGCTGTAGTAAGTATCTTCTTCATAATAAAACTGTTTATCGGTTAAATATTTTTAAAGGTCTTCTCTGCTGGTATCAGCAGAGAAGACCGTAGTTAACTTATCGTTGAATTACAACAAACTTGGCTTCCCGCTTACCGGTGCCGTCATTGTATTCGTAAATGATGTAGTAAGTTCCATCAGGCAGCGGTGTACCCTGCATGTTCGTTCCACCCCAATCGTTTGCATATGCACCTTCGCTGTACCAAACTTCAACACCCCAACGGTTGAACACGCGAAGCGTTGCTCTCGGATTCTTATCGCAAGGTATCTTGTAAAGGTCATTTGCACCATCACCGTTTGGTGAGAATGCATTTGGTATGTAGCAAGGTTGTATGGTGTCTATCACAGTGATACAAACTGTTGCTGTATCGCAATAAACGTAATCACCGGTAACAGCACACACTAAGTAGCTAAACTCATCGCTGCCTTTATAATCAGTATTAGGCGTGTAGGTTACAGTATTATCGTTGTTTACAACAGCTGAACCATTTGCTGGAAGCGTCAGTAACGTAACCGTAGTATCGCCTGCCCAAGGAATAATATCGTTGGCAAGAATATCTACTGTTATCGGTGTATTGATAATTGTAGTATCTAAATCGCATGACTCGTCTACGGCCTGAATGTTACAATCAACAGAAGTCATAATTACAAGAGCGGTGTCACATATTTCAATATTACTGCACACAATTACACAGAAAGTGTCATTGCCAAAGAAATTCTGGTTTGGCGTATAAGTGAAACATGTTGCCAAGTTGGTAACCGTACCGTTTTGCGGAGCACACATTCCGGTGATTGACCAGGTATACGTGTCGCTTAGCGTAACATATTCATCCAGACAAATCGAATCGTTATGTGCACATGACTGGATGGTATCATAAATATCCTTAACCACCGGCTTATCACAAGGGTCGATATGAATGACTATCGTGCCGGTATCACATTTAACAGGCAATCCGTTATCGCAGATGTAGTAATCAACCGTAACATCTCCAAGAACACCGGTGGAAATTACAGTCACCGAGCTGTCCGTTAAAGCAAGCACTGTAAGTAAACCCGAACTGCTTGGTGTTCCGATTCCTGAAATTGTCAGAGTGTTGCCATCTGCATCCACATCATTCAGTTCAGGGAAAAGAGTAAGTGTATCGAAGCGGCAGAGATTGAATGTATCGTTAAACGCTATAGGCTTAGTGTTGCAGATAACGTTCACTACAACAAATCCGGTATCGAAACCACAAAGGTTTTCACCAGCATAGGTGAACGTATCATATCCGCAATAACCTGCATCCGGCACATACATCACATTTACGCTATCTACAAAGTAAGCAGTACCATGTGATGGCCCTATAACTACAACATGCACCGGAGTAGGCCCGTCAATTGTGTCGTTCAACGTAACGTTGACGGAAACTGAATCGCCCGAGATAACCTGTGCTGTGTCCATAACAGCAATCGGAGCCTTGCAGCAGGTAATCACCACACAAACGTAGCCGGTGTCAACAGCACCTCCCTCATCCTGTATAATATAAGCGAATGTGTCAATGTATCCGCAACTATCAGAATTAGGAATGTAATGAATCATTCCCTTAGAATCTACAAACGTAGTTCCCTGTGTATTCTGAAGATTAAATGACGATGAAACCCAAATGGAGTCGATGATATCCGGGTCGTAATCATTACTCAACACATTAATCACCACAGGGTGATTATATCCTGTTTCTGTGCACTCATCTACAGCAACCACAGAATTGATGATGTAAACTACCACTGTTGCAGTATCGCAAAGTGCAGGATTTCCATTATCGCATATCACGTAAGTGAAAGTATCCGGATCGTATGCATTTGCTGTCGTAGGAACATAATTGATTGTTCCGTCCGGATTAATGGTGGCTGTTCCACCGGTAGGCGGACCCGGAATCGAAGTGGTTGTAATCGGATTTCCATCAGGATCGTGGTCGTTACCCTGAACGTTGATATCTACCGGTGTTTGATAAGTAGTAGTTTCAAAGTCATCAACTGCTACCGGTGGATGGTTCGCATCTACCGTTGTGTTGACATGGATAACAATAATCGCTGTATCGCAAGCACCCGATGGGTCGCAGATGGTATAGCAAATAGTATCAATGCCGGCTACCGGAGATGAATAACTAATGGTATTATCAGGATTCAACGATACCTGTGCCTGACCCAAGCCCGGACCACAAATAATAGCAACATTCAACGGATCGCCATCGGCATCATAATCGTTTGCCAATTCGTTCACAACAATTGGGGTATTTACTGTTGTAATCACTTCATCATCGGTAGCAACCGGTGGTGTATTTGAAGAATCACACTCAATGACAGTCACCACAATTTCGTTTGTATCGCAAAGTGGTGAAACAGGAATGTTACTAATATCGCAAACAGAGTAAGGTATATGGTAAACACCCGGTGTGTTCGCAACAAATACGCCCGAACCGTTTCCTGTAACCACCCAGATTCCGGTTCCAGGACCTGTCACCGCTCCGTAACTATAGGTCATCAGGTTACCGTCCGGGTCTGTAGTAGCAGAGGCCACGTTAACACCAACCGTTGTTCTTTCACAAGTAACTACGCTTACTTTTTGCGCAATTGGCGGATTATTTGCCGGAATAACCACAATAGTTACCGTTCCGGTATCACAGGTGCCCGATGTATCGCAAACCGAAACACAAATCACCTGAGTACCCGTCCAATCAGTAGTTGGAACATACACGATGCACCCGTTTAAGACGCTGATGGTCCCGTTAATTGTATCACAATCGAAGGTGGTAACTGTAAGTGTATTGATAGCATCATCCACATCCTCAATCGGAGGACAAACAGTGTCGCTCGTATTGATGTAAATGGTATCAACCACATCGGTAATCACAGGAGGGTCGTTCACCGGACAAACGCTGACAATTACAGTGCCTGTATCGCAAGCATTTACACAAGCAGTGTTGCACACCTGGTAAGTGATGGTATCTGAACCGAAGTAATCTACATTCGAAGTATAAGTAAGAACGTTTCCACTAACAGTCGAACTACCATGACCGGTGGTTATAACCGTTACATCACTGTTATCTCCCTCAGGATCTGTGTCGTTGAGAATAACCTGAATAGGAACAGGTATCTCTTCACATGTTTCAGCAAAGTCATCGTTAGCAACCGGTGGTTGGTTCACATGACCGCAAATTGTATCAGTAGATACACACCCGTTAGGAGTATTAATAGCTGTTGCTATCACGCAGTAATCTGTAGTTTCAGGTGTATAAGTAAAAGGATTCAATCCCGCACCAATGTTACCACCTCCATCTAAACTCCAAACTATATTAAATACATCAAAACTGAATGCCGGTGTAAATGTTACCGAAGCGCCCTGACATGATGTATCGATTGAAGCCGAAATGCTGATTGCCGGTGCATCTTTTACGTTGATAACAAAGATGTAAGTGTTGCTGCAACCGCTCTGAAGATCTGTATAAGTATAAGTAATAACGTTATTACCCACTGTTGCTGTTGAAGGTTCGAAAGTGCTTCCATCAACACCCGACAATCCAGAGCTTCCGGTGAAGATTCCGCCTGCCGGAGAACCCACTAAGGTTACCGGTGCATCAAATCGACAATATGCAGGAGCAAATCCGCTGGCAGTAACTGCCGGCAATGGATTAACCGTCACACAAATTGTAGTATCATCTGCACAACCTGTCAGAGGATCCATATATGAATACTGAATACACCAGTATCCTTCACCCACTGAAGCCGGTTGAAATACATTACCGGTAACTCCTGGACCGCTAAATATCCCTCCTGAAGGCGAACCCGTCATAACTACGTTTGGATCATTTATACAGTACGATGAATTCAATCCAACCACGCTCGCATTAGGCGGATCATTCACTATTACCTGAATTGTATCCGAAGACTCACATCCGTCTTGATCGGTTACAATTACCGTATAAGTTGTAGTTACCACAGGACACGCTGACGGATTAGGCGAAGTAGGATCGTTCACGCCACCCAGCCAGTTATAGCTATAAGCGGGAACACCTCCTGTTACAGTAGGATTACCTCCTAATGTTACACAACCTCCAACGTTAGCACATAAACTTCCAATATTTACTCCTGCTTCTGCAAACAAAGTATTAGGAAGAACTGTTACCTGAGTTTGATCAGTAGCAGAACATCCAAATGTGTCAACAACCGTTACGGTATAAAGAGTGGTAAATCCAAGGTTCTGAACTACAGGATTAGATGCGTTGGCATTATTCAAAGCAACCGGTGGATTCCATTCATATGTATAAGGAGGTGTTGTTCCTGATGCTGTCGGTGCCCCCCCAATAACAGCACTATCAGCAGTACATGCTGTAATGGTGGCATCCGGTCCTGCGCTTGCTGTTGGCAACGGACGAAGTGCAACATTCACAATGTCTGAAGATGAACATCCTAATGAGTCTGTCACCACTAATGTGTAGCTACTGTTTGAAACAGGTGTAGCGGTCGGGTGAGCAGAACTACTTGGAAATGCACCCAAACTCCATGCATAAGTGTATGGTGTGGTTCCTCCTACAGCAGGAGGGTTACCTCCAAGAATCACAGATGTGGCTGTACAGATGGAAGTATCATTTCCTGCATTAACCGCGATCAACGGACTAACAATAACAGTCATTGAGTCAACTTCAAAGCAACCCAACTGATCAGTTACGGTTACAAGATATTGTGTGGTATTAATTGGTGCCACACACGGATTCGCAATAGTAGGATCGTTCATTCCGGTAACCGGAGCCCACTGATAGATATAAGGTGGCTGACCGCCAATTGCAGTAGGATTACCACCAATGACAACACAACCTGTACTGTTTGCGCAGAACACTTTATTCGAACCCGCATCAACTCCTAAATTTGTTTTCAGCACTGTTACAACAACCTGATCGGTTGAGAAACATCCTGTAGCATTGTCAGTTACCGTTACAGTAAATGTAGTGGTAACCGTCAGTCCTGTTGCTATTGGATTTGGTATAGTAGATCCGTTAAGATTAGCAGTCGGAGACCACGCGTATGAATAATTATTTGAACCACCTGAACCTGTCGGTGAACCACCCAGAATAGTAAATGCTCCGGGACATTCTGTAATTGTTCTATCCTGACCGGCATCGGCTGTTACCCCTGCATTTACGGTAACTGTCTGGCAGGTAGAGGATGAACATCCAACTGCATCGGTTACTGTTACGCAATAAGAAGTAGTGGCTGACGGGCTTGCTATAGGATTAGCAGAAGTTGTGTTGTTTAATCCGGAACCTGGGTTCCACGAATATGTGAATGGACTTGTTCCTCCGCTGCCTGTAGGGGAACTGCCAAGTAAAGCTGAGCCTCCCTGACAAATTGCTGTATCCGGAGAAACCGAAGCTGTTACTGCAGGGTTTGCGTATACTACCATTGAGTCGACAGCAATACAACCGAGTGCATCTGTAACAAGCAATACATACGTTGTAGTATCTGTTGGGTTTACATCCGGGTTCGGAATAACATTTGAGTTACATATTCCCGCAACCGGTGACCAATCGATGACATACGGGCTGGTTCCTCCCGAAACCGCATTCGTGCCACCTATGGTAATACAGATTGGTTGACCGGCACAGATACTTTTATCGTTTCCAGCATCGGCTGCTAAAGTTGATTGATTAACGGTTACTGAAACCTGGTCAATCGCTGTGCATCCATTAGCATCAGTCACAGTCAAATTATAGGTAAGCGATTGTGATAAATTACATGCGGAAGGATTCGACAAACCTGTATTGTTCAATCCGGCTGAAGGAGCCCATGCATATAAGTAACCTCCACCACCACCGGTAGAAGTAGGTGAACCACCTAAGGTTACACATGCATCAGGACATGCAACTACTGTCTGGTCAGCGCCCGCATCTGCTGTTGGATTTTGATTAACCTTAATAGTAACGCTTCCGTTATTACTGCAACCCAATGAATCAGTTACAGTAACTACATATGTTAGTGTAGCAATCGGGTTAATAATCGGATTTGCAACTGCAGGTAAACCAAGATTCCAGCTATAAGAATAAGAACCTGTTCCGCCACTTGCAGTAGGTGTTCCTCCAATTTGAATAGCACTTCCTGCGCAAACCGTATCTGCCAATCCGGCACTAACCACCGGACGAGGATTGATGGTAATACGAACGGTATCTCCGGCAACACATCCGGTAGCATCTGTAACAATTACACTATAGGTTGTAGTAACTAACGGAGTAGCAACAGGGTTTGCGGCAGAAGTACTGCTTAATCCCGTTGCCGGAGACCATGAATAACTAAATGGTGCTGTTCCGCCAACCGCTGTCGGACTACCACCTAATGTAATGGAAACCGAAGCTCCTTCACAGAAAGCAACATCGTTTCCTGCCTCAGCCACTAATGTGCTGTTGTTTACATTAACAGTTACCTGATCAGAAGCACTGCACCCATTGTTGCTGGTTACCACCAAAGTAAAAGTAGTACTAGAACCCAAAAGGCTTACATATGGATTAGATGCCGAAGTGTCTGACAATCCACCGTTAGGTGACCAATCGTAAGTATATGGTGTTGTCCCTCCTGAAGCTGAAGGTGACCCTCCAATTTGGACACTATCCGCAGAGCAAGCCACTAAAGTTTGGTCAGCACCTGCATCAGCTACCGGCAATGCCAAAATAGTCACCTGTACGGCATCGGAAGCAGAGCATCCGTTAGCATCGGTTACTCTTACTGTGTAAGTTGTAGTAGCATTAGGAGTTGCTGTAGGATTAGACGCAGCTGAATTACTCAATCCTGTAGAGGGAGCCCACACATAAGTATATCCCGGTGTTCCTCCCGATGCGGTTGGTTCTCCACCTAACATAACTGAAAGACCTCCGCACAGAGTCGTATCTGCACCGGCATTAGCCATTGGCGCAGGATTCACTGTCACCGTTACAGAATCAACAGCAATACATCCTTTACTATCAGATACGGTGACGTAATAAGTAGTAGTTGACGCTGGTGAGGCAACAGGATTTGCCACTGGTGACAATCCACCGGACCATGAATAACTATAGGAAGGAGTTCCGCCAACCGCAGTAGGCACTCCTCCTAATGTTACACTTCCGCCTATACCCTGGCAGTATGAACCGCCCGATCCCGCCTCAGCTGTAAGGTTACCCGGAACCA
This sequence comes from uncultured Chitinophaga sp., assembly GCA_964493695.1. Lineage (GTDB taxonomy): Bacteria > Bacteroidota > Bacteroidia > Chitinophagales > LD1 > Bog-950. Next base: position 49,289 of record CAZBPG010000004.1, on the reverse strand, counting down.
CATTCACCACCACAGCATCTTCTGCAGAACAACCGTATAAATCGGTTACTACTAAAGTATAGAGTTGCGATACGTTAATTCCTTTAACAAAAGGATTGGCAATTGAATCTGCACTTAATCCTCCGGACGGACTCCATGAATAAGCATACCCACCTGCCCCACCGCTTGCTGCCGGAGACCCGCCAATAGTTATACTGTCTGAAGAGCAGTTTACCAGAGTTTGATCAGGACCAGCATTGGCTGTAGGATTAGAAAGTATAGTTATCGTAACTGCATCGCTTGATTGACAACCGTTGGCGTCAGTCACCAACAAATTATAAGTAGTTGTAACTAAAGGACAAGCCAATGGATTAGGATTATTATTTGAATTCAATCCTACAGTAGGACTCCATAAGAACTGATAAGGGCCAGTACCACCAACTGTTGCAGGGGTACCGCCTATGGTTACACAGAAGCCCGAACACATTGTTGTATCCGTGCCTGCATCTGCTGAAGGTGCCGGATTGAATACAACTGTTACAGAATCTACCGATGTACAACCTTTCGAATCGGTTACGGTTACATAATAAGTTGTTGTAACAGTTGGTGAAACCGTTGGGTTGGGCAGGTTACTAACAGACGAAGTTGAGGTACCCCAGTTATAAGTATATGGTGAAGTTCCACCAACTGCCGTTGGTATTCCTCCTAAGCTAACCGAACTTCCTGAATTACCGCAAAGTTGTCCGTCATTACCGGCATCAGCCTGCAAAGTACTTTGCACTACATTTACCACAATAAAATCAGTAGCCGAACAACCAAATGTGTCGGTTGCAGCAACCTGATATGAAGTCGTAACTGTCAAACCTGTAGCATAAGGATTTTGAACAGTTGAACTGCTTAAACCTGTAGCAGGAGACCATACAAACGAATAAGGTGAAGTTCCTCCCGTAACATTCACAAGCATGAAAGCAGTATCTGCAACACAAGACACAAGCGTCTTGTCAGCACCTGCATCCACAACCGGATTAGGTCTAGGTGTTACAGTCACTTCATCCAATGCAGCACATCCCTTAGCATCGGTCACTATGAGTTGGTATGTTGTAACAACAACCGGTGAAGCAGAAGGATTAGCAACATTTGGCAGAGATAAACCAACAGTAGGATTCCATGAGTAAGCATATCCGGGAGTTCCTCCGGTTGCTGTTGGCGCACCGCCTATCGCAATAGAACTTCCCGAACAAACCGATGTATCAGGTCCTGCATTTGCACTTGGCGAAGGATTCACTGTAACCGTTTCTGCATCTGTTGCTGTGCAACCTTTGCTGTCGGTAACTACAACAGTGTAAGTAGTAGTTGAGGAAGGACAAGCTAAAGGATTACTTGCTGTTGAATCTGACAGCGAGGTGCCGTTTGACCAATCGTAAACATAAGGTGGCGTACCACCTACTGCTGTTGGAATTCCACCAACCTGAACGCAATTATTATTGCTACATACAGCTTCATCAGGACCGGCCTGTGCCTGCAATGTATTGGTAACTACATTCACAGTAACGTTATCCGTGCTTACACAACCGTTAGCATCTGTTATTGAAAGCATGTACGTAGTAGTAACGGTAATTCCCTTCACCACCGGATTGGCTATTGTATCATTGCTTAAACCTATAGCTGGTGTCCAGCTATAGGTATATGGTCCTGTTCCACCGGTAACCGCAGGGACATCACCAATTGTAGTGCTATCTCCTGAACACGTTACAATTGTTTTATCAGGTCCTGCATGTGCTGTTGGGTTGGAATGAACAGTAACAATCACATTGTCTGTAGCAGTACAGCCGTTGCCATCTGCCACATAAACCGAGTAGGTTGTAAGAACGGCCGGAGTTGCTGTAGGATTAGCATCGTTTACATTACTAATTCCAACTGTTGGCGACCAGATGTATGTATATCCGGTTCCGCTTCCTCCAGATGCAGTAGGTGTACCTCCTAACTGTGCCGCAAATGTTGCGCAAACTGTTGTATCTGCTCCTGCATTTGCAACAAGTACAGGATAAACTGTAACAACCGTTGAGTCTACCGATTGACAACCAATCTGGTCGGTCACTGTAACAAAGTACTCCGTTGTAGTTGTCGGGAATGCATCCGGGTTGGCATTATTCGTAAGATTCAAACCCGTCAACGGTGACCATGTATATGTATATGGGGCAACTCCTCCAACTGCTGTTGGGAATCCGCCTAACATAACACTGTCGCCAGAACCCAAACATAATGCACCACCCGCACCGGCTTCTGCCGACAATGGATTTGGTGTAGAAGTGATAGTGACCTGATCGGTAGCTGAACATCCGCTTCCGTCAGAAACAATCACCGTATAAGTAGTATTTACCAACAGACCACAAGCAGTTGGATTAGCAAGGGTGCTATCGTTCAGTCCGGCTGAAGGACTCCATGCATACGCGAGTGTTCCTGAACCTCCTGCACCGGTAGGTGAACTTCCGATAATCACACAACTTCCCGTACAAGCTACTACAGTTTTATCCTGACCGGCATCAGCAACTACGCGAGGACGAACAACCACTGTAGCAAATACTGTATTGGCAGGACATCCGTTGTAGTTACCATTCACTGTATAAGTGACAGTAATATTGGATGAGCCAAAGTTGAATGGAGAATCATTTATAGTTAATGAGTTCCCGCTGTTTCCATTGCTGCCAAACCAATTCACAGATGTTCCTGAAATACTTGGGGTAATGGCAATGCTGATTGGTGCTCCACTACATATTGTCTGTGTAGCAGGGTTAACCGTAAGAGATGGTTGCGGCTTAACGGTAACATCTACAGCCAACGTATTACCAACGCAACCATTGTAAGTAGGTATTATGGTGTATGTTACCGTAATGTTTGCGGTTCCGCTGTTAACCGGATTATCTGAAATCAAACTTCCCGTGCCACTCGATCCGTTAGTTCCTGACCAAGTATAAGTTGTTCCCGCAATATTTGAGTTGGCGTTAATCACCACCTGCTCACCCGAACAGAAGATACTTCCATTTGAAGTGAACGTAATCACCGGACGCGGCTTAACCGTAACAGGAATTATGAGAGCAGAACTTCCACAACCAAAGCCTGTAGTTCCACTTACGGTGTAAGTAACTACCTGATCAACCGAAGTGTTATTGGTCAACACTGTATTAATGTTTCCTGTTCCGCTTGTTCCGTTAGTAGCAGTCCACGAAATAACAGTTCCCGGAACACTGGAAGTAAAGGTGATGTTTACATTATCGTTGCTGCAAACTATTGCAGAGCCAACTGAAGGAGTAACAACCGGTGTTGCATTAATGAAGATAACAGCCATACCGGTATCACACAATGATGGTGTTCCGTTATCACATATTTCATACAGCAAGGTATCGTTAAGTGCTGCACTGCCATTTGGAGTATAAACATAGAATCCGAACCCGGCATTTGAGAGAACCCCATAATCAACGTTATCAATAATACTTACCGAAGTGATGGCATCACCATTCGGATCGTTATCATTCAGCAACAGATTCAATGTAGCGTTTGCATCAGCACAGATATAAGCAAAATCATCAACAGCCACAGGCGGGTCATTTTCGAACGAAGTAGAATCGGTTGAAACATAGATTACCACTATAGCATTATCACACAGCGGCTTTGGATTATTAACAGCTGTAGGATCGCATATGGTATAGCAAATAGTATCAAACCCGAAGAATCCGTTATCAGGGAAGTAATTGATTGTTCCGTTCGGATTCACCGTATAGTTTCCGTCATCAGGTGTACAGGTTACAGTAACCTGTAAAGCATCACCATCCGGATCATAATCATTGGCTAATTCATTTACAACCACAGGAGTATTCAACGAAGTAGTTACATAATCGTTGCTGGCAACCGGAGAGTGGTTAATCAGCGTATCACCTTCAGGCAATACGGTAACAATTATTGCAGCACTATCACAAAGGATATTCACCGGATATGGACTTAAGTCACACACAGAGTAAGGGATAGCAAACGTTCCGGTAAAACCTGGATTTGGATAAACTACAATAGCTCCGTTACCTGTAATTCCGTACGTGCCACCACCCGGAATAACTCCATAGTAGCTGTAAGAAAGAGGATTCCCTTCCGGATCACCGGTAGCTGAAGCTACGTTTACTCCAACCGGTTGATTTTCGAAAGTTACCACGTAAATAGTATCCGCATATGGCGGATCATTCACAGGTGTTATCAGAATAGTGATAGTAGTAGTATCACATCCCTGCGGTGTTCCGTTATCGCACACTATGAAGCATACAGTATCACTTCCGTTCACGTTCAGGTACGGAGTATAGGTAAAGCAAAGTGTGTTAGTAGATTGATTAATGGTTGTTCCTGTTACTGTGCCATTTTGGCCAGGGCACAAACTGGTATACGAGTGTACATCCAACGAATCGGTATCCGTTATCGGTAAGCAAACAGTTATCGGACAGTCTTCGCACGTTGTTACCGTGGTGTCAGGAATCTCCGGAGGATCGTTACCCGGGGTTACTGTAATAACCACCATAGCAGTATCGCAAAGTGAAGGCAACGGAATTCCGGCATCGCAGGCAGAATAGTAGAAAGTATCCGTTCCATTGTAATTACTGTTTGGAACGTACGTAAATGAACCGTTTCCATTCAGTACAAGTGAGCCGTTTGAAGTGCTGTCTATCAAAGTTGATGTAAGCGCTGTTCCATCAGGATCATTGTCATTACCCAACACACCTGAAGGTGTAACATTCAACGGAGTATCTTCCGGAGTAGTATAACTATCGTTGTTAGCCACCGGTGGGTCGTTTACCGGTGTTACATTGATCTTGACTATTGAATTATCGCACAGGAACGGAATGCCATTATCACAAACAGTAATACACAATGAATCAATTCCATTAAAGTTTGTATTTGGTGTGTATGTTACGCAAACTGTTGGAGGAATAGAACCATTGTTCACTACCGGTCCAAAGGTTATCAATCCGTTAGCCGGTGTTCCACAAATGGTAGCAATGTATTGCTGTCCAACATCTCCGTCCGAAATAGGAAGACAGACAGTTATCGCTGTATCTTCCGGTGTGGTAACAGTAGTATCAGGAACGTATGGCGGATCGTTTTGCGGATTAACAGTAATAACCACTATAGCTGTATCGCAAAGCGGAGGCAATGGAATACCGGCATCACAAATTGAGTAAACAAAAGTATCCGTTCCGTTAAAGTTCGCATCCGGTGTATAGGTAAATGAACCGTTCGGGTTCAGCGTTACAGAACCATTAGATGTTCCTGTAACAATGGTTGATGTAAGCGTAGTTCCATCAGGGTCGCTATCGTTCGACTGCACACCCGGAGCACCTACGTTCAAAGGAGTATCCTCGCCAGTTGAATAATTATCATTATTGGCAACCGGTGGATCGTTTACAGGAGTTACCACAATAGTAACTATAGAAGTGTCACACAATATAGGGTTACCGTTATCGCAAACAATCACGCAGAAAGAATCTGTGCCGTTAAAGTTTGTATTTGGTGTATAAGTAACACAAACTGTATGCGGGTTAGATGCCAGATTTACTGAAGGTGCCGTTATACTTCCACTATTGGGATTATCACAAAGAAACGCTAAGTGAATTTGCGTAGTCGTTTCAGGGTCCGTGATTGGAATGCATACAGTAGTCGGGGTATCTTCCGGTGTAGTTACAGTTGTATCAGGAATAAACGGAGGATCGTTTACCGGATTAACGGTAATAACCACAATAGCTGTGTCGCAGAGGGGAGGTAATGGAATGCCTGCATCGCAAACAGAATATACAAATGTATCGGTGCCTGTAAAGTTTGTATTGGGAGTATAAGTAAACGAACCATTTGGATTCAGGGTAACCGAACCATTAGACGTTCCACTCACCAAAGTAGAAGTAAGGGTTGTACCGTCAGGGTCGCTATCATTTGATTGCACACCAGGCGCCCCCACATTAAGTTGAGTATCTTCATTAGTTGAATAGTTATCATTGTTTGCAACAGGTGGGTCGTTCACCGGTGTTACGATGATGGTAACTACTGAGGTATCACAAGCAGAAGGTACTCCGTTATCGCACACTACAATGCAGAACGAATCAGTTCCGTTAAAGTTGGTATTGGGGGAGTAGGTAACACAAACTAAATGTGGATTTGACAAGTTGTTTACTGACAGACTACTCAAACTTCCGTTAGCGGGGTTACAACCAACTATCGAAACGTGAGTATTGGTTACGTCAATATCCGTGATCTCAATACAAACTGTGGTAGGTGTATCTTCAGGTGTTGTTACCGTGGTGTCAGGTATATATGGCGGATCGTTCACCGGTATCACCGTAATGTATGCGGTGGCAGTATCACAAAGTGGCGGCACACCATTATCACAAACCGAATAAACAAACGAATCAGGTCCAAAATAATTCGGTGTAGGAACGTATGTAAAGGTTCCGTCATTGTTTAATGTAAGCGAACCATGCGAAACACCAGCAACCGGAGTAGTGTTGTAAATCAAACTGTCTCCGTTCGGGTCGTAGTCGTTGGTTGAAACATTTCCAATTAGTGTGTCGTCTTCGGGTATGGTGTAGTTATCGTTAACCGCCACCGGTGGAGTATTTGTGCAGGTATAATCCAATATCACAACAGCCGTATCACACAAATTCGGAGTTCCATTATCACAAATTCTATAAGAGAACGAATCAAGTGAATTAAAGAACGGTGTTGGAGTATAGGTAAATGAGCCGTTTGCAAACAACGACAATGTTCCGATGCTTGGCCCCCATAAAGCACCGGTTACTGCCAACGCTGGGCCATCTACATCCGAGTCATTAGTCATTACATTTTTCACAATAGCTGTATCCAAACATGAAACATAATAATCTTCAACGGCTATTGGCGGGTCGTTCACCGGGGTTACAATTATTGTAACCTTGGTAGTGTCGCAAAGCTGCGGTGTGCCGTTATCGCAAATCACCAAACAAATTGAATCTGTTCCGTTAAAGTTCAGGTTAGGATTATAAGTTACGCAAAGCGTATGCGGCAACAAGCCGTTATTAATTGTAGCACTTCCAATAGTTCCGTTACTAGGTCCGCAATAAATGCTTTGAATCAAATGGCTTTGTGTGCCGCTTTCAGGGTCTGTAATCGGAATACAAACTGTAATTGCTGTATCTTCCGGTGTGGTAACCGTTGTATCAGGAACTACCGGTGGGTCGTTCACCGGAACTACCGTAATATAAACGGTAGCAGTATCACACGCTGGCGGTGCTTCGTTATCGCAAATGCTGTAAATGAAAGAATCTAATCCGTTAAAGTTTGCAGACGGTGTATAAGTAAAACTACCGTCAGCATTCAACGTAACAGTGCCATGAACCGGATTTGATACCGGAGTTGTGTTAGCTGTAATTGGCTGCTGAGGATTGGCAGGATCGTAATCGTTGGTAAGAACTCCCGGAGCACTAACCGTTAGAGATTGGTCTTCATTAGTGCTGTAGTTATCATTAACCGCCACCGGAGGGCAGGAAGCTACCGTTACTGAAGTAGTGGCAGGTGTTGAATTACAATTTGCAACGGTAACTACCACCGAGTAAACCCCACTCATAGCAGGTGTTGCATTTACACGAATTGGATTTTGTTCGGTTGAAGTATATCCGCCCGGACCAGTCCATACGTAAGTTCCGTTCAGAACATTTGAGGCAAACAACTTCAGTGTATCTCCATAACATGAAGGGCCACTGTTGGTAGCTACAGGAGCTGCCGGATTAGCAGGATCCGTTAAAGTAATTGGGCCTGCTGCCGCTGAAGGGCAACCTGTTAAAGTAACAACTATGTTAGAGTAGGTTCCGGCTGTTAAACCGGTGATTACCAACTGACCGCTTACATTGGTGCTAATTAGCACCGGACCTACCGGGCTGGCGTTTTTATTGTAGTTTACTGTATAGCTTGTACTTGTATTAAGGCCGCTCAAGGTTATTGTTCCTTCGGTTCCGCCACAGGTTGTCGGATTAGCACCCGAAGTAGAAGTGATTATCGGAGTAGGATTAACCACTACCGTAACTGTTGCAGGAGGTGAAACACAGTTAGCCACAGTTTGTGTTACTGAATAAATCCCCCCCTGCGTTACAGCAGTTATAGAAATTGTAACAGGCGAGCCTGAACCACTGTATGATAATGGACCGGTCCAAGCTAAGTTTGAACCGGTGGCACTCAGGGTAAGTGTGTTGCCTGAACAAATCGGATTGGGGGAGGCGGTTACATTAGTTGGGGCTGGCGGATTAGAAGGATCAGTTAAGGTTATACTTCCGATAACAGGATTTGAAGGACATCCGCTAAGCGTAACAACAAAGTTTGAGTAAGTACCCGCAGTTAATCCTGATATAACTACCTGTCCGCTTCCGTTAGCTGCAATAGTAAATGGACCTTGTGCCACGCTATTCTTGTCATAAGTTACACTGTAGGTAGAATCGGCAAACAGACCATTTAAGGTAATGCTACCGTTAGTTCCGCCACAAGTGGTTGGATTAGTAAAGCTAGTGGAAGTAATGCCAGGTGTAGGCTTTACCACCACCGTTACGGTTGCCGGAGCAGAAGTACAATTGGCAACTGTTTGAGTTACCGAGTATGTTCCACCAAAAAGTGTCGTAGTTATCAGGCGCGTTACCGGTGAGCCGGTAGCTGAATAACTCGAAGGCCCTGTCCATGAAAGACTTGAACCTGTAGCGGAGAGGGTTAACGTGTTGTTTATACAAATAGGATTCGGGCTGGCGATTACGTTTGTTGGTGACGATGGATTTGAGGGATCGGTCAAAACAATCGGACCTGCAACCGGTGCTGAAGGACAGCCATTAATACTTATAATAAAGTTAGTGTAGCTACCTGCGGTTAAACCGGTAATAACAACCTGTCCGCTTCCATTAGCTACTACATTTACAGGGCCCTGGCCTACAGCGTTTTTATCGTAAGTAACACTGTAAGTGAAGCCGGATACTAAACCACCTAATGTAATAGTGCCATCACTACCCAAGCAGGTGGTTGGGTTACTGCTTGAAGTGGAAGTAATAGACGGTGTTTGATTAACCACAACGTTTACGGTTGCAGGAGGTGAAGTACAGTTAGCTACTGTTTGTGTAACTGAATATGTGCCGCCCTGCGATGTGCTGGTAATGGAGCGGGTTACAGGAGAACCTGTTGCACTATATGATAATGGCCCTGTCCATGAAAGGTTAGAACCCGTTGCTGAAAGTGTCAGCATATTTCCTGTACATATTGGATTTGGAGATGCCGTAACATTGGTAGGCGCTGATGGAGTAGAAGGATCGCTAAGAACTATAGGACCTGCTACTGTGGCCGATGTACAACCATTTATAGCCACCGAGAAATCACTGTAGCTGCCTGCAGTTAATCCGGTAA
>CAZBPG010000004.1:17410-39772 GCA_964493695.1 uncultured Chitinophaga sp. | reverse complement strand
CAGGAGAACCTGTTGCACTATATGATAATGGCCCTGTCCATGAAAGGTTAGAACCTGTTGCTGAAAGTGTCAGCGTATTTCCTGTACATATTGGATTTGGAGATGCCGTAACATTGGTAGGTGCTGATGGTGCTGACGGATCTACCAGAGTAATTACAGTATTGTTAACTGCAGAAGAACATCCTGCAATTGAAACCTGGAAGGCGGTATAAACACCTGCTGTTAAACCGGTAATCACAATATTCCCACTAATGTTTGATAGGATATTTACAGGTCCCTGTGCTACCCCTCCCTTCGTATAGTTTACTGTATAAGTCTGGCTTGCCAATAGGCCTGTTAACGTAATTGTTCCTTGTGTTCCCGAGCAGGTTGTAGGATTTGTTCCTGTTACGGTTACAATTACTGGTGTCCCGCTTACCACCAAATTGACAGAAGCAGGTGGCGAAGTACAATTATTAATAGTTTGTGTAACAAAATAATTTCCGGCAAGATTTGTATTATTAATCAAACGAGTCGGATTTTTAATAGCCGCTGTAAATGTTTGTGGTCCTGTCCATGCCCACGTAATAGTTCCAACTTGGTTAGTTGTTGCATCTAACTGAACAGTGTTTCCGGTACATATTGGGTTCGGAACAGCAGTTGCTGTAAGTGGTGCTGGTGGTGTTGCAGGGTCCGCAATAATCAGTGTTGACGGAATAGTGTAGCCACAGGCATAGTTAGTAGGATGGAAAACCTGAACAGATGTGTAGACACCCGCTGTTAAACCGGAAATAGTAAGTGTTCCTGTTCCGCCTGCAGTAGTGTAATAAAAAGGACCTTGCAAGGGACCTCCGTTCTTACTATAATACACCCCATATTGTACACCAGGCAACAAATTACCGTTAGTAATTACTATAGAGCCATTAGAGCCGCCACAGGTGGTTGTTCCGTTAGTATCAATAGTTGCCGTAGCCAGGTTCACACAATGGAAACGGATAAGTAGATAATCTTCCACCTCACCGTTCGCAGCATTAGCAGTAGGTGAAGGATTAGTGGAAAAGAAAGATGGCTGAGTGGTAATACGCAAACGCATATAAGTTGTATCCTTAGGAGCGTTAAAAAATGCGTTGGAAGCATTATAACCCGTCCATGTTAAACTGGCACTGGTAGCACCAGGAGCAACAATGGCTGTATCTACCTCGTTAGCATCTAAGAAATCTCCGTCCTCATTAAAGTCAATCCACCCCATCAATATGGCATTCACACCGGTAGCATTGGTTACACTTACCGCTTGTGTAAACCGGGTAGATGTATCCTGTATCATCACCTGCGTAGGGTTTCCGGCAATACCGTCTTCATCATCCGGTGTGGTTCCAAGGGTATCGTCAGCATTTGACTTGTACGAAGGTTGAGGGAAATCTTCACGATCCACCGTGTTAGTTCCCAACTTTACAGTTTGGAAAATAACGTGATTTGGGCTTCCGTAACTGGAAGGAGCATCGCTGTAATCGAAATTAAGGAGTATTCCAATTCGCCATTTAAAAATCAAGTGAATGTCGTCTGTTGCTGTTGAATTAGTTTGGTCAAAAGTTCCGCCACCAATAGGGTTTGGAGTTAAAGCCGCACTATGCACTGTAGTTCCTAAACAAATTAAAGAATCCCCTTCTACCTGAAAGTGATTGCTACCGTGTGGAGTACCGGTTTGACCTAAATAGTCATTATTAGGTCCGCCCACTAATGTAGCAAAAAACTGTGTCTTTAAATCAGTTCCTAATACCTGATAAAATATATCCCAACCGCCATTTGCCGTACTATCAAAGAAAGCACCTCCATCGGCAATATTTTTGTTGAATGGATATCGTGTAGACTGAGTTTCCCCAAAAATCATCACCGCATACGGGGTATAGGTTCTCAGAGTATTACCACGGTCGTCATCATCACCTCCAAAATACGTAGCTGCCCAAGGGTCTGTCGCACCTCCACTCCATCCCGTTCTCGGTAATTTTCCTACAAATGCATCTTGTCCGGTACCTTTGGTTGTTTGAAAACGGTTACCTGCAGCATTAGGTCCCAGGTAGAAGTTCGCACTAGATGTAAATCCTGTTACATACAGCGTATCGAATGCGTCTATCGTTATTCCGTAAAACTCATCATCGCTGGTACCACCAAACCGGCTGAGCATTTGAACCGAAGCACCACCGCTTGGTGGAATAACTCCGATTACACCATCCAAACCACCGGTTGTATTAGCAACTCCATTGGCAGCATTATTAAATAATGCAGGGAAACTTGCTGTATTATTCGAAGAACCCGAAAATGCAACGTAGCCATCACTGAAAATCTGAAGATCATTTAATTCATCATTACCGGTTCCACCTATATATGTACCAAAAGTGAGCGTATTAAAATTGGTAAACTTGGCAAGGTACATTTCACTGCCGCCCGAATATGTTGCATCGTAAGCATTTAAAATATAATTGGGTGTTGTTGTAGAAAGTGCACCGTTTATGTGCCCGCCCACTACAAAACTGTTGTTAGATAAAGCGCGGATAGAAACCATTTCATCTGAATTTCCTGTACCTCCTATATAAGTAGTGTATAAAGGTGTACCTAAGGTAGTAGCGTCTAATACTCCAACAAACCCATCCTCAGTAGTAGAAATGGTTCCGTCAAATGCAGTAGTTGAACCGGTTGGAAGTGTACCGGCAGTTAAACCGCAGACAAATACTCTTGTTTTATCGGGTGAAAGCGAAAGTCCGTACAGGCGGTCATTGGCCGATGTTCCAAAGTAAGTAACCTTCAAAAGAACGGCACCGTCATATCTTAGTTTATAGATGATTCCGTCCACACTGCCCGCGTACGAGTTATCAAAACCAAACAAGGTTGCGGGGTTTATATAGTTTCCTGCGCCTGAAGTCAACTGTACATTTATATTTCCTCCGCAATAAACATTACCCTGATTATCGAGGTCAACAGCAAAAAGGTACTCATCGAAAGAATTGCTGTTGTTATCGAACCATGTTCCCCATTTCAAACTCGGGTCAATAACTAAATCGTACCGGTTATCAATTTTGCTGATGGCTTTGAAAGTAGCTACATCTCCATTTACCTGGAAAGCCATTTTCACCAGTACCTTCTTACCATTAATAATCTGATAAGCTTCCGGTATATCGAATTTTACCTCATCGAATTCCAATTTAACGTTCAGGTTTCCTTTTTCATCTATACTTAAACCCTCCTGTCCTTTAAATCTCATTTTAATGTTATTGAAATCTGCACCGGCATTTACCAACCAGTCAAACTCCATAACATGCTCCTGCTGGCTGTATATACGAAGGTCAATTCCTTCATATATATTGTTCATAGTAACTTCGCCATAGCTGGCTACATCTGAAGCATTGTAAGTATCACCAATCAAATAGCTATACCGGGTGGGCATTTCCTGCTCTTTACTTATAGTGTAGTCTTTATTAAATCCATCCAGATAAATTCCCCAACCGTGAACTTCCTGATGTGCCAGTTCTTCAGCCTCTCTTGCTTCATCTTCCTCTGTTTCCTCGTGCTCTTCGCCTTCGTGCTCTTCTTTTTCAAAAGAGAGGAAGTGAATATGGTCGTTGGTTATGTACATGTTACCGATATTGGTATTACCCGCCATTTTTACCTCAGGGCTCCACTGACCTTTGTTCTCTATAAAGGAGATGGTATTTTCGGTTTTCTTTAGCGCTTCAATCATTTGGTTTTTGCTCAGAGGCACCTGCTTTTCTCCTGCAAGTGCTACTGTTGAAATAACTAACCATAACATCAGGCAAATCCATTTGCCAATAGGGGTACATGTTCTGTTTTCCATAAGTATATTCTTTGAGAAAGAAGTAATCGTGCGTAGTGTAAAAATTGCCATAGTTCAGATGCTTTACTATAAATAAAAAAAGGAGGAAAGGCTTAGCCTTGCCCCTCCATATCAGTTAGTGTTTTAGTTAATTTAGTAGTACGTTTATCTTTCGGCAACGAACATCCTGAAAAATACAACCCCTGTCCTGTATTACAACAAGCGTTATCCCCCCCCAAAAAAATTTCGATTAAGTTAAACTTTCCCATTCATTTTACTTAATAAGACCACGCAGCAAACACATAACCATTTGTGCGCCCGGTTTAAATTTCGCGCAAAAATATTATTTTAACTGAAATATGAAGTATCTGACCCTTCTTTTTTTGTTAAGTGTGTGTTATCATTTTTCAGAGCCGAAAAATAACACCATTTGTTCAGAAAAAAGAATTTTCATCAAACTCTTTTATTAGCTATTTGAGATAAAGTAAGCGGAAAGTAGCAATCGGGCTACACTAACTACTCTTTAGGCGCAAGCATTTGCTTTATACCTGCCAGTATTTTTTCGGCTTTTTCCAGTTCGGTTAGTAAAACAGCATCGGCAGAAGGGGCAGAAGGGGCAGTTTCGGGGATAAAAAAAATCCGGATGCCTTTATCGGTGCATACTATCAGCATTTGCAAATCGTCATTGCAAAGGTCGTGTACGTTTACACCAAAAATACCCGCAAATTGTTTGGCGCGTTCATGGTCTATGCGGGTTTTGCCCCGCTCTATTTTACCATACGCCTGCTGGCTCAGGTTAACTTTTGGGCCAACCTGCTTTTGGCTTAAACCGTAACATTGACGGAGCCGGAGGAGTTTATTGCAAAACTGCATAGAACCGATGCGGTTTTAGGTTAACACTAAAAGTAGCACTTCACAATTGCTATTTTTTGTTCGTTTGCACCCGAAAAATAATTATTCATCATTTAAATACAATAACATGGCAAACATTACAGCAAATTTATTGAGCACCACTATCAACGCAGCAGATGATGCCGCCTTAGGTGCCGCTGGCGGGCAATTGGAAAGCATACTCGCTCTCTATTTGGTTTCGCTTAGCGAAGAGGAACGCAAATCGCTTTTCAGTTTAGATGTAGAAAACAAAGTATTTGCCGAGCAGGCGCTTGACGAAGCGCAACACAACGGCTCGGTTTTGCCCACTTTTATTCAGCCAACAGAATTAGAGAAAGACATTACATTCTGGACTCAGCTGGATAATATGGAAAGCCGTTTGCTGAATCTGTTGCAAAAAATTAAAGATACCAAGCGCAGGGCCGGGCATGAAGCATACGCTATGGCAGTGGTTATTTATGGTTTGTACGAAAGCGCCCATGTGGCAGGTATTCCGGGAGCTACACAAAGCTACAACCGCTTAAAGGAACGCTTTGCCGGGCAGGGTGGCGGCAGACCGACAGAGCCTACTCCATAAAAAACGGTGTTTTATCAGCTCAACACACCATTAAATGGAGTTTAAAATACCGAATAACACCTTGTGGGATACTGTTATTCGGTTTTTTAATGTGCTTAAACAAAGTTATAAACTGACCATTTACCATTCAAGCTACGGTTTAAGTGTATTCGGCATTGAATAAACAGTATTAAAAACATGGCTTTTATCAATAATAAACTGAACAATGGATATTGAACCCCAGCCCGATTTAAACCAAGCCCCTCATACCGGAAAAATGCTGCGTAAGTACATTGATGAGCACCGCATTTATCAGAGTGCCCTATCGCGCAAAATAAAACGACAACCCCAGTCGTTGGCCGATTTTTTAAAACGCTCCTCTATTCAAACTTCTATTTTGTTTGAGCTAAGTCTGGCTCTGCACTATAATTTCTTCCGCCAAATTGCTGAGCAGTTACCGGCAGGTATGCCACCAGTACCCGAAAACCCGCTGCAGGCGAGGGTAACAGAACTTGAAAAACAAAACAGTGATTTGCAATTGCAGATAAAAACACTGGAGCGGGCACTTCAACTAATAGGCAAGTAGTTTAATGCGCAGGTAAAAATTTAGGCTCGTTCTTTACAAGTTCCCAAAAAAACTATATTGCGTGCGCCAAAAACAAAAAAACTATGGGAAGACCACCTACCAAACCAAAACGATTTAAAGACGGATTTTACATTGAAGTGCGTAATAAAGGCGCCAATGCCGGTATGAAAATTCATTTTGATACCGAGCATGAAATGAAGGAAGCCGCTGAGATGTACACCCTTAACAAGAAAGAGGTGGTTATTCTTGGTGAACACAAAAGAGACCGTTGGCTGAACCTTGAACCGGAAGCGGAAGAAAAGCGTGTTCGCAAAATGAAGCTCGACAGAGATAAACTAGCAAGACACCAGGAAGCTAAAGGATTCAGAGAAATTAAAGCAGCCAAACCGGCCAAGCCAGCTAAAAAGGAAAAACCTGCTAAGAAGGTAAAGCCCGCTAAGCCGGCTAAGAAAGCAAAAGCGGCTAAACCTGCTAAGCCGGTTAAAGTTGTCAAAAAGGCAAAACCGGCTGCAAAAGCTAAGGCAAAAAAGAAAAAATAATTTTTCAATAACATAAAATGCGGAATGCAGAATTTTTTGAATTCCGTATTCCGCATTTTTAATTCAATACGCCTATGTCTTCACTTTCAAAATCCTATAAACAGCAAAAAATTGAAGGCAGTTTCGATGCCATTGTAATTGGTTCGGGTATGGGCGGAATAGCCACTGCTGCTTTTTTGGCAAAAGAAAAAAAGAAAGTGCTGGTATTGGAGCGGCACTACACCCCTGGCGGATTTACCCATGTGTTTACCCGCAACAAATACGAATGGGATGTGGGCGTTCATTATGTGGGCGATGTGCACCGCGAGCATACCGAACTGCACAAAATGTTCAATTACATTACCGGTGGAAAAATGAAGTGGGAAGAAATGGGCAGCCCCTACGACATCATGTATTTTGGAAACGACCGGTACGAATTCCCGGCTGGCACCGATGAATTCAAAGCCAAAATGAAATCGTATTTCCCCGGTGAAGAAAAAGCTATTGATGAATATGTAGAGCTTGTATACAGTACTCAGAAAAGTCAGCGTTGGTTTTTTGTAGAAAAAATTCTTCCCGGTTGGTTGAGCGCGTTAATAGGCAACCGGTTGCGCAAAAGTGGTTTAAAAGGAAACAAAACCACTTTGGAAGTTTTAGAATCGCTCACGAAAAACAAAAAACTGATAGGTGTGCTCACCGGTCAGTATGGCGATTACGGTTTACCGCCCTCGCAAAGCAGTTTTTTAATGCACGCTGCTTTAATTAAGCATTACATGAAAGGGGCCTGCTATCCGGTAGGTGGTGCGCAGCAGATTTATCAAACGGTAGCGCCTACTATTTTAAACGCAGGCGGAGAAGTTTTTACCAATGCAGAAGTAAAAGAAGTAATTGTAAAAAACCGGAAAGCTGTTGGCGTAAAGATGTTTGACGGCAAAGAATTTTTTGCACCGGTGGTGATAA
Organism: uncultured Chitinophaga sp.; assembly: GCA_964493695.1. Classification (GTDB taxonomy): domain Bacteria; phylum Bacteroidota; class Bacteroidia; order Chitinophagales; family LD1; genus Bog-950. The sequence goes on along the minus strand of CAZBPG010000004.1, from coordinate 32,456 downwards.
GCGATGCAGGAATCTACAATACCTATAAACATCTTCTTCCGCCACAACTGAAAGAAGAATTACAAACCGAAAAACTGTTTGACAACCTTTCACCTTCCGTAGGTCACGTTTGTTTGTATATAGGCATAAATGAAAGCAACGAAAAACTAAGATTAGGGAAAGCCAACTACTGGATTTTCCCCGATAACTACGACCACGATAAAAATGTGGAAGACTACATCAATAACCCCGATGCAGACTTGCCGGTGGTTTATATTTCTTTTCCGTCCTCCAAAGATCCGGATTGGAACAACAGGTATCCGGGCAAAACGACCATCGAGATTGTAACCCTTTCACCCTATGCCTGGTATGAGAAATGGAAAGACAAACGGTGGATGAAACGCGGAGAAGATTACAACGCATTCAAAGAAAAGTTATCGCAGCGGCTGTTGGAAGCACTCTATAAAAGGCATCCTGAATTGCGTGGCAAAATCGATTATTACGAACTTTCTACTCCGTTGAGTACAGCGCACTTTGCCAATTACCAATACGGAGAAATTTACGGTATAGACCATACGACCAAACGATTCGAACAAAAATTTTTAAAAGCCAGAACACCGGTTAAGAATCTTTACCTCACCGGTCAGGATATTGTAAGCTGCGGAGTAGGTGGCGCTTTATTCAGCGGCTTGATTACCGCCAGTGCCGTAACCGGTAAAAATTTATTGACCCGGTTAAAGTAAAAAGCTGATTCTATGAACTTCGAACACTCTGCCAAAGCAAAAGAAATGATTCAACGCGTTCAGCAATTTGTGGATGACCATATTTTGCCGCTTGAAAATGAATATCTGAAAGCTACACACCATGGCAACCCCGATTGGAAAAACTGGGAAATTGACCCGCGTGTAGAAGACCTTAAAACAAAGGCGAAAGCGGAAGGACTATGGAATTTGTTTCTTCCTCCGCTTAGCGGTTTAAGTAACTTAGAATACGCACCGGTAGCGGAGATTACCGGTCAATCGCTTTTAGCTCCCGAAATTTTTAACTGCAATGCACCGGATACCGGTAACATGGAAGTGTTGTGGAAATACGGCAGCGAAGAGCAAAAAGAACAATGGCTGAAGCCTTTACTGGATGGAAAAATCCGCTCTGCCTTCTGCATGACCGAACCGGACGTAGCCAGCAGCGATGCTACTAATATAGAAGCAACCGTAACCGAAGATGGAGATGGAATAATACTGAATGGAACCAAATGGTGGAGCACCGGTATAGGTCACCCGAATTGTAAGGTGGCAATTTTTATGGGACTGAGCGATGCCAACGCGCATAAGTATTTGCGCCACTCTATGGTATTGGTTCCTCTGGATACACCGGGAGTAACCATCGAAAGAATGTTACCGGTGTATGGTGGTTACGACCCGCCTTATGGTCACGGTGAAGTAAGTTTTAAAAATGTTCGTTTGCCAAAATCTGCGGTGATTGCAGGAATAGGAAAGGGATTTGAAATTGCTCAGGGCAGATTAGGGCCGGGAAGAATTCACCATTGTATGCGGCAGATTGGTGTGGCAGAACGTGCACTTAAATTGATGATTGAAAGAGGAAGTGAGCGCGTTGCATTCGGCAAACCGTTAATCAATCTCGGTGGCAACCGCGATGTAATTGCAAACGCAAGAATTGATATTGAAATGACTCGTCTGCTTGTTTTAAAAACTGCGTTTTTGATTGATACCGTTGGAGCTATGGGCGCGTTGAGTGAAGTAAGCCAGATAAAAGTAGCTGCTCCGAATTTAGCCTGCCGCATTTTAGACCAGGCCATTCAAATGCATGGAGGGAAAGGTATGAGCAACGATACCCCGTTAGCTGCCATGTTTGCTTATGCAAGAATTTTACGCCTGGCTGACGGACCGGATGAAGTTCACCGGGGTGTTGTAACAAAATTAGAATTGATGAAATACAAAAAATAAAACCACAGAGACACAGAGAACACAGAGTTCTCGGCTGCTTTCTCTGTGCCTCCGTGGTTAGCCTGTATTTATGACAAAGAAAGATTACAACGACCTCTCCTACAAGATAATTGGCTGTGCTATTGAGGTTCACCGTCAATTAGGTCCTGGTTTATTGGAATCTGTATATCACAGATGTATGGATGAGGAAATGTGTTACAGGAAAATAAACTTCCAGACTCAGTTATCCGTACCGGTTGTTTACCGAGACATAAAGTTAGAAACCGAATTGCGTTTAGACCATTTAGTCGAAGACTTAATTATTGTAGAATATAAAGCCGTTGACCAAATGATACCGCTATACCAAGCGCAATTAATGACATACTTAAAACTCTTGGATAAATACAAAGGGCTACTTATAAACTTTAATTCTGAAAACATTTCGAAGAATACTGTTTCAATTGTAATGCCTGAATTTGCCTTATTGCCTGATGAATAAAAACCACAGAGGCACAGAGAACACAGAGTGCTCGGCTGTTTTCTCTGTGCCTCTGTGGTTAAAATTGCTGTACATGATTGACCAGCCAAAAGATGTTCGCGAAGAAGATAAACTTGATGAAAAAATAATTTCAGAGTTTGTTAAAGCACATCGTCCGGATGTAGAAGGCGGACTCCACATTAAACAATTTCGAGGTGGTGCATCGAACCTCACCTATCAGTTAGACTTTGAAAATGTATCGCTGATTCTACGCACATCACCAAAGGGTACAAAAGCAAAAGGTGCGCATGATATGGGGCGCGAGTTCAACATCATGAAAAAGTTGAAACCGGTGTATCCTTATGTGCCGCAGATGATTGCGTTTTGCAAAGATGAATCGCTGATTGGGAGAGAGTTTTATGTCATGGAAAAACTCACCGGTATAATTCCGAGAGCGAATCTTCCGAAAAATTTAGTGCTGAATAAGAACGAAGTGCGAACACTCTGCAAGAATGTGATTGATAAACTGATTGAACTTCATCAGGTAGATATTCAAACCACCGGATTGAATGAATTAGGAAAGGGTACCGGTTACTGCAAACGTCAAATTGACGGATGGACGGAACGTTACAAAAAAGCAAAAACCTGGAATGTGCCTTCCTGCAACTATGTAATGGACTGGCTGAAAGAGAACATTCCTGCTGAAGAAAGAAGTTGTTTAATACACAATGATTTCCGGTTTGATAACGTAGTGTTAGATGCGAATAATCCGATGAACGTTATAGGTGTACTCGATTGGGAAATGGCAACCATTGGCGACCCTTTAATGGACTTAGGAAATTCGCTGGCATATTGGGTGCAGGCGGATGATGATTTTATAGCCCGGCAAACAAGGCGGCAACCCACTCATTTAGAGGGAATGTTTACCCGCAAAGAAGTGGTCGAATACTATTGCAGCAAAATGAATTTCCGTGCAGAAGATTTTACTTTTTACGAAGTGTATGGAATTTTTCGCCTTGCTGTAATTATGCAGCAGATTTACTACAGGTACTATCATAAGCAAACAACCAATCCGGCTTTCAAGAGTTTCTGGTTCCTGGTAAATTACATGAATTGGCGGTGCAAGCGAATTATTAAATCGAAAGGGTAAAGTGAACTTTACTTACCCAGTTTAATATTCACATTCTTCGACTTAATCTCCAAATGCTTTTTGTTTATCTCTAAGCCCTTCCCCTTACTGTCCTTAGCACTTACTTCTCCCTTCTTAGCAGCAACTCCTGCACCGGTCCTGTTCTTTGCTTCTGCACCTTTATTGTTTACTACCGTTCCGCCTCCGTTCGCTCTTTTTACAGTGGCTTCGCCCTTCTTCACGGCCACACCGGAACCGGTGCTGCTTTTTACACTTGCTCCCTTGTTGTTTAAAGTTGCACCTTTTTGAGAGGTTTGCGCAAACAACGCAGTTGAAACAAAAATTGAAATCGTTACAGCCAAAATGAATTTGATATTTCTCATGATGATAAATTTTATCGAAGCTATGCAGTTATTTCCAAAAACATAACAGTCCCGCGTGCGGGACTGTTCAATTAATATTTCTTAACGCTAAACCGCCTGCATCACCTTTGGTGCAGCATCTAAAATTTCTTTCTCCGACTTAGCGGCAAATCTTTCGAAGTTTTTGTTGAACGCTGCTGCCAGCTCATTGGCTTTAGCATCATATTCTTCTTTATTCTTCCAGGTATTGCGTGGGTTTAGAATTTCAGCCGGAACATTCGGACAAGTCTTAGGCATAGAAACTCCAAACACCGGATGGGTTTCAAACTCTACTTTATCTAGATTTCCGTTCAGTGCTTCGGTTATTAAAGCGCGGGTATGCGGCAGGCTCATTCTTTTACCTACACCGTAAACACCACCGGTGTAACCGGTGTTCAGCAGCCAAACACGAATATTAGAATTGCGCAATTTTTCGCCCAGCAATGAAGCATATTTGGTTGGATGAAGCGGAAGGAAAGGTGCCCCGAAACAGGCGCTGAAAGTTGTTTGTGGTTCAGTAACTCCTGCTTCTGTTCCCGCAACCTTCGAAGTAAAGCCCGATAGGAAGAAATACATGGCCTGTCCCACACTCAATTTTGAGATGGGAGGCAACACACCAAACGCATCGTAGGTTAAAAAGAAAATATTCTTGGGTGCACCACCTACCGATTTCGGAAGTGCGTTGTCAATAAAATGAATGGGGTAACTAACGCGGGTGTTTTCCGTTTTCGCTTTGTAAGCAAAATCAACGGTTCGGGTATCCTCTACAAATCCGATATTTTCAAGAATAGCTCCGTGGCGGATAGCGCGGTAAATATCCGGTTCTTTTTCTGCAGACAGGTCTATGACTTTGGCATAACAACCACCTTCGAAATTAAAAACTGAATCTTTTGTCCAACCGTGTTCATCATCGCCAATCAGCGGACGGTTAGGGTCTGCACTCAAAGTTGTTTTACCGGTTCCGGATAATCCAAAAAACAAAGCCACATCACCTTCTTTACCCACGTTTGCTGAGCAGTGCATGGCCAGCACGTTCTTTTCATGCGGCAATACATAATTCAATACGGTGAAAATCCCCTTCTTTATTTCACCGGTGTAAGCCGTACCACCTATAATGGCAATCTTCTTCGTAAAATTTAAAACCGCAAAGTTACCCTGGCGCACACCGTCTGCCGCACCGCCACATTGTAAACCGGGTGCCTGCAATACCAGCCAGTCCGGTTCCATGGAACTGAGTTCACTTGCCGTTGGACGCAGAAACATATTGTAAGCAAACATATTGGCGTAAGCATATTCTGTTATCACGCGCACGTTCAAACGAAAGTCATCTGCCGCACAGGCATAGCAATCGCGTACAAAAATGTCCTTACCTTCAAAATAGGCAATCACTTTTTGATAAAGGTTCTCGAAAACCTCGGGAGTAGTGGGGTTGTTAAATCCGCCCCAGTCAACACTATCTTCTGTGTTCGAATCTTTTACTATGAATTTATCTTTGGGTGCGCGTCCGGTAAACTCGCCTGTATCTATGGCCAGCGCCCCGGTATCGGTAAGCACGCCCTGGCTTCTTTTAATGGTTTCTTCTGTTAACTCTTCGGGGGTAAGGTTCCAGAATTGATTTTTTGTATGCTTAATGCCTATAGTTTCGAGATTTGCTTTCGGGTTCTTGGGACCTACAACGTTCATGATTAGCAGATTTTATTTACAATTTCGAGGCGGCAAACCTAAATTATTCTACCATTTTTTAAAAGATAATTTAGGTTCTCTGTATCCGCTGGGAAAGATAACCGAGTTACAGAAAATGTAAAAGAATATGGCTCTTAAAAAAAGGAGAATAATCAGCAGGTAATTAGCCGTTCAAGGAAGATTTTACAAACGCTACCGCCTTCGGATTGAATACAATTGCCTTTATCGCTATTCATTGGTAAAGGTCACCGAGTTCGTTTATAGATTAGCCATTTCATAAATTAAAAACGCGGAATCTCTTCCTTTCTAATTTTTTCATGGTTTTTGTTGACTTAACTGAATTTGAGTATTAAAAAGAGTAGGATTAAAGCAAGATTAAGTAAGTTCAAGGTTAGATTTAGTTGGCATATAGTTAGATTAAGTGAGATTAGAGTAAGATTCAGTTAGCATACAGTTAGATTAAGTAAGACTAAGGTAAGATTCGGTTAGTATACAGTTAGACTAAGTAAGGTTAGGGTAAGATTTAGTAAGAATACGGTAAGATTAAGTAAGGGTATAGTTAGATTTAGTTAGAAAAAAAGAAACTGCGTTTCTCATCAGTAAGCAAGCCCACCAATGCGGACTGTGCTTTTTAGAACCGGTAACCTGATGAGTATATCGAAATATTTACATTCGCACCCTAACAAATACCTATGCGTTACGAAACTATCAGTCCAGAATTGTTTAAGCTGAACCGGAAGAATTTTGCCAAAGCGATGAAGAAAAACTCGCTGGCGGTTTTTGTGAGTAACGATATTGTTACCCGCAGTGCCGATGCCGCTTATAAATGGCGCCAGAATCCCGATACTTTTTACCTGAGCGGCATTGACCAGGAAGAAACTTTCCTGATTCTGTTTCCCGATGCACCTGAAGTAAGATATCGCGAAGTATTGTTTGTGCGCAAAACCAGCGAGCAGATAATGATTTGGGAAGGCAAAAAACATACGATTGAAGAAGCGAAAAATATTTCGGGCATTGAAACGGTTTATTGGAGCGATTCTTTCGAAGATATTTTCAACATGCTTATGCATTATGCCGGTCACGTATATCTCAACACCAACGAACACGACCGGAGCATAAGCATGGGCGAAGCCACCGAAGTAAAATATGCGCGCAAAGTGATGAACAATTTCCCGTTGCATAAGTACGAGCGCAGTGCTCCTATTCTGCACGACCTGCGGGTAGCAAAATCGAAAGTGGAAGTGGAACTGCTTTCAAAGGCTATTGACATTACCAATAAGGGTTTCCAGCGCGCACTTAAATTCATTAAGCCCGGTGTATGGGAGTATGAAATAGAAGCTGAACTGACCCACGAATATGTAATTAACCGTGGCACCGGTCATGCCTACGAGCCGATTGTTGCCACCGGTGAAAATGCGTGTGTGCTGCATTACGTCAGCAATGAAGCTCAATGCAAGGCCGGTGAACTGGTGTTGATGGACTGCGCAGCAGAATACGCCAACTACAATGCCGACCTTACCCGTACTGTACCGGTGAATGGAAAATTTACAGTCCGCCAGAAAAGCGTTTACAATGCCGTGCTGCGTGTGCACCGGGCCGCTGCTGCCCTCATGAAACCGGGCATTGTTTTAAACGATCTGAACAATGAAGTAAGAAAGATAATGGAAGCCGAGTTGATAAAATTAAAACTATTGAAAGCTGCTGATGTAAAAAAACAGAACCCCGACAACCCGCTTTACAAAAAGTATTTCCCGCATGGCACAGCTCACTTTTTAGGCTTAGATGTGCATGACGTAGGCAACCGGTTTGCCAAACTGAAAGCCGGAGCAGTACTTACCTGCGAACCGGGCATTTACATCCGCGAAGAAAAACTTGGAATACGAATTGAAAACAATCTGTTGCTTACAAAAGATAAACCGGTTGACCTGATGGCAAATATTCCTATCGAAGCGGAAGAGATAGAGGAGTTGATGAACAGTAAATAACCCCTCTGAATCTCCCCTAAAGGGGAGACTTTAAATACAAACAATGAAGCTTTTCAATCTTGCAAATGTTCTTACCCTCATCAATCTTTTCTCCGGATGTATGGCGGTGGTGTTTTTGTTCAATTATCAAATAGAGTGGGTGCCGTATTGTGTGTTGGTTTCATTCGTTGCGGATTTTTTGGATGGCTTCGCTGCACGTCTTACTAAAAAATCTACGGATATTGGCTTGCAGTTGGATTCACTGGCAGATGTAATAAGTTTTGGCCTTGTGCCTGCTGCTATCATCTTTCAACTGCTGTTTCAGAAATACGAAATGAGCGACCAGCTTATCTCCACTAACCGTATGTATCTGTATTCCGCACCTGCTTTTATCATCACAGTGTTTGCTGCTCTGCGCCTCGCAAAGTTTAATGTAGATGAAAGGCAGACGGACGGATTTATCGGATTAGCCACGCCCGCTGCAACTGTTTTTGTAGTTGGGTTACTGTTAGTGTTTCTGAATAACTCGTTTGGATTAGCCCAGTTCATTTTCACCGGCAAGGTTTTGTATGGGACTATCGGTTTGCTTTCCGTTTTAATGATTGTTGAGGTTCCGATGTTCGGCTTCAAATTCAAGAGTTACAACTGGAAAGGAAACGAAGTGAAATACCTGTTTATAATTCTTTCTGTTGTTTTATTAGCCGCGCTTAAATTCGCAGCTGTGTCGTTACTAGTTATCCTTTACGTAATAATTTCTATCATTCAAAAACTTATTGCCAAATGAATTTCCGCGCAGAAATAGATGTAATGCCTCTGAAAGAATTACTTGACCCACAAGGCAAAGCTGTTGCCCACGGTTTACAAAAAATGAATTTTGACGGAGTGGCCGATGTGCGCATAGGCAAGCACATTACCATCAAAGTAAATGCTGCCAGCAAAGAAGAAGCAACCGCACAGGTAGAAAACGCCTGCAAGAAGTTACTGGCCAACCCGATTATGGAAGGCTATAAGTTTGAAATAGTTCAGGAGTAAATCACCCCTAAATCCCCTAAAGGGGACTTCGAGAAATGTCTAAACTATTTGTAGTTCCTACACCGGTTGGAAATTTAGAAGACATTACGCTTCGCGCTATCCGCATTTTGAAAGAGGTGGATTTAATACTTGCCGAAGATACCCGCCAAACAAAAAAACTGCTCGACCATTTTCAAATTCAAAAGCAGCTTCTCTCCTACCATAAATTCAACGAACGCAAAACAGTGGAATCGGTGGTTGAAAAAATTCAATCGGGCATGAATATCGCGTTGGTGAGTGATGGAGGCACTCCCGGAATCTCCGACCCTGGTCACGTTTTAATTGCCGCCTGTATTGCCGAAAAAATTTCAGTAGAAACATTACCCGGTGCTACAGCTTTTGTTCCGGCACTCGTCAACTCGGGGTTTGCAACCGATGAATTTGTATTCATCGGATTCCTTCCGCACAAAAAGGGAAGACAAACCAAACTGAAGGAAATTGCGCTGATAGAAAAAACCATTCTGCTTTACGAATCACCTTTCCGCGTTTTAAAATTGCTGGAAGAATTAAAGCAACACCTTGGCACGGAAAGAAAAATTTCCTGCTCGCGTGAAATTTCAAAAATGTTTGAAGAAACCGTTCGCGGAACAGCCGATGAACTTATTCAGCATTTTACCAAGAAAGAGCCAAGAGGTGAATTTGTAGTAGTGATAGAAAGCAAACAAAAAGAGTAACTACATCCGCAGTTCCAATACCTCGCGCCAACTTTTTCTGATTAACTCAATACTCCATTTTAAAATTACCAGCGCCCCGAAAAGGGCAAGCACAGAATCCAGTATCTTCCAGCCGAAATACTTTATTGCCAAAAGGGAGATTATGGCAAACACACTCAATACTACATCGCTTAGCACATGCAGATAAGCAGCCTGCAGATTCACATCCGTCTTTTCTTCTTCACGGTGCAAAAAGAAAGCACTAGCGCCATTCACAACAACGGCAATCACAGCCACCAGCAGCGCTTCGTTAGTTACGTCTGAGTCAGTATCAAAAAAACCACTTACCGATTCGTAAATCATACCGAGGGTAATCAGCAACATTATCACCGCACTGGCAAAACCGCTGAGCGAAATCACTTTATGTTGTTGAGCATGGGTAATTTCATTCTTGTTCCTGAGAATATAGTAGTAGGCGCCCCAGGCTAACAACAAAACAAGCACATGGCTCAACATGTGCCATCCATCCATCATCAGCGTTTTTGAGTTCGACACATAGCCGAAATACAGCTCAAGCAGCATGGTGCAGAACGAAATGGAAACTACAATACGGGTACTGCGCTCGTTTGCATGAATGTGATAATGAGAGTGGTCGTGATGATGTTCGTGAGCCATAAAAACGGTTCAAAGAAAAGAAATTTAAACGGCAGGGTCTTCTATTGTAATAATTGACGGGAGATTTTATGTTTGCGCTCCGTTTTAAAAAATGATTCCGTAGCTCAGCTGGTAGAGCAAATGACTCTTAATCATTGGGTCGTGGGTTCGATCCCCACCGGGATCACAAGTTTTTCAAGGGTTTCGCAGGCTTGGTGAAACCCTTGTTTTCGACCAAAGTCTTAATTTGTTAATTTCATACATGCTGAAAGATAAAATAAAATATTACCAGACATCCATCAAAAATAAAGGTGCTTTACAAACATTGAAACAGGTTTTATTCGATTATTGTTATAGGAAAAAACTTGCTCCATATTATTTTAATTTCTTTAGTATAGATAAGCCATCAGAAAATCCATATTTTGTTGCTGATGAGGTGATGAAAAAATCCAAGGGCAAGGATTCTCATTCAGATATGCCTACTTCATCGTATTATGTTTACAAGTATTTCCGGATTTTAAAAATAGACTATAAGAGTGTTAACTTACTTGATATTGGCTGCGGGAGCGGAAAAGTTTTGTGTATAGGGATTCTTTTAGGATTCAAAAAAGTAGTTGGTATTGAACTTAACTCCACTTCGTTGGGGTTAACAGAAGAAAATTGCAAAAAGGCAAAAAAAACAAATCCTAATGCAGTATATGAGGTAACAGATTGTGATGCTGCAACCTATGCAATTCCCCTTGATATTAATGTAGTTTTTTTAGCTAACCCTTTTCGCGAAAAAACTATGAAAAGCGTAGTTAATAATATTGCTGATAGCTATACCCGTAAAAAAAGAGAAATTTACGTTATCTACCATTGTCCTTTAGATGCAACTCTTTTTGACCAAAACCATCTATTTAAGAGGTTTTATATTGGGGATTCAATATCAGGCAGACCTGAGGTTATCATTTATCGTTTGTCATAATAAAGTTCAATTTTATTTCCAATTTTCTCGTCTTGGTTATAGCACAGATAATAGTAACAAGATGTGTTTATTGAGTTGTTTGCTTTTGATAATGGGATTCACCTTAATTCAAAATATTTTGACGATATTCACGCTTGCTTTTTTACCATAGATGCGTTATATTGAACGAACATAATTTTTGGTATGGTTATAATTTTTGAAAAATTGGAACGAATGCGCAATGGAACTTTTTGCAACTTTTTCGATCGATACTCCCAAATAGCCTTATTACTTTCGCACAATGTAAGCAAGGCGTTCGTTATTCTACTGCTTTTAACCCAACTTGATGCTTTCGGTCAAACTAATGAGTATTTATTTGACAATAGCTTCAACGAAACTGGAGGCGGACCTGCTTTAACAGAAGCATTGAACAACTGCGGTGCTTCTTCAGGTTCTTTTGGTACCATTTCCGCTGGAGTTTCTGGTAATTGTCAATCTTTCAATGCCTTCCGTTTTAATGCGGGAGGTGGACTGAGATATAACAATCCTGGATTGATTACAGGAACGTATTCCATTTCAATGTTCTTTAGCATGAGCAACTACGGTGGCTACCGCAGGGTGCTAGATTTTACGAACGGCATAGCCGATAAAGGACTTTACATGAATAATGGTTGTTTAGAATTTTGGCAGGGATGTGGTACCGTTGGACAATGTCCAAGTTTTTATCCCAACTGCTTTTACCTTTTAACAATTACACGAAATGGGGCCAATAAAAATATGTCTGTTTATGTAAACGGAAACCTTTTGGGAAGTTGTGTTGATGCTTCGGACTTGTGTGTTTTACCTTCGTCTAACACACCATTATACTTTTTCACTAATGGTGCGGCATGTTTTCATTCAGCGGGAAAAATTGCCTATCTCTCGATTACCCCAACTGTTTTAACTGCTATTGACGCTGCTCAACTATGGTCGAACATTGGAACTTTGGCACAAACTAGCCCTGCCCCACCTCCGGTTGTCTCTGTTTCCCCTTCTGCCGCTGCACTAACCTGTAGCACCACCTCTATTACCTTAACAGCGAACGGAGGAGGAACATATGTATGGGGAAGTGGGGCTACAACTTCATCAATTAGTGTAAATGTTCCCAATACATATTCGGTAACTGTAACTGATGTAAATTGTTGCTCTGCTACTACATCTTCTGTGATAACTCAAAATATTACTCCTCCGATGGCAGCAATCTCACCTTCAACAGGCACACTAAATTGCTCCACTATTTCTATACCATTAACTGCCAGTGGAGGTGGAACATATAATTGGGGAGGAGGGATTACTTCCGCTACCAAGACCGTTAATACACCTAATACTTATACAGTTACTGTTACGGGCACTAACGGCTGTACAGCTACTGCTTCATCGATAATTTCTCAAAGTTTAGTGCCGCCTGTTGCATCAGTCAGCCCATCTTCGGGTGCCATTACCTGTTTATCGCCAACAATAGCACTTACCGCCAGCGGAGGCGGAACATACAATTGGGGCGGTGGAATTACAACATCTGTAAATACTGTAAATTCAACCAACACTTACACCGTAACGGTAACTGCAACTAATGGCTGTACGGCAACAGCCTCCTCAGTAATCAGTCAGAATGTTACTCCGCCCATTGCTTCCATTAATCCAACAAGTTTTTCCCTAACCTGCACAACACCCTCTACTACATTAACAGCCTCGGGTGTTGGAACTTATGATTGGGGAGGAGGAGTGACAACAGCAACGAATACTGTAAACACTCCAAGTACTTATACAGTAACCGTAACCGGAGCCAACGGATGTACAGCAACTGCATCTTCTGCAGTTACTCAAAATGTTACTTCACCTATCGTTTCGGTTAGCCCAACAAACTTTGTACTTACTTGTGCTAATCCATCCACTACTTTGACAGCATCCGGGGGGGGCACTTATAACTGGGGTGGAGGCATAACAACAGCTAATACTACAGTAAATACTGTTGGAACGTATACTGTAACTATAACGGCTGCAAACGGCTGTACGGCTACTGCTTCATCAGTAGTAACTCAAAATTTTACACCTCCTTCAGTTGCTGTTTCTCCTGCATCTTTTTTATTAACTTGTACAAATCCATCTGTTACTCTCACAGCAAGTGGAGGCGGAACTTACAATTGGGGAGGGGGAATTACAACAGCTACAAACACGATAAACTCCCCTAATACTTATACTGTTACAGTAACTGATGCCAACGGTTGCACAGCCTCAGCCTCATCAATAGTAACTCAGGATGTAACCTTGCCATCTCCAACTATTACACCAGCAAGTACAACTCTCACATGTTCCAATCCCTCAGTTAATTTAACTGCAAGCGGAGGTGGTTCTTATAACTGGGGTGGGGGTATAAATACCGCAATAAACACAGTGAATTCTCCTAATACATATACTGTAACAGTTACGGCAGCCAATGGCTGCACAGCCACTGCTTCATCTGTGGTTACCCAGAACATAACTCCGCCAATTGCTTCAGTTAATCCGGCTAATGCAACACTAACTTGCGCTAACCCATCCGTAACACTTACTGCAAATGGCGGTGGAACTTATAATTGGGGTGGGGGTATAACTACAGCCGCAAATACAGTCAATTCCCCTAATACATATACAGTAACAGTAACCGACTTAAACGGTTGCACGGCTACTGCCTCTGCGACAGTTAACCAAAGTAATACACCACCGGTTGTTTCTATAAGTCCGGCAAGTGCTACATTAACTTGTACTTCTCCATCGACTGCCTTAACGGCAAATGGCACGGGAACTTTTAACTGGGGTAGTGGTATTACTACCGCAACAAACTTAGTCAACTCGGCTGGCACTTACACAGTAACAATAACTGACGCAAATGGGTGTACCGCATCGGCCTCAGCTGTGGTAAGTCAAAATACAACTCCGCCTGCTGCTACCGTCACTCCTTCTTCAGGAACACTTACCTGCACCACACTTTCTGTTGGGCTTACTGCAGGCGGTGGCACTTCTTATGATTGGGGCGGTGGCATTGTTACTTCTGTCAATACCGTCAACTTGCCTAATACTTATACTGTAACTGTAACCGGTGCTAACGGTTGCACAGCTACAGCTTCTGCCCTCGTTAATCAGGACATCACTCCTCCAGTGGCAGCTATTGCTCCCGCAAGTGCAACTCTTACCTGTGTAACATCTTCCATAACCTTAACTGCCAGCGGTGGTGGAACTTATGATTGGGGCGGAAGCATTACTACTGTTGCTAATACTATTAACTCTCCAAATACATATACGGTAACGGTTACAGCTGCTAACGGATGCACCTCTACGGCTTCTTCTGTGGTGGCGCAGAGTGTTACCGTTCCTCCGGCAGCTATTTCCCCTGCCTCGTTTACTATTGATTGTAATACCCCTTCAACTACTTTAACTGCCAGTGGTGGGATTTCTTACAATTGGGGAGGAGGTGTTACTACCGCAACGAATACAATCAGTTCCCCCAACACTTATACCGTTACAGTAACCGATGTAAACGGATGCACAGGAACTGCTTCATCGGTAATCAGCCAGGATATCGCACCACCCGTTGCTTCTGTTGTTCCCGCCAGTGCAGCATTAAATTGCATTACCTCTTCTGTTGTGTTAACTGCCGGTGGAGGTGGAACTTATGATTGGGGTGGTGGTATTGTTACCGCAACTAACACAGTTAATTCTGCAAATACTTATTCAGTGACTGTAACCGGTACCAACGGGTGTACCGCTACGGCTTCTTCTGTAGTTACGGATGACTTTACTCCTCCTCCTGCTACCGTTACTCCGTCTTCAGGAACACTTACCTGCACCACACTTTCTGTTGGGCTTACTGCCGGTGGTGGAACTTCTTACGACTGGGGTGGTGGTATTGCTACTTCTGTCAATACCGTTAGTTTGCCTAATACATATACTGTAACTGTAACCGGTGCTAATGGTTGCTCCGCTACTGCCTCTGCTCTCGTTAATCAGGACATCACTCCTCCAGTGGCAGCTGTTGCTCCCGCAAGTGCAACTCTTACTTGTGTAACAACTTCCGTAACCTTAACTGCCAGCGGTGGTGGAACTTATGATTGGGGCGGAAGCATTACTAC
>CAZBPG010000004.1:0-17310 GCA_964493695.1 uncultured Chitinophaga sp. | reverse complement strand
CCGTTGCTTCTGTTGTTCCCGCCAGTGCAGCATTAAATTGCATTACCTCTTCTGTCGTGTTAACAGCCGGTGGAAGTGGAACTTATGATTGGGGTGGAGGTATTGCTACCGCAACTAACACGGTTAATTCTGCAAATACTTATACAGTGACTGTAACCGGTGCCAACGGTTGCACGGCTACGGCTTCATCTATAGTTACAGATGATTTTACTCCTCCTCCTGCTACCGTTACTCCTTCTTCAGGAACACTTACCTGCACCACACTTTCTGTTGGGCTTACTGCAGGCGGTGGCACTTCTTATGATTGGGGCGGTGGCATTGTTACTTCTGTCAATACCGTCAACTTGCCTAATACTTATACTGTAACTGTAACCGGTGCTAACGGTTGCACAGCTACAGCTTCGGCTCTTGTTAATCAGGACATCACTCCTCCGGTAGCCTCTATTTCTCCTTCCACCGCGGTGCTTACTTGTGAAACACCTTCAGCTACTCTTACCGCAAGTGGTGGTGGGACTTACGATTGGGGTGGTGGCATAATCACAGCAATAAATTCAGTCAGTTCTCCAAACACTTATACCGTAACAGTTACTGCAGCCAATGGTTGCACAGCTAGTGCATCGTTAGGCGTAACGCAGGATATAGTTCAGCCTAACGTAGCTATAGCACCGGGTGTAATGCTCACTTGCGCAGTTCTTAATTCTACTCTTACAGCTTCTTCTACCACACCGAATGCCGAGTTTGATTGGGGCGGAGGTGTTACTACTGCATCAAAAACGGTGAGTTCGCCCGGAACGTATACGGTTACGGTTACCGATCCGGTGAACGGTTGCACCATAAGTTCTTCAGAAAATGTAACACAGGATATAGTCGCACCAAACATTACACTTACCAACACCGGGATACTAAGTTGCATTAATGCCAGTGTTGCCATTGATGCTTCATCAACAACACCAAATGTTACTTATGACTGGGGCGCAGGAAATACCACCACCAGCAACACTGTAAGTAGTGCGGGAAGTTATGTTGTAACAGTAACTGACCCGTCAAATAGTTGTACGGCTACAGCCAGCAATACAGTACAACAAAACACTACTCCCCCACCTGTAAGTATTGCACCGTCTGCTACGCTTAATTGCATTAACGCAAGTGTTACGCTTTCCGCTTCTTCTTCAGTAGCCAATGCAACTTATGACTGGGGCGGTGGAAATAACACGCCAACCAATACTGTTTCTATACCGGCTGCTTACGGGCTTACGGTTACAGACCCCGGAAACGGATGCACCTCTTCTCTTTCAGTGAATGTGAACCAAAACCTCACTATTCCTAACGTGACGATTGCTCCACCCGGAAAAATCACCTGCCATACTCCAAACGTTACACTTTCTGCATCCAGTACCGCTCTTATCCCTTCTTACGATTGGGGTGGAGGAAATACTGCTTCAACTTACACGGTTTCTGTACCTAATACCTATCCGGTTACGGTAACCGATATTGATAACGGCTGCTCGGCAACGGCAACGGCAGACGTGACAGATGTGCCTTTGATGGTTCTTTCTGAAACGCATACTAACGTTACCTGCTTTAGCTTCATTGATGGCGCTATTGACTTAACCGTTACTGGCGGTCAATCTCCTTTCACTTATTTGTGGAGTAACAACGATACAAACGAAGATATCAGTGGTATTGCAGCGGGAAGTTATTCTGTAATAGTTACCGATGGCATTAATTGCACAACTTCTATCTCGGTTCCGATTACCGAGCCGGCTAACATTGCTGTTTCAGAAACGCACGTTAACGTTAGCTGCAACGGAGCGAATGATGGCTCTATTGATGTGACCGTTTCAGGAGGAAATCCACCTTACACTTTTTCATGGAATGATGCTAATGCCAATGAAGACAGAACCGGTCTGGCCCCAGCCAACTACACCGTTACGGTCACTTACAACAATACCTGCACTACTTCAATTTCAGCAAGTATTACCGAACCGGCAGCTATCAGTTTACAGCCGGTAATAAATAATCCTACCTGCGCCACTCATGGCAATGATGGAAACATTGATGTTACTGCCAACGGTGGTTCTTTACCTTTCAGTTTCTTATGGTCAAACGGAACAACTGTAAGTAACTATCCAAATGCCGGAGAAGGAAGTTATTCATTAACGGTTACTGATGCCAACGGCTGTTCGATTACGGATACTTATGTGCTGAACTATTTATACGATTTTGTAGTTGATGCTTCTCCGTTTGTGACTATCAACTTGGGTGAAAGCATTTTGTTGAATTATACTTTAACCGGTAACACGGGAGTTTACACCAGCCAATGGACACCGGCTTACGGCTTGGGCTGCACAGATTGTGTTTCAACCGAGGCATCGCCTGTATATTCTACGCTTTATAACATTACTATTGAGAATGAAGTTGGCTGTGTCTCTTCTGACACGGTTACTATTCAGGTGATTCCGAAATACGATGTGTTTGTACCGAACGTATTTACACCGAACGGTGATAACGTAAATGATTTGTTTGAAGTTTTTGGAAAAATAAATGGTGTTGAATATTTAGAGATACAAATATTTAACCGGTTGGGCGAGAAGGTGTTTGAAAGCAGCAACCATCAGTTTAAATGGGATGGAAGTTACAAAGGCGAGTCCTTAGCTCCGCAGATATTTACATGGCAGATGAGGCTAACCTGGCTGAACGGCCACAGGGACGAGTTGCGAAGAGGCACACTCACCCTGATGAAATAACAAAAAGCCCGTCTCGGCTGAGCCGAGACGGGCTTTTTGTTTAAAAAAAATTCAACTTCTTAATTTACAGTAAAGGTACGTGTAGCGGAAGAACTTTCTGAATCGTGGTCTTCGGCAGTTACCTGCAGCGTATAAGACCCTGCAGAGGTTGGTGGAAAATGAGAGTGAAAAGTGTACGTTTTCAAATCATGTACCATCGGGTACTGCTGAAATGCAGTGTCGCCTGTTGATTTAATAATCAGCACGCTCATTTCGTGCAGGCTTTCGTCATCAGTGGCGGTAAATTCTATGTGTAAAGAGTCAGGCATGGTTACTACTGCCGTGTTATCTGCCGGCTCTTCAATATCAATTACCGGTGCCTGGTTTTCTTTTGCACCGCACGATGAAATAGTAATTGCTAAAGTTGAAACAACTGTAAGACCTAAAAAAACGATTTGTATTTTCTTCATTTTTGTTTTGTTTTTATGATTTGGTTATTGAAAAGTTATAAAATATTCCCGCCTCTAAATTGAACTTGTTTTTGTTTTCGCCCGTCCAGTTCAGGCGGTTCATCACAGCGGGAGCTACCGATGATGAAAAAGCGAATTGCTTGTAATAAACATCGAACCCAACAGCCGTAGTGATAAAATCTCCGCCTGTAAACTCAAGCGTTCTTTTATCCTTCTTGTTGCTGAACTGATGTTCGTAGTTGATGCCGGCAGTGGGCATTAACCGAACTTCTGTGATATCAAACACATAGAAAAAGTTAAGGCCGGCTTGTATTTTATCGCCAAAGCGATAGCCCTTGTTATTGGTTGTGTTGAGTTTGTAAGAAGCGCTGGTATTAAACCCGAAATTGTTGAAGCGAAAAGTATAAACAGCACTTACCAAAAAGTCTATACTGCCGGTGCCCAACTGAAGATTAGTATTGAACATATCCCTTTCTGTCATACTAAACTCTCCGGTTGGCAATTTTGTCCCTACACCTAACCTTAACTGATGCTTCGTCTTTTTTCCGTTACAACGCAATGGGTCGAGTACATTGTACTGCAACAGCAAACTTGCATCGCCCAAACCGGCAGCTTTTTCTGTTACTCCTTTCGATGATTGCCGAATAAAATTGACCGGCATAAAAACCGAAAGCTGCAAACGCTCTTTCAGATTAAAACGACCGAAAAGCTCGATCGAATTCAGATACTGGTTTGTTTTTGTTCCATCCAAAACCGGATTTAAACTGTGCGTTTCTGAAAAATAGTTGCGGTGCGTATATCGCAGACCGATAACATGCCTGTTAAGGTTGGGGAGTATGGAATAATTGGCTCCCGAGCCTGTACAGCAACATGCCTGCGTGTATGCGTTCGTGAAAGATGCAATGAGCATCAGCACGATTATTAACGGTTTCATTTTTGTTTTAAAGTTTAATCAATTGAAGATTATCAGACTGAAGTCAGACAATATGTTGTCAGACTAAACTCAGACCGGAAGAACTTGATTAAGCTACCGGTGGTTTCAACAGGGAATATTCATTATCTGATGTATAGAGCCAGGTATTTGAAATCCGGAAAATGGTAACCGCAAATGCGGGATAGTAATTGCCGGGAAGCGCTTTCACCTCGTTTGAAATGATTTCCTCCTTTTCTTTCGCTATGCTTTGAGCCTGCTTTTGTTCCCCCTCTTCAGCCTTCTTTAACTGCTTGCTCAAATAACATTGACCGTTACAGTGTAGGGCAGGTTTGTTTTTGTTTTCGCAAAGTTTTTGGGTGATGTATGCTTTGTTCAGATGATAGTAAACGCCAATACCCACATTTACAAAAACCTGCAACAGGATGGTAAGCACTAAAAACATGGAGAGTATCTTCTTCAAAGCAATACAAATGTATTCCTGCTTCGCTTATTTGCAAACTGACGCAAGTTATCAAACCGGTAGGGCGATATTATTGTGTTAGATATATCCAAATGGCTCTTCAATCCATCGCCACACTAAACTCCAGTGGAAAAACAATTTTCACACTGATGTTTCTTCCCATGTTCCAGATGCCCTGCCTGCCACTGGCAGGGTTTACATCCAGATACTTCAACCGGCTGAGATGGCTTTGATAGGCGGTGTTCGTTATATTTTCACAGGCCACTATCAGCGAGAAAATTTTCGTATTACCTGCCGAAGTGCCTTGACGAAGGCGGGTTTTCCCGTTAGCATATAAATCAAACCCCGCACTGGCACCCAGCAAACCATAACCCGGTGTGGGTGTTTCGGTATTATCAGCGCGCAGTATATTGTTCTGGCGAAAGAAATAATCGAACCGGATACCGGCAAACAAACCACGCACCCAATTACCGGTTTTGGGCACATCAAACCGCAGTTCACCCCGGTAATGTGCGGGCGGAGTAAACGGCAGGTGCTTCGCACTGTCCGGTTGGTTCAGGTTCACGGCATACACATAACCAAAGCTGTTTTCAAAATGCAGCCAGTCGGCAGGGTGCGGGTGAATGTCCATGGTAATTTCGGCACCAGCAAGTAAGGCATTGTTCTGGCGAAACTGAAAAGCTGGAATCAAATCTCCGTCTTCGCCCGGCATAAGGCTGTCGCCACCGGTTATACTGCTCAGCTTCTGAACAAAAATGTAATTCAGAATAGTGTTTTCAAACACATCCAGATTCACATTCACATGCTCGCTCGAATACGAAACACCGGCATCTATTTGATAGCTTGATTCGGGTTTTAAACCAGCGTTACCATACTCATAACGAAAAGCGCCTTCGTGTTCTCCGTTAGCAGCAAGTTCAGCCGTAACCGGTGCCCGGAAACCTTTGGCCAGGTTGAACTTAACCACCCAGCTTTCATCAGCCTTGCATGACAAGCCAATGCTCCCCGAAAAGTTCCAGAACATTTTTCTCAAATCAGTAAACCGCTGCAGGCTGTCAGCATACAAACCTTTTGAATGAAAAAACCGCTGGTCGAAACGCAAGCCGGTCTCAAACAAAACCTTTTTAAACCTGCGTTGTGTTACCCCAAAAACTCCGTACTCGAACAAACTGTAAGCGGGAATCAGCACCTCGTCACCCTTGTTCCTGCTCTGCTGATACATACCGCTTATACCGAAGGTGGTGTTCCATTCTTTCATCTCCGGTAAATGATACTGCAGGTTGAGCGAGCCGGTGTGCATCAAAAAGTGTAACCCGGCAACGGTTGCGTTCTGCACATCGCCAAACTCCCTGCGCTCATTCATCTGCCAGCCGGCATTTACCAGCAAACTTCCGCGTCCGATAAAAATTTTGTTCTGAACAGAAACCCGCTGGTGGTTTACCCGCTGCAACGGCACCGAAATTTCATACCCTTTTAAACCGTTACCGGTGGCAGATAAAGCAAGAATACTGTCACCGCTTGCCACATCATAAAGAAAGTTGCCGCTGCTGTCGCGCAGCCCTTCGTTAAAACCAAGCTGCTGATTAAACGAACTGAACGAAAGATGAGAATAACCCCACCTTTTCGTTACTCCAAAACCACCGTTCACATTACACTCTTTGTAACCGCTATTCCATACTTTGCCATCGTAGCGCGAAGAGTAATTACCGGCAGTTTTGTTACTGCCCCTGATGTTCCAGTTAAAGCCATTTACATTTCCGGCATTCATCAAACTGGAACTAAGCAAATTGTTGTTTGACTGGTAATTGAACATGGCATTCACCGCTACCCGCCCTTCTGCTATGGGCTCGTGCGGAAGAAAATTGATTACACCCGCAATGGCATCGCTGCCGTACATCAAACTGCCTGGGCCACGCAGAATCTCCACTCGCCCCACACCGACTTCATCAATTTCAATTCCGTGCTCATCGCCCCATTGCTGCCCTTCCTGTTTAAAACCATCGTTTAAAGTAACTACCCGGTTGTATCCCAGCCCGCGTATCACCGGTTTAGAAACCGCCACACCGGTGTTGATAGAAGAGATGCCCGGCAGTCTGGAAATAGCGTCAACAATATTGGTGGCTGTTGTTGCCTCCAGCTCCTTATGGCTGATAAGAGTTATGGCGATAGGCGATTCTTTCACTTCTGTCGCTTTGGAAACTCCGGTTACAATCACATCGCTTAACTCAGCAGCCGTAAACGAAAGCGGAATATCTATCACCGTATCGCTGTAAAGTTTCAACTGAATATTAAGCGAAGCGTAGCCCACATATTTTATGTTGAGCAAGTAATTTCCTTTGGGCAAATTGCTGAATGAAAATTTCCCGTTTACATCGGTAACGGTACCGCGTTTTAACTCTGGAATAGTAACAGCCGCACTTTCCAGCTTTTCGCTGGTAGCTTTGTCGGAGATAGTTCCGCTCAAATTTATCTGTGAATATGCTGTTGATGCAAAAATGCACATCAACAGCAACAAAACATTTTTCATTGCATCAGATTTAAGAAGATAATAAATAGAACTAAGCACGTAAAAACGCGCTGAGAGAAATTCTTAAACCAAAACCGGTGGGCCTCGAAGAGATGGAAAAGAGAGATGTGAATTAGTAATGAACGGTTGGTAAACACAAACCACCTTTTCACCTGCAAAAGCTAAAGGAGAGGTATGCCTTACAGAAACCCCATCTGTAAAAAAGGAAACATCAAACTTGCAGACCGAACAATCCTCATGGTGCCCTTCACCATGCAGGTGGTTCTCACAATGCTCGCGTGCTTCATGCTGCGAAAACAGGTAATGCACTTCGCGCACCGAAACGGTATACAGCACAATTGCCGTTAAGGCAAAAGCAAAAATTTTCTGTATAAAAGGAGCGCGTTTCATAATAAGTAACGAAAGTAATTACTTTGTGTTAATGAACCGTGAACTAATCCTGATTCGCCATACCAAATCAAGTTGGGGCGACTTATCTCTCCCTGATTTTGACCGCCCGCTTAAAAAAGACAGAACCGGTGATGCCAAAAACATGGCAGAGAAACTCAAAAAGTTAAAACTCCATCCCGACCTGATTATTTGCAGCCCGGCACTTCGCACCCTGCAAACCGCAGAGTACTTTTATGAAAAACTAAAATTCGATTACCATAACATTCTCCTCGAAAAAAGAATCTATGAATCATCGGCTGAAGAATACATGCAGGTAATTCGGGAAACTGATGCAAAAGTCAAAACCCTTGTTCTCATTGGCCACAATCCTTCTATTACTGATTTTGCCAACCAGTTCCTTGAAAACAAGATAGATGAAGTGCCTACCACCGGTGTAGTATGGCTCGAATTTGAAAGTGAGGATTGGGAAATTTACAAAACAACGCCCTGCAAATTCCGCTATTTTCTTACGCCCAAAACAATTTAAGGTTAAATACCGCGTTCAGTAATTGTCATGAAAACCGGTAAAGTCCTTCTCCTTATCCTGCTGTCTGCGCTTCTGTTGGCTGTTGAGTCATGCGCTGTAAAAAAAGATTGTCGTGGCCACCTCAAACACCGGCTGGCAAACGGCATCTGGATATGAATTTTAGGTTAAATCTGTGTGACTCATATTACAATCCTTAGTTCCTTTCACCGATTCTTCTATTTTAGTGATTCACCTGCCTATGTGAAAGAGAGTGTTTATGCCGAAGAAGTTAAAGTTCATCAACAGAGAGATAAGTTGGCTTTCGTTTAACAAGCGCGTGCTGCAGGAAGCGGCTGACCCTACCGTACCTGTGCTTGAACGCCTGCGGTTTCTGGGGATCTTCAGTAACAATCAGGATGAGTTTTTCCGTGTTCGTGTAGCTACCGTAAAACGTATTTCCGAATTGGGGAAAAGAGCGAAGGATGTCTATCACAACAAGCCCAGGAGGGTGTTACAACAAGTTCACGATGAAGTAGTAAAACAGGGAAAGCAATTTGATGAAATTTACAACGCTGTACAACAGGAGCTAAAGCGTAACAATGTTTTTATCATCAACGAAACACAACTTACCAAAGCACAAGGAGAGTTTGTAAAGGGTTATTTCGATGAACATGTTCGTCCTGCGCTTGTGCCTATAATGTTGAACCAGGTAAAGCAATTTCCTTATTTAAAGGATAAGGTGATTTATCTGGCTATCCGTTTAATGAATGGCAAAAGCAAACAGTATTCATTAGTAGAAGTTCCTTCAGATTCCACCGACCGGTTTGTAATTCTTCCCTCACAAAACCAGAACCAGTACATCATTCTGCTTGATGATATTATCCGCTATAACCTCCCTGAGGTATTTGCCACTTTTCAGTTTAAAAAAATTGAAGCGTTTACCATTAAAGTTACCCGCGATGCCGAGTTAGATATTGACAATGATATTTCGCAAAGCTTTATTGACAAAATTTCGAAAAGTGTAAAAGCGCGCCAGAAGGGTAACCCCGTTCGCTTTGTATATGATAACAGCATTCCGAAAGACCTCCTTGATTTTTTAAAGTCGAAGATGAAAATGCAGGATTTAAACAACCTGATTCCCGGTGGTCGCTACCACAACTTCAAAGACTTTATGAATTTCCCAAAAGTAGGCGCCAAGAATCTGTTGTACGAAAAACAGAAGCCGCTCTCTCATCCCCTCCTTCCGTTTAATAAAAGCTACTTCGAAGTTTTCAAAAAACAGGATGTGATGCTTCACTATCCGTATCAGGCCTTTTCACACTTTATTGAATGGCTGCGCGAAGCTGCTATTGATCCGAATGTAAAGTCAATAAAAATTACCCTGTACCGCGTAGCCCGCAATTCGAAAGTAATTAATGCGCTTATCAATGCGGCAAAAAACGGCAAGCACGTAATAGCGGTGGTAGAGGTGCAGGCACGTTTTGACGAAGAAGCCAATATCCGATGGGCAAAGCAGTTACAGGATGAAGGGATTCAGGTAATTTACGGGGTTTCGGGTTTAAAAGTCCACTCAAAACTCTGCTTGATTTCACGAACGGAAAGCGGAAAGAATATACGCTATGCCAACATTACTACCGGCAATTACAATGAATCTACTTCGCAGGTTTATTCTGACGATGCCTTGTTCACCGGTGACACAAAAATTACAAACGAAGTAGAACATACGTTCGAGTTTTTTGAACGCAACTATAAAGTGCACTCATTCAAACACTTGATTCTTTCTCCGCTCAGCACCCGAAAAAAATTTCTGCGCCTCATAGAAAATGAAATTGACCATGCACGAAAAAGCAAACGGGCTTCCATCTTTTTAAAGATGAACAGCCTAGTAGATGAGGAAATGATTGAGCAGCTTTATAAAGCATCCAATGCCGGGGTAAAAATCAGAATTATTGTACGCGGAATTTGCGCCCTTATTGCAGGTGTAGAAGGCATGAGTGAAAACATTGAGGTGATTAGCATAGTAGATAAATACCTTGAGCATTCGCGCATTTTCTTTTTCGAAAATCAAGGCGAACCCCTGTGTTTCTTTTCTTCAGCCGACTGGATGACCCGAAACTTAGATTCACGAATTGAGGTTAGCTGCCCGATCTATGACAAAAAAATTCAGAAGGAACTCTGGGACATTATGGAGATACAATGGAGCGACAACGTAAAGGCAAGAGTCATTGATCCACAACAGAAAAATGAGCACCGCATTTCTGTGAATAAGCGAAAAGTCAGATCACAGGAAGGTATCTACAGCTACCTTAAAAAGTAATTTCCGAACCCACCGGCACTGCCGGTTACCTGCATCCACATTTTGTGGTTGAAAACTCACCTATAAACTTTATAGTCCATGAGGTAATTTTCGAAAAATTTCTTCCTCTTGGAGATTAAGCGTTTTGCGGCCATTGACATAGGTTCCAACTCAGTTCGCTTACTGATTGAAAACGTTTTGCAAAATGGCGAAGGACCTATCTTCAAAAAAAGTGCGTTGATTCGTGTACCCGTTCGCCTTGGCGGCAATGCGTTTCGCAATCACAACATTCCTGAAATTACTGTTCGCCAATTGGTAGATACCATGATTGGGTTTAAACACATCATGCGGGCTAACAGTGTACTGCATTACAAGGGTTGTGCTACATCAGCCATGCGCGAAGCAAGCAACGGTGCGCAAATTATTAAACGCATAAAAAAAGAAACGGGTATCAACATTGAACTCATTACCGGAAACACCGAGGCACATATCATTTTCAACAGTCAGAAAGCGGTGCGTGAAAAAATGGCGAAGAATTGTGTGTTTGTGGACGTGGGCGGGGGCAGCACAGAAATAACCGTTTTCAAAAACGGAAAAGTAGACGCAGCAAAATCTTTTAAAATTGGCACCATCCGGTTACTGCAAAAAACAGTTTCGAAGGCCGAGTGGAAAAAAATGAAAGACTGGCTGCATACAAAAACACTTCGCATGCGCGAAGTTAGCATGATTGGTTCCGGTGGAAACATTAACCGAATTTCAAAAATGGCTCAACTAAAAACCGACAAGCCGCTCACCTTTGATAAACTGAATGACATTGTGGAAGAGTTAAAGGAGTATAGTTTTGACGACCGCATCAAGAAATTCGATTTAAATCCTGACCGTGCCGATGTAATTGTTCCTGCCGGTGAAATTTTTGTAACCATTATGCAATGGCTAAAGGCAGAGAAAATATTTATTCCAAAAGTCGGTTTGGGCGATGGGATTGTCCGAGAGGTTTACAAAGAATACCTGAACGGGAAGAAGAGTTCTTTCTGAGAATAACCCCGTTAATCGAACAGTGCCTTACCGACAAACACCGCCACACCGATCCAAAGCAATCCCTTAATCAGAAAAAAAAGAAAACCAATCATCCCTATTCGCTTGAACCACCTTTTCCAATTACTCTGCTCCTGTTGTTTAGTTTCTTCCATTATCAACTCATTATAAAATAGCCGCAAGCGCTTTATGGGCGCCATCACAAATCGGCATTTTCCGGCTCATACCACAGCGGCAAATAGAAACTTTTTCACGTTTTTCTAAAACAGTTCCGTCTTCCATTATCACCTCAAAGTTACCGGTAATAGTTACCGGTCCCCGGGGCTTTAGCTGTATAGTGGCGTAATCCTTTTTCTCTACTTCCATTTCTTCCATAATTGACATTGCAGAGCAAAAATAAAAAACCCTCCCGGTGTGGAAGGGTTTGTATTTCTAATGAAGTAAGGTGACTGTTCCTTTGTATCGGGCATCGCTGTGATTGTTAAGCCATACAAATTTGGCAACATAGCTATAAACACCCGGAGGAGAATGTTTTCCCTGATAAGAACCGTCCCATGCAAAGTTGATATCCGTGCTTTCAAAAACCTTTTCGCCAATGCGGTTAAACACCATTACTTCAATTTGCTTAATGGCCGGCATATTGCCGAAGATTTGCCAAAAGTCGTTCACGCCATCGCCATTGGGCGTAAAAGCATTCGGAATAAATACATCGTAGTTCGGAATAACCGTTACCTCAAACTGTGCAGTTCCGGTGCATCCTGCCGATGTAGTCACTATTACATTATACGGTTGCGAATAAATTCCATCAAACACGGGGTTGGCGCAATCGTAGCAGCTTAAACCAAACTTCGGGCTCCAGTCGTAAGTAACAGAACCGGTGGTGTTTGTAGTAGTACTTAGCTGCAAAGTATTCCCCAGTTTTACTTCTACAGGTGTTGGCGTAACCGACAGTGTTACTGAATCCGGTTCGGTAACAGTTCCAACATTCGACAGCGAACATCCGTTAAAGTCGGTTACGGTGACTGTATATGTACCGGCACTCAATCCATTGAAAGTTCCCGTAGAATTAGTCTCACCGCTTGAAATTGAAAAACTATAAGCAGGAGTACCTCCCGAAGGAGTAACTGTAACGCTTCCATCCGAATAGTGATAGCAGGTGGCGGGAACCACATCGGTAACATTTGCCAGCACTACCGGCTCAGTTACAATGGCAGTTGAGGTAGCCGTGCAGGCATTTTGGTCTGTTACCACCACTCCGTAAGTCCCTGCTATAAGACTACTGAACTGACCGGTAGAGGAATTAAATGTGTTCACTCCGTCTGTTGCTGAAAAAGTATAATTCGGAACACCGCCATTAGGGGTTGAATTTATAATACCTGTGGCAGTGCCGAAGCATAGCACTGCTGTAGGTGTAGTGGCAAGCGTAAGCAATGGCGGCTCAGTTATAGTAACTGTTTGCATCGCTGTACACGCGTTAGTATCCGAAACTATTACGCTATACAAACCCGCACCTACACCGGTAGCAGTGTTAGTGGTACTTACGTTCGGAGTCCATGTATACGCATAGCCCGGTGCTCCTCCGGTGGCTGTTATATCTATTGAACCGGTGGTGTTGCCGCTGCACAGAACATTTACATGGGTTTCTGATGTAGTAAGTTGAGTTGGCTGGGTAATGACAAAAAGATTGTTCACGGTACAACCGTTGTTATCCGTTACGGTTAAATCATAATTTCCGGCAGCTAATCCGGTGGCTGAAAAAGTAGTACTCACATTCGGTCCCCAGGCAAAAGCGTAAGGAGCTGTTCCTCCGTTGGCAATAACCGATGCAGTACCGTCAGCACTTTCAAAACAGGTCAAATCGGTTTGCGAAGGGGTAACCGAAAGCGGTTGTGACGGTTCGGTCAATGTAATATTCGGGTTGATACTGCAATTATTGAAATCGCTGATAGTAATGGCGTAATTACCCGGTCCTAAACTTGAAGCGGAGTTAGTGGTAGTAACATTCGGGTTCCAGGTATAGGTGTAAGGCAATGTTCCCCCTGAAGTTGTTATGGTAATAGAACCATCATTAGCACCAAAGCAGGAGATGGAAGACTGTTGAATATTAATAGAGAGTTGAGTAGGCTCCGTCAGTGTAACACTGATTGTTGCCGTGCAGGTCGCCTGGTCAGTTACCGTAGCATCATAAGTTCCGGCCACAAGCAGCACCTGCATATTGGTACTGCCCGGTATACTCCACGCATAAGTATAATTCGGACCGGTGCCTCCGCTCGGGGTTAATGTTATATCCCCATCGGCATCGCCAAAACACTGCAGGTCGGTATGTATTTCTGCTATGGTAACAGCCGCAGGTTCCGTAATGGTAAGCGATGCAGTTTGCTGACAGGTGCTGGCATCTGTAGCAGTTACTGTGTAACTACCGGCCGGCTTAGTTACCGTTTGTCCGGTAGTGCCACCGGCTCCGCTCCACAAATAACTAAATGGTGCATTACCACCCGAAGGAGTAGCTGTTGCACTTCCGTTCCCGCCAAAGCAACTGACATTTGTAACGGCAATCGTCATTACCGGTGCTGCCGGTTCTGTAATGGTTGCGCTGATAGTGGCGGTACACAAACTTGCGTCAGTGGTAGTTACGGTATAAGTACCTGCTGTAATACCGGTTAAATCTTCTGTAGTTGCCCCATTACTCCAGGCATAAGTATAAGGCGAAGTGCCTCCGCCAATAGTTAAATCAACAGAGCCTTGTGTTCCGCCAAAGCAAAGAGCATCTATATGTTGTTCGCCAAGAACCAGCGCAGCAGGCTCGGCAATGGTTTCTGAAACTGCCACAGTGCAGTTGTTACCGTCTAAAACATTTCCGGCATAAGTACCGGCTGCCTGATTAGGAATAACGGTTGTTCCCGCAGGAACTATGTTTCCGAGAAAGGTATAAGTCGGAGTTCCTCCGCTTATGTTTATGGTGAGCGTTCCATCTGACCCTCCGTTGCAGGTAACATCGGTGTGCGAGGTAGTAACCGTTAAGGCCGTAGCCGGTTGAGTAAGCACAACACTGTCGAGTATAGTGCAGTTGTTTGCATCGGCAATAGTAACGTTGTATTGCCCTGCCGTTAAACCGGTAGGGTTGTTACCGGTGCCGGACGGGCTCCAGGTATACGTATAAGCCGGTATTCCTCCCGATGCGGATGTAGCAATAGCACCGGTGGCTGCACCAAAGCAATTGATATGTGAAGGAGATAATGGCGTATGCGTAAACGGAGTGGGCTGATTGATAGTAGCACTACCCGTAATGGTGCAATTCCGGCTGTCGGTAACGGTTACGGTATAGGTGCCTGTACCTAAACTTAAATTAGTTTGTGCCGAAGAAATGTTGCTCCAGAAATAAGTAAAAGGCGGATTGCCTCCGGTGGCGTTAGCTGTGGCACTTCCGGTTTCCGATTGATAACAACTGTCATCTACACTGGTAACGTTAAGTGTGAGCGTTGGCGGACCGGTAACGGTTCCGGTGGCCGTAGCAGTGCAGCCACTGGCATCGGTTACCGTTACACTGATAGCACCGGCACTTAAAGGCGATGCCAAAGGATTGTTGGCTTGAGCAGGACTCCATGTATAATTAAAAGGCGAAGTGCCTCCCGAAGTTATAGAAACTAACGCCTGTCCATCGTTGGTATTGGCACAGGACATATCAATGGTAGTTATGCTGGCCGCCATAGCTGCTCCCGGCTGGGTTAAGGTAATACTGCCCGAAAAAGTATGAGACGGTATATTATCGCTGAAGCTATAGGTATAGGTGCCGGCTGTTAAACCGGTAAGCGGAGCCCCGTTACCACCGGGTATGCCTCCGGGGTTCCAGGTAATTACCGGTGCACCTACTACTCCGGTTACCAGCAGCGTTACACTTCCGTCACTTCCGCCAAAACAACTTACGTTAGTACTGGTTACCGTAGAGGTTATACCGCAGGGCAGCGCAGTAATCGTTTCTGTATATTGTAAAAGAGCAGAGCAGCCATTCGCATCGTGAAAGTCGGCAATCCAGGTACCGGGCGGCATAGAAACCGGGCTGCCCGAAACGCCTGCTGTTCCGGCCCAGTTCACCCCCACGTAAGGCGGTGTTCCTCCGCTGGCGGTAAGCGTAGCTGT
The DNA here is from genome assembly GCA_964493695.1 of uncultured Chitinophaga sp. Taxonomy (GTDB): domain Bacteria; phylum Bacteroidota; class Bacteroidia; order Chitinophagales; family LD1; genus Bog-950. The sequence continues at coordinate 1,830 of CAZBPG010000004.1, read as the reverse complement.
ACCGTTGCTTCCGCAAGGTGCATCAGTATGCGAAGTAGTGGCCGTTAATGCCGGTGGCTGATTAACCGTGTATTGAGCGGTAATACTACAAACCCCATCGGTAACAGAAACCGTGTACGTTCCCGCACCTACTGCCCAGGTAGGACCTTGCTGCGCACCGCTGTTCCAATTGTACGTATAGCCTCCATAACCGGCACTTACACCAAAGCCACCGGATGCCGCCACCGTTACACTTCCGTTGGTTCCGCCATTGCATGGCGGAGGAACTATAGTAGGTGCCAGCGATATAGGCGCTGCTATAACCACCGCATGAGTGTAAGTATTGGCACAACCGTTTACACCGGTAATGGTAAGCGATACATTGAAGGTACCGTTAGACACATACGTGTGCGAAGGGTTCTGCAAAGTAGAGGTAGTGCCGTCTCCAAAATCCCAGGCCCACGATTGAATAGCCCCTACGTTACTTGTTGAAATATCGGTAAACTGCATAGTAGGGCTGCAACTCTGGTAGTTTACTCCTGCTACCCAGTTAGAGGTACTAAGCACACAAACAATCTGCTGGTTACTTCCTCCACCGGTGGCACCGCTCCAGCCCCAGTTTACAATAGGGTTGCCGCCAAAATAACTGCCTACCATATTCGGAACAATTATCTGCTGACGAAGCACCCCGTCAAAATAAACCGAGAAAGTATTAGTGTTTACATCCCACACTACCCGCACCGTATGCCAGGCACAATCATCAATAATAGCCCCGCTGGTAAGTGCCGGTACGGCACCGGCTGTATTGTGGCTGTATAACCCGCCCGAGTTAATGCCTATGTGGTCAGCTCCCGGGTCACCGGCATTGCCGTTTTGCCAGGTATCAAACTCCACGGCAAACGAATACGGCTGGTTACCTCCTGCATAACCCATACCCTCGCCCTGGTTACCTAAGCCGTTGGGGTTAGAGGTAAGCACAAATACAATTCCATCGGCACCACCGCCACCGTTACAACCTAAAAAAACATTAAAAGTAAAATCGAACGAGTTATTAAGGTTCAGGGTTTGGTTCTGAAAAATAGCGCCTGCCTGGTCATCGGCATCGGGCGTAAGCTGAAAGCAATTACAGCCGCTGTAAGAAGAAGCACTGCCCAGCACGGTATAATTTTGCGAAAATGCTTGAGCGGCAAGAAAAGTAAAGAACAAGCAGAAGTAGAGTTTTCTCATTTCAATAATTGTTTCTTGTTATCAGGTTTTTTGAGCTTAAAAGCGGAAGTTACCATTTTGAGGAAAATAAAAAATTGCCCCTGTGGATAGACAGGATTTTAAGAAGAAACGTTGTGTGTATGCGAGAGCGTCATTGACGGTTACATCTTCACAAACCTTTTCCGCACCACCGCATCGCTGCTTTTTAGTTCTATAAAGTAGATACCGGTGGTGAGCGCACTCACCTCTAACTGCAACCCCGAAAGGGTTTGAAACCCTTTCGGGGTTTCTGAGACATTCGTCCTTACCTGTTGTAGTTTCCACAGAAGGCTGAGACATTTGTCCTTACCAGTTGTGGCTTCGACAGAAGGCTGAGACATTCCTCCTTGCCCGTTGTAGCTTCCACAGAGGGCTGAGACATTCGTCCCTGCCTGTTGTAGTTTCCCCAGAGGGCTGAGATATTCGTCCTTACCGGTTGTGGTTTCCACAGAAGGCTGAGACATTTCTCCTTGCCCGTTGTAGCTTCCACAGAGGGCTGAGACATTCGTCCTCTGCTGTTGTTGATCGCTGACCAAAACAATCTCTCAACAAAAAAAGAAGCCGTCTCAAAACTCAATTTGAGACGGCTTTTTGTTTTAGAGGAAG
>CAZBPG010000003.1:110845-113179 GCA_964493695.1 uncultured Chitinophaga sp. | reverse complement strand
ACCAGTAGTTATTTTCGGTGGTTTTTTATTTGGTTATTAAGTAAGTATCGCCATCGGTATCCTGTATTAAATACGGTACCGCACCGCCACCGCCACCCGGAGCGCTGATAACATTACCGGCAATAACTATCCCCTGACCTGCCGTATAAACACCTGCCGGGCCTGTAGGACCTGTTGGCCCTGTGGCTCCACCACCTGCACCGGTAGCACCCGTAGGTCCGGTTGGTCCGGTAGCTCCACCACCTGCACCGGTAGCACCGGTAGGCCCTGTTGGTCCGGTAGCTCCTCCCGTACCAGCTGCTCGAGATAAATTACCGCTGGCATCTATACCAACATATGAACCAGAACCAGTTAAGTTTTCAAAACGGACAGTGCCATTGTTATGAAAACGGGCGGTAGGTGTAGTAGTATTAATACCTACGTTAACAGCACTCGTTCCCGTACCTCCTAACACTAATGAGTTGCTTGCAGCTACACGTGCATTGTAGCCTATTGCCGTTGCTTTAGTTAAACTGGCTGTAGTTACTCCTGCACCCATACCTATGGCTGTGTTGTAGGTTCCGGTGGTGTTGTTATCTAATGCATCCTCTCCAATTGCTGTATTACCGTTACCGGTAGTATTCGCATCTAATGCTGCCCTTCCCACAGCGGTATTATCACCTCCGGTTTGGTTGCTCAATAGTGCATTCCGTCCTAAAGCCGTATTATAAATACCACCCGTATTGTTTACCAAAGCATCACTACCAACAGCCGTATTATTTACACCAGTAGTATTACCAGCCAAAGCATTTGAGCCTACTGCGGTGTTATCGTTTCCGGTAGAGTTCTCTAAAGTTTTATAGCCTACGGCCGTATTGTCGCTTGTAGTGTTATTGGAATACTGCGCATGGTAACCTAAAGCGGTATTAAAAACTCCTGTAGTATTTGAAAACAAAGCTCCATCGCCAATACCGGTATTAAAACGACCGGTAGTATTGGCTGTTAGTGCCTGCATACCAAAGGCTGCATTATGCTCGCCTGTGGTATTAGAATACAAACTACGCCATCCAGTTGCTGTATTTCCATCAGCAGAGGTTGAAGAATATAAAGCTTCATATCCAATGGCAGTATTTTGATAGCCATCTTGATTTAAATCCAGACTATTGTAACCCAATGCTGTATTATCTCCGCCCGTAGTAGTTGATTCCATAGCGCGGTAGCCTACAGCAGTGTTGTTGTCAGCGAGGTTACTTTCCAGAGTGCCGTAGCCAATAGCTGTGTTGTTTGAACCTGTTGTATTAAAATATAAAGAGTAAGGCCCTAAAGCAACGTTCCTGTCGCCAGAAGTCACATTATATCCCGTTCTATATCCAACAAGGGTATTTTCTCTAAATGCAAGGTCTTCATTTCTACCTGCCGATTCTCCAATAAATAATGAACGACCTGTGTTATAGATTTGAATTTGCCCTTTAGTGGAAATACGCGCGCGGAGTATGTTGTTTGTGCGTATGTCTAACGCTTGTGAATCAATAGTCCCTACAAAGTTAGTTCCCGATGTAGTTCCTGTATTTCCGGTAATAGTCCAATCTGTGCTGCCACCCGAAGCAGTTGTACGAGAAAGGTTTCCACTGGCGTCTATACCAACTATGTTACCGGTGCCGGTAAGGTTTTCTAAACGTACTGTGCCATTAATATGCAGTTTAGCACTTGGTGCAGTAGTGTTTATACCCACATTACCAGTGCTGTATGGATAGGCATTTAAGGTAATGGGACTGGTGCCTTTTGACAAAATATTCAATTCAACATTTGTAGTGCTTCCTGTTTCGTAGATAGTATTATAACCAAAACCTATACCTTGTGTGCCATTATTATGCTTAAATTCAATGTTGCCTGCCGCAGGACCTGTGCTGCCGGCTCCTAATGTTCCTGTTACATACAAAGTTTGATTTATAGCATGCGCACCTGTTCGCGTTCCTCCCGCCAAAACATCTAACCTGCTGCCAGGGGTTGTTCCAATCCCTACATTACCACCATTGTTGAAAATATTGCTGCTGCTAACTACCCATGAGGTACCGTTCCAGTAGGGTGTGTTGCCCGCTGCCGAACCGGCAGAAAGAAACCCTGTAGCACCTGTTGGACCAGTTGGGCCGGTAGGTCCTGTTGACCCATTGACACCGGCAGCCCCTGTTGCACCGGTAGTACCTGCAATGCCATTTGGACCGGTTGGCCCTGTAGGTCCTGTGGCTCCGGTAGCACCACCTCCGGCACCTGTAGCACCGGTATTACCAGTAGGTCCGGTTACTCCGCTTGGGCCTGTGGCGCCCTGCGCACCTGTAGGGCCGGTAGTTCCCATTG
>CAZBPG010000003.1:78009-110745 GCA_964493695.1 uncultured Chitinophaga sp. | reverse complement strand
TTCCGTTTAAACCATTTGCCCCGGTTGGCCCTGTAGGGCCTGTGGCTCCGGTAGCACCACCTCCGGCACCGGTAGCACCGGTATTACCGGTAGGTCCGGTTACTCCGCTTGGGCCTGTGGCGCCCTGCACACCTGTAGGGCCGGTAGTTCCCATTGTTCCGTTTAAACCATTTGCCCCGGTTGGCCCTGTAGGGCCTGTGGCTCCGGTAGCCCCTCCACCAGAGCCGGTTGCTCCTGTTGGGCCTGTGGGGCCTGTTGCTCCGGTTGCCCCACCACCTGAACCAGTGGCTCCCGTGGCACCCTGTGCTCCTGTTGGACCGGTGGAGCCATCCGCCCCGGTCGAACCGGCAGGGCCTTGCGGCCCTGTTGGCCCTGTAGCCCCGTCATTTCCTGCCGCACCCGTAGGGCCAGTTGCACCCGCAGGTGAATTAGCGGCATAAAGGGCATACGGTACACTTACCAATTGTGAAGTGCCCATGTCTGTATAAGAGGAGCCGCCATTAGGGTCAAACTCAACTTGTAAATATTTTGCTCCAGTCCCCCAGTTAATGCCATTGAATGTTCCCTGTACAACGGTTCCGCCTCCCACCACTACTGAAAAAATACCGAATTGATTAGTAAAGACAGAATGCTGTTCGCGGTAAACTACAGCACCGGTTGCAGTGCCATCATGCAAACTAAACTGCACCGATATATTGGCGTTCTGTAGAATTGCACCAGAGTTGTTTCGGGCAACAGCCTGATAGTTTACAAGTTGAGGAACTTGCGCATTGATGACAGTTAGCATGTACACAGCTATTACTGTAGAATAGAAATGTTTCTTCATATAATTAATTTGTTGGCTAAATAAATGGGGCGACAGTTGTGTGTCTGTAATCTTTAGGTACAATAATAAGAAAAGTTTACGACTGCCCCGCTGTTCCGGAATGTCGAACTTACAGATAATCAGGATTTTTAATCCTGCGAATACCTACCGCACAAAAAGTAAACGCTCCGTTGCCATTAACTTCTTCTCCCATCCTTTCGTATAAACTATGTAAACAAAACTGCTTATATTTGCAATCGTTATGGCAATAGCAATTAAAAGAACTCCCGTATTAAAAGGCAAGGCTGCTTCGCACTTTAATTCCCTGCTGGCTAAAGGTAAAACCAAAGAAACCAAAGCAAGCATCAGCCGCTCTATTGCCGATACTAAAGCGATACTGGCAAACTACAAAGCCCAAAAATGATTTCGCTGAAGGACGACTGTTCGCTGCATCGTTTAACTTCATCCAGTCTTATTAGCAACTTTTTTTGCGACAATCCCGACCTTAACGAGTTCTTCGCTAAAGATGCTATTAAGTATCAGGAGGAACTCTTAGGCGAAACTTTCTTTTTTACACATATTCAAACAGGTGATGTGGTTTGTGCCTTTACTATGTCTAACGATAGCATCCGCACCGATGACCTCCCTAACAGCCGGAAAAAGAAAGTAAGGGAACACATTCCGCATGCAAAGGGTATGAAATCCTATCCCGCAACTCTTATCGGTAGATTGGGCGTAGCAATAAAATACGAGGGTAAGGGCATTGGCAAACAGTTGATGAACACAATAAAAGCAATGTGCCTTATCGAAGAAGGTAACCGTTGTCGCTTTTTATTGGTGGACGCTTACAATACGGAAAAGCCGGTTAACTACTACATCAAAAACGAGTTTCAGTTTGTTTTCTCTACTGCACAACAGGAAAGAGAGTATTACGCAATGCCTCTCGAAAAAGAATTAAAGACACGTTTCATGTTCTTCGACCTTAAACTGTGGGCAGTAAGATCAGGTCTTTTGTAATTCGCAATTCGCGAATTGTGAACAGGCTGTTGTGCCTCCTGCGGTCGGTAGCGTCCCGCGAAGAGAAACGCAGGAGGATATTTTACGTTTATACTCTCCATAATGAAAGAATACAAAATTGGTCGCTATCCCGAAGCCGACATTATTCTTACCACCAACTTTTGCAGCTGCTTCCGTTTATGAAAAAATAATTTTCCTGCTCAGGTGGAAATGGAAGAACCCAAACTTTTGGCTCTTCAAAGCTCCCCGGAAGGCTTTTCTATTTCTTGCCTTTTGGGATTTTGCTCTTTGCCTATTGTATTTCATCTGCTCATCTGCTAATCCTCTCATCCTCTCATCCTCTCATCTCTCACGCCTTCGGATGCGCTTGCTTGTAAATATTCTTCAGCTTATCAATCGTATTGTGGGTATAAACCTGAGTGGCGGCTAAGCTGGCATGGCCCAGCAGTTCTTTTACGGCATTAATGTCGGCACCGTTGTTCATCAGGTGGGTGGCAAAAGTATGGCGCAGGGTATGTGGGCTTTTCTTGTCAACCGTAGTTACCAGATTCAGGTATTTGTTTACGCAATGGTAAACGGTTCCCGCATCCAGTTTCTTTCCGTTGGGGTTTACAATCAAAAAATTTCCCTGCTGCTCAGGCACGGCTTTCTTTTTCTCTTCTATAAAAGTTTTAACAGCGGTTGTCAGTCGCATATGGATAGGGATAATCCGCTCCTTGTTGCCCTTGCCCAGCACCTTTACTTGCGAGCTATACGAATCAAAATCCGTCTCTTTCAAATTCATCAGCTCGCTCCTCCGCATACCGGTGCCGTAAAACAGTTCAATAATTATTCTGTCCCGCGCCCCTTCGTACCCTTCCGGAAACTCGACCTGCGTCAACAGCTTTTCAATACCCGGTAGTTCTACGAACACCGGCAGGCGTTTACTGGTCTTTGGTGTTTGCACCTTCGCCAGCGGGTTCTTTTTCAGTTCGCCTTTCCGCATCAGAAATTTGTAGAACGATTGCAGTGCCGAAATCTTCCGGTTAATACTGCGCGGGGTAATCTTCTGCTCCATCATGCTCACCATCCAGTTGCGCACATCAATATGCGATGCCTGCTGAGTTTCCTTTTCGTAAGGTTTCAGGAAATTTTCAAACTGCAGCAGGTCGTTGCTATACGATTCAAGGGTGTGCTTCGAGTATCGTTTTTCGAATTCAATGTAGTTAAGAAAGGACTGCACTTTAGTATTCATAAGCGGTTTCGAAGTAACAACGCAGTTCTTTCATATTTATGATTCGGAAGGGCGGATTGTAAACAGCCCCGTTAACTTTGTGCTAAGCACAGAACAACCAAACCAAAAAATCTTCCATCTTTACAGGCAGACACAAAATAACCTGTTAAGCTATGAAGAATATCTACTTCCTGACAGTAGTGCTCCTTGCTCAGCTTTTTACCATTCAAAGCACTATCGCTCAACCGGCAAGTTTATGCTGCCCCTTTAATGGTTGGGACTATGTGGTTCGTATTACGGTTTCCAATTCCACCGGTGCCAATATTCCGGCACAGTCCACTTTGTTTGTCATCAATACAGCAGTGCCCATAGGTGCAGGAAAAATGCAGGCCAACGGCAACGACATCCGCTTTGTTTACAACACCTGCGGCAACTACCGCAACTACTGGATTGAATCGGGCATTAACACGGCCAACACGCATATATGGGTGGCTCTCCCCGGCATTCCCAACGGAGGCAGCATTACGCTGTATATGTATTATGGAAATCCGGGAGCTGCTGCCGGTGCCTCGGCACAAACCGTTTTGTTTCCGAACATTCAAACCATTACCGGTACTCAGGCTTTATCGGGAACCATTACAGCCGACTGGATAGAAGTAAACGGAGCAACCATTAATGCACCTACCGGTGCCCCGCTTGTTTTACGCGCCCGCAGAATAATTTACAACGGAACCTATAATGCCGACAACCGCGGTTATGGCCCTCAGGCAGGGCCGGGTGCCGGCACCAACGGTGGCGGTAGCAAGGGAGGAAGCGGAGGAAGCTATGGGGGCGTAGGTGGCTCGGGAGGCGGCAGTGTTTCATCGGCTTATGGCACACCTAACGGAGCAGATATAGATATGGGCTCCGGTGGTGGAGGTTCTGACTGCGGACCTACCGCAGCCGGTGGCGGTGCTATTTCGCTGATAGGAAGTTCAGTAGATGTTAATGGAACAATTAACGTCCGCGGACAAAATGCGCAGAACTGTTGTTGCGGAAACTCTTCCGAAGCAGCCGGTGGCGGCTCCGGTGGTGGTGTGCTCCTTGAAGGAGATTATATAAGAGGTTCAGCTACCATCCGCGCCAGTGGCGGCAACGGTGGTGACAGCGATGATAAAGAAGGCGGTGGGGGAGGAGCAGGAGGCCGCGTTAAGTTGCGCTGGTGCAAAGCAAACACATTTGCCGGCACCGTAAATGTGAATGGTGGCAGCCCGGGTAGTGGCGGTCAAAGTGGTATGCAGTCCGGAGCTACCGGCACCAATACCCAACCCCAAACCACCTGCGATGCTATTGTTATCAGTCCCGAGCAACCGGTAAGTATTCCCACGGCATCGTTTACGTATAACAACGCCTGCACCGGTGTAATCACCACATTTGCCAGCACTACTACCCTTGTTTCCGGTGGAAGCGTTTCTACCTACGCCTGGGACTTTGGCGATGGCGGAACTGCCAACACACAAAACCCCACGCACAGTTTTACCAGCACCGGCAACTTTAATGTTTCCCTCACCGTTACCTCTGTTACCGGTTGCACCGATGCGGTTACCGTTCCTATTACTGTTCAGCAGTTACCGGTGGCAGACTTTACAGCGAATGTTGCATGTGCGGGCACTAACACCAATTTTACCGATGCTTCTACCGGTGGTGTGGTTGGGTGGAACTGGGATTTCGGTGATGGCAGTTCAGATACCGTTCAAAATCCTTTGCATGCGTATGCAGCAGGAGGAAGTTATACCGCCACGCTTATCGCCATCAATTCAGGAAACTGTTCGGACACCATTCAGAAACCGGTGACGGTTAACACAAGTCCAACGGCTTCGTTCACCACCGCTAATGTTTGTTACCCAAGCGCTGTGCAATTCAATAACACTTCTACCGGTGCTATTGCCAGTACCGGTTGGGGTTTTGGCGACACACAGTTTTCAACCCAGCAAAGCCCTTCACATACTTATGCTTCAGCAGGTACCTACAATGTAGTTTTAGTGGTAGCCACAGCCGATAATTGTGCCGATACAGCCATACAGACAGTTACTGTAAATCCGAAACCGGTGGCTGATTTTTCTGTTTCTCCGGTTTGTGAAGGCATTACTTCTTCGTTTACCGATGCTTCCACCGGAAACATTATCAACTACGGCTGGAGTTTTGGTGACGGTAATTTTTCGACACAGCAAAACCCCAGCAATACTTATACCGGTGCAAACACTTACAATGTAACGCTCGTTGTGCAGACCGACAGCAGTTGTTACGATACCGTTACCAAACAGGCCGTAGTTAATCCGCTGCCGGTAGTTGATTTTAATACCGGTGCTGTTTGTTTAAACCAGAGCAATGCATTTGTGAACACCACTACCATTGCCAGCGGAAGTGTTTCTGTCTGGGCATGGGATTTTGGCGATACACAAACCTCTTCTCAGCAAAGTCCAACCCATGCTTATTCTGCACAGGGAACTTACACCGTTTCGTTAATTGCTACTTCCGATAATAACTGTGTTGATTCCACCAGCAAACAGGTTGATGTATTCGATAAACCTTCAGCATCGTTTACAGTTACGGAGGTTTGCTTTGGTGTAAGCAATGTATTTACCGATGGCTCCTCTATCAGCACCGGTGCTATTGTTCAATGGAGTTATTCTTTCGGTGACGGACAAACAGGAACTTCTGCAAATGATATGCATACTTATTCAGCTGCAGGAAACTTTACTGCGGTGTTGGTGGTAACCAGCGATAACGGCTGCACCGATACTGCCACACAAACCGCCATTGTTGACCCGTTGCCGCAAGTTAATTTTACCGCACCGGATGTTTGTTTGAACAACACAACCCAGTTCACTAATGCATCTACTATTTCTTCAGGAACCATCACCAACTACCAATGGGATTTTGGTGACGCTAATTCTTCTACCGCTCAAAGCCCATCTAATACTTACGCAACCACCGGAACCTTTCAGGTAACACTGGTGGAAACTTCGGATAAAGGCTGCCTTGATTCGCTCTTGAAAAGTGTGACTGTTTTTGATGTTCCGGTTGTGGTAACTTCATCCACACCTGCCTGCTATGCCGAAGCCAACGGAACGGCCACTGTTATTGCCAGCGCAGGCACACCTTCCTATTCTTATGTTTGGAGCAACGGACAAACTTCGGCCACTGCCACCCTGCTTAGTGCAGGAAACTACGGGGTGACCGTGACCGATGCCAATAATTGTACGGTCAGCTCTGTGGCCAATGTTACAGAACCGGCTTCTGCGCTTACTGTTGTGGCTACTCCGGCTGCACCCTCCATAGCTATAGGCGATATGGTTTCCATAACGCTGAGCAACAGTTACAACGATGCCAGCGCAGTTTACAGCACTACTCCTTCGTATGGCTTATCCTGCACCGATTGCGCACAGATGGATGCACTTCCTTATCAAACTACCGAATACGAAGTATTGGTAACAGATGCAAACGGATGTGAGGGTTCGGGAAGATTTACCATCACCGTTGACCAGTCTATACCTGTCTTCATTCCCAATGCATTTTCACCGAATGGTGACGGCTCAAACGATACATGGGGAGTTTACTCAAGAGCCATTAAGCAATTGAGCCTGTCAGTATTTAACCGCTGGGGCGAAAAGGTTTTTGAAACAGATAACATGAATGAGCTGTGGGATGGAACTTATCACGGAAATCCTGCACCGGAAGGAGTTTATGTATATAAGGGGTATATAGTTTATCTGAATGATAAAACCCGTCAGGTAAAAGGCGGTGTTACGATAATACGCTGATAGTTTGTACAAAAGAAAAACCTCATTCCGGCTAGCCGGAATGAGGTTTTATATGCAATGCAAAAGGATATTATCCTTCTAATTCTCTCTTTAGGTTTTCGATATAGCCAGCGCGAAGAACGGTTTGACGTCTCTTAATACTTGGTTTAGTAAAAGTCTGACGCTCGCGAAGCTGACGAAGGATGCCCGCTTTCTCGAACTTCTTCTTGTACTTCTTAAGTGCTCTGTCAATTGATTCTGATTCTCTTGCGTCTACTATAAGCATGTTTCTTGAAATTTTGGACGGCAAAAATAAAAACTACTCCCTAATTACCAAATTATATGTTCCCCTTCATTATCTCTCTCGAAATCACCAGTTTCTGAATTTCGGAGGTTCCTTCACCTATAGTGCATAGTTTACTGTCGCGGTAGAACTTCTCTACCGGAAAGTCTTTGGTATAACCATAACCGCCAAATATCTGAACGGCATCGGTAGAAACCTGAACGGCCACCTCAGAGGTGTAATACTTGGCAAAGGCAGACTCCTTTGTCATTTTCTTTCCTTCATTTTTCAAATAAGCCGCCTGCATAGTAAGCAACTCACCAGCCTCAATCTTTGTTGCCATATCTGCTAATTTGAAGGCAATTGCCTGAAAGTTAGCAATCGGCTGACCGAACTGCTCACGCTCTTTTGCATATTTTACCGATGCTTCGTAAGCACCTTTTGCAATTCCCAATCCGAGAGCGGCAATCGAAATTCTTCCGCCATCAAGAATCTGCATGGCTTGCTGAAACCCGCTTCCTATTTTTGCTTCACCTCCTACTACGTTTTCATCAGGTACAAAACAATCTTCAAAAATCACCTCGGCAGTTTCGCTGGCACGCATACCCAGTTTGTTTTCTTTCTTGCCGGCTTTCAAGCCCTTCGTCCCTCTCTCAATAATGAAAGCGGTCATACCTTTTGTATCCAGTAACTCACCGGTGCGGACAATGGCTACCACCACATCACCGGTTGCTCCGTGGGTAATCCAGTTTTTATTTCCGTTCAAAACCCAGCCGCCATCAACTTTCTTAGCGGTTACTTTCATACGCATGGCATCGGAACCGGTATTCGCTTCTGTCAATGCCCATGCCCCAATCCATTCACCGGTGGCGAGTTTTGGCAAATATTTTTTCTTCTGTTCTTCCGTTCCGTGGTAATAAATGTGACCGGTACAAAGCGAGTTGTGTGCAGCCGTAGAAAGCCCGATGCTTCCGCATACTTTCGAAATTTCGGAAACCACCGTTACGTATTCGAAGTACGAAAGACCTGAGCCCGAGTATTTTTCGGGAATGTAAACTCCGAGGAAGCCAAGTTCGCCCATTTTGTAGAACAAATCGCGCGGGAAAGTTTGTGCTTCATCCCACGTCATTATGTTCGGACGGATTTCTTTTTCTGCAAAATCGCGGATGGTTTGAGTAATCATTTTCTGATTCTCGTTGTAGTCGAAGTTCATGCCGGTGGCAGTTTCGGAAGTAGCTATAGCGCCCATGAGTATTTCAATTTAAGCGGGGCGAATATAGGAATTTTGCCTCCATGGAGCTGATGTATTTCAGGAAAAGTTGATGGCGGAAACAATGTTACCTGAATAAGGAGAGATTTTATCTCTGCCCTTCAAAAAATCGAGTTCAGCAATAAAAGAAAAACCTGCCACGTTTCCGCCTTCCATTTTCACCAACTCGGCTGCCGCCATTGCCGTTCCTCCGGTTGCCAGCAAGTCATCATGAATCATCACGTTCCATTTAGGCTTTATAACATTAGTATGAATTTCGAGTGTTGCAGAACCGTATTCCAGATCATAGGTGAACGATTTTGTTTGGGCCGGAAGTTTACCTGCTTTACGAACAGGGAAAAGAGGAATCTGCAACTTCTGCGCAATCAAAATTCCCAGAAAAAAGCCACGGCTTTCAATGGCGCAAACAGCATCAATTTTTCCGTGGTTGTGAAGGAAGTTATTGATGATGTTCTCTGCAATTTCATCGCAAAGTTTTGCATCCATAAAAATAGGGGTAATGTCTTTGAACTGAATTCCGGGCTTTGGGAAATCAGGTACGTTTCGGATAGTGTTGTCGAGTTTATCCTGTAATGTCATGCAGTAATTGATTTATTTCTCCAATAGTAAAACACCGGTACACCTATAGCTACAATCAATAATCCCGGCCAGCAGGCAGAGAATTTGACAATAAGAAGGTTGACACAGAATGCAGTTGCAAGCACCAGATAAAGAGCCGGAACTAAAGGATAGCCCCATGCCTTATAAGGGCGTTCGGCATCCGGTTGCTTTTGGCGAAGAATAAAAAGACCGGCAATGGTGAGGATGTAAAACAGCATGACCGAGAACATCACATAATCAAGCAGGTCGCCATACTTGCCGCTTAAACATAAAGCCGCTGACCAGATAAACTGAATCCATAGAGCAAAGCCCGGTACTCCGTTTTCGTTGTTGTGCTTCATTTTTTCGAAGAACAAACCATCTTTCGCCATTGCCTGATAAACGCGAACACTTGACAGGATAATACCGTTGTTACATCCGAAAGTTGAAATCATAATCAGTACTGCCATAATAATTGCGGCAGCTCCGCCAAACATCATTTGGGCGGCTGCTGTACCTACTCTTTCATTCTGTGCAAATTGAATTCCCCGCTCCGTTGCAGAAACTCCATCCGGATTTCCTGCGAGCGGAAGCAGATAAAGGTAAGCGACATTTGCCAACAGGTAGAGGGAAACAACAAGGATAGTTCCAATAGCCAGACTCAAAGGAATATTGCGTTTAGGATTTTCAATATCGCCCGAAATAAACGTGACGTTGTTCCATGCATCGCTGCTGAAAAGCGAACCCACCAAACCAACACCCACAGCTGACATTAAAGCAATTGTCGAAAGATTACTTTGAATCCAATTTCCGTCTACATCTTTTGCCCAATGCGATAGATTAAAAGCATTGCTCCAGTTCATACTCCAGGTTTCGGAGCTACCGTAAACAAAAATTCCCAACACAATAATTCCAAAGAGGGCAATCAGTTTAGCAGAGGTAAAAATGCGCAATACTACTTTTCCGTAATTAATGCCTCGACTATTGATAATCGTAAGAACCAGAATAGAAAAGATTCCAAACAACTGGGCGGCAGAAATTTTAAAATTTCCGAGCTCTATCAAAATATTGTTCTCGCTTAAAACAGGAAACAACACACCGGTGTATTTGGCAAATGCCACAGCTACGGCTGCTATCGTTCCGCATTGAACCACAAGAAAAATTGTCCAGCCATAAAGAAAACCAACGAGCGGGTTGTAGGCATTTTTCAAATAAACATACTGCCCGCCCGCGTGTGGGAACATACTGGCGAGTTCACCATAACTCAATGCTGCGAAAAGGGTAATCACTCCTGAAACAATCCATGACAAAAGCAGCCAACCGGCTCCACCTGTTTGTCGCGCAATGTCGGCACTCACAATAAAAATTCCCGAGCCAATCATAGAACCGGAAACAATCAATGTGGCATCTAGAAGATTCAAAGATTTTTTTTCTGCCATTAATTTCGGTTTTGAGTGCGATTATAGAAGTGAATAAAAACAAAAATCCCTTTCAATGTGAAAGGGATTTTTGTTTCAGAAATTATTTTTTGTTACGAAGTTTGCTGTGATGACGACTATACAAAAAGTAAATCAATAAACCCACCGCCATCCATACCGCTAAACGAATCCAGGTATCACCCGGTAAAAATACCATCATTCCGAAGCAAACAAGAATTCCGAGAATAGGAACTAAAGGAACAAACGGTGTTTTGAAAACACGCGGCAAATCCGGACGGGTTTTTCGAAGAACAATAATTCCTACGCATACAAGTATAAATGCAAACAAAGTTCCGATACTGGTAAGCTCACCCACAATACTTGCAGGTACAAATGCCGCAAATAGACAGCAAAAGGCCATTACAATCAAATTCGATTTCCACGGAGTTTTAAAGGTTGAGTGAACGTCAGAAAAAACACTCGGCAACAAGCCATCTTTGCTCATAGAAAAGAAAACTCTCGATTGTCCCATGAGCATCACCAAAATCACCGAAGAATATCCACCCAGGATAGCGAGGATAACTGCTTGTTGGAGCCATACATAAGGAGTATGTGAAATAGCAACAGCCACAGGTGCAATTCCATCCTGTCCCTGGAATTCTGTGTAGTTCGCCAATCCTGTCATAACATGAGCAAATAAGATGTAAAGCACTGTACAAATAGCCAGTGAAACCAAAATTCCTATTGGCATGTCCTTACTTGGATTCTTTGCTTCCTGGGCAGCTGTAGAAACCGCGTCAAAGCCTATGTAGGCGAAAAAGATAATTCCGGCAGCACGTATAATTCCGCTCCAACCATACTCTCCAAATGTTCCGGTATTTTCAGGAATGTATGGAGTGTAATTAGCTGTGTTAATAAAAGCCCAGCCCAACACAATGAACACTACCACCACAGTAATCTTTAGAGCCACTATTAACGCATTGGCAAAGGCAGATTCCTTTGTTCCTTTTACCAGTAGTAATGACATAGCAACAATGATAAAAACCGCAGGCAAATTAACGATGCCGGTAATAACTGCCCCTTCAGGAGTAGTGACGGAATCAAAGGGCGACATTGTAAGCTGGGGAGGAAGGGCAAGGTTGTAATAGGCTAAAAATTTTGTCAGATACCGCGACCAGCTAATAGCAACGGTTGCACCTCCTACGGCATATTCCAATACTAAGTCCCAACCGATAATCCACGCAATGAATTCACCAAGTGTTGCGTAAGAATAAGTATAGGCACTTCCCGCCACGGGAATCATGCTCGAAAATTCGGCATAACACAAACCGGCAAACGCACAACCCAACGCTGCAATGACAAATGATATGGTAACCGCAGGACCTGCATGGTTGGCAGCAGCCAAACCGGTGATAGAAAAAAGACCTGCGCCAATGATAGCACCGATGCCAAGTGCTACTAAATTTGGTGCTCCTAAAGTTCGTTTTAAATGATGCCCCTCACCTGATTCCTTGGTTTGGTCAAGAATTGTTTCAAGGGGTTTTGTTTTAAAAAGTTGATTCATGAAAAGTAGTTGTGGTTAATAGAAAACGGAAAATAGAATTTATTTGGAATTGACCGCTTAACTTACTCTTTATTGAGTTTGCTTCTCTTGCGGCTGTATAAAAAATAAATGGCAAATCCTATCGCCATCCATATCAAAAGGCGAACCCAGGTTTCCGGACGCAAGAACAACATCATGCCTAGGCAAAAAACAATTCCGGCTATGGGGACAAAAGGTACAAATGGAGTTTTAAAAGTGCGGGGAGCATCCGGCATTGTTTTGCGCAGAACCAGAATTCCGGCACATACAATTACAAATGCGAGTAGCGTTCCGATGCTGGTCATCTCAATAACAATGTGTGCAGGAACAAATCCGGCAAACAGCCCTACAAAAACCATGAAGACTAAATTCGATTTCCATGGTGTTTTAAACTTCGGATGAACGTCCGAGAAAATTTTCGGCAACAATCCATCTTTGCTCATGGAAAAGAAAACGCGGGATTGTCCCATCAGCATGACCAGAATCACGGAAGTGTAGCCAAGCAAAATAGCAATGATGACTAATTTGTGGAGCCAGAAATAAGGCAATTGTTTAATAGCCACAACGGCAGGAGCCATTTCATTCATCCGGCTGAATTCCTTGTAATTTACCATACCGGTAAGCACATGTGCAAACAGAATGTAAAGCACCGTGCAGATGGCCAGTGATGCAAAAATGGCAATCGGCATGGACTTTACAGGGTTTTTTGTTTCCTGTGCTGCCGTGGAAATAGCATCGAAACCGATGAACGCGAAAAAGATTATTCCTGCAGCACGTATAATACCGCTCCAACCAAACTCTCCAAAATTGCCGGTGTTCCCAGGAATGTATGGTGTGTAATTGGTGGTGTTGATGTAAGCCCAGCCAACTAACAGGAAAATCAATATCACAGCAACTTTTAAAACAACGATAATACTGTTTATCAAAGATGATTCGTGCACCCCTTTTATGAGTAGAAGAGAAACTGCTACAACAATAAAAAGTGCAGGCAGATTGACCAGGCCGTGATGAATGCTACCATCGCCCGAGGTAATTGAATCAAAAGGTGAAAGGCAAAGCGTGAACGGCAAAAAAACGTGATAATACTGCAGCAGTTTAATCAGGTAACTTGACCAGCTGATAGAAACGGTGGCGGCTCCCACAGCGTACTCCAACACCAAATCCCAGCCTATAATCCAGGCAATAAACTCGCCAAGTGTAGCGTAAGAATAAGTGTAGGCACTTCCCGCAACCGGAATCATGGTTGAAAATTCGGCATAACAAAGCGCAGCGAACATGCAGCCGAGTGCTGCTATTAAAAACGAAATAGTCACAGCTGGTCCTGCGTGTTGCCCGGCTGCCACACCGGTAATAGAAAACAGACCCGCACCGATAATCACGCCTACACCAATCATCACCAAACTAAAAGTGGAAATTGTTTTGTGAAGTTTGTGTTCGCCTTCATGCGATTCTTCAATCAGCAGTGCAACATCTTTTTTCTTGAAGAGGTTTTCCATACTTAGGAATTTGGTCGAACCAAAATAAAATTAAAAGTGGACAAGATTTCGGCAGCCTGAAAAGTGTGTAAGCCTAAACAGTAATCTTTAATCCATCATAAGCCACGCGTACGGTCTCCGGAAGTTTTTTCTCTGCTTCTTCATGTAAGCCGAACTGGTGGCTCATATGAATGAAGTAAGTAAGTTCCGGCTTTACTTCACTAACTAACTCCAGCGCTTCATCAATAGTAAAATGCGAATAGTGGTTTTCGGGGCGAAGTGCATTCACCACTAAAATTTTTGAGCCTCTGATTTTGTCACGTTCTTCTTTAATAATTGTTTTTGCATCGGTGATGTAAGTGAAATCTCCGAAGCGAAAACCTAAAACAGGCATAGTAGCGTGCATTACCTGGATAGGTAGTATCTCCAAATTTTGAATTTTGAATTTTGAATTTTGAATTCTGTGAAAATTCATTTTCGGCAGATATGGATAATCTGTTTCAGTGAACACGTAACTGTATTGGTCTTTAATACCCAATTCAGTTGCATAATCGCAATAAATATCAATAGCTTTTTTTGTGATGAAATTAAAAGCACGAACATCATCTAACCCACCGGTGTGGTCTTTATGCTGATGTGTCATAATAATTGCATCAAGATGACGAACATCATCACGCAACATCTGCTGGCGAAAATCCGGTCCGCAATCAACAGCAATTGTCAAATCATTCGTTCGAATCAGGATGGAAGTGCGCAGCCGGTTATCGCGAGGGTCACTGCTTTTACAAACCTCGCATTGGCAGCCAATCAACGGAACTCCGCCTGAGGTGCCTGTGCCTAGGAATGTAACTTCCATATTTTACAATTGGATATGAATGATTGGCGTATACTACTTGGCAAACAGCGTTTCTTTCTCCGCTTTTATCTGCTGATACAACTGCATGCTTTCGCCCGAAAGGTTTTCCAGTTCCAGATCGGTTGAGTTGATAAGAATCTCGACCATTGAATTTACTTTTGCTTCCGGTTCGTGGAATTTATTGATAACCACTACTCTTCTTTTTTCAAGCACACAGTAACCGTTCTGAAAATTTCCCTTCTCATAACGAATGGTATATCCGCCTTCTTTAAAAATATCTTCAATCTTCTTTAGTAAGTTTATGTTGTATTTAAGCATATTCGTTTGGTATTAACTGAAACCGGAACCGGTGAATTTTTACTTCATTTGCTCCGTAAAATCTGAACGAAAATATTTGTCTGAAATTGTATAGCATGAAGAAGAAACTAACATTGTTGATATTCTTATTCCCTTTTGTAGCATTTACTCAAACGCAGTACAAAGATGGAACTATAACTATTGATTTCGGAAAGAAAAATAAACAGGAAGCCGATACACCCAAGCCTGAAAAATTTGTTTATCCAAGCGATGAAGCAGAGGCAGAGGAAACTGAAACACCGAAACAAAGAAGAGAAAAACGAAAAGCCACCAAACCTGACGACAAAGAAGATTTTGATTTTAAACGCGATGGATTGTTTAAAGGTTTATTTCATGTCGGTTTGAATGCCTGTCAGATTGATGGCGACAGACAATCTGGCTATAAATATCTTGGTGCAAATGCGGGTGTGGGTGTTATGATTCGTTTTCATAAGTATGTTTCTGTCAGTATGACTATTGATTACAGTATGAAGGGGGCTAAATCGCGATTCATTACAGGCGGCTTAGATTCAACACAATTCTATCAAGTGCAAAATGATTACATGGAAATTCCGATTGCACTGAATATTCACGATAAAAAACTGATTATGGCAAGTGTTGGGTTAGCACCATCTTTTATGGTTCGTTATAAAGAGCGAGATGGTGGTGGTAATAATGTCACAGACAATCCACCATTTGGTTTGCCACGTAGATTTGACTTAAGCGGTTTTGCTGGTTTTGGTTTTTTAGTTAAACAGCAGTTCTTTCTTGGCTTTAAATTCTCCTATTCATTTTTGAAGATGAGACCAGCTTGGCCAGGCACTAAAACAAATGGTCAGTACAACAACGTACTTACTTTCCGGTTTATGTATATTCTGAACGGAATTAAAAAGAAGAAGTAAGGCTATTTTACATCGGCCGTATGCATCGCTTCGATGTTGACGAGCATATCTTTCGTCATTCTTGCAATATCAAATTCCGGTTTCCAGTTCCAGTCTTTTTGAGCAACTGAATCATCAATACTTTGCGGCCAGCTGTCAGCAATCGGCTGGCGGAAATCAGGTTTATATGTAATAGCAAAATCAGGAATGGTCTTTTTTATCTCAGCCGCTAAATCTTTAGGGGCAAAACTAAAACCGGAGAAATTATAACCTGATCGGCAAGAAATTTTTTCAGCCGGTGCTTCCATCAGGGCAATAGTTCCGCGAATAGCATCCGGCATATACATCATGGGTAAAACGGTATCTTCTTTCAAAAAGCATTCATACTTTTTCTTCTCCACTGCCTCAAAAAAAATATCTACCGCATAATCAGTAGTTCCTCCGCCTGCTTTTGTTTTATATGAAATCAAACCGGGGTAACGAAGCGAGCGAATATCTAATCCTCGTTTTTGGAAGGACCAGTCGCACCAGCGCTCACCGGCTTGTTTTGAAATTCCGTAAATGGTATTCGGTTCCATTACGGTGTATTGCGGGGTATTTATTTTTGGTGTAGTTGGTCCGAATACGGCAATGGTCGAAGGGAAGAACAGCTTCTTTACCTTGTTCTCTACACTTACATCTAAAATATTGCGCAAACCTTTCATGTTAATGCGCCAAGCCATCTCCGGGTTTTTTTCACCGGTGGCAGAAAGGATAGCTGCCAGGTGATAAATCTGGGTAACGTTAAACCGCTTTACACAATCTGTTAAACCATTTTTATAGAGAACATCCAGGCGGATAAACTCTCCGCTGGCTTTTAATTCTGCGGAACCGTCTTTTAAATCAGAGGCAATTACATTTTTATAAATCTTTCGAAGACCAAGAACCAACTCTGTTCCAAGTTGTCCGCCTGCACCGGTTACAAGAATCGTATCATTCATAATTTAGAAATGAAATTTAAAAACGGAATCAAAAGTAAAAAGTTTGATTACAGAGATAGCTCCGGATTATACTTGTGCATGTCATTTCCACACTTCCATTTTTCCACATTTGCTCATTCTTGAATTATTATTTTCGGGCGCAACAAACAATCTTATGCAGAAAAGAATTTTGCCACACCTGACCGCAGTGCTCACTTTCGCTTTACTAACTGTTATTTATTTCTACCCTTATTATAAAGGAATGACTTTGGGGGCACACGACACAACCCAATGGAAAGCTATGGCGCAGGAAACTATTGCATGGAAAGAAAAAACAGGTGAGCAGGCACTATGGACTAACAGCATGTTTGGTGGTATGCCCACGTTTCAGATTTCTGTGATTTATCCCGGCAACTGGATTGACTACCTGCCCAAAATTTTTCAACCGATTTTCCCCGAAGCATCAGCGGTATTATTCTTCATGTTTACAGGGTTCTATATTCTGTTGCTTTGTTTTGGAGTAAACAGTTGGTTGGCTCTTGCGGGTTCAATCGCTTACGGGCTCGCATCTTTTAATTTGATAAGCTTAGAAGCAGGGCACAATACTAAAGTAATGGCTATGGCACTCATGGCACCGGCTATTGGAGGAATGGTATTAGCCTATCGCGGGAAAATTTTAATGGGCGGAGCAATTGCCGCTCTGTTTCTTTCCCTGAATATTGATGCCAACCACTTTCAGATTACTTATTACCTCTTGCTCACTATGGGTTTACTGGGAATTTACTTTTTGGTAGAGAGTATTTTGGAAAAGAAAATTGTGGAGTTCAGTAAAGCAACCGGTGTGTTGATATTGGCAGCCGGTTTATCCTTTGTTCCGAATGTGGCGAATCTGTGGAGTACCTGGGAATATGGAAAGCAAACCATGCGCGGTGGAGGAAGCCAGTTGACGGAAAAGAAAAAAACAACATCCGGTGGCTTGGATTTTGAATATGCCACCCGTTGGAGCCAGGGCGCAAGCGATTTAGAATTTCTCTCTATCCTCATTCCAAACATTAAAGGAGGGGCAAGCGGCAGTGAACTTTCAACAAGTTCTGCTTCATACAAAGCATTGAACGAAAAGGGAATTCAATCGGCCGATAACATAATTAAACGAATGCCTACCTATTGGGGAGAGCAACCGTTTACTTCAGGTCCGGTTTATTTAGGTGCGGCAATCTTTTTCCTTTTCGTGTTGGGATTATTCATCGTGCGCTCACCAATTAAGTGGGCATTGCTTGGTATCTCGGTTTTCTTCCTGCTTTTATCCTTTGGACACAACACCGGATTCTATAAGCTGTTCTTCGATTACCTGCCGATGTTCAATAAATTCAGAACACCCACCATGGCATTAGCAGTTCTGCAGTTATGTTTTCCGCTTCTCGCTTTGTTGGCATTAAATGAAATTGTAACGGGAAAGACAGATGCAGAAGAACTGAAGAAGAAATTATTCATAGCCGGTGGAATTACCGGTGGACTTATTTTGCTTTTCGGTGTATTCGGTATTGGTGCTTCGTATACCAGCAAGAACGATTTGGAAATTGCCAAGCAATTCCCTGACTGGTTAATGACGGCTTTACGTGAAGATCGTGCCTCCATGTTACACAGCGATGCATTCCGTTCTCTGTTCTTTGCCGGTGTTGCTTTCGGAGCCATCTGGCTGTTTATGCGTAAAACCATTTCTATTAATGTTTTTGCTGCTGCAATTGCTGTTATCTTTTTGCTTGACGGTTGGTTAGTGGCAAACCGGTACCTCAATTCAGAAGATTTTCAGGAGGATACACAGTTTGCACAAAATTTTAAGCCATCGCAAACCGACTTACAGATATTACAGGATAAAGACACATACTATCGGGTATATGATCAAACGGTTGATCCGTTTAATACGGCATCACCGGCTTACTTCCATAAACTGGTTGGCGGTTACAGCCCTGCTAAACTTCAGGTTTATCAGGATTTAATTGAGCGGCAGATTTCTCAACGCAACCCTAAAGTGTTTGACATGCTCAATACAAAATATTTTAAGGTTGCAGATGATAAAGGAAACGAGCAGGTTATTCCGAATACAGCTGCATTGGGAAATGCGTGGTTTGTAAGTAGCATCATTCACGCAAACACTGCCGATGAAGAAATTGACACATTGAGTTCAATTGCTTTTGCTCCGCGAAATACAGCGGTTATTCATAAAGAGTTTGATGCCTTGGTTTCTGACAAATCATTAGGCTATGATTCGGCAGCTTCAATCCGGTTGGATACTTACTCACCTAATAAACTTACCTATTCGTATTCATCATCAACTCCGAAGGTTGCGGTTTTTTCTGAGATATACTATGCCGGTGAGCACGGATGGAAAGCATATGTGGACGGAAAAGAACAGCCGCACTTCCGCTGCAATTATGTTTTGCGCGGAATGGCTTTGCCGGAAGGTAAACATACGGTTGAATTCCGCTTTGAACCGAAATCATATTACACCGGTAATAAAATTGCGTATGCCGGTTCCTTCTTTTTGCTAGCGTTTGTATTCGGCACACTTGGGTTTGCAGGCTATAAAAAGATGAAAGAGATTGAAGCGGAGCCAAAACAGGAAGTAAAACAGGCAGCACCTAAAGCAAAGCCAACAACAAAAAAGAAGTGAGCAAGAAGGGTTTAATCTTCACCTACTATTTTCCTCCTGCCGGTGGTGTTGCTGTGCAGCGGTTTCTTAAGTTTTCGAAATACTTGCCGGAGTTTGGATGGGAACCCATTATAGTAACTGTTGCCAACGGCAGCTATCCGTATTATGATGAATCTCTGCTGAAAGAAATTTCTCCTTCACTTAGAGTGTACCGGACAAAAACTTTCGAACCTTTTGAATTTTACAACATGCTGAAAGGTAAAAAGGGAAAAGCTATGCCGGTTGTTTCGGTGGGCTCGCATCAGAACAAGTCTTTCTTTCAGAAAATTTCGGAATACATACGTGCTAACTTTTTTGTTCCTGATGCGCGGATGGGTTGGGTTAGTTATGCAGTTAAGCAAGCGGAGGAAATTTTGAAGAATGAAAAAATTGATGCGGTTATTACTACCGGTCCCCCGCACTCTACACATTTGATAGGATTGGAGCTGAAAGAAAAATTCGGTGTAAAGTGGATTGCCGATTTCCGCGACCCGTGGACAGGAATTTTTTACAACAACATTTTGCCCCGAACGGAATCAACCAAGCAAAAGGACAAAGCACTTGAAACAAAAGTGTTGCAAACTGCAGATTTAGTTACAGTGATTAGTCCGGGGATGAAGCATGAGTTTGAAGACCGAGCTAAGAAAATTGAGGTGGTTATGAATGGATACGATGAGGAAGACTTCCGGACAACAGACAACGGACAACAGACAACGGATAAATTCACTATTCGTTACGTTGGCAATCTGATGGCAAGTCAGAATGTTGAAACGTTGTGGAAGTGTATTGCAGAATTGAATTCATCGGACATCGGACATCGGACATCGGTCAAACTCGAATTTATTGGACGGGTTGACGATTTGGTAAAAAAGAGCATTTCAGAAAACGGATTAAACGATTGTGTAAACTACATTGATTTTGTTGACCACTACAAAGCCATTGAACTTATGCAGGATGCGAGTTTGTTGTTGTTTGTGATTCCTGATGTGAAAGACAACGCGCTTATTCTTACCGGTAAGTTGTTTGAGTATCTTGCTTCAAAGAGCGAAATGATTTCGTTTGGACCGGTTGATGGAAATGCATCTGAAATACTGAACCAAACAGGAAGGAAACCGATGATTGGCTTTACTGACGAAGGCGAAGCAAAAAAGCAATTAGAAGCTGCGCTTAATCATTTCAATCAAACAAAAACTGTTTTTAAATACAGAGACAACGGTGAGCAGATTTTCAGCAGAAGGAATCAAACCAGTATCTTATCTCAACTGCTTCAGTCTTTATAGGCTTCTGCAAAGCGCAAGTAGTTTCTCTTTGCGCTTTTCTAACGTATAGTTCTCTGCAATTCTTAACCGCGCTTGCTTTCTAAGATAATCTTTATCAGACCCCACTGCTTGTTGTATCAGTTGAACTAACTCATCTGCATTCCTGTTCTTTAGAACAAAGCCGCTTCCACCGATTATTTCGGGAATGGAAAATACATTGGAGCCAATCGGAATACACTCGCATAGCATTGCCTCGCAAAGCGAATTCGGAAATCCTTCAGCCATGGAAAGTTGCAAATAGAACTCACACTCGCTGAAGATGTTTATCAACTCTTCATTCTTTACAGCAGTGAGAATTTTTACGTTAGGTAATTTGGTTTGAATCCGCTCTTCATTATCCACCCCGAGAATGATGAATTCGCAATCAGGAAAGGAAGGGGCTGCTTCAAGAATCAAATCAATGCCCTTGAGCTGTTGCTGAAAGTGATACTCCCATGCACCGCTAACGGTGATGAAAGTGTTTTTCTTTTTCTCTTTTGTGCAATGCCATTTAGTTGTATCGTAACCGTTGGTGATTTCTGTAAACGGAGTTTTTAGTTTTGGTAAGCGCGCGTAGATGCCTTGCTGATTTGGTTCTAGTTTATCATAACTGTAATCGCATTGCATTAGGGTTTTGTGCTTGGGAGCAATGTGTGAACAGAGCTCGAAAGAAATTTCAGTAAACCAATTCAAAACAGGTTTTTGCCAATTACCGTAACCTATTTTTGGAAAGTAATGCGCATCAGTTCCTCCTGCAATTATCAGGCAGGGCACTCGGAAAATCCAACCCAACAGTGCAGGAAGAAAAGAATGATAACCGGCAAACTGCACTACAATCAAATTGGCATCGCCAATTCGGTTGAGCAGAAAAAAAAACTGTGATGCAAAACTGATTGGCGTTTGAAGTTTTGTTTCGGGAAGAAAATCGTGCTGATGAACGTTGAATTCAGAAGAAAGGATTTCCAAATCCTTTTTGATGAAGGATGAAAGATGGTTGTAGAAAACTAAAACTGTTTTTTGCTTTTGCATTTGTCATGCTGTCAGACTAACGTCAGACCGGATTACAGCCGGCTTTTTATGTTTGAAACTATCAAATCGCCTTTCGATTTCTGCTCTAATGTTTTCAGCTTGTGCTTAGGCTTGATGATAATGTTCTGGTAATCGAACTGCTGCGTGTGCAGGGCATACGGCTCTACCTTCTCAATATAAAACCCGTTTTCGTAAGCGAGTTTGGCAAAGTGGTCAATGTGCAACGGCTGGTCGATGATTTGCAATAAGTCTTTGCGGTGCTCGTGTACCCACTCTAAGGCAAGAGGCTCGGGATTATTGATGAGAATTACAGAATTTTCATGCACCAGATTCTTCAGCGTGCTGAAAATCTTAGGATGCGTAGCGACCGGAATGTGTTCCAGCACATCAGGAAAGATGATGAAATCGAATTTTTTGTTGTAGGTAAAGTCCGTCATGTCGGTCACCACAAAATCGGTTTTACTTCTGTCGCTGTATTTCTTCTTCAAAAAGGCAATCGTTTGCGGACTGATATCTGCACCGGTAAAGAAGCCTTCGGTGATATAGCTGATAATTAAACCGGAGAGTGAACCAATACCACAACCGATTTCAAGAACACTGGAATTGTTTTTTAGCCCGGCTTTCTTCAAATTCTTGAGGATAGTGCGGTGGCGGCTATTGGGCTTGCTGAGTTTGGTTTGCTCATACTCATCCCAAAGCTTATCGTAATATTCCGAAACCTGTTCTTTCTCTGTCATGTTGATTTATTTTGTTGCCCGCGCCTCTACTCCGTTTCCGCCTTTGTTTATCCAGATGTTCTTTGCTCCTAACTTCTCTAACTCTTTCTTTATTTCTTCCGGTGTCCGCAAATGCTTATAGTAATCCGTCAGCGAATCATAAGTATCTAAACGCGCCCATTCAAAGTGTTCCTGCCGGCTCAACTCCGGATGCGGTTTCATAAAAGTAATTAAAGGAGAAACTCTTTTCAATAACCATTCGAGCGGAGCAATGTTGCGGAACGCCCAGTGCAGCGGAAAGAAAAAATCAACCAGTGCATCTACAATCTTCTTCGATGTCTGCGGTTTCAGTTCTTTCAGCACTAACCGGTAGTAAGTAGCAGGGTTGAAATAGTAATTGATGCGCCAGATGTAGTGGTCAATCACCAACAAGCCACCGGGCTTTACCATTTGCCACAGGGCTTCAATTGTTTTCTCGCTATCGGGTGTGTGCTGAATTACGCCAATACAAATCACCACATCAAAACTTTCTTTCGCAAATGGAAGTTCATACACGCTGGCCTGCGCTATCTTGTAATTATCAGCGTTGCCAATGTTTTCTTTGTTTACTTCCACAGCCACGCTTAAATCAACGGTGTGGACGTTTGCACCACCTTTCACAAACAATTCGGTGAAACGTCCTGCACCACTGCCGACTTCCAGCAGGTTCTTGCCTTTTAGTTGTTCA
Source organism: uncultured Chitinophaga sp. (assembly GCA_964493695.1). Lineage (GTDB taxonomy): Bacteria > Bacteroidota > Bacteroidia > Chitinophagales > LD1 > Bog-950. The sequence goes on along the minus strand of CAZBPG010000003.1, from coordinate 87,830 downwards.
ATGGGAAAACCGAGACAACACTCCAGACGTTCCTGAGAAATCTTTGTTCCGTTAAAACTGTCGAGTTGGGTTTTGGCAAAGTTCTTCCACTGCAAACCGAAGGCACTGGCGTAATTATCCTGCGGCACAAAGCGCGGAATGCCATTCACCACCGGAAACTGTTCTCCGGTTTCCGAAACCAACTTGCTTTGTTGTGGAGTAAGTTTTTTCCCTGACTGAGGGGAAACAAAATCTATCATTGGGCACGAAAGTAAAATTTAGTGCGAAGGTTAGTATTTACTTTCCTTGATTTTAGAGCCGTGAACAAAATGATAAACGTTTAGCTTTTCATTAAGCACTTTATAAGCAACAACATACTTCTGTTCAAAAACCACACAACGCAATTCGCGCTTTGCCCACGATTGTTTCGAACAAAATTGATTCAATGTTATTTGCGTTGGTAATTCATCAAATACAAAGTGCCGGATTCTGTTACTGAAACTTTGAGCGGTTTCGGGCATTTGAAGTTCGGCATGAATGTATGCAATGACTTTGCTAATGCTTTTTTGTGCTGATTTTCTGAAAACTACTTCCATCCGTACTTCTGCTTCATATCGTCAAAAAACTTGCGTGCATCTACACCAGGATCTTCATCATTCTCTTTGTCTATCTCTTCCCATTGTTCATCGGTGAGGGGTTTGCCCGGTAAGTGCAATTGATTCTTCCAATCGTCTTCTTGTTCAGTCAATTTTCCTGCTTTTGGGTTCTTCTTCAAAACACTCTTTATATACTCCAGCAACAGAATACCGTCTTTCGTTTTTTCGTTAATAACAAGTGTTTTCATCGGTAAATATTTTACCAAAGATAAGCAAACTTGAATTTTCGTTCTCAATTTCTCAATTTCTCAAATTACTACATTCGCGCCTATGTGCGGAATAGCCGGTTTTGTCGATTTCAATAAGAGAGGAGATTTGGGCTTGCTCAAAAAGATGAGCGACACTATTCTCCATCGCGGGCCGGACGACAGCGGACATGAACTGTTCGACACCAGTCAGGCACAGATAGGCCTGGGCTTTCGCAGGCTGTCCATCATTGAACTTTCCGCACTCGGTCACCAGCCCATGAAGTTTGAAGAGGAAGGACTCACCCTTATTTTCAACGGAGAGATTTATAACTATCAGGAAATACGGAAGGAGTTAGAGGGACATGGTTACACTTTCAAATCGCACAGCGATACGGAGGTTATATTAAAAAGCTATGCCCGGTGGGGAGAGAAATGTGTAGAGCGTTTCATCGGCATGTTTGCCATTGCGTTGTATGATGCCAGGAAAGCAAAGGTGATTCTGTTCCGCGACAGGGCAGGAGTAAAGCCCTTGTTTTATTACCGGTCAGGAGATTTGCTGTTGTTCGGCTCGGAGCTGAAAATATTCCATGCGCATCCACAGTTTAAGAAGCAGATTAATTACAGCGCGCTCTCGCTTTACTTTCAGCGCGGCTATATCTCCGCACCGCACACCATTTTCGAAAACACTTTCAAGTTAGAGCCGGGGCATATTCTTGAAATTGATTTGAATGCAAAGGAGGTAGCGGACTGGAAGTATTGGGATGTAACCGATTGTTACAATGAACCCAAGCTTGATATTTCGTTTGAGGAAGCCAAAAAAGAAACCGAACGGTTGATGCTTTCGGCTTTTCAATACCGCATGATTGCCGATGTGCCGGTCGGGGTTTTTCTGAGTGGCGGTTACGATTCAACAGCGGTGACCGCTTTGTTGCAGAAAAACTCAACGCAGAAAATAAAGACCTTCACCATTGGTTTTGAAGACCCGAAGTTTAACGAGGCGCATCACGCCAGGAATGTAGCCGATTATTTAGGCACCGAGCATTATGAGCACACCTGCACCTATAAAGATGCGTTGGATATTGTAGAGCAGTTGCCTTCCATTTACGATGAACCGTTTGGCGATACTTCAGCCATTCCCACCACCTTGGTAAGCCGGATGGCGAGAGAGAAAGTTACCGTAGCGCTTTCTGCTGATGGAGGAGATGAAATTTTTGCCGGTTACCCGAAATACTTTAACGCGCTGGACAGAATCAGGCAATTGAATAAAATTCCTGCTTTTGTTTCTAACCTGATTCCCGCATCGTTGCACAGCGATGTTTCCACGCAAAACAAACTGAGCAAGTTCAAAGATTATTTTGCCACCGGTGACGATGTAAAGCGTTTTGATATCATCAGCCAGGCGATGACGTTTTACGAAACACAGCAACTGTTTAATAAGGAGATTACCCAACTGAACACCCCTTTTGATGAAGGCAGAAAACTGAACGCTGCCAACGATTTGCTTTCGAAGTTTCAGGCAACGGAGTATAAGACCTACATGGCCGATGATATTCTGCAAAAGGTAGACCGTGCCACCATGAGTATTTCACTGGAAGGCCGCGAGCCTTTCCTTGACCAGCGCATTATTGAGTTTGCGGCAAAGCTTCCAACCGAATACAAAACCTCATCCGTCCTTCGGACACCTTCTCCTAAAGGAGAAGGAAACCTCGTGCCTAAGTATATTCTTAAACAGATAGTTCACGACTATGTTCCGAAGGAGATAATGGAGCGCCCCAAAATGGGCTTTGGTGTGCCGCTCGAAAGTTGGCTGCGCAAGGAGCTGAAAGATTTGTTGCTGTCTGTGCTGAACGAACAAACTTTGCGCGAACAGAATATCTTTAACGTGGAGCGGGTGCTCAGGATGCGCGATAAATACCTGGCCGGTGAACCGGTGGAGTTTCAACGCCTGAGTTATTTGTTTTTGTTTCAGCTTTGGTATAAGAAGTGGATGAGTTGATTAGTAAATTAGATAACCTGTCTGCCGACAGGCAGGTTAGCAGATGAGGTAATGGAATACAACGGCTATTTCATTACTTTCGTACCCGTTGAACAATAATTAATATGCTTAGCATTTCAGAGATTAAAAGCAACTTAGGTTCGTTAAAGCCAAAATTGGCTGACGAGTTTGCGGTGGAACGTATAGGTATTTTTGGTTCTTACGCACGAAATGAGCAGAACGAAAACAGCGATATTGATGTGCTGGTGGACTTTAGCCGTCCGGTAGGGTTTGAGTTTTTCAGACTGCAACGGTTCTTAGAAAAGCAACTAGGGCGCAAGATTGATTTAGCTACACGCGCTATGCTCAAAGAAAAAATTAAGAACGAGATATTAAACGAAACCACTTTCGTGTAATGGCGAAGAAAGACCGTAACAATTTGTTGTTTGTGGAGGATGCCCTTGTTAATCTTCAACATGCGGTGGAATATACCGAAGGAATGAATCTTGATTCCTTTTTGAAAGACAGAAAAACACAGGATGCTGTTATACGTTGTATAGAAATAGCCGGTGAAGCAGCACATAATGTTGCCGGTGCTATAAAAGAAAAGTATCCTGATGTTGATTGGAACGACCTCTACGCATTCAGAATAAAAATGGCTCACCATTATTTTGATACCGATGTAAGTTTGGTTTGGCAAATCCTCCGCCAGCATGTTCCGCAAAACATTGAGCATTTAAAATTGATTTTAGAAAAAGAGGCAAACCGGTAACACAGCGCCTGAGTTATTTGTTTTTGTTTCAACTTTGGTATAAGAAGTGGATGAGTTGATTAGTAAATTGGATAATTAGCAGATGAGGTAATGGGAGAATACAGATACAAACGGGTTAATGAAACATGTTACAGCGATTTAGTTCGCTTGTATGAAAGTGCATTTAAGCAGGCAACTACCGTTGCTTACTACCAAAACAAATTCAATACCGATTACTTAGGTGTAAAACATCTTGGCTTTTTAGCTTATGATGAAAACAACGAACCGGCTGCCTTCTATGGTGTGTTTCCATATATGACGGAATATAAAGGCAAGCAGTACCTCGCAGCACAATCAGGTGATACAATGACACACCCGCAACATGGCGGAAAGGGTTTGTTTACCACGCTTGCAAAGATGACTTACGAATTGGCAAAACAAGAGGGTATTCAGTTCATCTTTGGTTTTCCGAACAAGAACTCCTATCATGGTTTTACAAAGAAACTGGACTGGATACATACAGAGAACATGGTCAATTATGAAACTTCGGTTCTTACTTTCCCGTGTGCGGCTATTGCCAAAAAGTTTTCATTTCTCGCTCCGCTTCACCGCGCTTATGCCAAACTGGTGTTACAGTTCTTTAAAGCGGAAAAGAAGTTGCTCGATAATTCTGCTGTCAGTGTCGATTGTGGCGGTGTTTATAGGAGTAAGGAATTCTTTGATTACAAATCTTTTTATAACAACCATCTTGTTGCGATTGGCGACAGAACTGCATGGATAAAGGTTGACGGTGCATTGCTGGTAGGAGATATTGAATTGAAGGAGGTGAACAACATTGATGTGGTTGAAAGCAAATTGAAGCAGCTTGCTTTCTGGCTGGGTTGCAACAGAATAATTTTTGCCGCAGGCAAAAACACTGCCTGGGATGTTTTGCTGAAAGGCAAAATTAAATCTGCCGAAGGAATTTATATCGGGTATCTCGATTTGCAATCGGGTTTGCCTTTGGAGAACTTCAAGTTTGTGATGGCAGATATGGATACGTTCTAGGAGTTATGTCATGCTGAGCGTAGTCGAAGCATTTGTCTTTTACCCTTCACCCTTCGACTCCGCTCAGGGTGACATTACGCCTAACCTAAAATCCAAACGTTTTAAAACTTCTGTTTACCTGAATCATGTTTGATTCGTGCGTGGTGGTGGAACTTAAGCAATAGCGCGGTAGAATTGTTTTATCACCTGCATCGGAAGCACAGCGGTAATCAACGGCAAGCAGGTTCTTGTAACCGGCATCTATACAAACCTTTTTTACTTCATCGGTATAGCTGCCATCAGGAAAGGCAATGGAGCGCACTTCTTTTTGAAGAACGTTTTCCAATTGCTGTTTGCATTTGGTTACTTCTTCTTTAGCATCTTCAATTTTTATTTCGCCAAGGTTAGGGTGGTTGTGCGAGTGTGCCGCAATTTCTACCAAACCGGAACCGGAGAGTTCGCGCAGTTGTTGCGCGTTCATCAGCTTCCAGTGCTCGCGCGGATGCTTAGCGATGTAACTCCTTATATCTATCTGCTTTGCAATTTCGGCAAAGACAGCTTCGCGTTGTTCTATATTAATGGTTTGAATAAGGCGCTTGAGTTCTGCAATACTTTTCAGCTTACCGTTTTGCAGCTGAGTTACATCTAAATCCTGCTTAACGAAATCAAGATAGTCATACCAGGTTATCAGGCTATCATCTTCCACGCATTGCGAGATGATATACATGGTTGCCGGAAACTTATACTGCTTTAAAAGCGGGAAAGCATTCGTGTAATTGTTCTCATAACCGTCATCGAAAGTAATGGCAATGGTTTTTTTCTCCGGCTGGTAATCATCGCGGTACATTTTAAAGATTTCATCCTGCGATACCACATCGAAATTCTGTTTGTAATATTTAAGATGCTGTTCGAATTGTTTGGTGGCAATTGGACCAACACTCACTGCATGGTTGGGAGTTTCCACCACACCATGATAAACGAGGATTAGTTTGTTGTGCTCAGCCGAAAAAGAAAATAGTTTTTCCAGATTCAGTTTTACAACTGCCGGAAAAACTATTTTACGGGCAATACTTTTAGCTATTGACAATTCGGTTTATTGATTGGTCAGTAATTTGAATGTTTTCACTTTGTTATCTGTTCGCAGGGTAACAAAGAGAAGATTTGACGGTGAAGGTAAATCGGATTTAGAAATAATAATCTCGTTTTGGTTTGCTTCAAACACTTTATTCAAAAGTGTTTGCCCCATCACATTACAGATGGTTACGGCTGCATCTTCCTTATTATTCTTTAACCGAATGGTGAACTGGTCGTTGAACGGATTAGGGAAGATGGTTGCTTCTATATTATCTTCTGCTACTTTACCAACAGCCGTTCCAATTGTATAGCAAATGGTAAGTGCGGGACGGTAAGTAGAGTCTGCATAGTCGCTGGAACGGAACACCATCGAATTGCTCGGAGTAGAGGAAACCGGTTCAATCATAACCCCATAATTGCCCGATGTCAGCATGTCTTCCACTAATTGAGTGATGTCAACTCCCAGATAGTTTTGTGTGGTGGAAGTGCTGGTTGGCAACGTTACCTGATTAGCACTTGTAACCGTTGGCTGATTATTCCAATTGACGGTGTTCTCCGTCCATGCCTGTGTTACTCTTTTAATATAGGAAGCATTGTTGGTTCCGTTCATAGGGGTAGCAGGATTACCGACAAAAGTAGTGGTGGCACTATCGGCATATAAATCTAAAAGCGCACTGGTAATAACAGCGTTTGAAGGAAGAGTAGAAAAATCGAATTGCAGTAAGGCTTTGTTGGTAAAAGTGACACCGTTTTTCCAGATGTAAGAGGCAAATACCGGTGAGGTGCCGTAGTTGGTTCCTGTGTTTGAACCGTAATCATTTACCTGCGCATCCTTGCCATCAGAACCATCGGGACGGAAGGTAACACAAGAGGACTGCGGCATGGTGTAGGTTACTGTTAACCGCGGGCGGTAAGTTGAGTCAGCGTAATCGCTCGAACGAAAAACCATTGAGTTACTTGGTGTGGATGAAACCGGTTCAATCATAAAACCGTTGTTGGCTACCGTAACCATATCCTGCACCAAAGCAGTAATGTCTACTCCAAGATAATTCTGTGAAGAGGAGGTGCTGGTAGGCAATGTTGCCTGATTGACGTTAGTTACAGATGGTTGATTATTCCAGTTAACCGTGTTTTCTGCCCACGGTTGTGTTACTCTTTTTATATAAGAAGCATTGTTCGTTCCGTTCATGGGAGTAGAAGGGTTGCCTACAAAAGTAGTGGTAGGCGCATCGGCATATAAATCTAAAAGGGCACTCGTTACAATTGCATTAGCCGGTATGGAAGAAAGGTCAAACTGCACTAATGCTTTGTTTCTGAAAGTAGTTCCGTTAGTCCATATATAAGAGGCAAATACCGGTGAGGTGCCATAGTTGGTTCCTGTGTTTGAACCGTAATCGTTTACCTGCGCATCTTTACCGGTAGTTCCATCGGGACGCAGGACAACGGTGGTTTGAGCATTTACAAAGCAGAGGCAGAAGAACAAAAATGCAAGTAGAAGATGTTTCATGTGGTAGATTTAGTTTTTTCAAATGTATAACAAAACACAAATTATAAAAGGTTGTGTTGGAAGTTTGCAGGATAACGATGCGCGTAATTTTTAGCTTTGACCACAAAACAACCGGTTTGGGAATTATACAGCGACAGGGTTTAAAGAATACAATTGTCACCTTTGCAGGTATTCTTTTGGGGTTTGTGAGTTTGCTGTATGTGCAGCCGCGGTTCTTAACCGCTGAGGAAATAGGTCTTACCCGTGTTTTGTTCAGTTTATCTTCTTTGATTGGGGTTTTTCTTCCGCTCGGCATTGGCACCATTACCGTTAAATACTTTCCGGTGTTCCGCAATTACAAAAACGGGCACAACGGTTTCTTTGGTTTGGTGCTGTTGTTTATGCTCACCGGTGCTGTTGTTATTTTTTCGCTGCTGTTGCTTTCCAAAAGTTTCTTCATCAACACCTATCAGGAGCAGAGCAAGCTATTTACAGATTACTACTATTATGTTTTGCCCTTGAGTTTTATCATCGGGTTTAATGCGGTGCTTACTCTTTACTGCAACTCTGTTTTTAAAACCACCTTTCCGGCATTGTTCAATGAAGTTTTAATTCGTGTGCTTTCTATAGTTGTGTTTACGCTTTATTTCGTAAAAATTATTTCGCTCTCTGCTTTTGTTTTCCTGTTTGTAGGCGTTTACGGAACGCAGATGATTTGTTTGTTGGTATACATTGCCTTAGAGGGGCACCCGAGGATTAATATTAACTGGCAGCTGCTGGAAGGCGGCAATTTTAAAGAGATGCTGTTTTTTGGCCTGTGGATGAGTTTTGTATCGGTGGCTTCTATGGGCATTAAACTGATTGACTCGCTGGTGATTGCCAAGTATTATAAGCTGGAACTGGTGGGCATTTATACCATTGCCGCTTTTATTCCCAATATTATTGAAGCACCGCTGAATGCACTCGACCGTATTGCCGGCACAAAAATTTCTCATGCGTTAACGCATAACGAAATGGATGAGGTGAAAAAGATTTACTATGAGAGCAGTAAGTATCTGCTGCTTATTGGCGGGCTTATCTTCGTTGGCATTGTGGTGAACATTGAATTTCTTCTCAAATTTCTTCCTCCTAAGTTTGAGGGCGGGTTGGAGGTAGTTTACATTGTAAGCATCGGTGCGCTGTTCAACATTGCCGGTGGCGCTAACAGCCAGATTATTTTCAGTTCAGACAATTACTGGAAGGGCGGTGTGCTGCTGATTGGTGTGGTTATCTTTTCCTTTTTGGTGAATGTAGCACTCATTCCCGTTTATGGTATTAACGGTGCAGCACTGGGTATTGCTGCCTCGGCATTTCTCTATTTCATTTCGAAGTACTTTATTGTTTACCGTAACTTCGGACTGCAACCCTACACTGTTCAAACGCTCTATATTCTGTTACTCATTGCGGGGGGCACGTTTATCGGTTTTATGTTGCCGCAGTTCAATTCGCCCTTGCTGAACATTGTTTTCAGGAGCATAGTAGTAACTGTTTTATACACCGGTGGTGCCTACGTTTTAAAACTTACACCGGAGTTGGTGGAGTTTGTAAAAGGAGCGAGGAAGCAGTTGTTTTAAAAAAAGCAAACCCCTAAGTCCCCTTTAGGGGATTTAGGGGTTTTACGCAATTTCCTCCACCACATACATCCCTATCAGGCTGCCGGTGTTGGTTACTTTCAGCTCATCGGCATTGCTGAAAAACTCCGACATCTTTTTTTCATCTTCCTTGCCCGGTATTACCGCAAAGCTGTTGCCTACGGGGTTGCCCTGCAAATACATCTGGAAAGTAAGGTTGCTGGCACCGGTGTTCCGCATTTTTAAAAATTTGCCTGCTTCGTACGTAACTTTAGTAACCAATACAGTAGCACCGGCTGCCGGTTCGCCTTTGTATATGTGTTTGCGGTGCTGCGGAAACAGCAGCGAGGTATCGAAATAGACGGTTGCCTTTTCGGGTTGCAGCGTAAACTGCAGGGCAATAGACAGCGCATTAACGGTGAGCTGAGCGGTAAGGTCGGTGCGCTCGGTGGTGAGGGTATCGCTGGCATTGCTCACATCGCCTTTTTCGGTGGTCTGATTGTTTTCGGCCGTTTCATAAGCCTGCCCCAGAGCGGTAACGGCATCTAAAAAAGGCTGGCCTAAATCGGCCAGGTATTGATTGGCGCGCGCAATAATATTATCTACCAGCAACCGGTATTCTAAGTCGGTGGCTCTGCCAAAGGGAGTAAGCCCGTTCGGAAAAAACTGTATGTAAGGGGTGGAAGTTTCGCCAAACTTACCTTTAATGGTACCCTCTTGCTGGCGTATGTAATTGTTGAAGTTTATACGCGCCTGATTTTTGGTAACGGTGCTGGCTTTTTGGTCGCCCATGCTGCCGCCCTTAAGGTTCAGCGCCTGGCCCAGCGCATCGGCTGCCGCCTGTGTGTTGACAATAAGTGAACCGAATACCCCGCCCGGATTGTTGGCGGTTATGCGCTCAATATGGTCGAGCGTGTAGCTTGCGAGGCGTTCGTTGGTAATTTTTTCATCGGCAAACAAATCGGTAAAAAGCAGTTCAAGGTTAATCATAATGTTTGGTTATAAGATTGGTTAAGAAATAATGGTTTTGGTATTACATGAAACAAGAAAAACCGTTCCGGAGAAAGTTCCGGAGG
>CAZBPG010000003.1:0-77909 GCA_964493695.1 uncultured Chitinophaga sp. | reverse complement strand
GCTTTGCAACAACGCAATGCCCATCGGAGAAAGTTCCGGAGGGCTTTGCAACAACGCAATGCCCATCGGAGAAAGTTCCGGAGGGCTTTGCAACAACACAATGCCTATCGGAAAAAGTTCCGGTATACGTCTGAACCTTCGGAAGCCTTTCATCAGCCTTTGCATGATGTAACACAAAATTCTTCCCCGCCTTATATGCTTCCGTTATCATAAACCAAAGATGCACAAGGCAATTGTTAAACTTATTACACCTGCAGGTGCCAAATTGTTAAGGCCGCGGCAGGGTGCAGTAGATGAGTTTGATGTCGGCAACGGTTATTTCATCGCGCAGCAGGCAGTCAATCAGCGCATCGCTCAGGCTTTCTACGCCAAGTACCTCGTAGACTTTCAGCAAGTGGTTTTTAGCGGTGTATTGGCTGAAGCCAAGGTGTTCACCAATTTGTTCGTAATTTAGTTTGAAGGCATACAACAGCAATACCTTCTTTTGCTTAGGAGTAAGTTTGCATTCCATAAAAAGTTTGGTTTGGTTAATGCCTGAAAAATAAAGCGGAACTGAAAAAGTTCGAAACTCCGGGCATCACGTTTTTTCGTGGTTGTTTTCTTTTTGCTTTTTTGCATTTTGGGCTTTGCTCTTTGCTCTTTGCCCTTTGCCTTTCTGTATTTTCCTGCTGTCAACCGTCAACCGTCAACTGTCAACTGCTTTTGCCTTTTGCCCTTTGGGCTTTGGGTTTTGCCCTTTGGTATTTGTGCTTTATCCTTGTGAGATGAAAAAACTATTCTGTCTTTTGCTTGCAGTCATTGCATTCAGCAACACCTTCGCGCAATTAGTGGCCTCTAACGACACTACCATCTGTGCCGGTCAGCAGGTGCAGTTAAACGTTACCGGTGGTACCACTTACACCTGGACACCTTCCAACACCCTTAGCGGTTCAACTACGGCTACACCGGTGGCTGCACCCACCACCACCACTGCTTATGCGGTTAGCTCAACCATCAACACCGGCAACATTGTGGTAAATGGCGATTTCTCGCAGGGCAACACCGGTTTCACCACCTCTTACTTTTACGAAATGCCTACCAATATCCTCGGCTCCGGTTCTTATTTTGTAGGCGGCAACGCCAACCACTGGAACAGCAACATGAGTTCGCTTTGCAGCGACCGCAACACCGATGCCGACACCAACATGCTGGTGGTAAACGGTTCGCTTACTCCGGGCACTAATGTATGGTGTCAGACACATGCCGTTTATCCGAATGTCAACTATAGCCTGTCGGCTTATTTTCAGGAATTGCACAATCAGAATTATCCGGTGCTTCAATGGACGGTAAACGGGACGAATGTGGGCAGCGCCACTCAGGCTACTTTCTTTGTTTGTTTCTGGACACAGGCACAGGCAACATGGAATTCCGGGGTTAATACCTCTGCCACTTTCTGCCTGGTGGGAACCAATACAGCGGGCAACGGAAACGATTATGCCATTGACCAGATTTCCATTTCCGGCACCGGTACCGCCCGCGACACGGTAGTGGTAACGGTGGTAAACGCACCGGTGGTGAACCTGGGCAACGATACTTCGGTATGCACCGGTCAAACCATTACACTTAATGCCGGCAACAGCGGCTCAACCTTTTTATGGAGCGATAACTCTGCCGGGCAAACCCTTGGCGTAAATAATGCCGGGCAGTATGCGGTAACGGTTACCAATGCCGGTAACTGCTCTGCCAGCGATGCAGTAAATGTTTATTCCCTTGACCTTACCCTGACAACCGCATCGGTAAATACTACCTGCGGTTTAAACAACGGTCAGGCAAGCGTATCGCCCGATAACGGCACTTCACCGTTTACTTTTTTGTGGAGTAACAGCGGCAATACGGATACCATTGCCAACCTTGCCGGAGCTACTTACACCGTAACCGTAAACGATGCAGCCGGATGCTCGGCCACCGGTAGTGCAACAGTCAATACTTCGGGTACAGGCAACGTTACCATTACCGGTACCCAAACCCAGATTTGCGCTACCGACAGCGCGAACATCTGCGCTCCGAACGGCTATAACTCTTACTTATGGAATACCGGTGCCACTACGGTGTGTATTCATCCGTCTAATGCCGGAAATTATTACGTAACCGTTACCGATAATGCCAATTGCACTTCTACATCTAATCAGGTAGCTGTTTCTGTTTATCCGGTGCCTTCGGTTTCGGTAAGTGTAAATGGCGATACCCTGAATGCGTTTAACGCGGTGGCGTATCAGTGGTATTTTAACGGCAACGAAATCAGCAATGCCACTACCGGCACCTACATCGCTACACAATCCGGCAATTACACCGTGCAGGTAACCGATTCGAATGGCTGCAAAGCGCTTTCTAATACGCTGGTCATCACCACCGGCATTGGCGACTTAACCGGTGATGCGCAAATAGAAGTTTACCCCAACCCGAATGCAGTTGGCAGTTGGCAGCTGTCGGTTGGCAATAGCTTAGTAGGTAAAGAGATGGAAGTGTTTGACGCAAGCGGAAGAGTTGTTTACAAAACGCAAATAGCAAAGAGCAAAACGCAAATTGAAATACAGGTTGCAAGCGGAGTTTATTTGTTGAAGATAACTTCGGGAGAGAAGAGTTATCTGAGGAAGTTGGTGAAGTTGTAAGTAAAACGCAAATCGCAAAACCCAAAAGGCAAAACGAATACAGAAAAGCAAAATACAAATGGCTTCTTCGTTTAATTTCAAAGAATCGAAAGTCTTTAAACTGGCTTTTGAATTAGCTATGGAAATATTTGAAGTATTAAAAGCATTTCCTAAAGAAGAAAAATACTCTCTCACCGATCAAATTAGGCGCTCTTCAAGAAGCGTTTGTGCAAACCTTGCGGAAGCAAATCGAAAGAGAATTTATCCCGCGCATTTTGTAAGCAAAGCCAGCGACTCAGATACGGAAAACAGCGAAACACAAGTTTGGCTGCTATTTGCTTTTGAATGCACCTATTTGACAAAAGAAAAGTTTGAAGAGTTGAACAACAAAAGCGAAGAGATAGGTCGCCTAATCAGTCACATGATAAAGAACCCGGATAAATACTAAAGCTTAAAGGAAAAGCACAAAGAGCAAATGAATTTTGTCTTTTTGCGTTTTGCGTTTTGTATTTAGTTGCCTTTTGCCTTTTGGGCTTTGCGGTTTTTGCTAAAGGTCAAACCTGATTCCCTGCGCTAACGGAAGGGTCTTTCCGTAATTGATAGTATTGGTTTGTCTGCGCATGTAGTTCTTCCAGGCATCGCTGCCGCTTTCGCGCCCGCCACCGGTTTCCTTTTCACCGCCAAACGCACCGCCAATTTCTGCACCGCTGGTGCCTATGTTTACGTTGGCAATACCGCAATCGCTGCCGTTGGCAGAAAGAAACTCTTCTGCTTCGCGCATGTTGGTGGTCATGATAGAAGAAGATAAACCCTGCACCACTCCGTTTTGTAAGTAGATAGCATCCTGCAACGTTTTGTATTGCATAATGTAGAGAATAGGCGCAAAAGTTTCGTGCTGCACAATCGGCATATCGTTGTTGGCTTCAATTACACAGGGCTTCACGTAACAGCCGCTTTCATAATTCTTTCCTTTCAGTACTCCGCCTTCCACTAAAACTTTCCCGCCTTGTTTCTTTGCTGCGGCAATCGCCTCTTCATAAAACTTCACCGCCTGTTTATCAATCAAAGGCCCCACATGGTTCTTCTCGTTCAGCGGATTACCGATGCTCAATTGCGAATAGGCTTTCACCAAACGCTTTTTTACTTCTGCATACTTCGATTCATGAACGATTAAACGTCTTGTGGTAGTGCAGCGTTGTCCGGCTGTTCCCACCGCGCCAAATACAGTGGCTACCATGGCAATGTTCAAATCTGCCTCCGGTGTAATAATGATGGAATTGTTGCCGCCCAGTTCCAGCAGACTTCTTCCTAAACGTGCCGCTACATTTTGCGCCACTGCTTTTCCCATTCTCGTAGAACCGGTGGCAGAAACGAGGGGAACATTCTTGTCGTTCGAAAGCAACTCACCTATTTTGTAATCGCCATTCACCAGGCACGAAATTCCTTCCGGCAAATTATTTCGCTCAAAAACCTTAGCCACAATAGTCTGACAGGCAACTCCGCACAGCGGAGCTTTTTCGGAGGGCTTCCAAACACAAACGTTGCCACACACCCATGCCAGCATACTGTTCCAGCTCCACACCGCCACCGGAAAGTTAAAGGCAGAAATAATCCCCACAATTCCCATCGGGTGCCACTGCTCATACATCCGGTGATTGGGTCGCTCGCTGTGCATGGTCAAACCATGTAACTGCCGCGAAAGGCCAACCGCAAAGTCGCAGATGTCAATCATCTCCTGCACTTCACCTAAGCCTTCCTGCAAACTCTTCCCCATTTCGTAAGAGACAAGTTTGCCGAGCGGTTCTTTGTAAGCGCGCAACTCATCGCCAATCTGCCGCACAATCTCTCCGCGTTTAGGAGCCGGAACATTTCTCCAGATTGCAAAGGCTTTTTGTGCTTCGCAAATAACTTTTCGGTATCCTGTTTCGGTGGTGGAGAAAACAGAAGCAATCAGTTTTCCATCAACCGGTGAAAACGAGTGTATTTTTTCGCCCATGTCGATAGGCCAGTGAGTACCGGTAGCGGTTCCAAGGTTGAGAGATTCGATGTCGAATTTTTTTAGAATAGCTTTCATTCATCAAATTTTATTGCAGAGAGTTGTTGTTGGAGTTTGGGTAAATCAACTTCAATGATCTCCCATACTATTTTGTAATCAAGTTCGAAGTATTCGTGTATGATGCGATTCCTGAATCCTTTTGCAAGGTGCCAGGGAATATGGGAGAATTTTTGTTTAAACTCCTCGGGCAATTGTCGAATTGCTTCTCCTATAATTTCAAGATTTCTTTCAATCGCGTTTCGTTTGGTTCTGCTAGCAATGAAGGCACCATAATCCATACCCGAAGCATCTTCAAACACATATTCTATGCTTTGTAAAATATCTTCTACTAAAAGTTTTGGTTCTCGCTTAGACATAAATCAAATCCGGAGCTATATATTTCATGTAGCGGTCGTTTATAGAGTTCTTAGAAACTAAATCAACTCTATTTTGAAAAACATCCTCAAGGTCTAATGCCATTTGAACGAAGCCAAGTCCAATTCGCCCGTTAAATTCGACCATCACATCAATGTCGCTATCTTCGGTGGCTTCGTTGCGCGCATACGAACCAAAAAGTGCTAAAGCAGCAATAGGATATTTTTTCATCAACTCCGGCTTGTATATTCTTAATGCCGCCAATATTTCTTCTCTTGTTTTCACAACACAAATTTATCCAATAAATCTCCGAATCAAATCTATCGGTTTCTGTAACTGGAATTTTAAAGTGAAACTGAATTTCTGATACCATTTGGTAATGCCCATTACTTTCTGATTGTCGGAAATGTTTTTGGTAGTAACCAGCGGCAAATGTATTTCAACCATATCGCGCAGGATGATGGCGCTCAGCCCGAACTCGGCTGCCAGTTGCGGTTTGTTTAAATCGCTCACAATAAACGCGGCATTCACAAACGGATTGATAGGGAAGAACCGGTGGGTGGAAGAAGTAAGATTAAGCGACATCAAAAATTTATTGGTTGCGCCAAAGTTGGTGAAGGAACGAAACGCCCCGTCAGTTTTTGCAATCTGCCGGCCCAGGTAAGGGTCGCGGCCGTTGCGGTCCAGGAAGTTTTCATCGAACATGTAATCTTTTTGCAGCCAGTAAGCAAAGTTGTTAGTGGTAGCGTTGCTTAAATAGAAACGCGGGTTAGGCGATGAAATATCGGAAGTGGATTTTGAGTTCACAAGAAAGCCACCGGCAAAAACACGGATAAAGAAACCTTCGCCTTTCCGCTTGTAACTGATGAGAAAATTTCCTTCCACCGAAAGGTTGACAAACTTGTTTCCTTCTCTGGCTGTTACCGCCACGTTAAAAGGATGCAGCGTAGATTTTTTATCGACTGTGTATTTAACCTCATTTACAAAGTAACGCTGGGTTTCTTTTTTCTTGGTGTCAAAGCGAATCCAGTCGAGCCAGATAATGGCGCTGCGCATATTGAACGAGTGGGTGTAAGGGCTGCGGGAGTTTTTCTTTTTGAATTCGAAATTGATGTAAGGTTCAACTTTGTTGAAGAGCAAGGGCTGAGGAAACAGAAGGTAGCTGAACCGTTTGCCGAATATGCCCACCGTAAAGCGTTGAACGCTTTCGGGGTAGAAGTTGTAGTTGAGCCGCGCAAAGCCGTTGAACTGTTTTGAACCGGTGCCGAAAACGGGAACCAACAGGTAATTGAATTTACGCGCAGGAAGTAAAGAGTTATACAGGGCAAGGCCAATCTGGAATTTATCATAATTGTTCCAGCCGATGTATGGCGACCAGTAAACCTGTGTGCGGTTTTGGTTTTCGACTGAGCCGAGAAACTGAAAGCGCAGTTTCTCGAACCGGTGAGCCAATTTGTTGAGTTTGTAAGTATTGTTCCTGCGATTGATTTCAGGAATTTGAAGTTGCGGGTCGATTTGAATTCTGTCTCCGCCCTCGGTGTTTACTTCTATATTCTTCTTTCCGCTGAACCCTTCCACCCAAACTGTACGCAATACCGAATCCTTTTTCAAAACCGAAACAGAAACCGGTGAGCTAATGTCTCCGACATTTCTTAATCCGAATGATTTTATATTACCGTTGTCCGTTGTCTGTTGTCCGTTGTCTATCTTGTAATCAATCTTCTTCTTAGTCTTTATCAAATCATCAAAGAACCAGCTCAAATCTTTTCCGGTTTCGGTTTCAAAAACCTGACGGATGTCTTCCGGTTGAGGATGTTTGTATTTCCATGTTTCGAAATACTTCTTCATCACTGCATCAAATTTCTCTGTGCCCAGATAGGCTTCAAGGTAGTCGAAAATGAGCATGGACTTTCCGTAAACACAAACACCGTAGTTAAAGTCAGTAAACTTTGCAGCCGGTTGTTGCAACGGTTCATCGCGGTTTTCGCGCGCCATAAACTGGTAGCCCAAATCCATTAAGTATTTGTGCTTGTATTGCGTAAGGTCAAACGATTTGGCAATACCGGTGGGAAATTTTCCAATCATTTTCCGCTCCGGATACTTGGTGCGTATATACCGGTACTCGTAGTAAGAGTTGATGCCTTCGTCCATCCATGCGTTTTCGCGCTCGTTGCTTCCGAGGATTCCATAAAACCAGTTGTGGCCAACTTCATGTGTAATTATTTCATCGAGCGAAAAGGCGCTGCCCACTTCACCAATTACGGTAACGTTCGGATACTCCATTCCCCCGCCTGCACTTAAGGCGCCCTGCACCGCTGTTACCTGTTTGTAAGGATACTCGCCAATCCATTTACTGTAATAGAAGATGGCATCGTGCAGATACTCCGGTGCTTTATTCCAGAACCGGGGCTGACTGTTGGTGAACAAACTCCAGGTAGTGACTTTGTTTTTGGAATAAGGCAGTTCCACTTCGCCTTTTAATACGTGGTAACGCTTATCGGCAAACCAGCCGAAGTCGTGAATATTGGTTTGGGTATAGCGAAGTGTTTTTGTTTGTTTGGCGGAAGCAGGAAAACTCATGTCCGGTGCATAGGTGTCAATCTTCTTCGTTGCTTCTGAAATGGAATCGAGCCATTTTACTTCTTCTGCATCCTGAAGGTCACCGGTGGCACCTACCACATAATTTTGCGGCAGCGTAATGCTGACGTCAAACGAGCCGAACTCACTGTAAAATTCTCCCTGATCTAAATAAGGCATAGGATGCCAGCCGTATTTATCGAACACTGCAGGCTTGGGATACCATTGCGAAACCTGGTAGCTCTGCCCCACATGCCCCATGCGCGAAAATGTTTCGGGGAGTTTTACATGAAAGGGAGTGGAGATGCTGATGCTCTCACCGGTGTTTAAAGGTTTGTTCAGGATTACCTTACATATTTCATCGGTGGCTGCATCGTATTCCATTTTGCACACTTCGGCATTCACTTTAAAGTTGAGCTTATCTATATAACCACGCTGATGCGGCTTGCTGAAATAGAATTTTGTGTCTCCGTTTTCGAGCTGATGTTTAGAGAAAGAAGAGGACTGGTCTTTGTAAGCATTGGGCCAGAGGTGAAAGAAAATATAGTCGAGCGGCTGAGGGGAATTGTTTTTGTAGTTGATGGTGATGAAGCCGTCCAGTTCGTGAAGGGTATCGTTGAGGGTGACTTCAATTTTATAGTCGGTTTGTTGTTGCCAGTAAGTTTGCTGAGCGAAGCCAAATAGAGAGAAAAGGAGAAGTGTAAGCGTAAGGAGTTGATTCATAATGGTTGACCCGCCTTCGCCAAGGCTGCGGCAGGTAAAACGAAAATAGAAGATTGCGTTGAAGAAGTTGTTTGGATTTATCTTACTAATTTGTTTATGGTTCTTTTCGGCTGCGACTGCGTCAGATTTTCTTGCTATAAATATTCCATTATGGCTTCAAAAATCTTCCTTGTCTCGCTCGAAAATAACTCATAAACATTCTTACCATACAAATCCAGACAACTTCTTATAACAGAAATTACAGAGAAATACTTGTTATGAACAAATGAAACCTTTTAGAAAACGGAGCGTAATTAATGGTAACCTAAAACAAACAATATGAAAAAACTAATCACAATTACACTGCTTGCCGGAATTTTATTGTTGGGAGAATCGTTCACCGGTAAGGCTCCGGCCCCGAGAAATGCACCCGGTTATACTTTTCTGATTGACGGTGCGCCTTTTGATGCCATGACCGTAAACAGCTACACCGCACAACTGGGTTACGACAGCCCCAAGGCTACGCTTACTTTTTTCGGGAATGCGCTGCGCGGTAAGGACGGAAAGGAACTGCCCACACAGATTGAAATTGAATACACTACCAGAGGCGATGCACTGGGCGATGTGGAGGTGAGCCGGGTAACGTATGAGTATAACAACCAAAAGTATTACCTGCAGCCGGGGAGTGCGTTTATGAGTATCACGAAAATGAAATGGAACCCGGGCAGAAACGGTTTTGTAATGAGTGCCGATGTTTTTTGCAAGGTGAAACCGAATTTTGTGATGGAAGAGTTTGTGCCGGTGTTTGTAATAAGAGGAAGTGTGCGGAACATTACGGTGAATTTGCCGCAGTCGTAAACAGACTAGCGAGTGGCGAGTGGTGAGTGGCGAGAAATACAAAGAGCAAAAGGCAAGAAATAAAAAGCCCTCCGTTATGGAGGGCTTTTTTTATACGGGTTGGAGTTTGACGTTGACTCTTTTGACGGTACCGGTTTGAACGATGACTTCGATTTCCTGTGGGATGTAACCGGGTTTTGAAATGACAACCTGATAGGTTGCAGCAGCCAATTGTAGTTTGAGTGCGCGACCGTTGTCACCGGTAGTTAATGATGTGCTTGGTTTGATGAGAATAGATGCACCGGCTATGTCGGCTTCGGTGACAGCATCTGTAATATGAACGCGCATACCGGCTACGCCTGCCCCGCGAACGAGAAGGAGTTGTTGTTCTAAAACAAATTGTTTGCTTTCTGCTTCATCGTTTTCTTCTACAAAAATGGCCTGCGCATCGGCATTTACGGAAGTGATGATTTTGTAGATGGCGTTGTTGGCATCTATTTTATCTTCTGTGCCGATTTCGGCACCGGACTCGGCACCGAGAAAGGAGGTGTGGAGGTTTTTGAAATCGGTTTTGAGTGTAGAGAACTCACCGGGGAAAGCGCCTGGCATGTTTTGACCGGCAGCATCGAGAGTGCCGGCATTATCGGTGATAAACTTGTTGCCTTTTGTGAGCATTTGGTTGGTGGCATCGAAGTCGCCACCGGCTGCAGCGGCATAGTAGGAGCCACCGGCTGCGTCTATCTGAATTTCCCAAACGTCTTCGGGGAAGACTTCGACAATGTAGCGCGTGAGGGCGTTGAATTTGTCGAGTGCTTTTTGACGGAGTTTGTCGAGATCAACCCGTTTGATTTGATGAGATTGGTCGCGTTGTTCTTCATCGGGAAGGTCTTCGGCAGCATCTACAGCGAGGAGTTGGGCTTCGACCCAAGGAGCTGTGTATTTGCCTTTGAAAGCAGAGAAGCGTGCAATGAAATAGAGGACACCTGCGAGGGCAAGACGAGCGATGGTGTAAAGCTCGGATTGTTTGAAATGATACTTCGGAGTTTTCATGATGATTTAATTTAGGTTATGAAAAAGGCGAAGTGTTGCATGCTGCTGGTTTGTTTTAAAAACGCTGACCGGTGTTTTTATATTGTGTTTTGATAAAACAAAAATTTGTGAAAAAGTTTTAAAGGAAAATACAGGTGAGATGATGGAATGAGGTTGAGATTTGAAGAGGATGTGTTGCGCGGACTTGCCTTACCGGCAGGCAGGGGTGCAGAGGTGCGGAGAATTGCGGAGTAACGGCAGAGGGATGTTATAACCGGCTAGTGAAATGGCAAACCGGAGAAGTGAAATACAAAAACCGAGGCGTGAAAGATAAAAGCTGAGGAGTGAAATGTTAAAGGAGAGGCGTGAAATGTTAAGGCGGAGGTGTGAAATATGATACCGGTGGCGTGAAATGTTAAAGGGGGGGCGTGAAATGCAAAGAGGGAGGCGTGAAATATGGAAGCAGAGGAGTGAAATGTTAGATAGGAGACGTGAAATGCGGGCGATGAGGAGTGAAATGTTAAGAGGGAAGGGTGAAAGAGAAGGGTTGAGGAGTGAAATGGATAGGAAGGTGTTGGATTTAAGGGGGTTTGGGAGAGAAATGAGGGCAGAACTATGATTTTTGTGATGGAATGATTGTGTGATTAAAACATAAGAACTTTACGCAAAGGGAAAGTGATTGATATGGCGATTAGAAATTGCTTGTTATCTTAAGTTCGAGATGCGCGGGCTAACATCGCGTACAGCAGAATAATTACTTAACGCAGGCAGGTTCTCCGGTAGGATAGCCTGAGCGAGGCGGGAACCTGTCAGCGGTAAATGGCAGCAGGTTCCCGCAAAGCCGGAGAACCCGCTGCGACAAAACTCGCGCATCAAATTTGCTCATTAACTGTAAGTGTCGGTTGGCGCTCAAACAGTGTACAGTTTTTAACGGTTTCTTCCATGATTTTTTTAACGCCAAAATTATTCGTGGCTCTAATTTATACAGTAAAGAACTCATGAATGCGTAGAAAGCATTTCACAAGGCCGAGGGAAATGCAAACTACACGGAAGGTTGCAATAGAGGGGAGTGCTTAATTGGAAGATTTGGAGCGAGAAATTCTGTTGTTAGCAATAACGCAATTTAATTTGAGGCGGTACGTATATTCGTTGCTGTTAAATTAAACTATGGGGCTGTTTCAGAAATCGGTTTTGCGGAAGCATATTAATGAGTTGGATAAGGAGGCGGTTGCTGCTGCTTATAAAAAACTGAAAGCGCATTTTGGTGATGCCGCGATACAACAAAACATAAGGGATGCGAAGGAGGAGGAATATCAAGAGGGGTTTGTGCGGGATTTGTTTGTGAAGGTATTGGGCTATACGCTGAAGCCGCAACCGGATTACAATTTTGTTTTGGAAAAGAAGAATGAGAAGGACAGTAAGAAAAGTGACGGTGCGATACTTACTGCCACCGGCAGTGTGCTTGCTGCTGTTGAACTGAAAGGAACGGATACGGTTGACCTTGACCATGTAGAGGAGCAGGCATTTGGTTATAAGAATAACCAGAAGGGCTGCCGGTATGTGGTGGTGAGTAATTTTGAGAAGCTGCGGTTTTATGTGGAGGATAGTGTGGAGCATTTGGAGTGGGATTTGTTTACACTGAGTGCCGATGATTTTGCGGTGCTGTATTTGTGTTTGGAGCAGGGTAACCTGCTAAAGAATTTACCGGCTGCTATTAAGGAGGCGAGTGTAAACGAGGAGCAGGGGATTACGAAGAAACTTTACAAGGATTACAGCACGTTTAAGCGGTTGCTGTACCAAAACATTTGCGAGCAGAACCCCGCGTTTGATAAGCTGGTAGTATATAAGAAGACACAGAAACTGCTTGACCGGTTTCTGTTTATACTGTTTGCCGAAGACAAACAACTGCTGCCGCCCAACAGCATACGCGAGATATTAATGCAGTGGCAAATGCTGAAAGAGAACGATGCTTACTTTCCGCTTTATGCGCGCTACCAAAAATATTTTGGTTACATGAATACGGGGCACAAAGGCAAGCAGCACGATATTTTTGCTTACAACGGTGGTTTGTTTGCGGCTGATGAAGTGCTTGATACGATTACGATAGATGACCGGTTGCTTTACGACAGCACGTATGCGCTGAGCCAGTATGATTTTGAAACGGAGGTGGATGTAAATATACTGGGGCATATTTTTGAGCATAGTTTGAATGATGTGGATGCGGTGGCTGCGGAGAGCGAGGGCAAGCAATTAGAAAAAGAGAAAACGCGGAGAAAAAAAGACGGGGTGTTTTACACCCCGAAATACATTACGAAATACATAGTAGAAAATACGGTGGGCAAGTTGTGTGCGGAGAAGAAAACGGAACTGGAAATAAAAGATGAGGACTACAGCGGAGGAAAAAAGAAGAAGGATAAAAAGGCACTGAATGAAAAATTGGAGAGCTACACGAAGTGGCTTTTGGAACTGACGATACTTGACCCTGCCTGCGGCAGCGGTGCGTTTTTGAACCAGGCACTGGAGTTTTTAATTGCGGAGCACCGGAAGGTAGATGAGCTGCGCTCGAAACTGTTTGAAGATAGTTTGGTGCTAAGCGATGTAGAGAACCATATTTTGGAGAACAACCTGTTTGGTGTTGACCTTAACGAAGAGAGTATTGAGATAGCGAAGCTGAGTTTGTGGTTACGCACGGCCAAGAAGGGAAGGAAGCTGAGCAGCCTGAACAGTAATATTAAGTGCGGGAACAGTTTGATTGATGATAGGGCAGTGGCGGGTGATAAGGCGTTTGTGTGGGAGGAAGAGTTTAAGGAGGTGTTTAAAGAAAAAGAAAAGTTTGCTTTTCATATTACTACTGCTACGCACGACAGCCGCACGAGTGAGCGGATGATAGTACATAAAGTGCGCGAAAAACGAGATAACGGTACGCGACCGAATGCAGCACCGATATGGTTGAAAGAAAAGGACGAAATACTAATTACCGAAACGGTAGCGCGAATTGTAGAAGAAGATAAACTAAATGTGCTGGCTTATAATATATGTGGCGACCACATGCACCTGCTGCTTGTGTGTGAGGAAGAAGAAGTGCCGAAGATAATGCAGAAGATAAAATCGGTAACAGCGAAGGAATATAACCGAGCTACCGGAAAGACCGTAACAAGGGAGCATGCTCCCTTGTCGGAGTGCGAGAGCGGTATAGATACAACAAGGCAGCATGCTGCCTTGTCGAATACAGAAAAGGAACCGCACGTTTCGCTGTGGACACAGAAGTTTGGGTGTAAGCAGATAATGGATGATGAGCAGATGGCGAATACGATAGCGTATATACAGGGGAATAGAATAAAGCATGAACTACCTGTATTGAACAAGGGAGCATGCTCCCTTGTCGAGAGTATGTGCTGCGACCTTGACTACGCCTTTCGCACGGAGTATAAGGGTGGTTTTGATGTGGTGGTGGGGAATCCGCCTTATGTGAGAGCAGAAACAATTGATAAACGAGAAAGAGAGTATTATTTATCTAAGGAATCAAAGTATAAGAGAACATTTGGAAGATTTGATTTGTACATACTATTCAACGAATTGGGTATTTCGTTGCTAAAAGAAAGAGGATTCCTCTCTTACATTTTCCCATCATCTTTTTATAATCAAAACTACTCTGTAAAGCAAAGAGAGTGGCTTTTGAATGAATTGGACATTTTAGAATTGATAGATTTATCAAACATAGATGTTTTCAAAGGTGTTGCAGTTGAGACAGGAATAATTACAGTTAGAAAAGCGTTGCCAAGTAAGAATGTGCTTATATACAAACCCTTGAACGAAGTTCAATTTCTATCGACTACTCGATACTTAATTAGCAAAGATATTTATCGGGATTTGCCAAACACAACCTTTCGAACAGATTTGAATGAAGCGTTAGTCAAACTCATAAAGAAGATAACTGAGCAATCAAAAAAAGTAAATGATTTCTGTTATGTCGTGATTGGAGCAGTTCCTCACAATTCTGAAACCGGAGCTTCGAAGGATAGACTTATTAAGAATGAAAAGGAGAACGAACGCTGTCATAAATATATCGAAGGAAAAAATGTTAACAGATATTTGATTGAGTGGGACAATAAATATTTAGACTATCAACCTGATGAGATGCACAGACCTAAGTTTCCAGAGTTATTTGAAAACGAAAAACTGTTGGTGCGAAATATCTCAACAACTGAGGGGCTTATGGCAGCGTATGATTATGAAGAATATTACGTGAACGACACTATGAGTGTTGTAATACCTTGGTGGAAACTAAAAGACGTTAAACAGAGAGGAGTTGAGGGCACTTTTGAACAGGTAAAGCTTTCGGAAGAAACCTCTGTGAAATATATACTCGCCTTAATCAATTCAAGACTTCTTAATTTTTATTTCAAACTAATATTAAGCAGTAACCTCCATGTTTACCCGGAAGCAATTCGAAACTTACCTATTAAAATAGCAAATGCAGGTGTCCAAACAGCATTTATTGAAGCGGTTAATACTATAGTAAATGCCACACCGAAATTACAAGTAATCCAATCACAATTCCTCGCGGTGCTGCAAAGCAAGGTGGCTTTTAGTGCAACAAGGGAGCATGCTCCCTTGCCTAAAAAACTGCAAGGGTGGTATGAGTTGGAGTTTAAGGAGTTTGTGAAGGAGCTGGAAAAGGCAACAAGGCAGCGTGCTGCCTTGTCGCTACGCGAGACTGCGGAATGGATGCCGTTTTTTGCAGAGCAAAAGAAGAAGGCAATGGAGTTGAAGAATGAAATAGAGAAAACGGATAAGGAGATAGATAGGATGGTGTATGTGTTGTATGGGTTGACGGAGGAGGAGGTGAAAATAGTGGAGGGGAACACCCCCAACCCCCTAAAGGGGGCTTAACAGCCGAATGCAGAAAATGAAAAAGCAGGAGATGGAAGATTTGAAACACAAACTTGAAGTGCAACGTGGTATTTTGTATGCCTGTAGCGATACGTTTAATGATATTAAATATCTGCAAGGAAATGGTGTTACGGGTGAGCCGGAAAGTGAATTACTCGAGTTTTATCAGTGGCGTTTCATCCATGAATTGATGTGGAATTATCTGATACTTGAGTTAAGTAAATTATTCAGCAAACGCGGGAATGACAAGTACAGAATAGAAGCAGTACTAAATGTGTTGAACATCAAATGCAACAAGCCACCTTTTAAAGACAAAGTGAACAAGCAGAGTGTAACGGAATTGTTGGAAGAGTTTAAAAGCGAGAAATTTCAAAGGCATTACAAGAAACTAAATGACATCAGGGATAAGTATGTTGCTCATTTAGACAGAGACCGAACTGATTTGCGAATAGATAATGAGGACGTTGAGTATTTTTTAAAACTAAGCGGACGTGTAGTTAAGGAAGTAATTGATCCAATAGAAATTGGTGGAGGCAGTTATTATTTCGGCAAACCAGCAACACTGAAAAGCTTTGTAGGAAAGATGGCGGAATACAAAGGCGTTTATGATAAGTTGGATAAGGTTATTATGAACCCAAAAGAAAGAGAGAAGTTACAACCCGGAACGCAAGAAGATTTGTTGCGAATTTTGGAGAAAGGGAGTTTTATAGTTGAAGGGATTGGATGAATGTATCATAAATGAAAAAAGTTCGTATAATTGCAGCAACAGTACACGCCACGCTACCCATAAGAACAGCGTCCCAGGGCGTGTCTTTTGCTTTTATTGGGTTACCGTTACGGGAAAAAGCAGTTGGTTATTATATTTAGGTTGTGAAATACACCAAGCCCAGCACCGACATACAGCAGCAGATTGCTAAACTAAAAAGCAGAGGACTGCTCATTGCCGATGAGGCAGAAGCCGCATTGTTATTGAGTAATATCAGTTACTACCGGTTAGCCGGTTACTGGTGGCCGATGCAGGCAGATAAAACACAACATACTTTTAAACCCAACAGCACGTTTGAAAACGTAGTGGCTATTTACAATTTTGACCGTGAGCTGCGCATTTTGCTGTTTGATGTAATTGAGCGAATAGAGATTGGTTTCAGGACAAAGATTGTTTATCATTTATCGCATGAGTTAAATCCGTGGTGGTTTGAAGACTCGACTTATTTTAAAAATGCAGTAGAGCATACAGAAACGCTGCTGGCAATTGACCGTGAGCTAAAGCAGACCAAGGAGGTATTTATAAAGGAACACTATAAAAAGTATCATACGGATAACCGAAGACCACCAGCCTGGAAAACGCTGGAGATTGCCAGTTTGGGGAATGTTTCAAAGTTATACGGCAACCTGCTACCTACCGTAAAATCGAAGGATGCTATAGCCGCTGAATTGGGAACGGTTAATCATACTTTTTTGCCCAGTTGGTTGTAGAGCATAACTCAAATAAGAAATATTTGTGCGCATCATGGCAGGCTTTGGAATAAGAACCTGCCCGGAAGACCGAAATTGATGCCTAAGCCACCGGGAGCGTGGATAAAAGATGTTCCGGCAGCGAACGAACACCATATGCTGTATGTTCATTTATGTTGCATGAAGTATTTGCTTAATTACGTACATCAAGAGAACCATTTTACTCAAAAACTAAAAGACCTGTTGAGCAGATATCCGAACATTGACCCCAAAGCACTTGGTTTGAAGCCTAACTGGAATGTTGAGGAACTATGGAAATAGAATGCTGAGTAAGCCATGAGTAGTTACAAAATAGAGTTGCCCGAAGTTTTTGTTCAACGACTGGTGCAGTTGCCGGAGAACGGTATGGGGTATCAGCGGGTGAGGATTGTATTAAAGAACGGAAATGTTTTATACAATCACTTAGTATTTAATTGCAGTTTGCTTCAACTGCACGAAGGGGAAGTTATAAAGCCCGAAGAAATTGCCTCGATAGAATTAGAGAATAGTAAGGCGGCTTAGGTTTTTTCATTGCCTTAACTTTACTTTATGGTTCGACCCCTCCCTGCCTTCGTGAGAGACTACGGCAGGCGAGGAGGGTCGTTTTTTTTGTGGTGTTTATTTACCCCCGATTGAAATAGGGGGCTACAAAGCTGGCACCCCGCTGGGGTGCTAATACAGAAATGCAAAGCGGAAGGTTGCTTTACTACCACCCCACTACGCAATAGTAACCCAGCCCCTCCTTAAAAACAAGGAGGGGAATTTAAATACAGAATACAAATACAAGATTCCTCACTCCGCAAAGCCTTCGTTCGGAATGACAAAGTGTGCGAGTTTTGTCATGCCGAGGAACGAGGCATCTTGTATTTGGCTGTTTGCGTTAGGGGTAGAAGTGGAAAGCTCCCGCATTTTTTTTATGTGCTTCGACTACGCTCAGCATGACATGAAAAAAAATGCGGGACTTGAAACGAATAACCCGACCCGAGGCTTTGCGAGGGTAACGCCCGTAGCAAAATTATACAGCGGTAATTTTATTTGTTGAAAAGAGGAATTGACAAAATATTTTTAGAAATTTACCTTCGGTATGTCGTTATAGAAATTGCAACGTTCTTTATTAGCGGCATTGCTAAATTGATTCTTTCACGTAAACAGATGATATGGAAGAAAATGAATTTATGGAACCGAGTTTCGGTGAGATAGTAGACCTGGTAAAGAAGTATGAAGAGTCGGTAAAGGAGAAGCAGCAGGTTTTTTTAGACGAGGAGAATTATGAACAAATCATTCAGTTTTATCAGGATAGCCGCGAAAACAATAAAGCCCTGCGCGTAATAGAAAGCGCGCTGGAGCAGTTTTCTTTCTCTTCTTTTTTTTATACTAAAAAGGCGGAAATACTCGCCAATCAGAAACATTTTGCAGAGGCTTTGCTGTCGCTGGATGAAGCGCAGAAGCTGGACCCGAACGACATCAACATTTTTTTGATACGTGCGGATGTGGCGATGTGGGAGGGTAGGCATGAGGAAGCGAAAGCGTATGTGGATTATGCACTGACTTTACCAAGCGAGCCGGAGGATAAATGCGAGTTGTATCTGGAACTGGCAGATATATATGAGGACCAGGAGAAGTATGCGGAGGTGGTAACTGCCCTTAAGGATGCCTTGCGCATGAACCCGATGAACGAGGAAGGGTTGAACCGGTTTTGGTTTTGTACGGAGCTTACCGAGAAATATGAGGAGAGTGTGCAGTTTCATGAGGAGTTGATTGAGCAAAGCCCGTATTCGCATTTGGCGTGGTTTAACTTAGGACATGCTTTTGCCGGACTGGAGTTGTTTGAAAAATCGCTGGAGGCGTTCAGCTACGTAATTGCAATTGAGGATACGTTTGATGCCGCTTATGTTTGCAGCGGAGATGTGCTTTATAACATGGAGCGTTATCAGGAGAGTATCAATTTTTATCTGGATGCGATTAAACTTTCGAAACCGAACAAGGAGTTGTATCTGAAAACAGCGGAGTGTTATGAGAAGCTGGGTGAGTTTGCGAAGTCGCGGTCGTATTTGCGGAAGTCGATAGGTGTAGATCCTTATTTTGATGAAGCGTTTTTCCGGATAGGCGAAACTTACCGGCTGGAGGAGAAATGGAATAAAGCGATTTCATCGTTTGAGCGGGCAGTGAAACTGAGCAAAGAGAATGTTGATTATCTGGCAGCATTGGCGGAGGCGTATATGAGTATAGGAGAGGGTGAAATGGCCCTGGAGATTTTTGAAAAGATTTTTCAGCTCGATACGCAAACCAAACAGAACTGGATAAACCTTGCCACGGCTTATCTGAACGTGGAGAATTACCGCAAGGCGTTTCAGGTGTTGAACGAAGCTGAACTGAAGTATGAGAACAGCGCTGATATTCTATACATTAAAGCAGTGTTTTATTTTCAGGCAGGTAACCGTCACGAAGCGTTGCTTAGCCTTGAGCGCGGCCTGCTGATGAATTTTGATGAGCATGTACTGATTTTTGATATGGATGATTCGCTGTTGGATGACGGAGCAGTGATTCAGGTGATAGAGCAGTATAGGAGTTGAGTGGGCAGTAGCAGTGGCAGGGGGCAGGAAGAAAAGGCAAAGAGCAAAACTCAAAAGGCAAAAATCAAGATGCGTCCCGCAATTCTGCGGGACGCATCTTGATTTTTAAAGAACCGGTGAACTGTTACCTGAGCAGGGTCAAACTTCCCTTATAGATTTTTTCAGTATGATTATCTACAAACACTAAACGGAGTGTATAAACAAACACAGCAGGCTGAAGAGGTTTGCCTTTGTAATTACCATCCCAGATAAAATTTAAGTCGTTGCTTTCAAAAACCTTTTCGCCAATTCGGTTGAATATTTCTACATCCAGATATTTTAAAGCAGGCAGGTTGCCGAAGATTTGAAACAAATCGTTATTGCCGTCACCGTTAGGCGTAAAAACGTTCGGAATAAAAATATCGTAATTCGGAATAACCGTTACCGGAACCTGTATTTCGGCAGAACAATCGTTGCCGTTGATGTTCGCGGTTACTTCCACCGTGTAATCAATGCTGTTATAAATTTCAATCACCGGATCAGGACAGGTATAACAACTTAAACCGGTTGCAGGAGTCCATTGATAAGTTGCAGCAGGGTCGTAATTAGAGGAGGCGTTCAACTGAACTATTTCGCCCAAGTCCATTATCACTGAAGAGGGGTTTAAACTGATGGTTACCAACTGTGGCTCTGTAACTACTATATTTGAAGAATCAGCACAGCCGTGAGCATCAGTAACGGTGTAAGAATAATTTCCGGCAATGAGGGAAGAGAAAAATCCTGTTGAATTGACACTTTGATTATTGAGATTGAAAGAATAGCCAGGAGTGCTGCCTGAAGCAGAAATGAAAATTTCTCCGTTGTCTTCTCCAAAACAGCGCACATTCTTTACGGTATCGGAGATAACCAGCAAAGCAGGTTCATTGATGGTAACCGAAGCAGCAGCCATACAGCCAAAATTATCGGTTACGTTTACGGAATAACTTCCGGCAACAAGTGAGGCGAAATTTCCAACAGCATTACCTGAAATAATAGTTCCTCCGTTCAGCAAGTCAAAATTATAAGGGGAAACTCCACCGGTTGCAGAAGACGAAACACTTCCGGAGTTTCCGCCATTGCAAAGCACATCGGTGGCTGAGGCAGAAAGAGCCACACTAATCACCGAAAGATTGGTAGTGACAACACTATCGCAACCGAATTGATTGAGAAGAGTAACGGGATAGCTTCCGGTGACGCTTACACTGTTTCCATCGGGAAGCACAAAAGAAGAGCCGCTGCAAATGGTATCAAGAACTGTGGTGGCGGAGGTAGGATGAACTGTAAGGTCTGTAACAATTATACTGTCACAGTCGAAAATAGTAAACAGAGTGTCTATATAAACTCCTGTAAGGTTTACAGAATTACCCGAAGGCAAGATGTAGCTCTGATTAGAACAAATGGTGTCAGAAACATTCACAAGGAAAGTCGGATTCACAGTAAGGTTGGTAATGATAGTGCTGTCGCAGCCGAACTGATCTTGCAACAAAGAAGTGTCAATTGTAGAAGCCACGGAAGTTACACCGTTTGGAAAAGTATATGTTGTTCCCTGACAAACAGCCGCATTTACATTGGTAACAGTTGGATTATGAACTGTAATGGTTACGGTGTCACTTACATTACATAAGCCGATGAAGGTAATATCATCCAGCGCAAAATCGTTTCCGCCACCGGCTGTGTTTTGGTTAATGATGCAAATGTTTGCAGTGGTGTTGCCGCCTGAATTCCAAACAGAATAAAACTGCTGCCATTGGCAGGTTGTTGCTGAAGCATTGAACGGAGGACCAATCAAAGTGCCGTTTATCTGGAATTGTAAAATGGCAGGGCTACCGGGATTTACGCTGGCTAGCCATGCACCAAAGGCATAGTTCGTGTTCGGGACCACATTAATTGTTTCGCACCAAACATTTGTGTTAGCTGTACTCGACCCGTTTATAATCATCATGTTTCCGGCTCCTGAGGTGTGGTCAGGGCAGGCGGAAAAGCCGGAATGATAAGCATTCGGATTATTCGCCACATAATAAGTAGCTGCCGGATAAATATTGGTACCATAGGTATAGCTGCTGCTGAAACCGACATTCCCGCTTTCAAAATTTCCATTGGAAATTAAATCGCCACTGGCAACCTGTGTAGTAACAATGTATGAAGTTGTTTGCAGCGGAGTAGCAATGGGATTGGAAATTGTATCGCTGCTTAAACCGGTTGCCGGTGTCCATAGATAAGTGAACAAGCCACCGCTGGCGTTGAGTTGAACAGATGAACCAAGGCAAACCTGTGTATCGTTTGAAACCGTAATAGCGGGCGGAACAACAGTAAGATTGGTGGTGATCACACTATCGCATCCGTTTATGGTCGAAAGGGTATCTATATAAATGCCGGTTGTGTTTACCGGAATTCCGGTCGGTAAAATATACAAATCACTTGGACAAATCGTTTGAAAAACGGTGTAAGCATACGTTGGATTAATTGTAAGATTGGTGGTGATAACACTGTCGCATCCATTTACGGTGAGCAGAGTATCAACATAAGTACCGGCTGAATTAGTTACGCTTCCACCGGGTAGGGTGTAATTCTGGTTTTGACAAACAGAGGCATTCACCGTGTTACTATAAACCGGATTTACCGTAACAGTAATTGAATCGGTTGCAGTGCACAATTGCGAAAAGGAAATATCGTCTAAAGCAAAATCGTTAGCCCCAGCGTTTGTGTTTTGATTTACAATGCAAATCGTAGCTGTTGTGTTTGCTCCCGAATTCCAGGTTTGATAAAACTGCTGCCACACACAGGTTGAAGCCGGTGCTGTGAATACCGGACCAAGCAAACTGCCGTTGATAGAAAATTGAAGCAGAGCCAGGTTGCCCGGAGATAAAGTCATCAGCCATGTTGTAAATGCATAATCTGTATTTGGCAACACACTCACCGTTTCACAGTAGATGGTAACATTAGGTGTGGTTGCTCCATTTACACAAAGCATATTTCCGTTGCCGGTTGTATGGTCTCCACACGAAGCCATGCCACCGTTCCAGGCAGCAGCATTTGGTCCTATATAATACTGTCCCTCGGTTGTGTTACTTACAGTGTAGTTGTAGCTGGATGAAAAACCGGTGTTTCCCGAACTAAAGTCTCCGTTAACAATTGAGTTGCCTATTGGTGACTGAGAAGAAACAGTGTAAGTGGTGGTAACAGTTGGCGAAGCCATAGGATTTGAAACATTCGGATCGTCAAGACCGGTAACCGGAGTCCATGAATAAATCAGGCCACCGGTGGCATTAAGTTGTGTTGAGTTTCCATTGCAGATAGAAATATTGGTGCCTGCATCAATATTGAAGGTAGCTACCGTGAGATTTGTTGAAACAATACTGTCGCATCCTGTAGAGGCGACAATGGTATCAACATACAATCCCGAGTTTGAAACAGTGTTTCCTGAAGGAGTAGTATAAGTTGAATTAGGGCATATAGTTACGTTTTGACTGGAGGTAGACGGGCCTGTGATATCAATACTGCTGTAAGCTGTATCAGCTATGCACCCGACAAAACGTATCAATTGCACTGTAAAAGTGCCGGCCGAAGTGAAAATGTGACTGGGCGTAAGCTGGGTTGAAAAATTCAAGGCACCGGTGAGAGGCTCTCCAAAATCCCATTTTACAGAATCAAGGTATGAAGTATTGCCGCTGATAGAGAACGAAGACGGGTAACCGACACAATTCGGAGTTCCGTATTGAATAATTGCGGTTGTATCAAAATAACTCTGAATAAAAGGAGGAAGTCCAAGCGTAGAGTTTCTTCCCGAGAGGTTTACTGCATTAAACTGAAGGTTACATCCTGCTCCGAGTGTATTAGGAGAGTTTATCACACTTAAGAATGGTTGTTGGTATTGGCAGATGTAAAGTTTTCCATCAGGGCCTAATTGCATAGAGCCACCGTTGTAAGGTGCGTTTGTGCCCGCTGCGGTCCCGAGGGTGATGACTGACGCAGCAATGGCGGCCGGTGTTCCGGCTTGCAAATTCCACTGATAAATTGTTCCCGGGGTAATACGCAACCCATACAGAAGATTATTATCGGGAGAAAATGAAATGCCGTAGTCATCGCCCCCTAAACCGAGGTTAACCGGGTTAGAAACAACTCCGGTTGCATTGTTGAAGTCAACTACCTCAAACCCTGAATTCCGCACGGCACAAGCAAGTTTTTGTCCGTCAGGAGAAGACTGCATACATCCCCAGCCCGGCCATCCTTCTACCTGGCCAACGTTGGTATTTACTGCCGGACCTACTCCGTTGCAATCTACCAGATAAGAATGATAGGTGTTGTTATTAAAGCCGTGAGCAATCACCCAAACGTATAAACCGTTAGCGTGTTTTGCTGCTGTGCATTTTTCCGCTGACGGAGTAAAAAGCTGGGTGTTTTTTGTTCCGGCAATTACATCACCCAAACCACCATTCAAAGTCATATCCACTTCGCTGTAGCAAAAGCCGCCTGCTCCGCCTGCCGCAGCAACGGTAAAAATGTAGTACCAATTCGGGTTTCCAGGTTTAGGAACAATAATAGCCGACTGAGCAGAAGAAGGGTCACCTAACATTCCGAAACCGTTTGTCATCTGAATATGATTTCGGTTCCATACCTTGATTCCATCGGTATAAAAAAGGAGGTTGCCGTTTTTATCGCTGATACATGCTGAGCCTTCGCTGGTGGCTAATGCTCCGTTGGTAAGGGCTACAGGTGAGCCGCTGCTAAAATCTACGCCTGCATTAATTCCAAAATACCAAATGTTAGCCTGCCCTTGCGAAAAGATTTGCAACGTGAGGCCGATAAATAACACAAACGAGTAAAACTTCTTCATGTATCAGGGTAAAGATAAATTTTCGTTCGTATTGGTTGTAATATTTCATGTGCGCGCAATTATTTTACTTTTACGCCATATGGAATTTATAAAATTTGCACTCGATTTTTTTCTGCATCTCGACAAACATCTGGCAGATCTTCTCACACAATACGGCACACTTACTTACGCAATTTTGTTTGTGATAATTTTTGTGGAAACCGGGCTGATAGTGATGCCGCTGTTACCCGGAGATTCGCTGTTGTTTGCGGCAGGTGCGTTAGCGGCAGCCACCGGTAAACTGGATATTGCAATCATTATCCCACTGCTTATAGTTGCCGCTTTGCTGGGCGATAACGTCAACTATTTTGTCGGTAAATTTTTCAGCAAGCAGATTAAGTCGAGGGAAAGGATACTCTTTTTTAAACGTGAGTATATTAATGAGACAGAAGCATTTTATGTCAAGCACGGAGGCAAAACGGTTATCATGGCGCGCTTTGTTCCAATTGTAAGAACTATTGCTCCTTTTGTAGCAGGGGCAGGCAGCATGAGTTATACCCGTTATATTTTGTTCTGTATTTCCGGGGCAATTTTATGGGTAGCAGGAATTACTTCTCTCGGTTATCTGTTTGGGAATTACGAACCGGTAAAAAGGAATTTCGAATTCGTTGTGCTGGGAATTATTTTCATTTCAGTGTTGCCTATTGCCTGGCAAATGTTTAAAGCAAAGTTTCCGGCAAAACAGGCATGAGAAAATTCGGATTGATAGGATTTTCCCTCACTCATTCCTTCTCCAAAAAGTATTTTGAAGAAAAATTTCAACGCGAAAGTATTAGCGGTTGCCGTTATGATTTGTTTGAACTGAAGAGTATTCAGGAACTTCCTTTACTTATAAAATCAAATCCGGGTTTGATTGGTTTGAACGTTACTATTCCTTATAAGGAAACAGTGATGAGTTGCTTAAGCGAAGTATCCGAAGAGGCGAAGGAGGTTGGTGCAGTGAATTGTATTAAAGTGGAGAACGGAACATTGAAAGGGTACAATACCGATGTATTCGGATTTGAAACTTCGCTAAAGAATTTTGTTGGTCAAGCGACTAACAGAAAGCGGGTTTTTGTTTTGGGAACAGGCGGCTCATCAAAAGCAATTCAATACGTTTTTAAAAAACTGAACATTTCATTTCATTTGGTCTCAAGAGGAAAAAAGCGCGACAACATTTCGTACGCTGAAATTTCAGATTTGATGAAAGAAGAGAATCTTTTTATCAATACTACCCCTGTTGGAATGTTCCCGGCTGCTTCGGAAGCACCTGCGATTCCTTACGAAAAAATTTCCGAAAATGATTTCCTGTTTGACCTCATTTATAACCCTACTGAAACAGCATTTCTAGAACGCGGAAAACTACAGGGAGCAAAAACAAAAAACGGATTAGAGATGCTTCAATTACAGGCCGATAAAAGTTGGGAAATCTGGAATTCGTGAACTTCCCTGCTTCCTATTTTCTCAGGCCCCACCAAATCATTAACGCATTAAACGAAGTAACCAGGAAAGCAATTCCGCTTTTCATCCAGCCGGTGCTGTGAAAATCGGGCAGGTCGCCTTTCAATAGCTGAAGAGACTGCTGCCACATAGAGAAATAATCAGAAATGTAGTAAGCATCTTTTAAAACAAAAAGGACATAGAAGCCAAACACCAACAGATACGGAATAAGGGCTACTTTTTTTAATGCCTGTGAATACAGGTTTGCTATAACCATAAGTGCCAGAAAGAAAAAATTCATCAGGAATATCATAACAGATTTAGTGTCCTTATGCTTCATCGAACTCTCATCCGGTATGGTTGTGTTGCCAAGCACATGCATTGTCCACCAGGAAAGGGCGAAAGTTAAAACCACAGCTACTGCAAATACAATTGTAAAAATCCGCAACAGTTTTTTCGGCTCTACCTGAAAAAACTGAGCGGTGGTAAACGATTTTTTATACAAAAACGCCATCATAAAACCGATGGTCGCAACAAGAATGTATATGATGAGTGAGAACATTTATTCTTTGGCTCTGTCAATGATTGTTTGTGGTAATTGTTTGGCAGTTTTGGCACCCAATTCTTTCATTTTTTCTGCACGTCTTACTAAATTTCCCGAACCGTCATACAATTTTTTCATGGCTTCAGAATAATCCCCTTTAGCATCGTCCATCTTTTTGCCGACTTTCACTAAGTCTTCATAAAAGCCTACAAACTTGTCGTAAAGCTTTCCGCCTTCTTCTGCAATTTCAATGGCATTGCGGGTTTGTCTTTCCTGTTTCCAGATAGATGCAATCGTCCTTAGTGTTGCGAGCAAAGTTGAGGGACTTACAATTACAATTTTCCTATCCCATGCGTAATTGAATAACTCTGCATCGCCCTGCACGGCTAAACTGAAGGAGGACTCAATAGGAACAAACAGCAAAACGAAATCGGGGGACTCTAAACCAACGGCTGTTTGATAACTTTTGTCACTCAATAATCTCACATGATTTCGAAGCGATTCGATGTGCGCTTTTAGAAATTTAATGCGGTCGTCCTCATTAGCTGCGTTTACACAAGCAGAATACGCAACCAGCGAAACTTTTGAATCAACAATTACATGCTTATTGTCGGGAAGGAAGATAACCGCATCCGGTCGTATTCTTTCGTTCTCTGCGTTAGTGGTGGCATACTCCATTCTGTATTCATCGCCTTCTTTCAGTCCGCTGCGTTCCAGAACTTTCTCTAACACCATTTCGCCCCAGTTGCCTTGTTGTTTATTATCGCCTTTAAGCGCGGTTGCAAGATTGTTTGCCTCTTCGCTTATCTGCTTATTGAGGTCAATCAGATTTTTGATTTCGGTTTTAAGCGTAATGCGCTCTGCAGATTCGTCTTTGTAGGTTTTATCAACCTTTGCTTCAAACTCTTTGATTCTGTCTTTAAGCGGATTCAGAATGATATCAAGATTTGTTTTGTTCTGCTCGGTAAACTTCTGGCTTTTTTCATCCAGTATTCTGTTGGCAAGATTCTCGAACTCTTTGGTGAATTTCTGATTCAGTTGTTCCAATTCGCTTTTCTGCTCCGCTAACTTCAGACGAAGATTTTCATTTTCAGTTTTAGAGGATGCAAACGATGAGTTGAGTTCTTCCGTTTTCTTTCTTTCCTCATTTAGTTTACGCTCAGCTTCTGTTACGGTATTTCGCAAATCATTTTTCAAATCATTCACATTTTGCTCCAACAGCCGCGCTTTTTCATTGGCGGTACTCAAAGCGCTTTCGTTTCTGCCTTTTAGAAACAAAAATGCCAAAGCAAGACCAACCACTAATCCTATAACCAGAAATACAATATTCATTTACCTGCTGTGAGTTTGAATTTTAAAAGTAAAAATATTCGACAGATAGATTTAGTAGTAATTGTATTGCAATTCAAAAATATTTTCAATTTCGCCAACGCATCGGTGCAGACTAACATCAGACCGAAGTTTACTGAATGAAAATTTCTCCCGACATTTTTGAAGATACGGAAACTGCTTATGCTGCTAAAAGCAACAACGACTTGCAGAAAGCGAAGTTCATGTTTCAGTTAATGGGAAATAACTCGTTGGTTAAACTTGGTAGTTCTCTGGCTACATTTGCGCTCTCTATTCACCTTCCGGTTTCACCGGTTTTCAGATATACGGTTTATAATCATTTCTGCGGGGGAGAAACTTTTGAAGAGTGTAAAAAAACAATTCAGAGGTTGCAGCAACACCAGGTTGGCGTATTGCTCAACTACGGAGTAGAGTTGAAAGAAACCGATGAAGATTTTGATAAAACAATTGCAAAAAATTTGGAGGCGCTCGAATTTGCAGGTAAAAACAGATCGGTAAAAGGCCTTTGTTTAAAGTTGACAGGTTCCGGAAGATTAGCTTTGTTTCAAAAAATTCAGAACGGAGAAAAGTTAAGTGTTTCAGAGAAGAAGGAGTTTGTAAAAGTGAAAAAACGTTTTGAAAAATTGTGTGAAGTAGCCGCACGAAACGAAGTAGCATTATATGTAGATGCTGAAGAAAGCTGGATTCAGAACCCGTTGGATGCGATGGTGGAGGAGATGATGGCAAAATACAATCGCACGCAATGCATCGTGTTTAACACCGTTCAGCTTTACCGGTGCGATAGGTTAGATTATTTGAAAGAGCAAATTAAAAAAGCAAAAGCCGGAGGTTATTTGTATGGCATTAAGCTGGTGCGCGGTGCTTATATGGAAAAGGAAAGAGAGCGGGCTGAAGAAATGGGCTACCGGTCACCGATTCATGAAGATAAAAAAGCGGTTGACGAGGATTTTGATGAAGCGGTAAATGTTTGCCTCGATAATCTTTCACAGGTTTTTGTTTGCATTGCCTCGCAAAGTGAGGAAAGCAACCTGCTCGCTATTCAGCAGATTGATAAAAAGAAAATTGACAGAACATCGGAGCACATTGTTTTCTCGCAGTTAAACGGCATGGGCGATAACATCACTTTCAATCTTTCTAAACTTGGGTTTAACGCCACCAAATATCTGCCTTACGGACCGGTGAAAGAGGTGATACCTTATTTAATACGCAGAACACAGGAGAATACTTCTGTGGCCGGACAAACCAGCCGGGAGTTTGCGCTGATTAAGAAAGAGATTAAAAGGAGAAAATGTTAGTAGCTTTGATTTAGAACTGTGAGCCGCAAACTGAAATGAACACGAACCTGGACCCCGATAAAGATGACCTTTCTTCTGCCGAACTGGAAGTAGAGAAAGCCCTGCGCCCTAAGGCGATTGATGACTTTATGGGGCAGCCCAAGATAGTTGACAACCTGTTTGTGTTTATTGAAGCCGCCAAGCAACGCAGCGAGGCACTCGACCATGTGTTGTTACACGGTCCTCCCGGTCTGGGTAAAACTACCCTCAGTTATATTGTAGCGAACGAAATGAACGTGAGTATTAAAGTTACCTCCGGTCCGGTGCTGGAAAAACCCGGTGACCTTGCGGGCCTGCTTACCAATCTGCAAACAAATGATGTGCTGTTCATTGATGAAATTCACCGCCTTTCACCGGTGGTAGAAGAATACCTCTATAGCGCGATGGAAGATTATAAGATTGACATTATGATTGACACCGGTCCGAATGCGCGCAGTGTTCAGATCAGTTTAAATCCGTTCACGCTGGTGGGGGCTACTACCCGCTCCGGTTTGCTTACCGCGCCTTTGCGCTCGCGCTTTGGTATTACCTGCCGCATGGAGTATTACGATGCCGAAGTGCTGAAGAACATTATCAAACGGTCGGCAAAAATTTTGAAGACCGAAATAAACGATGATGCCGCTTTTGAAATTGCCCGCAGAAGCCGTGGCACTCCGCGTATCGCCAATTTACTGCTGCGCAGGGTGCGCGATTTTGCACAGGTAAAAGGCGATGGAAGCATCACACTAAAGATTACCAAGTATGCCCTTGAAGCCCTGAACGTAGATTTGTTCGGGCTCGATGAAATGGATAACCGTATTCTCTCAGCTATTATTGACAAGTTTAAAGGAGGACCGGTTGGTCTTACTACCATTGCTACTGCCGTTCACGAAGAACCGGGAACCATTGAAGAAGTTTATGAGCCTTTCCTGATTAAGGAAGGGTTTATTAAACGCACCCCGCGCGGAAGAGAGGTAACTGAACTTGCCTATAAGCATCTTGGTAAAACCCCGCCAACTACCGGAGGTAGTTTGTTTTAAGAAAAGTTCCCTTTTTGGAAACCTTTTTATATTTTTGCAGTAGACATGAGAATTATTGCGCGAAGCACCCTCAGAAGTTTTTGGGAGAAACATGCGGATGCGGAAACACCGCTTAAAACATGGTTTAGTGAAGTAAAAAAGGCGGAGTGGAAGAGTTTTAATCAGCTAAAAGCAAAGTTTGGTAACGCAAGCGTGGTTGGTAATGACAGAGTGGTTTTTAATATAAAAGGGAACGACTACCGGTTAGTGGCTGCTTTGGATTACGAAAAACAGATTCTTTGGATTCGGTTTATAGGGACACATAAAGCCTACGATAAAATTGACGTAAAAAACATTTGATATGAATATTAAACCAATAAAAACAAAGCGCGATTACAGCGAAGCTATCAAGCGTATGGAAATTCTTTGGGGTTCAAAGAGCGGAACACCACAGGGCGATGAACTGGATGTTTTGGCAACGCTGGTAGATAATTACGAAGAAGTGAACTTTCCTATTGAAGCACCGGACCCGGTCGAGGCGATTAAGTACCTGATGGAAGAAAAAGGGATTGAAAGAAAAGACCTTGAAAAAGCCATTGGCGATAAAAGCAAGGTTTCGGAAGTGTTGAACCGTAAGCGAGAACTTTCTAAACGAATGATCCGCGCCCTTCACGATTCATTCGGAATTCCGTACGAGATACTGATGGCTTGATTAAGCCATCCAATATTATCCCCTTCCTTTACGTTTAATAGCCGCACCAATTGATTTCTTAAAACCATTGTTATGCAAAACCTATTCTTATTCGCCTTTGTATTTATTGCTGCACAACTCCAGGCACAGGAACTTAAACCCACCGCCACACAGGCTTTATTGAAAGTGATGGTGATTGATGATAAAAACAAACCGCAGGCGAATCAGGCGGTAACTTTTACTTCTATTAAAGACGGAAAGGAGTTCACCGGTAAGACAGATGCCACCGGTAAATTCCAGATGCTGATACCACCGGCACAGAAGTATAAGGTGAAATACAAAATCTTCACCACCGTAGAGAGCGACCTGGTGCTTGACATGCCTTCGGCTGCCGATCCTTATACGTTTGAGTATACCATTACCGCCACTCCGCCTAAATCGTTTACGCTGGATAATGTGTTTTTTGATTCAGGAAAAGCAAGCCTGCGGGCAGAATCGAACAGAGAACTGAATGAACTGGCGGAATACATGAGCCTGAAGAAGGCTTTGTTTATTGAAATTGCCGGACATACCGATAATGTGGGTGTAGTAGAGGCCAATCAAAAACTTTCGGAAGACCGGGCCAACGCGGTGAAAGAATACCTGAAGAAGAAAGGCATTGCACCGGAGCGGGTGACCGCCAAAGGTTATGGCGATACCCAACCGGTGGCTGATAACGCTACCGCCACCGGTAAGCAAAAGAACCGGAGGACGGAAGTGAGGATTATTTCGGAGTAAACCTCATCCGCCCTTCGGGCACCTTTTCCTAAAGGAGAAGGAAATACATTGACTATTCAGAAGTTAGACACCGATGCCACCGCATTAAACTATGGCACCGGTTAGCCCTTCATCACCTTCCTCTTCCTCTTTTTCTTTTTCATACAACAGTTCAAACTCAATAAAGGCGGCTACCTCTGCAGGGTTGGTATAAAACTGCCTCATTAAACCACAGTACACTATTCCCCAATAAGCATTCATAGTAGCAACGCGCTGAGCTTCGCGAAGGGTCCGCAATTCGCCCAGGTTGCCTTCTTTGCCTTGCTGCAAACTGCGCGCAGTTTCTGCCAGTGTGCAATAAGTGGCTACATCTGTCTGCACCGGTGCCAGTGCAGGGTAAGCAGCAATATATTCTGCCAGTTTATTGCGCAGCACACGAATAGCCATTAGCCGCTGCTCATACGTGCCCACATAAAAAGGAGTGCGCTTGCGCGAAAATATGTCTATGGCCTCCGCTGAATCTTCCATAAAAACTGTGTGTATAGGGGCTTCCCATTGCCGGAGTTTAACCGGCAGGTTGTTTATTAGAAGTATAAAGGAATTTGTTTTGCCCTTATAGGTTCCTTCCAGCATCCCCACCGCAGTGTCGAGGTTGATGTACGCTTCATGATGGGGCAGGTAATCGTTATGTATTTGCTGCAAAGCAGGCACCGTTACCGGGCTTAGTTTGCGGATAGTTCCAAAACTAAGCGAAACTGCTTTTTTGTGGCTGCGCCTGGTTTGTATTTCAAAGCTGTTCAGCAGCAGGCGCACTTTTTTCTTGCTCATACAAATTGAATTATGGTTCGCAAAACCGGTTCAATACTTTTCAGATGATGTATGGATAACGGTTTTTCCATACAGAAAATTATGCGGTTATCTGTTATAAGAAGTTAATAGACGGTGTAACTATTCGGTGACATCTGTTTTATAAAATACAGAAGTTGTAACCGAATAGTTACAGCTTCTGTATAAAATATAGAGTATGTAACTAAATAGTTACATAACCTGTAATAGTTATAGC
This sequence comes from uncultured Chitinophaga sp., assembly GCA_964493695.1. Taxonomy (GTDB): domain Bacteria; phylum Bacteroidota; class Bacteroidia; order Chitinophagales; family LD1; genus Bog-950. The sequence continues at coordinate 45,721 of CAZBPG010000003.1, read as the reverse complement.
CTATGACACCGAATAGTTACAAGGTCTGTATTTATTATAGAAGATGTCACCGAATAGTTACAGAATCTGTAATAGTTACAGAACATGTTACCGAAAAGTTACAGGCATTATGAAAGATACAGGCAGTGTAACTAATCGGTAACAGGGGTTAAGTAAATAGCGGTGAGGATTGTCATAGAAATGTCATTTTTTAAGAGAGTGTAATGCGGACAGCTTTTTAGTTTTATCTTGCAGGGTATATAAGGCATGAAAAAGTATTTACTCCTTCTTCTTATTTCAGTTTCGGTTAACGGGCTGTTTGCTCAAACTGATTTCCGGTTTGCGGATTCAACTGCGCAGTGGAATGTGGTTTTGTATTATGATACATGGTTACCATATCCTGACTACTACTTAACTCTTGTTTTCCTAAGCGAATCGGATACTGTTCTTGCCGGAGTTTCATATCAAAACATATCGGGACATTTTATGAGAAGGGATACGGCTAACCGAATCTATAAGTACCAAACCGATACATCGGAGGTATTTCTTTATGATTTTGGAGTCAATAAAGGGGATACAATTTACAATTTGCAAAACGATGAAAATTTACAAACCTACACAGCAATCATTGATTCGGTTGATTCTGTTTATATAGGGCATTGGCGCAAGAGAATATTTATTGGTCCGTATCCTGATATATGGATTGATGGTGTCGGTTCTATTTATTCTCACTTTTTGCATCCGGAAACAGAGTTTTTAACAGTAGACGGTCCCGATTGGTGGCTGTTGTGTTATTTTGAAAATTCTCAATTGTTATATCACGACCCTTTCATAGATACCTGTATTTACAATTCTGCAACAGGAATAAAAGAGAAAGTACAGAACCTTTTTCATCTCTTTCCCAACCCCGCCACCACCTCCGTCACCATTCAATCAGAAACTAATCTTCCCGAAAAAACTTCTTTCCAACTCTTCGATATAACCGGCAGAATGGTTTTGCAGAAACAACTAACCGGTGCCACAAACCGCGTAGAGTTGAATGAAGTAAGTAAGGGAATGTATTTGTATCAGGTTGTTTCTTCTTCGCAAAAAATTAGTGCAGGTAAATTAGTGGTGCAGTAAACAGGAAACAAAGAACAACAAACAAGAAACACGAAATGCTTGCCCAAACACCGCCACCACCCTACTATGCCGTCATCTTCACCAGCCTGCGTACCGAGGGCGATAACGGTTATGCTGAAATGGCGAACCGGATGGAAGAACTCGCCAAAGAGCAACCCGGTTATCTGGGAATAGAATCAGCGCGGGAAGAATTGGGTATTACGGTTTCGTACTGGAAAGATTTGGAAAGCATACGCCACTGGAAAATGAATGTGGAGCATTTGCAGGCTCAGCAACTGGGTAAGGAAAAATGGTACGCGCAGTTTAAACTACGGGTGTGTAAGGTGGAGAGGGATTATGGGTTTGAAAGGTAGGCATTGTCATTCTGAACGAAGGCTCTGCGAAGTGAAGAATCCTGTATTGCAATAAACAAAAAGCAAGATGCCTCGTTCCTCGGCATGACAAACGCCTTTACTTTCCTCTTTTTTCCCCGCAGTCTTTCGGCTTTGCGAAGACCCTGCGGTAGTAGTGCGGCAGGGTCCCGAAACGGAGACTGCCGCGAATCAAATACTTCAACGCTTCAATTTTCTGATACTCTTCTTAAAATCTTCTTTTGAAATAATTTAAATTTTACCAACGTGCTTTAGCAGCAGCACTGCTTTATCATCAGTAACTACATGACTGCATTTAGCCGTGTAGGCAATATCGAATAAGTAATTATCGTTGGTATCGGTAATGCGGTCAAACCGCTCATCAATTTTGATAACGTAAGCGATATGTTTTATGAAGTTGATATAGTCAAAGGCAGGTAAGGCGATTTTATTTTTGAACTTAGGACGTTGCAATACAGCCTTAATTTCCTGCAACTGTTTTTGGGAGGTATAAATCTTAACTTCTAAATCTTCGCTTATCTCTACCAGTTTTTCAAACTCATTGTAATAGAAATAACTGAGCCAGGTGTTGCTGTCTAATACAACTCTGTCAAGCGGCATTCTTTCGTACTTTGTTTACTTCCGCCACAATATCCTCAATAGAAATAACCGGTTCTTTCCGCACAGATTTACTCAGCCGCTTAGCCTCCTGCATCAAAAATTTTTTGCGAAGTTGTTTCAATAAAACATTTCGCTCACGTACACTAAGCTTGCGTACGTATGTTTCTATCTCCGCTATTTCTTCTGTTAATTTAATTGTTTTCATACCCCTGAAGTTTAAATTAAAGGTAAAGAAATTTATGGAAGACTGTATTTGCTGCTGCTGCCTACTGCCGCTGTCTCAAAGCCTCATACAACACAATACCGGTGCTTACCGAAACGTTGAGCGATTCTGTTTTACCGGTCATGGGAATGCGCACGCGTTCATCGCAGGCGCGCAGAATTTCTTTTGATATACCCATGCCTTCGGAGCCCATGACAATGGCACAAGGCACGGTAAAGTCTGCTTTCGAAATTTCGGAAGATTCGCGCATCTCGGTTCCGTAAATGCGGATGCCGTTTGTCTTTAGATAGTTGATGGCGTTTAGCAAACTCTTTTCGCGGCATACTAAAAGATGTGTGAGCGAACCGGCACTGGCTTTCATGGCTTCGGTATTTATTTGTGCCGAGCCCTGTGCAGGAATAATGAGCGCGTGAACACCCATACATTCAGCCGAGCGGGCAATGGCACCAAAGTTTCCCACATCGGTTACGCCATCGAGCACTATAAACAAAGGCGTTTGCCCTTTTGCATAAACGTTGTGCAGCACATCGTCAATACTGTAATAATTGATAAGCGAAAGAAAGCCAATTACCCCTTCGTGGCTATAGGTCTGATACTTTGAATACTTTTTGGCAACGGCTTCCAGTTTTTCTTTAGGAACACCCTGCACCGGTGTTTCGGTTTCTGCCGCCAGCTTTTGAATTTCGGTTATCTCTTCGCTCTTCCACGATTTCAATAACAGAATCTTATCGAAACGTTTTCCTGCTTTGAACGCTTCAATAATGGGCTTTCGTCCGAAAATGCAAAAGTGTTGTTTGGGTTCTTTCATAAAAAGAAAAACCCCGAACGGGTTTTAAACCCGTTCGGGGTTATGTGTGTAGTGTTACTGTTTCGGCATCTGCACAAAACTCATCCGGTAGTCCTGGAAGGTCTTGTCAATTTTAGCGCTGAAATCGGCATCATCATATTTCTTAGAGGCCAATGTAAGTTCCTGCATAATGAAAAGCTGTTCGCGCACTTCTCTGCGCTCCATAAAGGCACCCTGCTGCAACTGGCTGAAGTAGGCCATGTCGCCTGCATCGCGCGCCTGGTTCAGCGAGAACTGATAAACTCCCTTGTAATAGTTGAGTTCATCTTTCGCCTTGTCGAACATTTCGTTTACCAACGCGCGGGCTTTCTCTTTCTGTCCTGCTTCGTAGTAAACTTCCGGATACGAATAATCGAACACCGAATGTTCAACCCGGTCAGGCGGCATTACCTTGAGCGAGTAATCAATTACGGCTGCGGCTCTTTCTTTTTCGCCTTTATCGAGCAATGCCTGTGCAAGGCGGCCGAAGTTGCCGCGGATGTTCACCGTCATGCGCAGGGTGTTTTCATCCAGATAAACATTTTTGTTTTCGGCAATACCCGCAAACCTGAATTTCTTCATCATGTTCTCATACATTACATCGGTGCGTGCCGGTGCGTTGTATGGCGAGTTGCTCGGGTTTTCTTTCGGCACTACCCGGTAAGTTAAACCTTCCAACTGGAAATATTTCTCCAGCCCCATGTAGGCTTCGGGTGCTACCGAAACAGCGAAATAGATTGGGCGCTCCATCAGGTTGTTTGCTACAATGTCAAGCGTGAGCAAATCGTTTTTCAGCAAGGCACTGTTATCAATTGTCCAGTTCATGCGCGGAACAATCTGTCCGTAATCTTCCGGTGCCACCATGTTCATGGCCTTCACTTTATCTGTATCTACATCCAAGTAGAAATTTTTTGAAGGAAGATAGTTTTCGCTTTCACCGTTCTGATACATTACTTTATCGCGGGCATCTTCGCTCCCTATAAACTGCATCACGCGTTTCAACTCTACCGAAGTTCCATCCGGTATCCGGGCATCCTGTTTAAAGCGAACTACATCGCGGTTGTTGCCTTCGTATTGTTCGGGTTTAAACGTGAGCTTAACCGGTGCCGCTTCATTTGTTTTGTAATTCAGTTGCTCGATATACCAGTCAACACCTAACAGCGAAAGATTGATGATGCGGATATCGGGGCGTACGCCTTCGGTTTCCTGTGCATACCAAAGCGGATAGGTATCGTTATCGCCTTGTGTAAACACAATGGCGTTTGGTGCGCAGGATTCCAAATAATCAATAGCGAAGTCGCGTGCCGGATACCGGTTGTGACGGGTATGGTCGTCCCAGCATTGAGAGCCCATTAAGAAAGGAGCAATGGCACACAAAACCACGGCACCAATGGCACTGGGTACTTCCGGTAGTTTCTTTTTCAGGAAATCAATCAGCGCAATTACCCCGAAGCCCATCCACATGGTAAACATGATAAAGGAACCGGCTATGGCGTAATCTCTTTCGCGCGGCTCTATCGGTGGTTCGTTCTGATAAATAATCTGCAGGAAACCGGTAGTGCCGAAAAGCACGAGGATAATCCAGAAGGTTCTTTCGTCTTTAAACAACGTGAATATCAAACCGGCTAAACCGAGAATAAAAGGAATCATGTAAAATTTATTCCTCGCTTTGTTAGCCAGCATTGATTTAGAAAGATTGTCCTGCGGCCATTCCGGTGTAAAGAATTTGTGTGAGTTATCTATGAAAGGAATGCCTGAAATCCATCGGCCGTCATCGTTGCCGTAGGTTCCCTGAACATCGTTTTGGCGCCCTGAGAAATTCCAGAAGAAATAGCGGAAATACATGTAGCCAATCTGATATTTGAAGAAGAACCGCATGTTATCGGCAAATGTAATGGCGTCCTTTACGTAGTACTGATTCTGCCCGCCATCTTTGTTTAAACCGGCCGCATACTCATTTGCCTGTTTTAAACCAGAAGGAGGGAAAGTTTTTACCACATTTTTCGAAGCACGGTCCACCACATTGTATTCCGGATTTAACCAGGCGCGGTAACCGGCTTTCTTTCCTTCTTCCTGCCAGAAACCAAGGCGCGGGAAAAGCATCTGCACATCATCGCGGAATTTGTAATCCTGTTTATCGCCTCCGTAAACGTATTGCTTTTTCTTTTCGTCTTTTACCCAGCGTTCACCGGTCTTTATATAATCTTCAATATCGTAAGAAGTTACGGTGTAATCCGGCCCTTTTAATAAAGGGCGGTCACCGTATTGCTCACGGTCAACATATGACTTAATCGTGAACGGATCTGTTGGCCGGTTCATGTTAATGGGCGGATTCGCGATAGCTCGGATAGGCACCATGATGTAACTCATGTAACCGATGTAAGAAAAGGCAATGGATAGTATACCTATGTTCAGCAGCCTTCTTGATTCGTAGCCGTGTTTATTTGCCACATATACAAAAACAGGGAACAGCAAGCGCAGTAAGCGGGCTGTCCAGCTATCGGAAATAACAAAGCCGATGATTACGTAGGCAATACTAACTCCCATGGCAATCCTGAAATCTGTTTCGCTGCCGGAGTGGGTGAAGCGGATAATAAAAAACAAAACGGCCACCAGTAACAACAATCCGAAAATTACACCCGAGTTAAACGGTAAATTCAGTGTGTTTACAAAAAACAAATCCATTCCCGCTAAATACGATTGCGTAAAGGAGATAATGAATTTCATATAAAGCCCGAGAATCAAGAAGCCGATACCTGCCGCAGCCATCCATCCGGTCAATGTGGTTTTGAATTTTTTGTAGTAGTAAACCAAAGCAATTGCAGGGAGCGCGAGCAAGCTGAGCAAGTGAACACCTATGGAAAGACCGGTCATGTAGGAGATAAGCACCAACCAGTGGTCGGCATACTTGCTGTCATCGGCTTCCCATTTCATAATAGCCCAGAAAATGAACGACATAAAGAATTGCGATAAGGCGTAAACCTCACCTTCTACCGCGCTGAACCAAAGCGAATCGAGGAACGTGCAGGAAGCAGCAGCCACTAAACCGGCACCAATCACGGTGATGATTCCACCGGTGGTGTAGTTGCCGTCTTTGAACACAAACTTGCGGGCAAGTGCGGTCACCGTCCAGAAAGTAAACATTACCGAAGCGGCTGTGGCCAAAGCACTCATTAAATTGATGGAAAGGGCAACATTGCCTCCTGTTCCGTTTACTAAAGGGTCGCCTCCTGAAAGAAGGGTAAAGATTCTGCCGAGCATTAAAAAGAAAGGGGCACCCGGTGGGTGAACTACCTGTAATTTAAAGCAACCTGAAATGAACTCACCACAGTCCCAGAAACTGCCGGTGCTTTCCATGGTCATACCATACACCACAGCAGCGAAAGCAAAGGAAACCCATCCGAAGATGTTATTGAGCAATTTGTATTTCATCTGTATCTAATTTGTTTTTTTTAATGGCCAGATGGAATGCCCGTGGTAATATATTCATGGTTGTTGGAAAATTTGAATTGCGGGCATTTCTGCATATTAATTTTTGAAGCGGGTAAAAGTATTAAAATAGATGGAAGACGAAAGACGGCAAACGGAAGCATAATACAAGAGGAGAGAAGAAGGAACAAAGGTGGTTAATTTTTGCAGGAGTTGCAAAAGTTTGCAGGATGTTTATTTTTGCGCTCCGTTTCTGAAAAAGGGAAACACTGACCCATCGTCTAATGGCAGGACTACAGATTTTGGTTCTGTGTGTGTTGGTTCGAATCCAGCTGGGTCAACAGAAAAGTGTTAAGCGTTCCGTTAATATACGGAACGCTTTCCTTTTTTGTGCAGCAATTGTTTTTCTTATGAGAGGTTTTTTTCTTTTTCTCTTTCTCTTTTTTAGTCTGAGTGGTTTTTCGCAACCCCCGGGTTATGCGCAGCAAAACTTTTGCAAAAACCTGAATAAAGTATTTGAACTCGGCCGTAACGACAATTTTGAATCGTACGATGGAACAATGGTCAAGCAAAGTCCTTTTTTGCCGGTGCCGGGCTATTCAATCAAACTGGAGGGTTTTCCGGTAAATTATGCTGATAAAGACAACCGCTTTGTGGCAAAGACAAACGAGAACATGGATTCGCTTTCAGCCTTAAAAAAACTAGAGGAGCTAAAGACATTTGTAGGTTATTGTCTGGATAGTATGCAATGGAAAAAATGGGAGGAAGTGAATGGTAATGATTCGGCTACGGTTTTCTTGAAAGAACTAAAGAAAGCAAGAGCGACAACAAAAGATTTAACGCTGAACATTGCCATTATTATTGCGGCTCCAAAGGTGTATTCCGTGGCGATGTATGTAAAGAGGAGAAGGTAGGATTCGGGCTAATAAGTTACCCCATTTCCGTTTTTCAGTTCTAAAATTATCTTTGCACTCCTTTTAAAAAAAAGGACACCGATGTTACTGACTACAGACGTAAAGATTTTTACAGGTACAGCAACCAAATATCTGGCAGAAGACATTGCAGACCACTACGGTCAGCCACTCGGTAAAATGGACGTTCTTAAATTTAGTGATGGAGAGTTTCAGCCTGAAATAAAGGAAAGTATACGCGGCTCATTTGTGTTTATTATTCAAAGCACTAACCCACCGGGCGATAACCTGCTGGAGTTGCTGATGATGATAGATGCTGCAAAGCGTGCTTCGGCAGATTATATTACTGCGGTGATTCCTTATTTTGGTTATGCCCGTCAGGACAGAAAAGACAGGCCGCGTGTAGGAATTGCTGCTAAGTTAGTGGCTAATCTTTTAACTGCTGCCGGTGCCAACCGTGTAATGACGATGGATTTACACGCAGGACAGATTCAGGGCTTCTTCGATATTCCGCTTGATCACTTAAACGGTTCAGCAATATTTTTGCCTTATATCAAAAAGCAAAAGTGGAGTAACCTATGTTTCGCTTCGCCCGATGTGGGTTCTGTAAAACGTGCCCGTATTTATGCGCAGTATTTTAATGCCGACATGGTTATTTGCGATAAGTATCGCAAGCGCGCTAATGAAGTAGCCGAGATGACTTTGATTGGGAGCGTAGAAGGAAAAGATGTGGTGCTCGTGGACGATATGATTGATACCGGTGGTACGCTTTGTAGTGCAGCCAGCATGGTGATGGATAAGGGAGCTAACAGCGTTAGAGCATTTTGTACTCATGCAGTGCTTTCGGGCAAGGCATACGATAACATTGAGAAGAGCATGTTGACGGAACTGATAGTAACAGACACTCTTCCTTTAACACACGAATCGAAAAAAATTAAAGCGTTAAGTGTAGCTAAACTTTTTGCTCAGGCAATCAGAAATACGCATGAACACAAGAGTATTAACTCGCTGTTCATAACACCATCAGTATAAAAGAAGGTAAACAAGATTTTATTCATAAACCAAAATCCAATTTTAAAATGGAAACAGTAGTAATCAACGGCACGCCAAGAACCGAATTAGGGAAGAAGGCTACGCGTGCACTGCGCAAGGCAGGTAACGTTCCTTGTAATTTGTATGGAGGCAAAGAAACTTTAAACTTCTATGCTCCGGTTTCGGAATTCCGTAAACTGATTTACACGCCCGACTTTCGTTTGGCCGAAATCAACCTGAACGGAAAAACCTATAAAGCGATTGTGAAAGACTCACAATTCGAACCGGTAAAGGACAGTTTAATGCACCTCGATTTTCAGGAACTGGTAGACGATGTAAAAGTAAAAGTTTACGTTCCGCTTAAACTTACAGGAACTCCGAAGGGAATTATTCTGGGAGGAAGGTTAGAACAAGCTTTCAGAAAATTGCATGTGCTTGCTTTACCTAAAGACCTGCCAGCAGAAATTGTTATTGATGTAACAGATATGGACCTCGGTTCTATCAAGCGTATTAAAGAGATAGTGCTTCCGGGCGTTACATTGTTGCACGCTCCGGCTAATCCGTTTGCAAAAGTTCAGATACCGCGCACAGTGGTTGAAGAAGTGGCTGCACCGGTTGCTGCTGCAGCTCCTGCTGCTGGTGCAACACCGGCTGCTGCGGGTGCTGATGCAAAAGCAGAAGAAAAAAAGGACGATAAGAAGAAGTAAACTTCGCGATTACTTTCAAACTAAGCGTGCCGCAGAAATGCAGCACGCTTTTTTTATTTACTATTGCCTGTTCACTTCCGCTTAACCACGGGAGGAACTATTTACTATTCACTTTAACACTATGAGTTTTTTGATTGCCGGATTGGGAAACATAGGAGAAGAATGCGAGAATACCCGTCACAATATCGGATTTAAAATAGCCGATGAGTTGGCAAAGCAGAACAAGATTTTGTTTCGGTTGGAGCGGCTTGCCTTTTTTGCCGAATACAGAAGCAGGGGAAAAAACATCTATCTCATCAAGCCGACTACTTACATGAATCTTTCGGGCAAAGCAGTTCGATATTGGATGAATGAACTGAAAATCCCTCAGCAAAATTTATTGGTAGTGCTGGATGATTTAGCAATTCCCTTCGGTTCTATTCGCATTCGCCAAAAAGGAAGTGATGGCGGACACAACGGACTTAAAGATATTGATGCCACCTTGGGCAATAGCAACTATCCGCGTCTACGTTTTGGGGTAGGAAATGAATTTGCCAAAGGCAAACAGGTAGATTATGTTTTAGGAAAGTGGGGCGTAGAAGAAATGAAAACTTTAGATGAAAGAATTAAAGTTGCCTGCGAAGGAGTAAACAGTTTTATGTTTGAAGGAATTGAACGGGCAATGAGTAAATACAACAAATGATGAGGCCGATTCCCGTAATAGTTTTTTCGGTGTTGCTTTTACAGGCTTGTAAAAAAGAGACTCAGCAAACAACCTGCGATGCCTGTTATTTAAGAGGCACTTATATGGGCTCCTTTCATCAGGTGGCTGGTTGTTACGGCTGTATGCCTTACCTTGATTCGATCTTTACAGGGAGTTTTATAGTAGATACGCTTCATAACGACAGTATAGTTATCAAGCGCGTTTATGATAATTATGAATGGAAATTTGAATACAACGATAGTGCCCAATTCAGCAGATGGGGTTGTTGCACGGTAGGAGAGTCATTTGAATTTAAATCGCCTGATAGTTTGAGATTCTATTATAACAATGGCGGAAGCGGGGGATACTTTCGAGAAGAATTTTTCGGAAAGAAGTAACAAACTCTAAAGGCTACCGCATTAAGGTTACACTACCCTTCCAAAGGCGAGCTTTTGAATCATTCGCAAAAGCCGCTTCTATTACATACACAAACACAGCGGGCTGCATTGGTTTTCCTTTAAAAGTTCCGTCCCATTTAAAATGGTGGTCGTTGCTTTCGAAAACTTTTTCGCCCCACCGGTCAAAAACTTTCACCTCTAAATACCTAAGTGAACTTAGGTTTCCGAAAATCTGAAAGAAATCGTTGGCTCCATCACCGTTAGGCGTAAATACATTCGGAATAAAAAGGGCAGGCTGAGAGACGAAAACAGGAACGATGGTAGTATCCCGACAACCATTTGTATCGATCCCAATTACCGTATAGCGTGTATCTAATTCAGGAGAAACAATTGAAACCGGACAGGTCGGGCAACTTAATCCGCCTGTGGGGAACCAACTATAGGTAACATTTCCTGCTGCAGCATTAGTAAGAATGTTTATTGTAACGCTATCTCCAATCAAAAGCTTGGCGTGATCTGGAGATGCGCTTATGTCAATATCTGGTAATACATTCAAAGTAAAAGTGATAATGCTGTCACAGCCGGCAGCAGAGGTAAGTGTGTCAAGATAAACCCCAGCGGAAGAATAGTAATTGCCATTGTATAAAAACCACTGTCCGTAACAAACTGTTTGCTGAAACTGGCTGTTGAATTGATTGATCAGGGACAGATCAGTAGCTAGAACGCTATCACAACCATTGGAAGCATTCAGTGTATCAATGTAGACTCCTGCACTATTTTGGAAACTTCCTCCAACAAAAAAACTATCCGTTATGCAAATGCTTACCTGCCTGTTACCGGTTATCAGAGGTGGTTCCGTAATCACGGTGGAATCAGTAGTTGTACAGTTATTGTTATCTGTAACTACTACCAAATAATTTCCCGCATAAACGCTTTGCAAATCTTCGGTGGAAAATTGTCCTGCGTTCCAGTTATAAGTTATTGGCAAAGATGCTCCTGTTACTGTCAAATCAATACTGCCATCGTTCCCTGCAAAACAACTTGTATTATTTGTGGTAATGGAGGTTGACATTGCTTGCGGTTGATTGACAATCGCAGAATCAGAAATAGTGCAATTGTTTGAGTCGTTGACCACAACATTATAAGCACCGGCAGCAAGAGAAGACACATCTTCTGTAGTATACAAGCCTGTATTCCAGGAAAAACTATAAGGTGTTATTCCCCCAATCACAGTTAGGTCAACGCTTCCGTTGTTTACTCCTGCACAAGTTGCATCTATTGCTATATGCGAAACAGAAAGAGGTAATGGTTGGGTAATTTGAGTGGTATCTATCTTTAAGCAGAAAACCGAATCAAAAACATAGATGATGTATTGACCGGTGTCAAGATTCGAAATCTGGGTATTTTGCAGGTTATTATCATGTTCCCAATAAGCAATGTACGGGGGTACACCTCCAACCGGTGTAACAGTAATACTTCCGCTGCTGTCGCCATAACACAAAACATCCTGATGAACCTCATCAAGGGAATATGGCGGTGGAATCAAATCCAGGCTTACGCTATCAGCCCGTACACAACCATGGGCATCCGTTACGGTTACATGATACAATCCGGGAGCCAAACCGTAAATGGAGTCAACGGTAGAATTCTGCGGGTCATCCCACAAATAAGTATAGGGCGGTAATCCACCGGTTACATCTAAAACTACTTCTCCATCGTTGCCGTTGTAGCATTTAAAGTGATACCCGTTATAGGAATGTGCTGCAATACTCGTTACAAGCGGTGGAAGTAAAGTGAATGTAACGGCCACGTTTCTTACGCAATTGTTTGCGTCTTGTATCAATACAGAAAAATTTCCGCCTGAAAGTCCGCCTATATCTTCTGTAGTATCGCCTGTGTTCCACGTGAAAGCATAAGGAGAAGTTCCGCCAAATGGAGTGAGATCAATAGACCCCTGTCCCCCGTTACAGTAGGGATCAATAATTTCTACTGAATCGAGTAAAGCCAGTGGCTGGTTCAATACAACCGGTACGAATGGTGTAATGCAATGATTTGAGTCTGTAACCTGAACTGCATAAGTGCCCGCACAAAGATTATTTATGGAAGAGGTTGTGCCAATCAAAGAACCAATACTATTTCTCCATTCGTATGTGAATGGAGGTGTTCCCCCGGAAACGGTTACCGAAACTGTTCCGTTACAGTTGCCGAAGCAAGAAGGCTCTATTGTAGAAGTAACAGGATTTATTGCTGCGGGTTGTGAAATACTTACCGGAACACTTACCGTGCATCCGCCCGCATCTAACGCATTTAAAGTGTAACTGCCTGAACACAGATTAGCAATAACAAAACTGTTTCCGGAATAAACGGTGTTATTGTTTCCATCTAACAGAGAATACGAGTATGGCGTTGTGCCTGCTGTGGCTATAGCAGTAACCATTCCATTACAATCTCCATTGCATAAAACGGAGTTTCCGGTAGCGGTAGCATTAAACGGATTCCCATAAATGGTGGCTGAAGCAACAGCGATGCATCCGGATTGATCGGTTACCTGAGCGAAGTAATTTCCAGTACACAAATTATTTATGATGGCGTTTGTTTGACCGGCAATTAAAATGCCGTTACTGTCCAGCCAGGCATTTGTATAAGGAGCAGTTCCTCCTGTTGTGGTTACTGTAATGCTTCCGTTACAGGAACCCCCGCAACTATTTACCGTGGTAGCAGTATTTGGCACAACCGGATTAGGAACTGCGATGCTGAAGCTTGCAAATGAATTACAGCCCAATCCATTAGTAATATGAACAATGAAATCGCCTTCACACAAACCTGTTGCGGTAACAGATGTTTGATTTATAGGTGCTCCGGAAGAGTCGAGCCACTCGACAGTACATGGAGGATCATTGCACCCGCCCGTAAATGTAACTGTCGCGTTGCCGTTGCAAATGTTTGAGCAAGTAGCATTTACAGAAGAAACACTAATTGCTTGTGCACCGGTTTCATTCACAATTGCTGTTACTGTATCTAAACACCCCGGCACTGTGGCATCTTCCACTTCTACCAGATATATTCCCGCACAAAGATTGCCGATATAAGCGGTGGTTTGCACCGGTGTGGTTAACCATTCATAATTGTAAATAAAGTGTCCGCCTGTACCTTCTGCATTTGCAGAACCATTACACATACCACAAGCCGCATTGCCTGAAGTAATAATTGCATCCATTGGGTCCGGTTGCCAGATAAAGGCGGTGCCAACAAAAGTGCATCCGTGTGCATCGGTAGCGGTTACGTTGGTATTGCCTCCCTGTAATCCTGTAACGCTGCTATCGGCAACACCGTTTGCCCAAAAGAAAGTGTATGGTGGAGTACCTCCGCTCATGTTCAAAACAGCAGATCCTCCGTAATCACCATAGCAAAGGATAGTACTTCCGGCTGAAACCAACCCCAAAAATGGATAAGGAAAATCAGTTACCGTTACCGGTTGATTCGGGGTGGCAGTGCACCCGTTACCATCCGTAATTGTAACGGTGTAGTTCCCCGGACAAAGATTAGTGGCAGTTGCAGTTGTCTGATTGTTAGGGTCACTCCATTCTACAGTGTAAGGTGGAGTCCCTCCGGATAAAGTAGTAGTTGCTGTAGCACTGCATTGACCGGTACAAAGCGGCTCTGTGTAATTCAGCCCAATGTTAGAGGGACAAAATATTCCGGTAAGGGAATCAATGTATCCTACACATCCTCTATCAGTAAACACTGTTACTGTAGTATAATTTATTGCAGGAGGGCAGGCGTTATAAACATACCATGGATCAGGATAAAAACTCAGTGAGCCGTCAGGAAAAGTCCAAAACCAATGAACAATAGGACCGACCGGTGTTATCAGAAAACGGGTAGTATCGCCTGCACAGGTACCGGATAAAACATCAATGGTTGCCAGGCTTTCATGAATATAGGGTTCGGTTAGTCCGAGTTCGTTGGAGTGCTCGAACGGAGTGCAATCCACAAACACACGCTGAATAATGGTGTCGTCACCTACATAAGTGCAACATGGTGCTTGGTTTTGCACAATCATCATCACATCAAATGCTCCGCAACTGTCAAAGGTGTAACTGGGGTTTGCTGCATGGCTAACTGTGCCATCGGGAAATACCCAGGTGTAAGTATTGTTTCCGCCAGGCCCGGTTGTCGCATTTGTAAAAGTTGTGGGGCTTCCATAACAGGTCGTATCAGCTACAAAATCTGCCACCAAAGGCGGGTTATTGGCCGGCACAACAACCTGTTGCGTAATATGACAGGTTGTTGTGAATAGATTAAAAAAAGTATTGTGACAGTATGCAACAATGGTCATTGTTACAGTATAAGTTCCGGGTCCAGGAAACTGATGGCAAGGATTTTCGCCAGTTGCGGTAGTGCCGTCTCCAAAATTCCAGCTTAGGCTTACTACTTCATCGCAGTCGCTGATGTAATTACCGCAAACCTGCCAACAGTTACACCAGGGCGAATAAACCATTGTAAACCAGGAACCGGTGCAGCCGTTGGCATGCAATTTCTCTGCGCTGAAAAGAATCAGTGATAGAACCAGAAAAATTACTTTGCGTAAAGCAGCTTTCATGCTGCGGATTTTGGTTAAAAATTACTCACACAGATTTTTACTTCTTACTTCTCTTCTGTTTTCTGAAACATTTTTTACATCCGGCCTTGTCATATTAGGAGGAAAAACTCCCTGTTCAACTTTTTCTGTTTTCGCATTTTCAATTTTGCGGGAAGCAGTCTGAAAATTTGCAACTGCCAGTTTTGCATCTTTGCCGAAGCATGAATTGTTACCGCTTAAATCTGTTTTCATCAGCAAAACATCAAAACTTTCAGCACCATTGCTGCCGGTGCATCCTAGTGTAACGATGCCGTTTTTCGTCAACGCTATTTTTGAAGGATACTCTTCATTCTTGCCGCCATAAGTTTTAGCCCAAAGTAAATTTCCTTTTGCATCGGCTTTAAAATTCAAAACATCGGATATACCGTTACCAAAGCTGTAAGTCATCGCTGAAACAATAAAGCCTCCATCGGGAGTTTGAAGTATATCAGCGGCTGATTCAAATTTTGCACCTCCAAAAGTTTTTGCCCATTGAACATTCCCGTCTTTATCCAGGTTCATTAAGAAAACATCAATGTTGTTAGAAGAAACATTCGTGTTTCCGATAACAGCTATTCCTCCATCTTCTTTTTCTATCACAGTATAACCCATGGTGATTTTAGAAGCCGAATATTCCTTCGCCCACTGTAAAGCCCCGTTAGGAGAAACCTTCATCAGCAACATGTTTCGTATATCATCCATGTTTACCTGCCTTGCGGGTTTTTCTATTTTTTTGTCTGTCTTACCTATTTTCGCAATGTTACCGCTTATCATGTAAGAGCCATCTTTCATTACCGCCACCGAGGTGCCTGTGCTGGAAACATTTTCTTCGCCATAATCAAAAGTACGCGACCATAGTTTATTACCATTTTCGTCAACTTTTAAGAGGTAAACACTTTGGTCTTCGCTGCGCATGGTAAAAAATGCACTGCTTACTACACTCATTTTTTTTACCATACCTGCAATGATGTAATTGTTGTCGAGGGTTTGCTGCATCGAAAAGCCTTCTGTTTCATTACCACCTTCATCAAATATTTTTTTCCATCTTAAATTTCCATTTATGTCTGTATTAAAAAGTGTAAGGTTTTCGCCTTCTTGCTTGTTTGGTTGGTATTTTTCAGCTGTAAACAAAAATCCGTTTTGGGTGGGCAGTACATCGTTTACCGTTTCACGTTCTGGTCCACCATAAGTTTTAGTCCAGATTACATTCCCTAAGCTATCCGTTTTCATCATGAGCATATCACGCTCGGTTTGCCCGTAACTTTCCGATTCGCCAACTATAATGAAAGAGTTATCACGAAGAATTTTAAAGGCACTTCCCTTTTCAAAACTTTCCATGCCTAAGGCTTTTTGAAAAGCAGGTTGGGACAGAACACAAAAATTACCGGCACCAAACAGGAAAATCGGTGCAAATACAATTGGCCTAATAATCTTTTTGAAGATGAAACTCGTCATTCAAAGTTTGAGTGGTTAGTGTAAGTGGTAGAAATAGCTTGCGGAAAACTAAGGTATTATCGGCATAATCAAAATTTTGCGATTAAAAATTTTTGCCCATTTTGCAATACAATGTTGGAACTTTTCTTGCAACGAATTTTAGGCTGGGTGAAAGAAAACACAGTATTGTGTTTCCGCTTTGTGCTGTTTATCACTTTTATCGGTCACGGGTTGGTTTCTCTGGGATTTAGCAATGGTTACGAGTTACACTACCGAATATTTGAATCCGTTAATGTTTTACACTGGGATGTTGAAACGTTTTTGAAAATTCAGGGTATAATGGATTTGATTCTTGCGACTAGTATCCTTTTTAGAATTTTCCCGAAGTATATCTTGCCTTATTCAGGAATTTATCTGATAACAGTTGCTTGTTGCGGTTGGGCTTATTTTGTTCACAAAACAGGTTCGCTGTTCGGCATTGCCGAATCGTTCAGGCGTTTCCCGTGGATTTTCTACTGCATATTTCTGATCCTGTATCACTATAGGAACATTCAGTATTACAAACTACTGCGCGGTGGAATTGCTTTCGCGTTTTTGGCACATGGACTAGCCTCACTTGCCCTGTTCGGATTGAAAGGCGCACACATTGAACTGGCTTCACAAATTTTTTCAGAAGAAACGGCAAACAAGATTGTGTTCTACAGTGGGTTTACAGATACTTTTTTAGGACTCTGGCTGTTAACTGGAAAATTTTCCCGTCCGGCTGCTATGATTGGCAGTATTTGGCTGGTAGTTGTTGTTTATCTTTCTCTCTTGTTCGGGTTTCCCGAGTTTCTGTTTCGCAGTGGATTTCTCCTTTCCTGCGTGTATGTTGCGATAGACAAAAGATGTCATTCTAAAAGTTTTTGATATTCGTTTCATGAAAATTATATGCATAGGGCGAAACTACAGCGAACATGCTAAAGAACTGAAGAATGAAACTCCCGATAAGCCAGTTGTATTTCTGAAACCTCAAACCGCTTTACTCAAAGACAATAAGCCGTTCTATTATCCTGAATGGACACAAGATCTGCATTACGAAACCGAGTTGGTTTTGAAAGTTTGTAAGCAGGGGAAATACATTGATGAAAAATTTGCCCGAAAGTATTTTGATGAAGTAACAGTTGGAATTGATTTCACCGCCCGTGATTTACAAAGCCGGCAAAAAGCAAAAGGCCTGCCCTGGGAAATTGCAAAAGCGTTTGATAACTCTGCTGTTATTGGTAAATTCAAAAAGGCAGATGATTCCAAAGACTTCAATTTCTCCATGAATTTGAATGGTGCAGAAGTTCAAAAGGGAAACACCATCTATATGATATTCTCTTTCGAGAAAATAATTTCCTACGCTTCACAGTTCTTCACTTTGCAAACCGGTGATTTAATTTTTACAGGAACACCTGCCGGAGTAGGACCTGTAAAAATTGGCGACCGGTTAGAGGGTTTTCTGGAAGCCGAAAAGGTTTTTGATTTCGAAGTGAAATGATTTCTTTGTAGTGGATGAAACCTTCCAACGAAATTCTTCTCAATGCGTTTAGGTTAATGTCAACCGCGAAAGCAATGACAGAACTGTATGAGGAGCGCAAAGATGTTACCTCCAAATATGTTCATGCTACATCCCGCGGGCACGAAGCAATTCAACTCGCAGCCGCATTTCAGCTAAAGCCACAGGATTTTGTTTTTCCTTATTACCGAGATGATTCGATGTTGCTGGGAATGGGATTCACTCCGTTTGATTTAATGTTGCAGTTGCTGGCAAAGAAGACCGACTATTTCAGCGGTGGAAGAACATATTATTCGCATCCGAGTTCAAATCGCGAAGACCTCCCTAAAATTCCTCACCAGAGTTCTGCCACCGGCATGCAGGTAATTCCCGCCACCGGTACCGCACAGGGCTTGCAATACAAAGAGCAACAAGCCTTAACCGGTTTTAAAAAAGGAGAAGAGCCCCTGGTGATTTGTTCGCTTGGTGATGGTGCTATTACCGAAGGTGAAGTGAGCGAAGCCTTTCAAATGGCTGTGCTGCACAACTATCCTATTATTTACCTAGTGCAGGATAATGAGTGGGATATTTCTGCTTATTCAACTGAAGTGCGCGCGCAGGATGCATCGGATTACGCCAAAGGGTTTAAAGGATTGAAAGTGGAAAGTATTGACGGATCCGATTTCGAGGAATGTTTCGAAACCATGAGCCGTGTGGTGAATTATGTGCGTACGCATCGCGCACCTTATTTGGTTCACGCAAAAGTTCCTTTGTTGAATCATCATACGAGCGGAGTAAGAAAAGAATGGTATCGCCCTGAAGAAAACCTAGAGAGTGATGCTATGCGCGACCCATTCAAAAAATTAAAGAAGCATTTGCTTTACGAAAAAATTTGTTCACCACTTGAGTTGACCGAAATTGAAGAACAGGCAAAGCAATTGGTAAAGGAAGATTTTGAGCGTGCTGTTCTTGAACCTTTCCCTACGGAAGAAGATTTGACCACACATATTTTTGTACCAACATCGGTTATTGAAGAAACGGGAGAACGCAGCCCTGCCAACGCTGAACCGATTATTATGGTAGATGCTGCACTTCATGCAGTAGATGAAATTTTAAAAAAACATCCCGAAGCTTTATTGTATGGTCAGGATGTGGGAGGAGAACTCGGTGGTGTGTTTCGTGAAGCTGCTCTGCTGTCAAAAAAATATGGAGATAAGCGTGTGTTTAACACGCCTATTATGGAGGCATACATTATTGGTTCAACGGTGGGCATGAGCGCTGCCGGTTGTAAGCCGATAGTGGAGGTGCAGTTTGCTGATTATGTTTTCCCCGGAGTGAACCAGTTGTTTACTGAAGTTTCCCGCTCCTGCTATTTGACAAACGGTAAGTTTCCGGTGCAAACATTAATCCGTATTCCGATTGGTGCCTATGGCAGCGGAGGTCCCTATCATTCATCCTCTGTAGAAAGTTTTGTGCTGCAGATAAAAGGAGTAAAGGTTTGTTATCCGAGCAATGCAGCTGATATGAAAGGGTTGCTGAAAGCGGCTTTCTATGACCCAAACCCGGTGGTGATGTTGGAACACAAGGGGCTTTACTGGAGTAAGGTAAAAGGAACCGAACTCGCCAAAACAATCGAGCCGGATGAGGATTATGTTGTACCTCTTGGTAAAGCACGAATTGCCTTGGAAGCAAGCGAAGAAAAAATTGAAAATGGTGAATCACTTACAGTAATTACTTACGGTATGGGAGTTTACTGGGCAATAAATGCAGCAAAGAATTTTGAGCAGCAGATTGAGGTGGTTGATTTGCGAACATTGAATCCGCTTGATGAAGAAGCTATCTACACTTCTGTAAAGAAGCACGGAAAAGTTTTAGTGCTTACCGAAGAAACCATCACTCATTCTTTTGCCGAAGCACTTGCCGGAAGAATATCTGCTGAGTGTTTTCGCGATTTAGATGCTCCGATAAAAATAATTGGCTCAGTTAATACACCTGCTATTCCGCTCAACGGGAATTTAGAGAAAGCCATGCTGCCAAATGCAGAGAAAGTGAGGATGGCAATGGAGGAGCTTTTATCATTTTAGGGAACTTTAATAAAATTCAGAATAGAAATGACTTAAAGGCCAGTTTGTTTTTTACGGCTAACCTTTCCTCAAAATATTTCGTAAGAATTATACAAGATTCCGATAACTATTTCGTTATTTAGTCACAGGAATCGATTTTTCTAACCTTTTAAAACAGTTCTTTATGAATGTGGTAATCCATCCGGTGCATTTTGATGCATCCGCTCAGCTTGTAGATTTTATAAACAAAAAACTGACAAAGCTTGAAACTTTCTTCGACCGAATTATTGAAGCCGAGGTGTTTCTTAAACTAGAATCGAAGCAGAATGTGAAAGACAAGATTGTTGAGATTAAAGTTCACGTTCCCGGTAAAACATTGTTTGTAACCAAAACAGCAAAATCATTTGAAGAAAGCACTGACCTTGCACTTCATACCATTGCCGGTCAGCTTAAAAAGCAGAAACAAAGAATAAAAGAGCATTAACAGAGTAAGAAGCGGGAACCAAAAATTCCCGCTTCTTTTTTTCTGCTTCTCTCTCTAAAAATTCCTTTCTCAAATTCTTTTCTCACTTTTTGAAAATTCAATTAACTGTTTAGATTTGCGCTCCGTTTTTAAGAACGGGTGTGTTCATTGCATTTTGGTACCAAAAAAAATTGCCCGAGTAGCTCAGTTGGTAGAGCAGCTGATTTGTAATCAGCAGGTCGGAGGTTCGAATCCATCCTCGGGCTCTGGTTTTTAAAATTCACCTTTATAAGAAGGGGAGATAGTCAAGTGGCCAACGACAACAGACTGTAAATCTGTCCTCTCACGAGTTCTCAGGTTCGAATCCTGATCTCCCCACTTTGCAAATGCGGAATGCGGAATGCGGAATGCAGAAGGGTGAATTAAATTCCGAATTCAAAATTCCGAATTCTGAATTAGTAATGCGGGAGTAGCTCAGTTGGTAGAGCGACAGCCTTCCAAGCTGTAGGTCGCGGGTTCGAGCCTCGTCTCCCGCTCAACTAAATGTAAGGGAAGGGAACTTCCTTAACAAGCCGTTGTAGCTCAGTGGTAGAGCACTTCCTTGGTAAGGAAGAGGTCGCGAGTTCGATTCTCATCAACGGCTCTAAAATTTGAAGTAGTAGTAAAAGAACAGTAAACAAAGATTTTCAATAAATATTTAAACACAACAATTAAAAACAATAACAATGGCTAAAGAAAAATTCATTAAGGACAAGCCGCATGTGAACATCGGAACCATCGGACACGTGGATCACGGCAAAACAACTTTGACTGCCGCTATCACAACGGTGCTTTCAAAGAAAGGTCTCGCTGAGGTGCGCGACTATTCTTCAATTGATAATGCCCCTGAAGAAAAAGAAAGAGGTATTACCATTAACACAGCTCACGTTGAGTATGCGACTGCTAACCGTCACTATGCACACGTTGACTGCCCGGGTCACGCGGATTACATCAAGAACATGGTTACAGGTGCTGCCCAAATGGATGGTGCTATCCTTGTTGTTGCTGCTACTGATGGTCCTATGCCGCAAACACGCGAACACATCCTTCTTGCCCGTCAGGTAGGTGTTCCTCAAATCGTGGTATTTATGAATAAAGTTGATTTGGTTGAAGATCCTGAGTTCCTGGAGTTAGGTGAAATGGAAATACGCGACCTGTTGACTTTCTATAAATTCGATGGTGCTAACATTCCAATTATTCAGGGTTCTGCTCTCGGTGCATTGAACGGTGAAGCAAAATGGGTGGAAAAAATTGATGAGTTAATGGCTGCTGTGGATAGCTGGATTCCCGTTCCTCCGCGTGCAACTGAACTTCCTTTCCTTATGCCATGTGAAGATGTTTTCTCTATTACAGGTCGTGGAACGGTTGCTACAGGACGTATCGAAAGGGGTGTTATTAACTCTAACGACCCGGTAGAATTAATCGGATTGCAGAAAGAAGGTGAAAAACCTTTGACTTCAACTGTTACCGGTGTGGAAATGTTCCGTAAAATTCTTGACAGAGGCGAGGCTGGCGATAACGTAGGTCTTCTTCTCCGTGGTATTGAAAAAGAGCAGATTAAGAGAGGCATGGTGGTTGTAAAACCGGGTTCTGTAACTCCGCACACTGAGTTTAAATGCGAAACTTACGTATTGAGTAAAGAAGAAGGCGGACGTCACACTCCATTCTTCAACCAATACCGTCCTCAGTTCTATTTCCGTACGACTGATGTAACAGGTGAAATTACTTTGCCGGCAGGTGTAGAAATGGTTATGCCTGGCGATAACGTAACACTTTCTGTAAAACTTATCTATCCTATTGCGATGGAGAAAGGTCTTCGCTTCGCTATCCGCGAAGGTGGAAGAACAGTAGGTGCCGGTCAGGTTACTGAAATCGTGAAATAAGACAATCGTTAGACACTAGATGTCAGACAATACAAAAGCCCTCCGATTTTCGGAGGGCTTTTTTGTTTTTAACATTCTCTAGGAGTTACAGAGGCATTAGACGAATGTGCAAAGGGTCTGTAGGAGTTACAGAGGCATTGGACGAATGTCGAAAGGGTCTGTAGAAGTTACAGAGGCAATAGACGAATGTCGAAAGGGTCTGTAGAAGTTACAGAGGCAATGGACGAATGTCGAAAGGGTCTGTAGGAGTTACAGAGGCAATAGACGAATGTCGAAAGGGTCTGTAGAAGTTACAGAGGTATTAGACGAATGTGCAAAGGCTCTGTAGAAGTTACAGAGGTAATAGACGAATGTCGAAAGTACCGAGCTTTTTCAATTCACCCTTCTCCAAAATACCACTGCCACATTATCGGGGCGGGTTTCGGTGCCTGATGTTCCGCTGTTCATACTCCCCACGTTCAGGTTAAAGGTATGCGTATGGTCTGCAAGGGTATGAGTGTGTGCACCATCTAGAGTAGTTGCGCGCATTTTTATAAAATGACGGTGGGCATAAAAATCAACTGTGTGTGAGTGGTTGCCATCGGCAGTAATGTTATGCACATGCCCCATGCAGCCGTCACTTAATCGTCCCATAAAATTTCCTGCTGTATGCCTTCCGTCCCAACCGCTACCACAGGTAGTGGGGTTATCGCCCATAGAAAGGTTGCTGGCATCACTGGACAGGTTATCATCATAAGGTATCCAGGTATTGGGGTTATTGGTTACTGCTCCTGAAGTGGCACCGGTGTGGCTGTGGTTACCGTTAGTTGTAGAAGTGCGCACGGCAAATTCCTGGTTGGCATTACCGGTAGTGCCGGGGTTTCCTCCCCACCAAAAGGAGTTGTCGCTCAGCGTATTTCCGTTGCCATCGCCATTACCGGCAGCGGCTGTATAATCGCGGGAGTCATCATTGCTCCAGTTACCTCCCCAGTTATGGGTGTGCGCTCCATCGCTCGAGGTGGTGAGCGCACCCGAACCGTTAATGATACCTGCGATGGTATGTGTATGGTCTTCGACAGCATGGCTTTGAAGGGTACCGGTCAATGCACCACCGGCTGCCACATTCGATGCCCCGCCACGGGCGCGGATAAACTCACCGTTGGCTATATCCGAGCCTATCCATTGGGTACACGGGTAAATAGTATTAGGGTCAGCTGCGTTAAACCATTGAACATAAGTAGAGCCGATGGGCGGGGTATTTACATTCTGCCAACAGGTACCGGTGTAAACTTCGGCAGCGCCCAACGTTGTATTGTAACGGATAGAGCCAACCGGAGCACCGACAGGTTGCTGGGCTGTTGTACCGCTTGGAAGGCCGATAGCATCGGTAGCATTTACCTGAAAGGAAAGAACCGGTGTAGTGGTATTTAACCCAATATTGTTTCCGCTTTGAAATAAAACGGAGTTGCAAACAGTAGCGGGAGAGGCGAACATGGCAATGTTTCCGGCAGCAGCGGTGTTACAAACCGGAGATGACTGACAGAGCGATGTCCATGCACCATTATAATAGAAGTAGCAGCCAAGGGAAGTATCATAAACCAGCAAACCGGTAGCCGGAGCGCCAATAGCCAGACGCTCGGCAGTAGTCATGCGTGGGGCAAGGAAACCTTTGGTGTTTGAATTCAGTTCAAGAATAGAAGAAGCATCGGGTGTGGGAGTTCCTATGCCTACATTGTTTTGGGCGTAAATAAAGAAGGCGGATAAACTGAGAACTGAAAAGAGGAAACATTTTTTCATACTTGCCATTTAGAGAAATGAAGATATGGTTTTAGAAGTCAAAGTTGCAAGTAAGCAGAACCCCGAAAGGGTTCTAAACCATTTCGGGGTTTGTGGTAAACAAAAAAGGCATCCTGGACGGGATGCCTTTTTCTATTTTCTATTCAGAAATTATTTTGTTGCAGCTACACGCTTAGCCAAACCGCTTTTAAGGTTAGCTGCTTTGTTAGCGTGGATGTAACCGCGTTTTGCCAGTTTATCAATAGCGGCAGCAACCAACGGAAGAGCTTTCTTGGCTTCAGAAGGTTTCTTCTCTGCACGTAAGTCGCGAATCAGGTTACGCGTGGTTTTAGCATAAAACCTGTTTTCAAGTCTTCTTTTTGCTGTCTGACGAATTCTCTTTTTCGCTGATTTGTGATGTGCCATTGTTATCTCTTTTTTAAAAGGAGTGCAAATATATACGCATCCCTTTAATTTCCAAACACTTTCCTTAGGTTTGCGCTCCAATTTTCAGCGATATAATGGATAATTACTCTTTTTTGACCAATGCCACCCCCGAATTTCTTGAAAACCTGTATAACGATTTCAGGAAAAACCCTGCTTCTGTTGACCCAGACTTCAAAAAATTCTTTGAGGGATTTGATTTCGCTACGCTGAATTACAACGGAAAAAAGTCTTCGTTTTCGGCTGATGAGTTTAAGGTTTACAACCTGATTATTGCTTACCGCAATAAGGGACATTTAATTGCCCGTACCAATCCTATAAAACCCCGCAAAAACCGCCATGCCAATTTAGAGTTGGAGAGTTTTGGTTTGAGTGAAAAAGATTTGGAGAGAAGGTTTTCGATTGGAAGCGAAATCGAGTTGCCGGATTCTTCATTGAATGAAATTCTGGCGAAACTTAAAAAGATTTACTGCGGAAGCATTGGGTTTGAAACCGGTTACGTAAGGCTGAAAGATGAAATAGATTTTTTCAGGAGCAGAACGGAAGCCTCATCCGCCCTTCGTCCCGATAGCCATCGGGATTCTCCTAAAGGAGAAGGGAAAGACAACTCTTCGTTGTTTCAATTCTCTTTAGAAAAGAAGGAGCGTATTCTGCGCAAATTGAACAGGGCGGTTTCGTTCGAGAAATTTCTCGGCACCAAGTATGTTGGCGAAAAAAGGTTTTCGCTGGAGGGTGGCGAAACGGCTATACCGGCTTTGGATGCTATTATTCAAACAGCAGCTGCAATGGGGGTAGAGGAAGTGGTAATTGGCATGGCGCACCGCGGAAGGTTGAATGTACTGGCGAACATCATGAGTAAAACTTATGAAGAAATTTTCAATGAGTTTGAAGGAAATGTGCAGGCCGATGTAACCATGGGCGATGGCGATGTAAAGTATCACCTGGGTTTTTCTTCGCAGTATCCGGTGGAAGGGGGTAAAGATGTTTACCTGAAACTGATGCCAAACCCTTCGCATCTGGAAGCGGTGAATCCGATAGTTACCGGTTTTGCACGTGCAAAAGCTGATGCTATTTATAAGTCTGATTACAACAAAATTCTTCCGTTGCTGATTCACGGTGATGCGGCTGTGGCAGGACAAGGAATTGTTTACGAAGTGTTGCAGATGGCAAAACTCGATGGTTACTATTCGGGCGGTACTATTCATTTTGTTATCAATAACCAGATAGGTTTTACTACCGATTTTGATGAAGCGCGTTCTTCAGATTATTCTACTTCTATTGCCGCTACTATCGAAGCACCGGTACTGCATGTGAATGGCGATGACATTGAAGCAGTGGTGTTTGCCTGCGAAATGGCGGCTGAATACCGTCAGCAATTCAACAAGGATATTTTTATTGATATGGTGTGTTATCGCAGATGGGGACATAACGAAAGCGATGACCCGAAGTTTACTCAACCGGTGATGTATAAGTTGATTGAAAAGCACACTAACCCGCGCGACCTTTATATAAAACAATTAGAAGCAGAGGGAGCAGTAACGGCAGAACTGGCGAAGAAAATGGAGAAGGAGTTTTGGGAAGAACTGCAGGCGCGTTTAGATTCGGTGAAACAACATCCGTTGCCCTATAAACCACAGCCAACTGAAATTGCGTGGGAGAAATTAGGCAAGGCAACGATTGATGATTTCAAGAAATCGCCCGAAACTTTTGTGTCGAAAGAAACGGCAGAAGTTCTTACGCAGGGATTGAATAAAGTACCGGATGGTTTTGTGCCGCTCAAAAAAGTGCAGAAGTATCTGGAGGAAAGAAAGCGTCTTTCGCTGGAGGAAAAAAAGCTGGACTGGGCGGCTGCCGAGTTGATGGCGTACGGTTCTATTTTGCTGGAAGGGAAAGATATTCGCTTGTCCGGTGAAGATGTGAAGCGCGGAACGTTTACTCACCGCCATGCGGTAATTACGGATGAGAATACGGACAAGGAGTATTGCCGGTTGTGTAACCTGGCTAAAAAGCAGGGAAGGTTTTTTGTTTACAATTCGCATTTGAGTGAATACGGTGTGTTAGGTTTTGAATATGGTTACTCGTTGCCCAGTCCGGAGTCGCTGGTAATTTGGGAAGCGCAGTTTGGCGATTTTACGAATGGCGCTCAAATAATTATTGACCAGTTTATTTCATCGGGTGAAAGTAAATGGCAGCGTCAGTCGGGATTAATGATGCTTTTGCCGCATGGTTATGAGGGGCAAGGACCGGAACACTCTTCCGCCCGGCTGGAAAGATTTTTACAACAGTGTGCCGAAATGAATATGGTGGTGGTGAATATTTCTGACCCTGCTAATTTCTTCCATGCCATTCGCAGGCAAATGCACTGGAATTTCCGCAAACCATTGATAGTGATGAGCCCGAAGAGTTTGCTGCGCCATCCTAAATGCGTTTCGCCTATCGAGAATATTTTGAAAGGAAGTTTTGAAGAGTTGCTGGTGGATGAGGTGAAAGGCAAGGACATGCCTAACGGCAGTCAGGCCCGCAAAATATTGTTCTGCACCGGTAAAATTTACTACGACCTGCTGGAAAGGAAAGAGCGCGATAACATTACCGATGTGGTGATTGCAAGGGTAGAGCAACTCTATCCGGTACCACAGGACAAAATGATTGAGCTGACCAAAAAGCATCCGAAAGCAGAAGTATGGTGGGTGCAGGAAGAACCGGAGAACATGGGTGCCTGGTATTTTATTCATGCACGCTTTAACGATAAACTTACTATTCGCGGTATAGCGCGTAAGAATTCTGCTTCACCGGCCACGGGATTTAAGAAAGTACATTTGCAGGAGCAGGAGGTGATTTTGAAAAGAGCGTTTGAGTAAGACTGAGATGATTTGGTAGTGGAAATACTCTTCTCCACATTTTAAATCAATCATTTTGAAAATTGACTTTTACGTCTATTTTCGCACCGCATTTTGAAAACCAGTAGGCAGTAAGCAAGGTGCATTAGGCAAAAACAACAATAAAAAATCAAGAAATAAGCATGGCAAACGTTGGTAAAATCAAGCAGATTATTGGACCGGTAGTGGATATTAGTTTTGAAGCAGAAGGCGCAAAGCTTCCGCAAATTATGAGCGCTTTGGAAGTAACCCGTGATAACGGGCAGAAGATCATTCTGGAAGTGCAGCAGCACTTGGGTGAAGATGGTGTGCGCACCGTAGCGATGGATTCTACAGATGGTTTAAGAAGAGGAATGAATGCCGTTGATTTAGGTGCGCCAATTACCATGCCGGTGGGGGAGAGTATTAAAGGAAGATTGTTTAATGTAATTGGTGAGGCGATAGATGGAATTAATGTACCGGTGAGCAAGGAAGGCGGTTATCCTATTCACCGTATGCCACCTGCTTACGAAGATTTGGCTACAGAATCGGAAGTTCTTTATACCGGTATTAAAGTAATTGACCTTCTGGAACCATATTCCAAAGGAGGTAAAATCGGTTTGTTTGGTGGTGCGGGTGTAGGCAAGACGGTATTGATTATGGAGTTGATTAACAACATTGCTAAGGCTTATGCGGGTCTTTCGGTGTTTGCCGGTGTGGGTGAAAGAACCCGTGAAGGAAATGACTTGTTGCGTGAAATGATTGAGAGCAACGTGGTGAAATACGGTGATGAATTCAAGCACAGCATGGAAAAAGGCGGATGGGATTTGAGCAAAGTAGATGCCGCTGAATTGGCAAAATCGCAGGCAACGCTGGTGTTCGGCCAAATGAACGAACCACCGGGTGCACGTGCACGTGTGGCTCTTTCAGGTTTGACTATTGCAGAATATTTCCGTGACGGAGATAAGAACGATGCTAAGGGCGGGAGAGATATCCTCTTCTTTATTGATAATATCTTCCGTTTTACACAAGCGGGTTCAGAGGTATCTGCTCTCTTAGGCCGTATGCCATCTGCGGTGGGTTACCAGCCAACGCTGGCTACTGAAATGGGATTGATGCAGGAGCGTATTACATCAACCAAGCGTGGTTCCATTACCTCGGTTCAGGCGGTTTACGTTCCGGCTGATGACTTGACTGACCCTGCTCCGGCAACAACCTTTGCGCACTTAGATGCAACAACGGTATTGAGCCGTAAGATAGCGGAGTTGGGAATTTATCCTGCGGTTGACCCGTTGGATTCAACTTCGAGAATTTTGAATGCACAGGTTTTGGGCGATAAACACTACGATTGTGCGATGCGTGTGAAAGAAACTCTTCAACGTTATAAAGAGTTGCAGGATATTATCGCCATTCTGGGTATGGATGAGTTGAGTGAAGATGACAAGCAGGTGGTTCACCGTGCGAGACGTGTTCAGCGTTTCTTAAGTCAGCCTTTCCACGTTGCCGAGCAGTTTACCGGCTTAAAAGGTGTGTTGGTTCCAATTGAAGAAACTATTAAAGGCTTCAACATGATTATGAATGGCGAAGTTGATAAATATCCTGAAGCGGCTTTCAACCTGGTAGGTTCAATTGAAGAAGCGATTGCCAAGGGAGAAAAACTGATTGCGGAAGCAGGGAAATAAGTAAGCAACAGGCAATAAGCAGTAGGCAAAGTCCGGCTGCTTATTGCCTACTGCCTACTGCAAATTGCATACTATGACTTTGGATATACTTACTCCTGAAAAAAAACTCTACAGCGGAGATGCTACATTGGTGCAGCTTCCGGGGGTAGATGGTTTGTTTGAAATTCTAGATAAACACGCGCCCATTATTTCGGCTCTTGGCAACGGCACAGTAAAAGTGAAATCAGCATCAGGCGATAAAAACTTTACCATCACCGGTGGCTTTGTAGAGTGCCTGAACAATAAGGTGATTGTTTGTGCCGAAGCCGGTAAAACACAATAGCCTTCTTCCCTGTTTTAGAGCGATATTGATCTGCTGACTGATTTGCACATACGTTTCAGTATCTAATTCCAATTTTATTTCCTTTTATTTAGTGGCGCAGACAGAGAGCACTTAATTAATGTTGATGCTGCTGTTGTTTGTTTGCGGAAATTATTAATAGGTTTATGTAACATTTCGTTTAATATTTTGTAAAACCACAAGGGCAACTTTGTTCAAATAATCATCCTATGGCAAAATTATACGAAAACACTTCGGAGTTAACCCTAACCAATCAGTCAAGCGAATACGCACAAAAAGTAGAAGCCAATGAGATGAATCCGTTTAGGTCGGTTTATCTCGGGTTGTTGAATTTGGGCGCAAATACCGTTACAAACAGAAGCCAAAAGAAGTATACCCGTATTACCAATTTTGTTGCAGTCATTACTTTTCTGGGCACGCTGGTGTATCTTACTTTTGCTATATTTTGGGAACAATGGTACTGGCTTTATACCATGGTTGGTTTGAGCCTTAGTTGTCTTGGTGTTTTAGCGCTGAATAGTTTCGGCAAAACAACTGCTTCCCGGGTTACTTTTATACTCGGTTTTAACTGGCTGGTATTTCTGAACACTTTGTTTGCAGGTCCGAATGTGTTAGGTAACAATTATCTTTTTATAGCGCTGATTCTTCCCTTTCTCATTTTTGATGTAAAGAAATTTTGGCTTATTGGAATGGGGATTGTTGTTCCGATGATACTCCTTTACACCTACGATTTTGTATTTCCGTATTTCAGCAGCTATAACCTTGAACCGGATCAACAAAGAATATTGCAACAAGTGGGAATCGTTATGCAATGCGCTTTACTGCTTTTATCAGTTTATCAGTTCGTGTATTACAACATGAAAACCGAAAAGCAACTGGAAAATTCTAATAGCCAGATGGTGTTTCAAACCGGTGAGTTAAGGCGTTCGAATTCTGACCTTGAGCAGTTTGCCTATATCATTTCGCACGATTTAAAAGCACCGGTGCGGAATATTTCCAGTTTTATGAGTTTGCTGGTGACTAAATACGGCCCTACTATGCATCCGGAAGCGCGGGAGTTTGTAGATTATTCACACACCGGAGCAAAACGCCTGGAGCGATTGATAGATGATGTGTTGGCTTATTGCCGTATTGGTACAAATCTTCCTAAACCCATTCCTGTTAATTTGAATGATGTGGTAAGCACGATTCGTTTTGAGTTGAGAGAAAAAATGAGTCTAAGTAACGCAACAATCAATATCAATAAGGAGCTACCTGTGATAAGCAACGTGCATTCATCGCTCATGTATCACGTATTCCAGAATTTGATCAGCAACGGGTTGAAGTTTAATAAAAGGGAGAATCCGGAGATAAACATTAATTACACGAACTCGCTGAATTATTACACGTTTACCATATCCGATAACGGTATTGGTATTTCAAAGGAGTATTCCACCACAATCTTCCAGATGTTTAAGCGGCTTCACAACGAGCAGGATTATGATGGAACAGGTATAGGTCTCGCGATTTGTAAGAAAATTGTGGAGTATTACCACGGTGAAGTTTGGTTCGAAAGTGTGGAAGGAGAAGGAACAACTTTCCATTTTACTATCCGTAAATTCTGATTCGATATTGAGAATTGTTTGACAGCGCCCCGTATCAGCTAAGCCGATACGGGGCGCTGTTGCTATACAGAAGAAGAAGAGGCGCCTTGCTACTTCCACCCATTTATTTATTTTCACGCCTCATTTTAAAAAGCAAAAACACACATGCCTTATCTTTTTACATCCGAGTCTGTTTCTGAGGGACACCCTGATAAAGTAGCCGACCAGATTTCTGATGCAC
Source organism: uncultured Chitinophaga sp. (assembly GCA_964493695.1). Lineage (GTDB taxonomy): Bacteria > Bacteroidota > Bacteroidia > Chitinophagales > LD1 > Bog-950. The sequence continues at coordinate 14,519 of CAZBPG010000003.1, read as the reverse complement.
TTATTGACCAATTTCTGGCTTATGATCCGCAAAGTAAAGTAGCTTGTGAGACGCTGGTTACTACCGGACAAGTTGTTTTGGCCGGTGAGGTAAAGTCCAACGCTTACCTGGATGTTCAGGAAATTGCCCGCGAGGTGATTCGCAAAATCGGTTATACAAAGGCCGAGTATATGTTCGAAGCAAACAGTTGCGGAATTCTTTCTGCTATCCACGAACAAAGTGCCGATATTAATCAAGGAGTTGAAAGAAAGAAACCCGAAGAACAAGGTGCAGGCGACCAGGGAATGATGTTTGGTTATGCGAGCCGTGAGACTGACAATTATATGCCGCTTCCGTTGGAACTGGCGCACACTTTATTGCGCGAACTTTCAGCTATCCGCAGAGAAGCGAAAGTGATGACTTACCTTCGCCCTGATGCAAAAAGCCAGGTGACTATTGAGTACGGTGATGATAATAAGCCATTGAGAATTGATGCTATTGTAATTTCTACCCAGCATGACGATTTCGGAAAAGATGCCGTGATGCTGAAGAAGATTAAGGATGATATGGTGAACATTCTGGTACCACGTGTAATGAAAAAGCTCCCTAAGCGTGTGCAGTATTTGTTCAACAACAAGATTAAGTATCACATTAACCCTACCGGAAAGTTTGTAATTGGCGGACCACACGGAGATACAGGTTTGACAGGAAGAAAGATTATTGTGGATACTTACGGAGGTAAAGGAGCACACGGTGGTGGTGCTTTCAGCGGTAAGGACCCGAGCAAAGTTGACCGATCGGCTGCTTATGCTACCCGGCATATTGCCAAGCATTTGGTAGCTGCCGGAGTTTGCGATGAGGCGCTGGTGCAGGTTGCTTATGCGATTGGAGTTGCTCAGCCGGTTGGCTTGTTTGTAAATACTTACGGTACTGCAAAGGTGAAATTGACTGACGGACAGATTGCCTCTAAGATTTCGAAGTTGCCCGAGTTTGATATGCGCCCTTACTTTATTGAAAAGAGATTCAGCCTCCGCACGCCAATTTATCTGGAGACTGCTTCTTATGGGCACATGGGCCGCGAGAGCAAAGTGGTGGAGAAGACTTTCAACAAAGGGAAGAAGAACGAACTTAAAGTGAAAGTGAAGTTGTTTCCTTGGGAAGAATTAAACTCGATAGGTGCGGTGAAAAAGGCTTTCGGTATTTAATACTTAAAGAATAATTGGTCAGACTAACGTCAGACCAAAGTAAAAGGCGATTTTCGAATCGCCTTTTTTATTTCACCTTTATAACACGTGAAGCCAACGCTGAAATATTTTATTCTCCTGCTGCTTGCGGTTGCGCTGGTTCCTTATTTGCTTGTTTGTCTTTATGCTTTTCCGTTTGCCGATGATTATTGTTTTGGGTGGACCGCCTCAGAAAGTATTCCATTCATTCAAAAGTTTTTGAACCAGTATTTATACTGGAACGGAAGGTATACCGCTGATGTGCTGGTGAACCTTCATCCGCTGGTTGCCGGAAAGATTCTCATTTATCAGTTGCATGTTTTTGTCTCTCTTGCGGCAACACCGGTTGTGCTGTATGTTTTTGTTCTGGAGGTTTTAAGAAATGGTCAGACTAACGTCAGACCAAAGTTCATTTCGCTTATAGCCTCCCTCTTCATCACACTTTTCTACTTAAACTATCAACCCAACCTTACCGAGGGTGTTTATTGGTTCATAGGCATTTCGAATTATCATTTGGGCAATCTTCTTTTTGTTCTTCAGCTCACTTTGCTGTTAAAATCATTTTCGGCAAAGGATGGAACTAAGATTTTTCTTCAGGTTGTATCTGTGCTTCTTTTGATTGTTTCTGTTGGCTTTAATGAAGTAGCCGCTATGCTGATTCCTCTTTTTTATGCAACAGTTGCGTTGCTCAGCGCGAAACAAGAAACCGGAAACTGGAAACTGTGGATTGCCTTTGCTGCAATTGCTTTTCTTGCTTCTGCCTTTGTTTTCTTTTCTCCCGGCAATTTTGTTCGCAGTCATGAGTTTGAGAACCGGTATGATTTGTTTCATTCTATGTTTTATGCCTCGCTGCAAACCGTTCGCTTTTTAGCGAAGTGGATTTTGACTGCTCCGTTTTTGATGTTGAGTATGGTAGTTGTGGCTAATGCCGGAAGGATTAAACCCAAAGTAGATTTTGATTACCGGTTGCTTCTTGCGGCTATGCTCTTTGTTGTTTTTATTGGTTCGTTTCTGCCGTACTTCGCAACCGGTGTATTGGGGCAACACCGCACTATTAATTTTGTTTTCTTCTTTTTTATTCTGCTTTGGGTCTTGTTTTTGATTTCTGTTGCCCGAAAATTTTTTCCCGATGAAAAGCAATTTCTGCTTGTCGGTAAAAAGGTGACGGGCGTTGCTATTGTTTTAAGCATTACTGCGATAATGTTCACCGGTAACGGCTTTAAAATACTTCGCGATTTTAAAGACAATAATTTCAGGAAATACGAAACTGCTTTTTACGAGCGGCAGAAAAATGTTATTGCAAATCCCGGAGCGCCCATTGAAAAACTTGCTGTGATTCCTAACACGTTTCAAATTGTGGATGTAAGAAACGATACTGCCTGGTGGGTAGATAAGTGTATGAAGAAATACTATATTCAAACCGAAACCAAGCGAAATGAAATCAAACAGTATGAGTAAAGACCAACGACTTGACTTACTGATGAATAAAATCAAAAGAGGGATTCGAAAATCTTTTGAAATATTTTTAGAAGAATCTATCCGCAATAACGATGAACTCGTCATCATGCGCGGCAATAAAGTTGTTCTTGTTCCTGCCCGCGAAATAAAATTAAAGAAGTAACTCTTCAGCTATTTCCCTCTGCCGTAAATAACGGTAAGCACGGTGTAAACCATTATCTTAAAGTCGAGTGTGATGCTCATGTTTTCGATGTAGATGATGTCGTATTTCAGGCGCTTTACCATTTCGTCAACGGTGGAAGCGTAGCCGTATTTAACCATGCCGAGGGAAGTGATGCCGGGCTGCACTTTAAACACGTGCCGGTAGTGGGGCGCAAGTTCGGTAATGCGGTCGGCAAAGTATCTGCGCTCTGCACGCGGACCAACAATGCTCATTTCGCCTTTTAATACATTGATGAATTGCGGCAGTTCATCTATCCGGTACTTGCGGATGGTTTTACCGATACCGGTAATGCGGTCATCGTTTTCGCTGGTCAGTTGCGGGCCGTTTGATTCGGCATTTATCTTCATGGAACGGAACTTATAAATGCGGAAAGGGATTCCGTATTGGCCTAAGCGTTCCTGCATGTAAAAAACAGGACCGCCATCAATCATTTTTATGCGCAGCGCTACGTACAGAGTAACCGGCAGCGTGATAAAGAGCGCAAAGAGCGAAGCCCACACATCGAACCAGCGTTTGGTGATGCGTTCCCATTCGTTGAGTAGGCGCGGAGGAATTTCGATAAACGCTTCACCGATGGCGTGGTTCATGCGCACGGTACCGGAGAGGATATCGTACATGTCGGGAATGATGCGGATGGTTACATTTTTATCGGCCAGCCGGTTCAGGATATCGTTGAGCTGATGGTGCTCGGACGATTCGATAGCAATGATGACTTCTTCTATCTCGCTGTACCGGTCAATCACTTTTTCCAAATCGCGGAGTTTGCCAAGTTCTTTCAGCTCGGTAGTGAGGGTGTTTTTAGTGCTGCCGTTCAGTTCGAGGTAACCGGTGAACTGAAAACCAAAGGAGCGCTCCTTGGCCTTCATTTCTTCGTACAGCTCGTTTGCTTTCTGGCTGCTGCCAATAAGCAGGGTGCTGAAACCCGCTTTGCCGCTCCAGATATTTCTTTTAACCACATTCAGTATAACGAACCTGCCCAGGAAGGTGAAAAAGAATTGCAGCGAGAATAAAACCGCAAACGTGAGGTAGTAGTCGGAATATCTGCGCACAAAATCGTCAAGCAGCAGCAGAAAGAAAACAATAATGCTGCCTACAAAAGTTACAATAAAGGTTTTGCCCAGTTCCTGCAGGCGCGATTTTTTGTAGAGGTCGGTGTAGGTTCCGGTAAGGTAGTGGAACAGCAGCCAAAGCTCGGGCACTATCATCATGGCTACCCAAAAATTACTGTCGCTAAAGGGCAGGTTGTAAGCAAAGGGGTTGCCTTCGATAACTATTTTGCGGAAAAGGAAAAGAAAATACCAGGCCAGCACGGCAGCCACATAATCGCTGAACACATACCAGACAAGGATGGATTTTCGTTTGTTCATGCTGCCTTTTTGTAAATGATTTTTGACATTTGTGGAAAGCATATTTGTATTAGAAAATCATTTCCGGTAGTCCGTAATTCATTTTCTGCTGTCAGGGAATCATTTTTTGCTGTCAGGGAATCATTTCCGGTGGTCCGTAAATCATTTACTGCTGTCAGGGAATCATTTTTGGTAGTCCGTAAATCATTTACTGCTGTCAGGGAATCATTTCCGGTAGTCCGTAAATCATTTACTGTTGTCAGGGAATCATTTCCTGTAGTCCGTAAATCATTCCGGGAAACTCCAAAACCGTGTATTTTGTTAAAAACCATGTGTTTTTGCTTCAAAACCTCAAAAATGAACCAGTTTCACGTTATCTATATATACACTTCCGCCAGCCGAGCCATAAGGCCGTAGTGCCTCGAAGTATACATTATAGCTATCTGCCCTCACACTACCCACATAATTGCTGAACTTTACATACACCTTGTTCCACTCGGGCTGCGCGGTAACAAACATCACCGGCACGCGCCCCCCACTGCTGCCATTATAAGTGGCGTAAAAGCCAACAAAAAAAGGCACTTCGCTTTTGTAGTCCACCTCCAGCCAAATTTCCTGCCCTTCGGGTAAATCGTATTTGGTAACGTGCGAAACCTCTTTGCTGCTATCGGTAGTATTTACACTGAATTTAATGCAGCGCGTGCCGGCATAGCCCGAATCGTTCACTATGGTAGAGCCGCTGAACGGATTGCTGAAATCGAAATCTTCGGCAAACGAAAACTGCGCACTGTTTACATATTTAAAAACAGGGTTGCGCGAATACTGCTGGCCCCGCACACCGGTAATAGTAAAAGTATCGGCAGCGTAAAAAGGATAAATAACCCGGATACCCGATTGCCCGCTTTCTTTAATTCCCGCACTTACCACAAAGCGTATTTCGTTTTCCCGCAGCACCGGAATATTGCAGGGCAGGGCGTAAGCGCCTACGTTGTCGTCATTGGCTTCTACCCATACATCGGTAATGTTATGCGAGCCCGCTCCCTGACCGGACAGGGCAGATACGGTAACCGAATCTATTTTCATAAGTACCGGAATGCCATCGTTGGGCATGTTGCAACCGATTACCAGCAGGCAGTAGGCAATAGGCAGTAGACAAAAAGAAAGGAACCGAATCTTCATTTGATAAAACGAAAAACTTAAACGTGCGTTGCTTTAAAAGATTGCGAATAAAGGAAAAATAACCTCATCCGCCCTACGGGCACCTTCTCCTAAAGGAGAAGGATTAAAAGCCCCCTTTAGGGGGTTTGGGGGTGGCTGTTAGCTGTACATTTATTTTATCGAGAATATTCTGCGCCAGGTGCATGGCATTGTAGCCATCGAGCATACTTACCGGCACCGGTTTGTTTTGGGTAATAGATTTATGAAAAAGCTCCAGCTCCATTTGAATGGCGTTTACATCCTTCTTCTCGGCAGTTTCGTAAGTAATGTATTTTTTGGTGTTGTCGGGCAAGTCAATTTCAAAGTGGTTGCTCTCGCCATTGGTGGAAGGCATTTCATCTTCAATGCGGAAGAGGTCGCTCTTCTTTTTCAAAAAATCCATACTGATGTAAGCACCGGGCTGAAAGATGCGCATCTTCCTCATGCTCTTCACCGAAATGCGGCTGGCGGTAACATTCGCCACACAACCGTTATCAAACTCAATGCGTGCATTGGCAATATCGGGGCTTTTGGAAAGAATAGCCACACCGCTGGCCGAAACTTTTTTTACGTTGGCTTTTACCAGGCTCAAAATAATATCGAGGTCGTGAATCATTAAATCAAGCACCACCGAAACATCGGTGCCGCGCGGATTAAACTCCGCCAACCGGTGCACTTCAATAAACATCGGCTTGATGTTCTTTTTATTCAGGCTTAGAATAGCCGGATTAAAACGCTCTACATGGCCCACCATGGCTTTCACGCGGGCTTCGTCCACCAGTTCCACCAGTTCCTTCGCTTCTTTTACGGTAGATGAAAGCGGCTTTTCAATAAAAATGTGTTTGCCTTTCTTAATGGCATCTTTAGCAATCTGAAAATGCGTGGTAGTGGGCGAAACAATATCAATGGCATCGCAACTCTCAATTAATTTCTTCGGGTTATCGAAACGCTTAATACCAAAATCGGTTTCGGCCTTGTGCGCGTTTTTATCATCGGGGTCGTAGAAACCGGTAATGTCGTAACCCGAAATTTCTTTGAGAAGCTTTACGTGAATTTTGCCGAGGTGACCAACACCAAATACTCCAACCCGAACTTTTCTTGCCATGCAACGAATGTATGCGGCTGTAAAAACTCAACACGATTATTTCTTCAAAGGATGTGCAAAAACTTTTGTGGATTGGATAGTTCACAGTTCACAGTTGGCGGTAACCCCGAAAGGGTTCCAAACCCTTTCGGGGTTATTGGCAAACGCCTACTTTCCTATATTCGCACCCCGATGTATTACAATCGCAAAATAGCGCTGCACACCCTTGGCTGCAAGCTCAACTTCTCCGAAACTTCGGCTATTGCCCGCATTCTTACCGAGCAGGGCTTTCAGAAGGTGGAGTTCAGCGACCGCGCAGACTATTACATTATTAATACCTGCAGTGTTACCGAGAATGCCGATAAAGAAACACGGCATGTGGTTAAAGCGGCTTTAAAGACAAACCCCGAAGCAAAAATTATCATCGTTGGATGTTTTGCGCAGTTAAAGCCCGAAGAAATTTCGAAGATAAAGGGAGTGAGCATGGTGCTGGGCGCCAACGAGAAGTTTAAGATTCATGAGTATCTTGAAAAATTAGAAGAGAATGTCATGCTGAGCGGAGTCGAAGCATCTCCTCTTGTTATCAGTGGCGATATCAATAACGTAGAGTTTTATGCCGATGCCTACTCGCAGGGCGAGCGCACCCGCAGTTTTCTGAAAGTGCAGGATGGCTGCGACTACTTCTGTTCGTTCTGCACCATTCCTTTGGCGCGCGGTAAAAGCAGAAGCAATACCATTGCCCACACGGTTGAAGTGGCAAAGAAAGTGGCTGCCACCGGTGTAAAAGAAATTGTGCTTACCGGTGTAAACATTGGCGATTACGGCAAGGCTACCGATGGCAGCGAACGCACCGGTGAAGATTTCTACCAGCTCATTCAGCAGTTAGATAAGATTAAAGAAGTTGAGCGCTTCCGTATTTCTTCCATCGAGCCGAACCTGCTCACCAACGAAATCATTGATTTTGTAGCAGGCAGCGAAAGATTTATGCCGCACTTTCATATTCCGCTCCAAAGCGGCAGCGATAAAATTCTGAAACTGATGCGCAGAAAATATCTGAGCAAGCTGTATAAAGAAAGAGTGGAGAGAATAAAAGCGGTTATGCCTCATGCCTGTATTGGTGTGGATGTTATTGTCGGCTTCCCCGGTGAAACACACGAACAGTTTTTAGAGACTTACAATTTTGTGAACGAACTGGATGTTTCCTATCTGCATGTGTTTACCTACAGCGAGCGCGCCAATACCCGCGCGCTCAACATCACACCAGTGGTTCCTGTGCCCGAAAGAAAAGAGCGGAACAGGATGCTGCGCATACTTTCTGAAAAGAAGAAACGTAAGTTTTACAGCGAGCACGTAAACACTGAGCGCAAAGTTTTGTTTGAAGCCGAAAACGATAACGGTATCCGTTACGGCTTTACCGATAACTACATCAAAACAGGTATTCCGTTCGAAGATGATATGTGGAACACCATACAAACCATCCGGCTGAATGAAGTTTCGGATTTTGGCTATGTAAAAGGCACCAAGCATTTGGAACTTTCAATTGCGTAGAAATGTTTTTTTGTTTGGGTAATACAAACTAAATTCGTGCTTATGAACTGGAGAAATCATATTCAATCTGACCCGGAAGTTTTAGTTGGCAAACCGGCTATTAAAGGAACTCGTTTGGCAGTGGAATTCATTTTAGGTTTGTATGAAGCCGGTTGGAGTGAGCAGCAAATTTTAGAAAACTATCCGCGCCTTACTCAAAACGATTTGCGCGCTGTTTTTGCATACCTGCAAGATTGTATTAAAGATGAACTCATTCTTATCCGGGCATGAAATTTCTTGCCAATGAAAATTTTCCCGTCACTAGTATCAGAAAGCTTCGCGAGGAGGGTTTTGAAGTTGAAAGTGTTTCAGAAGTCATGTCTTCTGTTTCCGATAAAATTGTTCTGCAACACGCGGTTGCCAATCAACAAGTAATTTTGACTTTCGACAAAGATTACGGACATCTGCTGTTTAAAGAAAAACTTCCTGCCCCTGTTGGGGTTTTGTTTTTTAGGTTTAATCCAAATACTCCTGAGGAACCTTATGAAGTATTCAAACATTTTTTCCAGGTGCAAAAAAGTGAAATTACCGGTTGGTTTATTGTGCTGGAAAGAGATGTAATTAGAAAAAGAAAACTGTAAACTGTTTTGAACAAAACAGAAAGTCTTTTATTCGCCCTGCTAAATTTGCCTTATGATTCTATTGCGCTGTTATCCCAAGGTCACCGATTTTATTTTTCATTTTTTTAATCAGGCTTCCTGGGCAGATTTCCGGTTTCTTCCTGTATATAGCTATGGTTTTTTTGTTGCCTGTGGCTTTTTTGTGGCTGCTACTTTATCGGTTGCCGAAATGCGCAGAAGAGAGAAACTCGGCCTGCTTGCCGGACAGCCGGCAGATGTAATAGTGGGTGAGGCCCCATCGGTTACTGAAATTGCTTTTTATTTCCTTTTTGGTTTTGTAGTGTTCTTTAAAGTCGTAGGTCTTTTTGTTTACCAGCCCGAACTGAGCACCGGAGCTATTGCTATCAATAATTTTATGCTTTCGCTTACCACCGGTAGCTGGCTTGGTGGAATTATTGGTGGCGCAGCGTTAGCGTATTATTCCTACTATACAAAGAACAAAGAGAAACTGCCACAACCGGTGAAGAAAAAAATCACTGTTTACCCTTCCGATGGTATTGGCGATTTAGTGGTGATTGCAGCAGTGCTGGGTATTTCGGGGGCCAATTTTTTCAACTATCTCGAAAACCCCGGTGACTATGCCAATTTCTGGGCCGATCCGTTTGGCTCTATGTTCAGCGGGCTTTCGGTTTTTGGTGGGTTGATTTTTGCCGGTATCGGTTTCGCAGTTTATGCCTGGAAGAAAAAATTCAATCTGGCTCATTTCTTTGATTCCGTAGCACCCGGGTTTATTCTTGCCAATGGTATTGGCAGAATCGGTTGTCATGTTTCCGGTGATGGTGATTGGGGCCTGGCAAATCCTTACAACAAGCCTTCGTGGTTTCCCCAGTTTTTATGGAGCGATAACTACGCGCATAATATTATTGATGCCGAACCCACGACTATTCTGCCTAATTGCACTGAAGAACATTGCACTTATCTCGCAAATGCCGCGTATCCCACTCCGCTTTATGAACTGCTGATGTGCGTGACTATTTTTATTATTCTCTGGAGCATCCGTAAAAAGATGACCTACAAGCCGGGTATCATCTTCACCATCTTTATGATTCTTATCGGCATTCAGCGGTTTGCCATTGAGCAGTGGCGCGATTTGGGCGGTAGGGATACTTACTTCTTTGGCGGATTTGAATTGCGGCAAAGCGAGGTTATTTCCATCGTTATGTTTGTGTTAGGTATTGCTGCAACGGTTTACCTTTGGAGAAAATACAAGGACGCAAAAATTTGATTGATTCTTGTTCGTTGTACCCGATAAATAGCGCCTGAAATGGAAACTGAAGCTCCTGTAAAAAAGAAATCCGTTCCTCCTTTTCCTAAAGAAAAACATTGGCTGTTTGGCAGCGGCTACATGCTCCGCGAAAATGCCCATGCTGTTTTGCCGAAGCTGATAAAGCAATACGGTGAAATTTTTTCACTGTCTCTTCCCTTTAACCGTATTGTAATTGCGGCAAAGCCTGAATATGCCAAATATGTTTTGGTAGACAACAACAAGAATTACCGGAAGAGCCTGGCTTATGATATGCTGCGTCTTCTTTTGGGGAATGGCTTGCTGACCAGCGAAGGAGAGTTCTGGAAAAAACAGCGCAGGCTTATTCAACCGGCTTTCCATAAACAAAAACTCGCTGACCTTACCGCTATGATGGTGCGCAGGGCACAGCAGGAGGTTGATAGCATGAAGCCGAAAGCTGAAAGCGGAGAATATTTTGATGTAGCTCCGCAAATGACCAATCTTACTTTAGAGATTATTTCGGAGGCTATTTTCAGTAATGGGGTAGATGATAAAGCGGATTTGGTGAGCAAGCAGATTACCTTACTCAATCAATATGCCACTGATAAACTGAATTCTCCTATCCGGTTGCCTGCTATGTTTCCTACTCCAACAAACATTCAGGAGCGCAAGGCGATAAAAATTCTGGACAAGATTATTTACGACATTATTGATAAAAGAAGGAAGGAGGGAATTTCGAAAAGCGATTTGCTCTCCATGTTGCTCGATGCCCGCGATGAAGAAACCGGTGAAGCGATGGACAACCGCCAACTGCGCGATGAGGTAATGACTATTTTTATTGCCGGTAATGAAACTACCGCCAATGCTATGGCATGGACGCTTTACCTGCTTTCTCAAAACCCCGAAGCAGAGGCAAAAATGATTCGCGAGATTGATGAGAAGTTAGATGCCGGAGTAGAACTCAATTTTCAAAACGTTCTCGGATTCCAATATGTGCGTCAGGTGATTGATGAAAGTATGCGTTTGTTTCCACCGGCATGGATTGTGGGCAGAAGAAACAATGAAGAGGATGAAATTGGCGGCTACCGTATTATGAAAGATACGAACGTGCTGATGCCGATTATGTATTTCCACCACAGCGAAAAGTATTGGGATGAACCCATGAAGTTTAAGCCCGAGCGTTTTGCTCCGGAGTTAAAAAACAACATTGACCGGTACGTTTACTTCCCTTTCGGTGGTGGTCCGCGCCTGTGTATCGGCAATAATTTTGCGATTATGGAAATGCAGATTATACTGATACTGATGTACCGCAAATACAAATTCCGGCTGAAGGAAAATTTTATTGTAGAAGCCGAACCGCTCATTACCCTCCGCCCGAAATACGGCATGATGATGAAGGTGGAAAAAAGAAATTCAGCCGCTGTTTAAGGTCTGCCTTTTCTTTATGTTTGCGCTATGAGTAAAATCAAATCCATTATTTCTTCCTCTATTGAAGTCAAGAGTAAAATTCTGGCGGATGAGTTTTTTGTAAAACGGATTGAAGAAGTTTCGAAACTGATTGCAGACGCTTTCGAAAACGGGCACCGCCTGTATTTGTGCGGTAACGGTGGCAGCGCAGCCGATGCACAGCATCTGGCTGCTGAGTTTACCGGAAGGTTTTATAGTGACAGGGAACCTCTTCCTGCTGAAGCATTACATGTGAATACTTCTTTTCTGACGGCTGTGGCGAACGATTATAGCTACGACCAGATTTATGAAAGAGCTGTAAAAGCGTACGGAAGAAAAGGCGATGTGCTGATTGGTATTTCCACTTCAGGCAATTCGAAAAATGTTTTGCTGGCGCAGATTGAAGCAAAACAACGCGGTATGCACGTTATTTCGTTTACCGGTGAAGGCGGAGGCAAAATGAAAGACTCCTGCGATTATCTTTTTAATGTGCCGAGCAAAGACACTCCGAGGATTCAGGAAAGTCATATTCTTATCGGACATATTATTTGCCAGTTAGTGGAAGACAAACTCTTCACATAAAAGATGAAGAATTATCCTGCAATTGTTCTTGCCGGTGGTTTGGGTACCCGTCTGCGGGGGGTGATTAACGATTTGCCGAAACCGATGGCGATGATTAACGGCAAACCTTTTCTGCATTATGTTTTTGTTTATCTCAGCCGCCAGAAAGTTACAAAAGCAATTCTTTCTGTAGGATATAAAGCCGAGGTTATTGAAGCGCACTTTGGCAATAAGTATCTGGAGGTTGAGATTGTTTACAGCAAAGAAGATGAACCGCTGGGCACCGGTGGCGCGATTAAGAAGGCGTTTCAATCGGTTGATGATTTTGCTTTTGTGCTGAATGGCGATACTTTTTTTGACATTGATTTGAACGGCTTGCAGGAGTTTCATTTCAATACTTCCGCTGATATCTCGATGGCGTTAAAGCTTATGCACAACTTCGACCGTTACGGTACTGTTGAAACGGAAGATGAACGCATCGTAAAGTTTGAAGAGAAGAAACCGGTAGAAGAGGGGCTGATAAACGGAGGCGTTTATTTTTTGAACAAGGAAACACTTGCTGGTGTTGAAGCAGAGAGATTTTCGTTCGAGAAGGAAGTGCTGGAGAAGTATGTGAGTGTAAAGAAAATCAACGGCAAGGTTTTCGGCAATTATTTCATTGATATTGGTATTCCTGAAGATTACACCAAGGCACAAATAGACTTCAAAAAGTTGTTCGAATGAAGTTGAGTGATTTAAACATTGACAAAACCTGGACACTCTTTCTCGACCGCGATGGGGTAATCAATCTTCATTACCCGAACGATTATGTAAAGAAATGGGACGAGTTTTATTTTCTGGAAGGGGTGATGGATGCGCTGAAGAATCTTTCAGCGCTCTTCAAGCGAATCATTGTAGTTACCAATCAGCAGGGCGTGGGAAAGGAGTTGATGAGCCAGGAAGACCTGCAGTTTATACACGATGAAATGCTGAAAGAAGTGCGCAAATACGGGGGACGGATACACGCAATTTATGCAGCTACTGATTTGATTGAAGAGGATACGCGGCAAATGCGCAAGCCAAACATTGGCATGGCGCTGAAAGCGAAGAAAGATTTTAAGGAAATTGATTTCTCTAAATGTCTGATGGTTGGGGATACCGGAAGCGATATGCAGTTCGGAAAGAATGCCGGTATGTTCACCGTGTTCGTGGGCGACAATTCGAAGATTAAAAAAGACGAAAAGCCTTTAGTGGATTTCAAATATGACTCGCTTATTGCTTTTGCTAATGCACTAACTCGCTGACGGGAGTTTTAGCGTAAGCTTTCAAGCCTTCTTCTAAACACTTTATGGCAGCAGTTAAATCACCGGTATTAAGCACATACGCAATGCGCACCTGATTTTTTCCCGAAGCAGCAGTGGAATAAAAGCCCGAAGCAGGCGCCATCATCACCGTAGCGTTGTTGTAAGAAAAACTTTCCAGCATCCACTGGCAGAACGCATCCGTATCTTTTACCGGTAAAGAAGCTACGGCATAAAACGCGCCACCGGGGTTAGGACAAACCACACCCGGAATCTTGTTGAGTTGCTCCACCATGACATCTCTGCGCTTTTGGTATTCGGCAACAATGCCATCGTAATACTCTTTGCCGAGGTCGAAAAGATTTTCACCGGCAATTTGCCCGAGCGAGTTGGGCGAAAGACGCGCCTGACCAAACTTGAGGGCGGAAGCGAGAACTTCCTTATTGCGGGTAACTATAGCGCCAATACGGGCACCGCAGGCAGAAAACCTTTTTGAAATAGAGTCGAACACCACTACGTGCTGTTCCATTCCTTCCAAGTTGAGGGCACTGAAAAACGCTTTTCCGCCATAGAGGAATTCGCGGTACACTTCATCTACAAAAAGAAACAAATCGTGCTTCAGGCAAATTTCGCGGAGCACAGCGAGTTCTTCTTTGCTGTAAAGGTAACCGGTAGGGTTATTCGGATTGCAGATAAGAATGGCTTTGGTTTTTGCCGTAATGGCTTTCTCAAAATCTTCGATGGGAGGGAGGGCGAAACCGGTTTCGATGGAAGTGGAAATCGGTTTCACTTTAATGTCACCGGCCATGGCAAAGCCAATGTAATTGGCATACATAGGTTCGGGGATAATAATTTCATCTCCGTCATCGAGGCAACTATACATGCCAAATGAAAGCGCTTCGCTCGCGCCTTCGGTAATCATGAAGGCAGATGCGTCCACATCAATACCGATACTGTTGTAATAGCCCGCAAACTTTTTGCGGTACGATTCAATACCGTTGCTGGGACAGTACTCCAGTGTTTTTATGTCGATGGTTTTGAGTTTGCTCCAGAACTGCGGGGGCGTTTCTAAATCGGGCTGACCGATGTTGAGGTGATACACTTTCACTCCTTTCTTTTTCGCGGCATCGGCATAGGGCACGAGTTTGCGAATGGGAGAGGCGGGCATTTCTAATCCTTTATTGGAAACCTTTGGCATAATTCAAAAATGACAATGTGATAAAATTACAAACTGATAATAGACCTCTTTCATAATTCTATGTTATAGATGGCGCAAATAAGGTTGAGTCT
>CAZBPG010000002.1:86475-133257 GCA_964493695.1 uncultured Chitinophaga sp. | reverse complement strand
GTGAAATTCCCACCGACCCTATGCCCATTGAAACAGGCGACATGATGGTGATTCTCAAACCCAAAAAAGAATGGACTTCGGCAAAAACATTTCCTGAGTTGGCAGAGAAGATGAGCAGTGCGTTGCAGGTTGTGCCGGGATTAACTACCGGTTTTCAGTTTCCGGTGCAAATGCGATTTAATGAATTGATGACCGGTGCACGCCAAGATGTGGTTTGCAAAATTTTTGGTGAAGACCTTGACACTCTCGCATTGTATGCGCAAAAACTCGGTGGCATAATTGAAACCGTAGATGGCGCCAAAGATTTGTATGTAGAAAGCGTAACCGGTATGCCGCAGGTGGTGGTAAATTACAAGCGCGATGCCATTGCCAAATTTGGTTTAAATATTTCGGATGTGAACCGCACGCTGAACGCGGCTTTTGCCGGACAAAGCACCGGCATGGTGTATGAAGGCGAAAAGCGGTTTGATTTAGTGGTGCGTGTAGGCAATGAGTTGCGCAGAGATGTAACCGATGTGCAGAATCTCTTAATCGCTGCGCCAAGCGGTGCGCAGGTGCCTTTGTATCAGGTAGCCGATGTAAATGTGATTGAAGGACCCAATCAAATACAGCGCGAGGAAACCAAGCGCAGAATTGTGGTGGGCTTTAATGTTCGCGGGCGCGATGTGCAAACCATTGTGAACGAACTGCAACAAAAAACTGAAAAGCAAATCAAGTTTCCTGCGGGCTACTATGTAACCTATGGCGGAACTTTTGAAAACCTGCAAGCAGCTAAGCAACGTTTGTCAGTGGCGGTGCCAGTGGCGCTGTTGCTCATTTTTTTGTTGCTGTATTTTGCTATTGGCACTATTGGCGAGAGCGTTCTTATCTATACAGCCATTCCGCTTTCTGCTATTGGAGGCATTCTTGCTTTATGGTTGCGCGGAATGAATTTCAGCATTTCGGCAGGTGTGGGTTTCATCGCTTTGTTTGGTGTGGCGGTGCTCAACGGCATTGTGTTGATTGCCGAGTTCAAACGCTTGAAAAGTGAAGGTTTGACAGACGTTCGCAGAATTGTGATTCAGGGAACTAAAATTCGTTTACGCTCGGTGCTGATGACCGCACTCGCTCCTTCGCTTGGTTTTATTCCCATGGCGGTTAGCAACGGTGCCGGTGCCGAAGTGCAACGCCCATTAGCCACAGTGGTTATTGGCGGAATTGTTTCTGCCACGCTACTCACACTTTTTGTATTACCTATTCTTTATGTGTTGTATGAAACATTTATGGAGAGAAGAATGAAAAAATCTGTTGCTACGGTTGCCTCCGTTATCGCTTTGATTTTTTCTGCCCAACTTTCCGATGCGCAACAAAGTATTTCCTTGGAACAGGCGTTAAATATTGCGCATAAGAATAACCTCACTTTGCGTAGCGCTCAAATTAACGAGCAAGCCAATGAAAAGTTGAGGCGTAGTTATTTGGATATAAGCAAAACAAATGTGATTGCTGAATACGGACAGATAAACACCACTTACAACGATACGCGCTTTGGTATCTCGCAAGGGTTTGCTTTTCCCGGTGTGTATGTGCAGCAAAAGAAAGTGCTGAATGAAAATTATCGGATAGCGCAAAGCGAAACCAAACTAACGGAATTGGAAATCCGCGTGCAGGTAAAGTCGCTTTACTATCAGATTTTGAACATGCGCGAGAAGCAAAAGCTACTCTTGTTTGTCGACAGCATTTACGATGCATTCCTGCAAAAAGCAATACAGCGATACGAAAGGGGAGAAACTAATTTATTGGAGAAAACTACCGCTGCGGCTTCGCGCAGCCAAATTGCCAATCAACTACAAATGCTGAAAAACGATTTAAGCATTTCACTTCAACATTTCAATCGCTTGTTGAACGATTCTGTTTTTTATGAGCCGGAAATCGGAGCGCAGAAGTATCTGTTCGTTTCGTTGCCCGATACTTCGCAATTAGCATCCAGTCCGTTGCTGGTTCGCGAGACACATTTGATGAACCTGTATAAACACCAATGGAAATTGGAGCGCAACAAACTGGCGCCCGATTTTAATGTGGGGTACAACAACATGTCTATCATCGGGTTGCAAAATGTGAATGGCAGCGATGTTTACTTCAATGCTAGCAAGCGTTTCAATACAGCGAACGCGGGTATTTTCATTCCTATATTTTTTAGCGGACAAGCGGCAAAAATTGCGGCAGCAAAAAAGAACTGGCTGAAAGCACAAACCGATTTTGAGTTAGAAAAACAAAAACTCACTACGGCATTTGAAGCAGCAACTACCAACGTAAAAAAGTATGAGCAGAGTTTAGCTCACTACGAAAACTCGGTACTGAACAATGCAACCACCATTATTGAAACCGCCAACCGGCAGTTTGCTGCAGGCGAAATCAGTTACCTGGAATGGAGCATGTTGCTGCACCAAAGCATTAGCATAAAAAGTGAATACACGGATCTGGTTTATCAATACAACCTGTCTGTTTTTGAATTGGAAAAAATTTCGGGAAAACAATAAATCATTAACCATGAAAAAGTATCTCCTCCTCCTCATCATATTCTTTTCGGCATGCAACAGCAGCCAAACAACTAACGAAACCAAACCGGCAAACGCCAACGAAAACAGCGTTTCGCTTACAGCCGGGCAAATGAAAATTGCCAGCATACAAACCGGTACAGCCGAAGTGAAAACTATTTCATCGGTGCTGAAAGTAAATGGAGCTATTGATGTGCCGCCACAAAACATGGTGAGCATCAGCTTTCCATTGGGCGGATATTTAAAATCTACCAAACTGCTGCCGGGTATGCACATTAGCAAAGGCGAAGTGCTGGCTGTGTTGGAAGACCCTCAATACATTCAACTGCAACAGGATTACCTGATGGCTAAAGCAAAACTCAGTTTCTCGGAAGCTGATTTCAATCGCCAAAAAGAATTGAACGCTACCAAAGCCAACAGCGATAAAACGTTTCAGCAGGCAAAAGCCGATTACGAAAGTCAGAAGGTGTTGGTGAAATCGCTCAGCGAAAAACTGCAACTGATTGGCATCAACCCAACAACACTCAACGAAGACAATTTATCGCGCAGCGTAAATGTGTATTCGCCTATCAATGGTTTTGTATCGGC
The DNA here is from genome assembly GCA_964493695.1 of uncultured Chitinophaga sp. Classification (GTDB taxonomy): domain Bacteria; phylum Bacteroidota; class Bacteroidia; order Chitinophagales; family LD1; genus Bog-950. The sequence goes on along the minus strand of CAZBPG010000002.1, from coordinate 130,135 downwards.
CGTTGATGTGAACATCGGGCGTTATGTAAGCCCTACCGATGTGTTGTTTGAATTGGTAAATCCCGAAGATGTGCATCTGAATCTCACTGTTTTTGAGAAAGACGTGAATAAACTTTCTATTGGGCAAAAAGTAATTGCCTATGCCAATCAGAATGCCGATAAAAAGTACGAAGCAGAAATAATTTTGGTAAGCCGCAACTTAGATGCTAACCGTGCAGCCGAAGTGCATTGCCATTTTAAAAAGTATGACAAAGAACTTTTGCCCGGCATGTTTATGAATGCCGAAATTAATGTGCAGAGCAATGATGCACTCACCGTTCCCGAAGAAGCCTTGGTTCGCTGGCAAAACAAAAACTATGTTTTTACCGATGTCGGCAATAACAACTTTGATCTCACCGAAGTGCAAACCGGTGTAAGCGACAATGGCAATGTTGAAATCATCACTCCAAACAGAGAAGAATGGAGTAGCAAAAAAATTATTACCCGCAATGCATATGCGGCTTTGATGAAAATGAAGAATAGCGCGGAAGAGTAACTCTTCTGCCTATTTCCTATTATTGAACATGCTTTCCATTAATCCTGCCGACATTCCCCTGCCGAAGCTGCACGAGTATTTGTTAAGTGCTGTGGCTCCGCGTCCAATTGCTTTTGTTTCTACAATTGACAAAAACGGAACGGCAAACCTCGCTCCGTTTTCATTCTTCAATTGCTTTGGCTCTAATCCACCCACGCTCGTTTTCTCGCCCGCCCGCAGCGGACGCACCGGTGCTACCAAGCACACGCACGACAATGTGCTGGAGGTAAAAGAATGTGTAGTGAACATTCCGCATTACGATATGCTTTACCAGATGAATCTGGCGGCACACATGTACGAAAAAGGCGTGAACGAGTTTTCGAAATCAGGATTAACACCGGTTGAGTCGGTTACGGTAAAACCTCCTAGGGTGGCTGAATGTTTTGTGCAGTTCGAATGCGAAGTGAAAGATGTAATCGAAACCGGTCAGGGTGGTGGTGCCGGAAATTTAGTGGTGTGCGAAGTGAAGATGATTCACATCAACGAAAAGGTGCTGAACGAAGAAGGCAGTATTGACCCGAACAAAATGAATTACATCGCGCGGATGGGAAAGCAATTCTGGGCTCGCATTGGTGCCGAAAACATTATTTCTGTTCCCGGTTTTAAAATGGCGAATGAATTAGGTGTAGGCTGGGATGCGCTGCCTCAGGGAATTACCCATTCAAACTTTCTTTCGGGAAATGATATTGCCCGTGTAGCTTCGTTGAATACTTTCCCGACAGAAGAAGAGCTAAACGAATTGCGCAAAGCGGATTTTGTAGAAGAACTTTTTTCCGAACACAAGAACGATTTTGCTGCCTTAGAAAAAGCGATTCACTTACGCGCAAAAATTGAAATTGAAAGAGGAAGCCTGCCGCTCGCTTTTCAGTTGTTGATGTTGTCAGAAAAATCAAAAAAGTAAAAATTACGGAATGCCCTACATCCCGCTCTTTATTCTCAAAACATTTTTACGAAGAGTTAAAAGACGCGGTGATGTTTCAGATCCGGTGCGCGCACGAAGAGGTTTCGAAAAACTGATTGGCAAGTGGAATAAACCGCTTCGCGGTTTCGATTATCAATTGGAAGAGGCAAACGGGGTTTCCGGTGAATGGGTATTTCCTCATGGCTGCGACAAAACAAAAGTGCTCCTTTATTTTCATGGCGGAGGATATTTTGTGGGAAGCACCAACACGCACCGGGGCCTGGTTTCGCAAATTGCAAAGAACGCAGGTATCAGTGCGTTGAGTATAAATTATCGTTTAGCACCGGAACATCCTTATCCGGCTGCTATTGAAGATTGCGCGAAAGTTTACGAGTGGCTGCTGACGGAAAAGTTGTTTCTGCCGAATCAAATTTGCTTTGGCGGTGATAGTGCCGGAGGCGGTTGCGTAGTGGGAACACTCACTTACCTTCGCGATAAAAATATGCCGTTGCCGAAATGCGCTGTTGCACTTTCTCCCTGGCTCGATCATACTTTCAGCGGACATTCGTTTCCTTCAAAAAATGATATTGACCCGATGTTGCTGGCAGACGGGTTCCCGTTAGTGCGCGATTACTACATGGCCGGAGCCGACCCGAAATCTCCTTATGCTTCTCCCATTTTCCATTCACTCGAAAAGCTTCCACCGGTTTTCGTGCAGGTAGGCGAAGACGAATTGCTCTTAAGCGATTCCACACGCTTTGCCGAAAAAGCAAAAACGGAGGGTGTTGATGTTCGCTTAGAAGTTTATCCGAAACTGTTCCATGTGTTCAACGCATTCTGGAGAATTCTTCCCAAGGCAAGAGAGGCCAACAAAAAACTGGGTGAGTTTATAAAAGTGCAACTTGCATCAGTTTAGTTTCGTCTATACATCACCAAAAAGAACCGTATGAAAAAAGCTTTCCTCCTGCTTGCCGTTATTGCCCTTGCTTTTTCTTCCTGTAAAAAAGAAAGCGAACAGATTTACAGCGTTGAGTACACCATTGGCTGCACCGACTGCCAGGTGATTTATGTTTCCGACCAAAGCGGGACTCAGACATCGGAGTATCATCAAAACAGCAGTTGGAAATATTCCTTCAACGCAAAGAAAAACCAGGAGGTGTTGTTGTTGGCATACAATACTTCCAGCGCACCGCAGGGAGTTACAGCTACGATTAAACTGAACGATGCTGTTCTGCAAACCCGGACTACCTTTTGCCCGGTTAGCGGTGTATCGTTTTGCGCGGACACTATTCGGTAGAATCATTTTTGTTCAGACTGTTTCAAATCCCTTTCGAGCAAAGGGATTTTTTATTTTCACGCTCCCTAAATTTAAAGTATGAGTCAGGAGTTAAACGACCAGGAAATTGTAAGAAGAGAAAAATTGCAGAAGCTCAACGAGCTGGGCATTGATGCCTACCCCGCTGCTGTATTCGAAGTAAATTGCAATTCCCAACAGATTCTTTCAGAGTATAACGATGTAGAGAAAAATTTTCAGGACGTAAGTATTGCCGGGAGAATTATGAGTATTAACTCAAAAGGCAAAGTAACCTTCTTCAAGATTCAGGACCAGAAAGGCAAGATTCAATTGTTTGTAAGCATTGACAATGTTTGCCCCGGTGAAGACAAAACGTTTTATACCTCAGTAGTTACCCACCTGCTCGATATTGGCGATTTTATTGGCGTAAAAGGCGAAGTGTTTATCACTAAGACCGGTGAAACATCTATTCGTGTAAAAGAGTTGACAGTACTTTCAAAAGCCCTGCGCCCTTTGCCGGTAGTAAAAGTAAAAGACGGTGAAACCTTCGATACCTTTTCAGATGTGGAGTTGCGCTATCGTCAACGCTATGTTGACCTGGTCGTTAATCCACAGGTGCGTGATACATTTTTGAAGCGCACAAAAATGATTCAGACCATGCGTGACTTCCTGAACGAACATGGGGCAATTGAAGTAGACACACCGGTGTTACAGAATATTCCCGGTGGCGCAGCTGCCCGTCCGTTTGTTACGCACCATAATGCATTAGATGTTCCTTTCTATTTGCGCATTGCCAACGAACTTTATTTAAAGCGTTTGATTGTTGGCGGTTTTGACTGGGTGTACGAATTCAGCCGCAACTTCCGCAACGAAGGAATTGACCGCACGCACAATCCCGAGTTTACGGTCTTGGAGTTTTACGTGGCCTACAAAGATTATTTCTGGATGATGGATTACACCGAGAAGATGATGGAAAAAATCGCCATCGCACTTCACGGAACAACGGAGGTTCCTTTCGGTGATAAAATAATTTCTTTCAAAGCACCGTTCAAGCGGGTGGCTATTTACGATGCAATAAAAGAGCACACCGGTTTCGATGTAAGCGAAATGAACGAAGAACAATTGTTGGAGGTGTGTAAACAACTTCATATTCAAACCGACAAGAGCATGGGCAAAGGAAAATTGATTGACGAAATTTTTGGCGGCAAATGCGAGGGCAATTTCGTTCAGCCTACATTCATTATTGATTATCCGGTAGAGTTAAGTCCGCTCACCAAAAAACACAGAAGCAAACCCGGTTTGGTAGAACGTTTTGAATTGATGATAAACGGAAAAGAAATTGCCAACGCTTACAGCGAGCTAAACGACCCGCTCGACCAGCGCGCGCGTTTCGAAGAGCAAACACAATTGCAGGAGCGCGGTGATGACGAAGCTATGTTCATCGACCACGATTTCCTCCGCGCCCTCGAGTACGGAATGCCGCCAACATCCGGTATCGGCATTGGCATTGACCGGCTGGCTATGCTGATGACCAATCAGGCAGCTATACAGGAAGTGCTTTTGTTCCCTCAAATGAGGCCTGAAAATTTAGAATAAATGAAACCGGAGAATCCCGAATAAATTTTCAAATCCCGAAAAAGCAACCCCATACTAAACGGGGTTGCTTTTTCGTTTATATACAGATTAAGTAATTTGCCCTCTCAAACAATCCTAATGACCAAGCGAATCATTTTCTCCCTCATTTTTTCAGCAGCACTTCTCTTCAGCTTTGCGCAGGTAAAGCCAACCGATAAATCTTTCACTCAGGAAGACTGGGACAAACTCAGCCAGCAGGCAAAAGATTCTATCAATAAAGAACTGACTGCAAAATTTGAAGAAGCGAAAAAAGATGCCGCTGTCATTGACGAAGGAAACGCCAATCAGATTATTGATGACGCGCTGAAAAATGAAACCGGAACCACTTCCCTTGTCTTCACCGCTTTCCCTAAGGCGCAGTTGCGTGACCACATTACCCGGTTCAAAAACCTCGAAGAGTTTACCTGCACTAAATGCCGCGCGCTCGACCTCAACATCCTCTTCAATCAACTCGCGCAGCTTCCTAAACTGAAACGGGTAAACATATCCGGTGGTGCGTTTAAATTTCTCCCCGGTTCCATCAGGCAGCTTTCCGCTCTCGAAGAACTCAATTTAAAAGACAACAACTTCACCACACTTCCCGATTCTTTTGTTCTCCTGAAAAACCTGCGCGTGCTCAATCTCGAACACAATGCGTATTTATACGATGACGATGTTTTTGAAAAAATCAAAAACCTGAACGTAACACAGCTTTATTTTTCTGCCAGCGGCTTGTTGCAACTCAACGATAAAATCGGTCAGATAAAAAGCCTCGTAATACTCGACCTTTCGGTAAACGACATTAAAACACTGCCCCCCTCTTTCGGTCAGTTGAGCAATCTTCAATACCTCAATCTGTCCCAAAACTTTAACCTCGACATTACACAGATAGTTACCGCCATTGCTCCGCTCAGCAACTTAAACTACCTCGACATAAGCCAGTGCCTCATTCAAAACCTCCCGCTCGAAATCAGCAAACTCACATCACTCCAAATCCTCAACCTCAGGGCAAATCAGCTCACCGGGCTGCCGCTTACCTTCGGCTCATTGGTAAACCTCGAAGAACTCGACCTCAGCTATCTCGAAATGGGAACCCGCATGAACAAAATTACCGAGCTGCCCCCTTCCTTCACCGGTTTAAAAAAACTCCGGCATCTCAACCTGGCCGGTAACCGCCTCCAAAACCTCCCCGAGGGTTTTTCGGGCCTCACCCTCTTAGAAGATTTAAACCTCAGCCTCAACAAATTCACCGGCTTCCCTCCCCAGCTTACACAACTCACCCGCTTAAAATCCCTAAACCTCGGCTTAAACGATGGAAGCTCCATTCCTGACGCCATTGCCAATCTCGCGCAGCTCCAATACCTCAACCTCGATGGAAATTTCTTCAACAAGCCCGATAAAAAAATAAAAAACCTGCCGGTCCAAATCTGTCAGCTCAAAAATCTCCAAACCCTTTCCCTTAAAGATAACGTCATCGAACAGCTCCCCGACTGCTTCAGCAATCTTACCGCCCTGCAAAAACTCGACCTGCGCGATAACCTCATCACCTCCTTCCCCGCCTCTTTCACCCAACTCAAAAATTTAAACTGGCTCGACCTCAAGGCAAACGACTTCACCGCCCTGCCCACCGGTCTTCAAAATCTCTCTTCCCTCAAAGAACTCAACCTCTCCATGAACCCCAAACTTAATTTCGAAGAAGAAAAAAACAACCTCGCCCAACTAAAGCAACTCACCTTTCTCGATTTAAGCTACAACAACATCACCAAACAGCAAATCGAACCCCTCCGCCTCGCCCTCCCCAACTGCAAAGTCGTTAACTGGGACTACAGCAAAAGAACCCTGCCCCAGCCAACTAACAGAAGAAACGAGAAATAAAGTCAGGTGTTTGGTTTACTTAATTCCTGAAGATACGCGCCTTGTGTATTTACATCCCAGTATTTGATTTTCATTTTGTCGCAATCTTTCTTCCAGTAATTGATGCGCCATTGTTTGTTGGAAGAATCGAAAACTACGTTGTCAAACTCAAGCAGGGTTCTTAAATTTTGTAAATACACTTTGGGGTTGTGCGATAGAATGACCAAATCAACCTTCAATTTCTTTTCAAAATCAAAATCATTTTTCTCTAAAACTGAATCAACAACCAAAATCTTCTTGCCTTCGAACAATATCAGTTTGCCTACTCCCAATTGCCTACTGCTTGCTGCCGCTTCCTTCTTCACGCCACAATCCCACCAATGATGCTTTACATGAAACAGCATTGCACTTTGGTCGTTCAATAATTTTTCATCGAAGTCAGTCAGCACTTTTCTTCCATCAATAAAAGCAATGGCACTTTGTTTGGGTGCACAGTAAACAACAATTTTCTTCTGCTGCGACTTAGCAATGCGTTCATAAGAATAGAAAGAGCATAACCCAAATACAATAAACAAAGAGGCTATTAAAACTTTTGCTCTGCGTTCTTCTGTTAACCAGCAGAACAACAAAATCAGCAAATACAGCAGCGCCATTTCAAACATGGTAATACTTATTCCTTCTTTCAGTGCGAACGGAATGGAATCAACCCAAAAGATAAAGTCATTGAGCAAACCCAACAGATGATTAAAGCACCAGCCTATCACATCATTTATATACCCTATTTCTCCAACCGCACAAAGTGCTGTTCCGAAAAACAGGATAAAGTTGCTCACCGGTATCACTACTAAATTTGAGAGAAGGAATAAATTCGGAAATTGATGAAAGTATAGCAAGCTAAGTGGGCAAGTAGCAATTTGTGCTGCTATTGAAACCGCAGCAATCTGCCAACCTAAATCAACAGCTTTTAAAAAGAACCACCATAAGTAATAGCGCAAAAAATAAACCGGCTTCAAAAACCACTTTTGTTTTTTGTATTTCGGCTCATCTGGCAGCCCGACAACCCATAACGCGTAAATTTTAGGCTGTATGTAAATTATCCCCAGCACAGCAAGGTAGCTTAACCGGAATCCAACTTCTGTTACAATAAATGGATTGAACAACATCAACAATAAAGCACTGGCAAAAATGATGTTGTAGGTATTCACGTTCCGAATCATCACTTTGCCAAACTGAATCATCGAAAACATCATAGCGGAACGGAGAACAGATGGGCTCAGTCCGGTGAGACACGCATAAAACCAAATGAAAACTATAATTATAACCGCTTTGGCAACTTGAGACTTTCTGCCCTTTTTATCCATGAAACCCAGCAAAACATTAAGCATCAGAAACATAATACCCACATGCAATCCGCTTACACTCAACACATGTAACGCGCCTGAACTTGCATAGGCACGGGTTACATCACCGCTCATGTAATCGTTATAGCCAAGCATAATGGCAGAAGCTACCGCAAAATCATTTTTGCTTTTTACATATCTGGTTATGATAGAGAGAAAATACTCACGGATGTGGTAGACCTGAGCCATCAGAAAATTTCCCTGATTGCTTTTCACTAATTTCCAATCACCGGTTTGCAAAAATGTGCGGTGATAGATATTGTGAAAGCTCTGATAAAGCTTAAAGTTGAATTCTTCAGGATTCTTAGGCTCCTCAAATTCTTCAATCTTTGAGTTAAAGACAATTACATCTCCATATTCCAAATCGTTACCTGAGCCATCTCTTAAAACGTTGACAAAAATATTCCCAGTTGTCTTTACAGTTTTGATTTTACCCCTAACTTCTTCAACTCTAACAACTACTCTTACCACCTTCTCTTTCTCCAATGGCGGTTTAACAATTCTAGCTACAACGAAACACTCTTCGCTCAAATAATTTTGAAAATGGCTTTTGAAGTTTTTGTCAGCATAAAGCCAAGTTAGCACATAGCCAAACGAAAGAATCAGAATAGATAACGCAACCCCATGAAGAATTCGCAACCGATAAATCCAAGTAATATTACTGAACAACGTAACTGCAAGAGCCGCTGCAAACGAAATACCAAACAAGGCAAGCATTAACCACAAAACTTCTTGAGAGCAGCGCAAGTAATCACTGCCAATTTCCAGCGCAATACCTGCAATCAATGCAAACGTGATGCGCATCATAGGTATTTGACTCCAAAAATTTCTCATGGATATTTCAAATTGCTTCTTAAATTTAAAATGAAATTTTACTTGTTGTGCTTTCACACGTGAACATCTACGACCTTATCTTTATTGATATTGAAACGGTACCTCAATTTTCGTCACACGAACAATTAAGCTATTCAGCAAAGGATTTATGGACTGCTAAGCATTCTTTCTTAAAAACCGAAAACGAAACTTCCGAAGAGGGCTATCTGAAACGTGCAGGAGTGTATGCCGAGTTTGCAAAAATCGTTTGCATCAGCATCGGTTGCTTTCGCTTAGATAAGCAAACCAAGCAACGAACCTTTCGAGTTAAATCGTTCTCCGGTGATGAAGAAAAGGTCTTGCTCGAAGAATTCGTTCAACTCATCAACAAAAGTTTTGATTCGGATAGGTTTCATTTCTGCGGGCATAATGTGCGCGAGTTCGACATCCCTTTTATTTGTCGCAGATTGCTGATCAACCAGATAAAATTTCCTGATATGCTTGACGTATCCGGTAAACGCCCATGGGAAATGTTTGATGTGGATACTCTTCAACTCTGGAAGTTTGGCGACTACAAACATTACACTTCTTTAAAAATGTTGACAGAAGTCCTTGGCATTCCCACTTCTAAAACTGATATTGAAGGGAAAGATGTTTGTCGTGTTTACTGGCAGGAAAAGGGATTGGAACGCATTGTTGATTATTGTCAAAGAGATGTAGTTGCGGTAGCAAGGCTACTACTTCGGTTTAAAGGAGATACTCAACCGTTGAATGATGAGGAAATAGTTTTCGCAAAATGAGTTTATGCTTTCACTTCTTAAAGAGTATTCAATCGACTTATTCGGGCTTTTCTACCCTGACATTTGTCTCGCTTGTTCGCGAAAATTGCTGAAAGGAGAAAATGCAATTTGTTTCCGTTGTCAAAGTGAAATCCCTCAAACAAACCATTGGACAGATAAAGAGAATACTTTGATGAAACGCTTTTGGAGCCGGGTTGAATTACAAAGTGCTGCGGCATTTTTCCAGTTCAAAAAGGGCAATCCCGTTCAGCATCTCTTGCATGAACTCAAGTATCGTGGACGTCAGGATGTTGGGGAATACATCGGCAAAATGTTTGGCACAAAGCTGAAGGAAGAGGATTCCATTTTTAAGAACATCGATTTGATTGTTCCCGTTCCGTTGCACTTTAAGAAATTGAAAATCCGGGGCTACAACCAGTGCGACTCGTTTGCACAAGGTTTATCAGAAGCAATGGAAATTCCATGGTCTTCAACAGCGCTGGTTCGAAACCATGAAAATGTTTCACAAACCAAAAGGAAGCGGTTGGATCGTTGGGGAAACGTGGCCGAAATTTTCTCAATCAACGATGAGGTACAAATCAAAAATAGGCATGTTTTACTCGTAGATGATGTGGTAACTACCGGTTCCACTGCCGAGGCATGTTTACAAACAATTCTCCAAACATCCGGCACGAAAGCAAGTTTTGCTTCTATAGCTGCGGCAACACGATAAGAGACACTATCTGTTTGCGGTGTTCATTTCATGGTTTTTAATATCATTGTAACGAAACATATTCGTACCCATACAGTAAAAACAGTTTGAACCAACTGCCCCTTCCTTCCATAATCGTGAAAACCTCTTTACCTAAAGTATGGGTGTTATCCTTTTTCCTGCTGCTTGGCGCGGTTACCAATACCTTATTCGCTGCCGGTGAGCCCACCGTCCCAACGGCCCCCACCCAAAACGGCACAGAGGAAGTGGTTCAGCTCACTTTAGAAGAAACCTTCTCCCTGCGCGTCCGCGAACAGATAGACTCCTTCTACCGCAAGCGCGTAAAAAACGACCGCTTCAACGGCTGTGTCATGGTCGCCAAAGACGGCAAGCCCATTTACTCGGCTGCCTTTGGTTATGGCAATCTTACTTTTAAAGATACGCTCACAACTCAGTCCTCTATTCAACTGGCGTCCGTTTCCAAAACATTCACCGCTTCGGCCATTTTGCTCTTGGCGGAGCAAGGCTTTCTTTCCCTCGATGATTCCGTTCAGAAATTCTTTCCCGATTTCCCTTACCACGGCATCACCATCCGTCTCCTCCTCAGCCACCGCACCGGCCTGTCCGACTATACCTACTGGGATAAATACTTTACCGGCACCCCTACCGGTTACCTCACCAACCAATCGCTCATGCAACTGCTGGTCGCCAAAAAGCCGCAGGTGCGTTGCCGACCCGACCACATGTTTATCTATTGCAACACCAACTATGCGGTGCTCGCCAGCATTATCGAAAACGTAACCGGCATAAGCTACAAAAAGTTCATGCACGATGTTATTTTCTCTCCGCTCGGCATGAGCGATACCTACGTGTTTTCGCCCGAAGACGGAAACTGCTGCACCATCAGTTACGATTCAAAAGGCCGCGTCTGGAAAGATTGTCCGGCTGACGGTGTAGTGGGCGACAAAGGAATTTACTCTTCGGTAGAGGATATGCTCAAATGGGATAACGCCCTGCGCACCGGTGTAATTTTGAGCGAAGAAAGTTTGAATGAAGCCTACAAACCCCGCAGCTTAGACCGGTATTCGTTTGCCAAAGAAAAAGGGAAAAATTACGGTTACGGCTGGCGGATGATAAAGCAACCGGATAAATCCTATCTCATTTATCACAACGGGTTCTGGCATGGCAGCAACAACGTATTCGCCCGCGACCTCGATGACGGGTTTACCTTAATTGTCCTCGGCAACAAATCAAACCACGCCAACTACTGGACACAGCCGGTGTGGAACGCCCTCGGCCAAATCAAAAATCTCGAGAACATTGCCGAAAGCGAAGTGCAGTAATCGGATTTCTCTCTATTCCCTCCGGAATCAATTTCTTTTAATTTGCCCGCGTGAAAAAAGCCGGCATTCTTTTGATGGTAATAGTAATGGCTGCTGTTGCTGTAAAGTTCTATAAACAAAAGAAACCGCTCCGTCACTCAGTTCCTGTTTCCGCAGTTGATACTTCGGACGGACGTATCAAACAACTTCATTTTTCACTCGATACTTTTTTCACCAACAGAAGCATTCAGAACGGGTTCAGCGGAAGTGTGTTGGTTGCTGTTGGGGGGCAACCGGTTTACGAAAAATGTTTCGGCTATTGCGATTACCGGAACAAGGATTTGCTCACCGATACTAATTCCTTTCAACTGGCCTCGGTTTCAAAAACCCTTACAGCTACTGCTGTGCTTTGGTGTGTTGAACAGGGCTTGCTTTCGCTGGACGATTCCCTGACAAAATTTTTTCCTCAGCTTTCTTATTCAGGAATCCGCGTAAAAGATTTACTCTCCCACCGTTCCGGCTTGCCCAATTACATCTATTTCTGTTCCGGTAAATGCAACAAAGGTCAATACCTCACTAACGAAAATGTTATTGCAATCATGGCAAAGGAAAAACCTGCGCCCTATGCAAAACCAAATAGAAAGTTCGAGTACTGCAATACCAACTATTTGCTGCTTGCCTCCATCATCGAAAAAGTTTCGGGTAAAAAGTTTAAAGCGTTTATGCAGGATAACTTCTTTGAACCACTCGGCATGGCGCACACTTTCATTTACGACTATACCGACAGCACCGACCGGAAAATTGCCATCAGCTACAATTCCAAATGGGAAATTCAACGCAACGATTGTTTTGACGGAGTAGTAGGCGACAAAGGCTGTTACTCCACCGTTCGCGATATGTTTTTGTGGGATAAAGCATTTTATGATGGAAACCTTTTGTCTCAGGAAATGATGAAAGAAGCGTACACCCCGCGAAGTTTCGAAAAGCCGGGAAAAAGAAATTATGGTTACGGCTGGAGGTTGCTTCAGCAACCCGATTCGTCATACTTGGTTTATCATAACGGCTGGTGGCATGGAAACAACACTGTTTTCTACCGTAACATTCAGGATACAACTTCTGTCATTATTCTCTCCAACAAATACAGCCGCTCGGTTTATAATGTGCAGCCGGTATTCAATATCCTGTATGGTTTAAAAACCGATAACGTTGGGTTTGAAGAAGAGTAGCGGGCATTCACAATATACTTGCAACCTGAGCGTTTATGTATGCTTTTAATACTTTAGCACTATGAGTTTTAGCCTTTCAAAATCGCTTTTAGCAAGTGTTGTTTTGTCTTCCGTTTTTCAGTTTTCCTTTTCACAGGAGCGTGCTTTAGGCACCTGGAAAACTTTTATGCCCTACGGCAATTCATCAGGAGTCTTCGATGCCGGAGACAAAGTTTATTCCATTGCATCCAAAACTGTTTTTTCGTACGAAAAGAATACCGGTACTATTCAGATTTACGATAAGGCAAACGGACTAAGCGATGTGGGAATCAAAATAGCCAATTACGATCCGGCTTCAAAAGTACTGGCCATTGCCTATAACAACAGCAATCTCGATTTGATTTATAACGGAACTGATGTTTACAATATTCCGGACATCAAAAACAAAAACACCATCAGTGCCATTTCTATTAATGGCATATCCTTTTACAATGGCAATGCTTACGTTTCCAGCGACATGGGTGTTTCGGTCATTGACCTCACAAAAAAGGAAATCAGCAATACTTATATAATTGGTTCCAATGGCGGGCAGGTAAAAGTTTACTCCGCTGCAGCTGACGGAACAAATATTTATGCCGCTACCGAGGAAGGAGTGAAACACGCTCCGCTCAATTCTCCCAATCTTCAAAATTTTAATAACTGGATTTTATACGATACCACCCAAAACCTGCCTAAGAAGAAAGCAACCTTTGTTGCTGCATATAACAATAAAGTGTACGCAGTAATTGCAGTTACCGGTTGCGATACACTTTACGAATTCAACGGCACCGCTTGGTTAAAAAAATATTTTAATACCCCCGATACATTCACAGGTTTGAACGTAACGAACAACAATCTTTATTTTACCACATGGAGCACCAGCGATTTTTCGGGCAAGAACGGAAAGACAGATGTCTCCGGAGTACTTACCACTTTAACTGCTCAACATTTAAGGCCTATGGGCTGGTTTGAAAGCAGTGGTGTTGCCTGGGAAGCAGATGCCTGGGGCGGTTTGTTTAAAAACAACAATGGAAACTTAGAGCGTATTGTACCGGACGGACCGGGAAGCTCAGCGGTTTTTGATGTAGATGCAGTTGACGGCACTCTGAACGTAGCACCGGGTGGTGTAGATGATTCGTGGGGCTTTACCTGGAACCGTGATGGTTTTTTTGTTTATAAAAACAATCAATGGAAAACGACCAATCAATATTCGTTTGCTCCAATGGCTAATTATACCGATGTTTTAAGTACGGCAACCTGTAGGGAACGAGACAAAACATACTTCGGCTCTTTTTTGTCGGGGCTGATTGAGGTAGACAACAACTGGGGGAACATCACTCTTTACGATAAATGGAACAGCATGTTAGAAGGTGCTGCAGGCGATACACAGCGCACAAAAATAAGTGCTATGACCACCGACCGGAACGGAAATGTATGGATTGGAAATTCAGGGGCAACTAAACCAATTAAGATGATTCCGGCTGACGGAGGTGAATGGAAAGAGTTTTCTGTTCCTTATTCATTTGCTCTGATGAAGCGAATGCTGATAGACCAAAACGGGCAACTCTGGGCACCTGTTCGCGGAAGCGGAGAAGGTTTGTTGGTTTGGAGCAACAACGGAACACCGGATGATCCGACTGATGATGTATCAAGAATACTGAACACCGGATCCGGTACCGGTGGATTGCCGGACCCTATGGTTTTCAGCATAGCCGAAGATAAGGACGGGAATATTTGGGCTGGAACATCGCAGGGCATTGGAGTTTTTTACTGCCCCGGCAGCGTGCTTACCAGTAACGGTTGTGATGCGGACCAGATAAAAGTGGAGCGCGATGGTTATATCGGCTACCTGTTCGGAACAGAAAGTGTACGCGCTATTGCGGTAGATGCTGCTAACAGAAAATGGATTGGAACCACTAACGGGCTATGGCTGATATCTGATGATGGCAAAAAGGAATTGTTGAAGTTTACCATAGATAACAGTCCGTTGCCAAGTAATCAGATTACTGATATTTCAATAGATGATAAAACAGGAGAAGTATTTGTCGGCACACTAGGGGGGATTGTAAGTTATCAGGGAGATGCGATGGGAGAATGCGATGATTGTGATGGAGCGTTGGTTTATCCCAATCCCGTTAAACCCGACTACACTGGCCCTATTGCCATTAAGGGACTTACGGATAATGCGTATGTGAAAATTACGGATGTTACCGGTACTATGGTTTATCAGGGCAAAGCCCATGGCACACAAATGATTTGGGATGGCAAAGGATACAAAGGCGACCGCGCTAAAAGCGGTGTGTATCTTGTTTTTAGTTCTACTGATTTGGGTAAAGAAAAACAGGTGGCTAAAATTCTGCTACTTAACTAACCATACTTGCTGCATGATGCTTTCCGCTACTACTGCTTCTATAAATGATTCAGAAAAAAAATCGGGTAGACAAATAGTAGAATGGATTTGTGTGATCGTTGTTCTACTTCCTTTGCTATGGTTTAATGTACGCAGCAGCCAGCACTGGGGCGATGACTTTGCGGTATATGTTCAGCAAGCCATCAACATCAGCGAAGGAAAAACTTTTGACTCTATCACCTACGATTATGTGCCGGGCTTCTGCTCTATTATTCCTTCTGCCCCTGTAGGGTTTTCACTTTTGCTGCTACCCGTTTACAAATGTTTTGGTTTCAGCATGTATGCTTTTTCGTTTTATCTGTCGGCTATTTACGTGCTCTGGGCTATGCTCACGTATGTTTTTTGTAGAAAACATTTTTCGGTTGTTACCAGTTGCGTTCTTTTGATAGTTGCTTTCTATCCCAACTTTATGCTTTGGCTAAAATTACTAATCACCAGCGATGTTCCTTTTGCCCTTTGGCTATTTGCAGGAAGTTGGATAGTAGCCAACAAAGTTTCGAAATCTTTAGGATGGAGTGTAGCAGCCGCTTTATTTTTTGGTTTTGCAATTGTAACGCGCACCGTAGGTATTGTAGTAGTGCCTGCATTAATGGCAAATTTTGTTTGGCAGAAATTTTTCGAATCACGAAAAGGCAGCTCGATTGCAGAGTTGCTTCCAATTAAAAATTTGCTGGCTTTAATAATCATTCCCGTAGCCATTTACATCTGCTTCAACTACTTTTTGTTTCCTCCGCAGTTCAGATACGAAAGCTATTCATTCGAAATTTTTGATGTAGCCAAATTACCAACCACCCTAATAGCTAACACAAAAGCGCACGGGCTTAACTACATGAAACTTTTCAGAAGCACGGACCCTGCATTGGCTACAGTCGGCATTGTTTTTTCGTGGGCAGTATTAGCGCTAACCATAGCCGGATTTGTTTTAAAATTTGCACGACAAAATTCTTTTTACGAATGGGTGGTGCTGATGTATTTGGCTTTAATACTCATCTACCCCGTGCAGGCTGATTACCGGTACATAGCCCCTGTGCATCCGCTTTTAATCTTCTACCTGTTTTGGAGTTTGCGCGAAGCAGCTAATCTTCTCAGAATAAATCGTGCGTTTTTAAAACCTGTCATAGCTGTTCTTTTTCTTGTTACGTATTACGACCACTTACAGTATCTCTTTCACAACACACCCGAAACTGTCCCCGGCCCTTATGAAAACGACTGTCAGGATATTTTCCGTTATGTAAAAAATGAATTTCCGGAAAACGAAAAAGTAGTGTTTAACAAGCCGCGTGCACTCGCTTTGTTTACCGGAAAACACAGCACCTATTTTAACTGCGATTCTGCGGCTGCCTATAATCTTGCTAAGCTGAAAGAGCAAGGTGTTCGCTACTATTTATACAGTAATCAATTAGCGGAGAATGATTACAAAAGTATCTTGGACTTAAATGCCGGTAACGTTACAGAGGTTTATAAAAACTGGCAGTTTACTTTGTATAAAGACACTTCAGATTTGAAGCATTGAATTCCTAAAAATCTTCTACCTGTTTCCATTCATCGCCCTGCTGATATAGGTATACAGCGTCCGGAGTTTTGTTTTTGAAAACAACAGAATAACCAACTCCCCATTCATCTATTTTCGCTTCATAGTTATCTGTAGTATAACTGCCACCGCCAATTCCTTTTGCCCACCACCAGTTGCCCGCTCCGGTAAACACTACCTTCAATTCGTTGTCCGAAACTTTTTCAACTCGAACACCATCGGTGGGTTGATTCATGTTATATTCCAGAATTTCGGTGGTCTTGTTTTCCACATCTTTTCCATAGCGCAAGGCAAGCGTTTCGGCAAAAGAATTATCGGGTGCAAACGAACGAAACATGTAGGTGCCGTTGATATTATCGGGAAGATTGAGTAGATAAATGTGTGGGGCATTGTACCATCTGAATTTTTCGCAAAGCGAAAAATTCAGATTCCGGTTATGGTGCCAGCTTGCTGTGTTAACCAAAAGATATTTTGTGTTGAAAAACAAAAACACCGCTACAGGAGCCCAACCCCAAACACCTAACAGCGAAACGAGTGAGAACGCCACCATCTGACCGGCAAACACTGAAGCGAAATATGTAAAGCGGTCGCCCTCTACATTTACTATAGATGAGAAATACAAATTAAGTATAGGTAGAAGTGCAAACACAAACATGGCAAAGAGTAAAGCCAATACAACTAATTTTTTTGAAAGCTGTTTGTATTTTACCACAAAAATTGTTGCGGTTAAACAAAAAAATGCAGCTAGCAGAAAAGCAAATTTTTCTTGCTCAAAAAACACATATAGTGTGTTGCGTTTATCGTACTCCAGAAATTGGGTAAGCGCAAAAACCTTGGCAGAGTATTTTGCCAGATTACCCATCAGCAATTGAATATCCATATTAAAGTGCGTGGCTGCCCCATAGTGCCCCGCAAAATTGCCGCGCAATAATTTAGTGATAAGAAAATAGAGTAACACAAGTACAATCGATGGCAATACAAAAAGCATAAACTGCTTTGTCTTTTCTGAATTTGTTTTACCAAAAGGGAAAAACAAAATGAGCGAGGCGATGATGAAAGGAAGGGAGAAACTAATTTCGAGAGTAAAGGCAGCGAGAAAAGCGGTGGTATAAAAAACCAATACCTGTTTGCGCTCTTCGCTTTCATTGTATTCTACAAATGCGTTTATGGCCAGCAAGACCAAAGCAGCACAAACCAAATAGTGCACACAGGCGTACCAAACCAATGGTTCTGTTTGGTATGGTGAAAGCAAAAAAAGCAAACTGCCCGCCAGCGCAATTAACTGAGGCGATGACACTTCTGCCTTTGCAAGCAGCTTTTTGAAAACAATAAAACTCAGCGTTGCGTTAAGAGCATGGAGCAAAACAAAAAACACCATCCACCCTTTGCCGTGCAGTCCGAACATTTTCCAAAGTGTAAAACCAACAAGGTGATACACGTAATGAGGTGACTTGTCGTTAAAGGCGTTGAAAGTTCCTTTCCAACCAGTTGCCTGATAGTTTTGCAGCCAGCCAATCTCATCGGTTACAAAACCACCACCGGCTGTGCAGTAGTACACCAACAATGCAACAGTAAAAAAAAACAGAAATACCGCGAGCTTCTTCATAACTCAAAAATTATTTACCGGCTGCCACCGGCTGCCTGTTTGGTAAAGAAAAATATCATCCGGCTTTTTGCTTTTGAAATTTACAGTGTAGGCGTTGGTGTTTTTTTCTAACTCCACTTTAAACAAATCATTTTCATAATTGTGCCCGCCACCGCCATAATACCAACACCACGAACCTGTATTGCTCAACCTCACATAAAGTGTGGTGCTGTCTTTTACTTCCACACTTGCCGAATCAGCAGGCGTGCAGAGGTTGTAAGAAACCACATCATACAGTTGCTCACTGCAAGGAGTGCTATTGGTGTGCTTTACACACCGGGCTGTCATTCCGCTGCCAAATCCGCTTCGCAGCATATAAGCACCTTTAAAGTTATCGGGCATGTTCAGAAAAAAAACACGGCTGCTGCCGTATCCTTCAAAATTGTGTTCGAGGGCTGCGGTGATTTTACCTGCATAATTCCAGTTAATAATGTTTTGTGCAAGCATGTATGTAAACAACACAGCGTAAGGCGCCAACAACCAACGCAAGTATTTTCCGCTCATAAACAAACCGATAACAATGGCGCTGAGTAAAAAAGCAGCCGTGAGATAGCAATATCTATCGGCCATTATTTTTGTCCAGTGTGGAAAGTACAGGTTAAGCACTGGAAACACAAAGAGCGTAAAAAGCAAGAACAGTAAACAGATAACAGACAGGCAGCTGCGGCTGACAAACACTTTGTAAGTGCTAAACAGAATAACCGACAACAGCACAATACAAAGAAGCGTATTGGGCAATGGCAACAAAAGCCAGTTGTACACTTTACTTTGTAAATGCCCAGGCCAAAACCCCGAGAGGAAAACAATTTTAAAAATGTACTTGTAAAACATTGCGGTCATTTCGCGCCACTGAAAATGCAGGTGTACATCGGCACCATAATGCGATATCCATTCGCCCGAAAGCCATTGGTTGAATAAGTAAACACCTATCACCACCATACAAACCGCGCCCAACAAGAACGAGGATGCTGTAAACAATTTTCTCTGCGGAACTAAAAACAGGTAAACCAATAAAGCTGCTGCAATACCAAACAATCCCCACTCATGCGTAAATGCAGCAAGAAGAAAACTAATGGCTGATAACACTATCCATCGGGCTGAAAAATCTTCCGAAAACTTTATTGTAAAGTACAAGCCCGATAAAACGAAGGTGCCTATCATTAAATAGTTAAATGCCCCTACCCATACAATGGCTTCTGTGTGATACGGCACCAGCAGAAAAACAAGTGAAGATGCTGCCGCTGCGCCTTCTGCAATTTCTGTATCATGTTTTTGCAATAGGTTTCTTAGTAAGACAAAAAGTAGTGCAGCATCGAGAGCTACTAACACACAGGAAACCAAATGCCACTTTAGACCTGAGAAACTTAACAGCAAATACAAAGAGGTAACTATTATCTTCGAAACTATGTAAGGCGAAACGTGGTGGGTTTCGGCATACCAGATGTTCCAGCCGCTTTTTTCATAACTGCCTATAAAGTCAAGAAAATCGAACGTACACTTGGCATTAGCGGCAGGAAAATAGATAAGCAGCGCAAGAAAAAATGAGCCGAAAAAAATTACCGGAACGGATGATATTCGCATCAGCGTAAAAATAGAAAACCACTTAATAGTGTATCACAAAACAAGAGGTATCGTTTTACATACCATTAAGTATTCTGAAACAAGTGTGATTTCAAAAATTTATACCGAGAAACTCGGTTTGCAATCATACATCGTAAAAGGAGTGCGAACGGCAAAGTCTAAATCGAAAGCTGCTATGCTGCAACCACTTACGCTTTTAGAAATGGAGGTTTCGCACCGGGAAAACAAACAGCTTCAATACATCAAAGAATTCAGAAGGGCGTTTGTCTACCAATCTATTCCCTTTGATACTTTAAAGTCAACCATTTCCTTTTTTCTGTTGGAAGTAATTTCAAAATCAATCCGCGAACATGAACCAAACATGGAAATGTTTGAATTTATTTACGAATCTCTTTGCGCTTTAGACGAAGAGAAAAAACTGAATCCCGATTTTCACCTGTTGTTTCTCGTTCACTTATCTCGCTATCTCGGCTTTGCGCCTCACGGAAATTTTTCTGACGAAAATCCATTTTTCGAAATGAGTGAAGGTGTCTTCACTTCCCGGCAAAGCACTTTGAACATCATGAATAAAAAGGAGAGTAGTTTGCTGAACGACTTGCTGGAGATAAACCTGTTTGAAAACTCAACGCTGAAAATTCCGAGAGCAGAACGAAAACAGATGATGAGAAATTTGTTGAATTACTATCAACTGCACTTAGAGAACTTCAGTTTGAAGAGCCCGGAAATACTGGAAGAAATTCTTGATTGATTATTTTACACCCACTTTTATCCAAAGGTTTGTTTTGGCGGTGAGATAATCTTCCATTCTGCAAAACACGGCACCTTTCGGTCGTTCAAAACGAGGAATTACACAATTTGTTTTCGCAAAAGAAATTTTTTGAGATTTTGAACTGTTTGTAGACACATCATAAGAAATCTTCAAAAGCAAATAATTTCTATAAGGATTATTTGCCTTCAAAACTGTTGAAGCGCATACTAATAATATGACACAAAGCAATTTCATTTTCCGAGCAACGAATAATTTTTGAAGAGCAAACTTAAATCATTGGAAACAGAATAATGCCGTGCATAATTCAATTCTACTTCTGATACATCCTCTTCTGTCAAATCCAGATTCCGCATACTTTCTGATGGATGAAGAATTCCCCGCTTCGCATTGGGGAATTTTTTCAAATTTTTTTCAGCAGAAAATCCTATCCACGATACTTTACCGGACAAAACGTTTAGCCAGTTAGAAATAAATTTTCCGAAATTCTTTACCAAAAAAATATTGCCCGGCATAAGCAGTAACAGAAGCAACGCAACCGAAAAGTCGAAAACACGCTTGCTGCGGAGGTTTTGCGGTCGAAACAAACTATAGCTTCTTTCAGCTACATACAAATCTCCTGCAGTATCTTTCGAGTTACTGCCAATTAAAGCATTGCTGCCTCCGTTCAGAATTTTGTATTCAAACCGATTACCGCATACCGTTATCTGATGAATAATCTCTTTAAAGGAAAAATCGTTGGAACAAAAAACAATCTCGTTGCTACTATGAATAGTCGCAATCTTTCCGGTAGCCTGCAAATTATCGGCAGAAAAAATTTCCTGTGTATTACCCAGCAACTGTAGAATGTTTTCCGCTCTCTTAACCTCTGTTTTTCCCAATACCAGGCTTCTGTTCTCGTCTTCATTTTCCACTGAAAGCGATTGATATTTGATGAGATGATACACGGTTCTTGTAAAAAGCATTTCAAAAATGGTCCATGCCGCACCCAGCAAAATAATGGCACGGGAAAAGCGCCACTCGTTGGGAATAAACGCATACACTACAGCAATAGTCACAGTGCCAAACAAAATTCCTCTTAAAATGTTTGAAATACGAAATGGTTTATCATACGCTCCACTCAGAAAAGCGGCAACTATCCAGATAAAAATGTAGCAGGGCACTACTATAAAAAGAAATTCATTCGGGTAATAGTGCTCATGATACTTTATCATGTCTTCCCAATAGGTTTTAATAAAGTAAATTCCCGTAAAACTTAAAAAAGCATCTACAATAAAAAGATACGAGGAAGCAAAAAGATTGGCTAGCAGCGTGAGCAAACCCCGAAATACAATTGCAAAATTGATAAGGAGCGAAAAAACTCCCGATTGATTTTCGCTGAAATGTTTACGCGCAAAAATGAGCATGGCGTTATAAAACACTTTCACATAGTTCAGGCTTCCCTTCTTCGTACTTTCTCCTTTGTAATGGATAATGGTTGTTTCAGGGAAGTAGAAATTTTTAAACCCTGCTTTGATAATTCGGTAGCTCAAATCAACGTCCTCACCATACATAAAAAATGTTTCATCAAGCAAACCGGTTTTGCCTAACACGATTTTCCGGATAAACATAAACGCACCGGAAAGAATCTCCACTTCGTTTGTTTCATACTCACTCAGAAAACCAAGATGATATCTGTCGAATGTTTTTGATTTCGGAAACAGTTTAGACAAGCCAAACGTTTTATAGAAAGCAACAGCAGGAGTGGGGAGGCCACGTTTAGATTCAGGAAGGAAATTTCCTTTCCCGTCAATCATTCTTACACCTAAGGCCCCTGCCTCCTGGTGAGCATCCATAAAAGCGGTACACTTTTCAAAAGTATCTTCCGCAACAACGGTGTCAGGATTTAATAGCAAAATATAATCACCGGTCGCGTTTTCAATCGCTTGATTGTTGGCTTTAGAAAACCCAACATTGTTTTGATTGACAATAATTTTTACATCCGGGAACCTCTGCCGCACCATTGCAACAGAACCATCGCTTGATGCGTTGTCCACAACAAAAATTTCTGCTTCAATTCCGTTAACCGCACGATTAACTGAAAGCAGGCATTGTTCCAAAAAGTACCTGACATTGTAATTAACTATGACAACGGAAAGTTTCATCGGGAATTATGAAACGCCAATTTGAAGTTTTAATTGGAATTCTTCACCAAATAATTTTCATAAGGCAGTCGTGTGGCTATAGAACGTGCCAGTGTCATTTCATCGGTGTACTCCAGCTCACCACCAAAAGAAATTCCACGCGCGATGGTGCTGATGTTTACATTCAGGTCTTTAAGTTTTTTGCTTACGTAAAAAATGGTGGTATCGCCTTCTATGGTTGGGCTGATTGCCATAATTATCTCTTTGACCTCGCCTGTTTTAACCCGTGCAATCAATGACTCAAGATTCAGTTTATCCGGGCCAATTCCATCTATCGGAGAGATAACTCCGCCTAATACATGATAGGTTCCTTTGTAGATATTGGTGTTTTCAATAGCAATTACATCGCGGATGGTTTCTACCAAACAAACAATAGAGTGATCGCGATGATGGCTACCACATATTTCGCACAACTCATGGTCAGAAACATTGTTGCAGGTGCGACAGAATTTTATTTCGTTACGCATACGCGTAACCGCATCACCGAAATACTTCACCTTCTCTTCATCTTGTTTAAGCAGATGCAACACCAAACGCAAAGCTGTTTTTTCTCCGATACCCGGAAGCTTGGTGAATTCACCAACGGCATCGGCAATAAGTTTAGAGGAGTATTTCATTTTATTCTCTTGATTCAAAAATCAACAATCGCAATGCAATATCCTAATGCGCTTCTAACCAATTCACACCTGTTCCCATTTCCGCTTCAATCGGAACATTGGTTTTAATGGCATGAATCATTTTATCGTAGACGATGGGCTTGATAATTTCCACTTCGTCTTTATGTGCATCAAAAACCAATTCATCATGCACCTGCAAAGTCATTTTTGATTTAAGGTTTTGCTTTTTGAATTCGCGGTGGATGTTAATCATAGCAAGTTTAATCAGATCAGCTGCACTTCCCTGAACCGGTGAGTTGATAGCGTTTCGCTCGGCAAAACCACGCACAGTAAAGTTCTTGGAATTGATATCCTTCAGGTAGCGCTTTCTTCCTTTAATGGTTTGCACATATCCGTGTTGACGCGCAAATTCAATATTGCTGTTCATGTATTCTTTAATCTTCGGAAACTGATTAAAGTAATTGGCGATAATTTCTTTTGCCTCACCACGGCTCACGCCAATGTTATCAGCAAGTCCAAACGCACCCTGGCCGTAGATGATTCCGAAGTTCACACTCTTGGCTTTGTAGCGCATATCCTTGGTTACGCTCGAAACTGCCACATCATAAACCTTGGCTGCGGTAGCGGTATGAATATCGAGTTTGTTTTTAAATGCTTCAATCATGTTCTCATCGCCACTTAACTCTGCCACTAAACGCAATTCAATCTGCGAGTAATCGGCAGAGAGCAAAACGTAATCTTCATTGCGTGGAACAAAGGCTTTACGTACACGTTGACCCCGTTCGGTGCGGATAGGAATATTCTGTAGATTCGGATTATCGCTGGCCAACCTGCCCGTGGCGGCTACATGCTGACGGAAAGTCGTATGTACTCTTCCCGTTTTTTTATTAATCAAAAGTGGAAGCGAATCCACATAAGTTGATTTCAATTTCGCGAACTCCCGGTAGTCAAGAATTTTTTCGGCAATGGGGTGAAGTTTAACCAACCCTTGTAAAGCATCCTCATTAGTAGAAAGCTGACCGGTAGAAGTTTTTCTTCCTTCAAATGGAAGCTTAAGATGATTGTAAAGCACATCGCTGAGTTGTTTGGGCGAATCCACATTAAAATCCATCCCCGCCATCTGATGAATTTCATCACGCACTTTCAACAGGTCTACTTCCAATTCCTTCGAATAAATTTTTAAGAAGTCCTCATCTATCTTCACTCCTTCGTATTCCATATCGGCCAACACTTCTATCAGCGGATGCTCAATATCGTTCAGCACGCTTTCCACTTCCTGTTGTTTTACCCAAGGGGCTAACTTGTGTTTCAACTGTAGGGTTATGTCTGCATCTTCAGCGGCATACTCGGAAATTTTTTCGAGGGATACATCGCGCATGTTACCCTGACCCTTGCCTTTCTTGCCAATCAATTCCTCAATAGAAACGGGAGTGTAACCCAAATATGTTTCGCTCAGGTAATCCATACCGTGTTTCAAATCGGGCTCCACCAGGTAGTGTGCCAGCATGGTATCGTAAACCGGCAGACAAACATTAACACCATATTTGCGAAATACCTGCAAATCGAATTTTACGTTTTGTCCGATTTTAGTTTTCGTTGGATGTTCCAGCAAAAGTTTAAAATGTGCAACTAATTTTTTTGCTTCCTCATAATCAGGTGGGGCAGGAACATAATAAGCCTGCCCTTCCTTAACACTAAAACTCATCCCTACTAAATCAAGCGCGAAATAATCAAGCCCGGTAGTTTCTGTGTCGAAACAAAACTCCTCCGCTTCATTCAACACTTTTACCAAGTCCACTACTTCTGCTTCCGTTTGAACCGTGACGTATTGATGTGGCGTGTTGTGAATTGATTTTCCCTTCAACACTTCTTCGTCTGCGGTTTCTCCGAAAAGATTCTGCTGTTCTCCCGAATTGCTGACCGGCAAACTTTTAACAGGTGTGCCAGACACACCGGAGGCTGACTGATTAACATTGTAATCGAACCCAAGAATTCTTTTCCCTAAAGTACGAAACTCGAGTTCAGCAAAAATGGCCCCCATCTTTTCCTTATCCGGTGCATCTATTTTTAAATCATCATCAGTAACCTCAATAGGTACACTCAGATTTATGGTTGCCAGTTTCTTCGATAGCAGGCCTTGTTGCGCAAAATTCTTCACGTTCTCGCCTACTTTGCCTTTTATCTTATCGGCATTGGCAATAGTGTTTTCCATTGAGCCAAACTCTTTGATAAATTTCTTTGCTGTCTTTTCGCCAACTCCCGGAATACCCGGAATATTATCAACCGCATCTCCCCACATTCCTAAAATATCAATCACTTGTTTGGGATTTTCAACTTCCCAATCGCGTTTAATTTCTTCTACACCTAAAATTTCCACATCGCCTCCGCTACGTGCCGGTTTGTAGATGAAAATTTTTTCGTCTACCAGTTGAGCAAAATCCTTATCCGGTGTTACCATGTAAACTATATGTCCTTCTTCGGCTTTTTTCTTCGCAATAGTTCCTATGATGTCATCTGCTTCAAACCCCTCCAGTTCTAAAATGGGAATGTGCCAGGCGCGAATAATGTCTTTAATGTAGGGCACAGCAAACAAAATATCTTCCGGAGTTTCTTGTCTGCCCGCTTTGTACTCAGCATAAATTTCTTCCCGCTCCACGCTGCCACCTAAATCAAAAACAACAGCCAGATGCGTTGGCTTTTCCTTTTGAATCAATTCGAAAAGCGAGGTTGTAAATCCGTTGATGGCTGAAACGTTTTGCCCTTTCGAATTCAAGAGCGGATTTCTTCCAAACGCAAAATACGCACGGAAGATGAGCGCGTACGCATCTACCAAAAAAAGTTTTTCAGTATGATTAGAGGTATGAGCCATTGAAAGAAATTATGCTACGAACAAAATACAAAAATTCAGAAATGGGGCATCTTAAAATTCTTTTTCAAATCCCATTTTATCCATCTGCTCTTTCAGTTCGGCATAAAGCTGTTGCTTGGTAAAACCGAATTGTTCCAATGAGTATTCATGCACACTTTTGTAATTCTTGTTCCGCGCATGTTCGCGGCTGAGCCGTTCGAGAAATTTTTCGGACGGATTCCAATTGAAATGATTATAGATACTACGGACAGTTCCTTGCGGGTCACTGAGCAAATCATCATACTTCACCTCTAAAAATTGATTTCCCGGAATTAACCGGTGCATCTCCTTCACGTATTTAAAGTAGTCTATGCCCAATTGTGCCCAGGCCTTTTTAGCCGGATGAGTATCAGACATTTGAGGCGAATGCAACTTGTGCATGGATGTAAACATGCTTGCAAACGAAGGCACCGAATCATAAGGATGCCGGGCGATGTACACAATTTTAGCATCCGGGAAGCGCTGCATCAGGCTTTTAAAGCGCCCGGTACTCATCACATTTTTAGCGAGATAGGTTTTGTCTTTGCCGGCACGGAACACAAAGCGCTTTACGCAACTTTCGTAAAAATCCATTACATTTTCCCGAACTTCCTGTGGCTCGTTGTCTAAAAATTTATTATCATGAACTTTGTCAAAATAGGGAAAGGGAATCATAACCCCCACACTCATCATCTGCTGCGCAAAAACCAGTTCATCTTCTTCTGCCTTATTAAATCCCATCCTGTGAATATCATCCCAACCGCCCCAAAATTTATCGTCCAACACATCCAGCGTTTTGCTGATAGTCCTACGTAATATGTTGCGATCAATCCACCTAAACAAATAATAGAACTGCACAAACGAAGAGGTCATAAAAAATGTGTGTGCGAATTTTGTGTAGGTGAAGCGTTCTGCATCAAGCGCCATCAACCGGTGAAGGTAAGTAGTGCCGCTGCGCGGATTAGAAACAATAAAAACCGGTTGTGTAATTTTTACTTTCCGGTGGCCACGGTGAAAAATTTCATCGAGCAAGCGGAAGAACAATGAAAGCAACTGGTGGAGCGACCAGAGAAAAATAAAAATCACCGAGAGCAGCCACACCCTCCAGTGGAACTGCCGATAACTTTCCAAAATTATTTTACCGAGAATGCTGTAGCGCACATAGTAGAAAGAGGCACTGAAGTATTTCATAAAAGCGGTGCAAGATTAGCAAACCCTAAAGAGTTTAAAAAAGCTAACGGTTAACGAAAGCCATTATTTTAGCCCAACCGTTTGTTTATGCTATCGAACCGTCAACTTTTTCTTTCACATGTGGCCCAAACCAGCAGCACGCCCCTAATGCTCGAGATTGAGCGTGCAGAGGGAATGTATATGTATGATGTAACAGGAAAAAAGTATCTGGATTTGATTTCGGGAATTTCAGTGAGTAATCTGGGACATTCACATCCTGCTGTAGTGAATGCAGTAAAAGAGCAGGTGGAAAAATACATGCATCTGATGGTGTATGGAGAATTTGTTGAAAGTCCGCAGGTAAAATACGCAAAGCGGCTAACAGACATTCTACCGGAAACCCTGAACAACGTTTACTTTACTAATAGCGGCACCGAGGCCACGGAAGGTGCAATGAAATTAGCAAAACGCATCACCGGAAGAACCAAATTTGTGTCCTTCAAAAATGCTTATCACGGAAGTACTCAGGGAGCACTCAGTATTATGGGCGATGAAAATTTTAAAAGAAAATTCCGCCCCCTACTGCCAGACACTTTGCAACTGGAGTACAACAAGGAAAGTGACCTTGAAAAAATTTCATGCTGCACTGCTGCTGTAATTATTGAACCGGTGCAGGCAGAAAGTGGCATTACTGTTCCTTCAAAAAAATTCATTCAGGCATTGCGAAAAAAGTGCGATGAAGCAGGTGCGCTTTTAATTTTTGATGAAGCGCAAACCGGTTTGGGCAGGACAGGAAAAATGTTTGCCTTTGAACACTTTGAAGTTGTGCCTGATATACTACTGTTGGCAAAGGCACTTGGAGGAGGAATGCCGTTAGGTGCTTTTGTTGCTTCAAAAGAAAAAATGAATGCCCTTTCTGAAAACCCCGTGTTAGGCCATATCACTACTTTTGGTGGACACCCTGTTTGCTGCTCAGCGGGATTAGCAGCTTTTGAGGTGTTGGTGAAAGAAAATCTTACTGCCCGTGTAGAGGCAAAAGGAAAGTTGTTTGCCGACTTGCTCACGCATCCGAAAATAAAATCAAAAAACCGTATCGGTTTAATGATGGCTTTGGAGTTTGAAAATTTTGAGCAGAATAAGAAAGTAATTGACCGTTGTATTGAAAAAGGAGTGTTAACCGATTGGTTTTTATTTATGCCACATTGTATGCGTATAGCCCCACCTTTGATTATCTCAGACGAAGAAATAAAATTTGCCTGTCAGATAATTCTCGAATCAATTGATTGATTCAAGAAAATTCTCTACCAGCATGCATCTCACGCTGCCACCTCCAATGTTTTCAATGGTTGGAATTGGAGAACAGACAACCTGAGCAAACCTATTGATTGCTAAAATCTGCTCCTCCCTCAAGGCATTTGATGCCCTTTCGCTCATCACCATCAGGTTCTTGCCTTCTTTGTTTTTCAGCATCAGCATATTGCCGCAAAAATTTTCCATTTGCTCAACTGAAATTTCGACCACCACTTTGCCGGTATCTAATAGTTTCTGCTTTACTAAAATTCTGTTTTCGTTTATACAATCCAAACAAATCAGAGCTAAGTCATCACTTACACTCATTGCCACATTGGTGTGGTAGATATCTTTTCCGTTTTTGTCTGTGGCTCTGAAGATCGTTAACTCATACTTCAATTCATCCGCCACCACTTTTAACACATCTTGATTTGTTCGTGGTGAAAGCCCGGCATAAATTATCTTGCTTTTATGGTCGAAGACCATACTGCCGGTACCCTCCAGAAATTTCCCTTCTGTTTCAAGTTTTGAGAGATCAACAATTTTCTTCACAGAAAAATTTTCTCTTAACCGTTCTATAACATCTTCCCTGCGCTCTTTTCTTCTTGCTATTGAAAGCATGGGATACAAGAAAATAGTCCCGTCAATATGTGTACTGAACCAGTTATTCGGGAATACTGCATCGGGTTTTACAGGAGTTAATGTATCGTTGAACAGGATTACTTCAATTCCATTTTTCACTAATTCTTCATGCAATTTCTCAAACTCTTTAAGCGCTGCAAGTTGAACCTGAGTAGAAGTTAACATTGGTGAATGCTGGAATGAGTTCGACAAAGCTGTTTCTGAGTTATAACCAAAAGCAGTGGGGCGAATCATTATTACCGAAGAAGCTATCATGGTAAAGTTTGATAAAGATCGTACACCTTACCCGAATAAATCAATTGTGCCGTCACAGAAAATTTGTCGCCAAACTCCTTGGATTTTGTCAGATAGAACTTTGTTTCTGCTACATCATCCGGCATACAAATTTTTTTATCAAAAAAGCGATTCAGATTGGCTCTGAGCGCCCAGTCACTATATAAACTCCAGTCCGCCCGAATTACCTTTTCATCCTTTACAAGCACCTGTATTTTTTCAATATCTGTCAACAGGTTTTCGTCACGCGAATAGGCTCCTGCATTTTTCACACTTAACACTAGGCAAACAGAAATAACAAGAACGCAACTTATTTTTATACCCGACACTGCCTTTTCTTTCAACGCATCCCTAAGTTTTCCTTCCGTCCATTTTACTAACGGAAGCACCAAACAGGCAAAGCCAATAGCAAACAACGGCAACGATGGAAGCAAATAATGTTTGTTCTGTTTGGCACTAAATACAATGGGAACTGAAGCCGATAAACCAATGGCGATAAATACGAAAGCAGTCCTTAAAAGAGTTCGGCTCTTAAAAGCTGATTTTCTGCATATGACAAATGAAACCGTTGATAATAACAACAATGGCGAAAGCGCCAATAGCAATTGAACAAGAATGGAAAAATGCGATGTATTTGCTTTTGCACTTGGGTTTAAAACAGGAAGCAACTGGACTTCGAGATAATGTTGGAGAAAATTTTTGGGTGCGTCCATCGAAAACACAAATACAAAAAGTACTGCTGTTACTAAAATCTGCAACAGGATGTATATCAAAATTTTCCGCCTTCTAAAATTTTCCGCCTCCCACATAAAGAAAAAAGGTGCCGCTAAAGGAAACAAAGCTACCGGCCCCTTTGTGAGCAATCCAAGAAAGACAAAAGCACCTCCTATAATTGAATACAACAAAAAAATTTTGTCTGTTCGTAAAAAAAGCACCCACACAATCACCGATGCGGTCGTAAAAATGCTCATAGTGTTTTCCATAAGGTTGCCCGAATAGCACCAGCTTGTCAACGGTATTACAAGAAAAAGCAGGCAAGGAAGCCAAAAATATTTTTCTATTTCTTGCGCTTTAGAAAAGCAAATTTTCCAAAGTGAAGTGATTAAAGCAAGTTGAATAATTGCACAGAAAAGTGAGTAAAGTTTTTCAACCCAGTAATGGTCTCCAAAAAATCTATACCAAATGGAAAGAAAACATGCGCTGAGTTGTGGGTTATCCCAATAATCAGGATGCTCGTAGTCTGCAGTTTGCGGAGTCCAGAAACCACCTATGCCATGAGCAAGATTATGGGCAAACAGTGCGTTGTAAACGCCATCCATAAACATTCCCTTGGTGAAAAGGTTGGGAAGCCACAACAATGCAGCAAGTGCCGCAACAAGGAAAAAGGGGAGATGTATTTTTTTCAATTGAAATTTGAAACTACTTCTTTTTTCTCCAGCAGTTATTCAAATGGTCATCTACCATTCCTACCGCCTGCATAAATGCATAGCAAATGGTAGAGCCGCGAAATTTGAAACCTCGTTTGCCCATATCAGCACTCATCGCATCGCTGATTTTTGTTTTGGGTTGAATTTCTTTTAGTGATTTCAATTTGTTGCGGAGCGGTTTGTCTCCAACAAACCCCCAAACGTATTTATCAAACGAGCCAAATTCCTTTTGAATTTCTATAAACCGCTGTGCATTGTTGATAGCGGCACGAATCTTTAACTGGTTGCGGATAATGCCGGCATCCTGCATCAGGTCTTCGTATTTTCGCTCATCATACTTCGCCACTTTCTTTACATCAAAATTTGAGAATGCTTTGCGGAAATTTTCGCGTTTCTTTAAAATGGTAAGCCAGCTTAATCCCGCCTGAAAACTTTCGAGCACTAAAAATTCAAACAATAACTTATCATCATGAACTGGGGTTCCCCATTCTTCATCATGGTATTTTACATAGATAGGGTCGCTTAGGCACCAACCACAACGCACTTTCCCATCAACAGGGCCGGCATATTTGGTTTTAGTTTTTGATTTTTTCTCAGCCATCGTTTCTAAAATTATCTCATCATATCAAATCGTTGAGTATCGAGTCGTATGAAAATAAAAAGAAGAATTGTAAACGAAAGCAATGCCGAGCCGCCATAGCTGATAAATGGAAGAGGAATGCCGATAACCGGTGCCACGCCAATAACCATTCCTACATTGATAAGAAAATGAAAAAAGAGAATACACGCCACACAATAGCCAAATACCCGGCTGAATTTAGACCGTTGTCGCTCTGCTAAAAAGAGCAATCTGAAAAACAAACCGACAAAAAGCAGAATAACAAATGCGCTCCCTAAAAAGCCAAACTCTTCGCCAAGCGAACTGAAGATAAAATCTGTGCTTTGCTCAGGAACAAATTTCAGCTTTGTCTGGGTGCCATTCAAATATCCCTTGCCAATGAACCCACCGGAACCGATGGCAATAATAGATTGTTTGATGTTCCAGTCCTTGCCTTCCTGTACCTGCTTGCCAAGTAAAACATTTATCCTGTCCTGCTGATGCGGTTTCATTTTATTAAAGGCATAATCAACAGAGAAAATATATCCGGATGCGAGAACCCATAGACCGAGTAAAATCCAAACCAGTTTTTTGTTTCTGCGCGAAAAGTAAGTGATGATAAGCCCCAAACCCAACAACACGCCAACCAGTACATACTTTGAAACAAGAAGCGCAAAAACACCGAGTACGATAACCGAGGCTCCTATTACAAGGAAATAGCTTTCCAGTCCTTCACGAAAAAGAACCAGTGACAGGGCAAGAAACACAATGGCCGAACCGGCATCTCCCTGAACCATTACAACGCCCATCGGAACAACTATAAATGCGAACGCTTTCCATTTGTCTTTCCATTTCCGGATGTCAACATTTAATCCGGACATGAATTTTGCAAGCGCCAGACTGACTCCGAATTTTGCAAACTCAGACGGCTGCATTGTGAATGAGCCCAGGCGAATCCAGTTCTTTTGATGATTGATAGAAACACCGATAAACATTACCGATATAACGAGCAACAGAACAAAAATGAAAATGGGATACGAAAGTGTCACATAAAGTCGCGAATCAAGTAACAGAATGATGAAAGCGGCCACCACACAAGCAATCATCCATTGAAATTGTTTCCCGCTGGGAATTGACGAATCAAAAATACTCTTCTCCGTTCCGCCTGACGATGCTGAATAAATAATGAACCAACCCAAAACAGCCAGTATGGCATACAGAATTACTGTAAGCCAATCTATTTTACCGGTAAGTGATTCCTGTTTTCTTGCCATCAGTAGCTATACTTTTACTCCTCCGTTTCTACATTCATGCCTGCCGACCTGTTTGTTTTCACTCCGTATTTGCTAAGCAAATTTGTTTCTATCATTCGCTTTTCAATTTCTAATCTTTTAGTCGAGATGGTGTCGTTCAAATATTTTTCTACTAGCAAACTGGCAATAGGAGCAGCATATGTGGAACCATAGCCCCCGTTTTCAACCACTACAGCGATAGCAATTTTAGGTTGTTCCTTAGGTGCAAAACCTGCAAACATGGAGTGATTATCTCCGTGCGGATTCTGAGCTGTTCCTGTTTTTCCGCACATGGCAATCCCTTCCACACGAGCTGCTTTTGCTGTTCCCATTTCCACCACCTGAAACAAACCTTCTATCACCGGATCAAAATGTTGCTTGTCAATTAATACGATATGCTTTTCGTACTGATGCGTAACATCTTTGTTGCTGACAGGGTCAGTTATCTTTTTCACTATGTGGGGAGTAATCCAATAACCTTTATTAGAAATGCAGGCAAAAATATTTGCCATCTGCAACGGTGTGGTCAGCACCTCTCCCTGACCGATACCCAGCGAAATGATAGTCGCAAATTTCCACCGACCGGCCCCATAGATTTTGTTGAAATAGTTTACCGTGGGAATATTTCCACGGACTTCACTTGGCAAATCAATTCCGGTTTTTACCCCCAAGCCAAAACTGTTGCAGATTTTCACCCACTTATCATATGCCTGTGCAGTATTCAAACCCGGGTTTTTCTCCAGCGAATTTCTGAACGTTTGACAAAAATACGGATTGCACGACTGTGCCAAGGCATACTGAATATTGGTAGCCGAAGGGTGGGGATGGGAACAATGTACAATTACCCCGCTGGCATTATACGCCTGATTACAAGGATAACCGTAATCAATTCCCTGTACACCTTCGTGTAATGCAATTAATCCTATAATCGGTTTAAAGGAAGAACCGGGCGGGTAGGTAGCCAGTGTCGGTCGCGAATAAAGAGGAAGCAGCGAATCAGTCAGCAAGGCATTGAAATTTTTCCCACGCACCGAGCCGCACAATAAATTCGGATCGTAACCGGGGCTGCTCACAAGCGCGAGAATTTCTCCGGTTGCCGGTTCAATAGCAACTATACTTCCCTTCTTGTTCTGCATCAATTTCTCTGCATATTCCTGTAACTGTATATCCAGTGTTGCTATTACATTGTCTCCTGAAATTGCCAGCGTATCGAATTCGCCATTTCCAAAACTGCCCACATCACGGCCGTTGACATCAAAGAATGAAAACTTCTTTCCGCGCTTTCCGCCCAATTCTTTTTCATAAACTTTTTCGATACCACTCTTACCTACGTAATCGCCCGGTTTGTAATACCCCTTTGAAGCATCTATCTGCCGGTCATCAACTTCACCGATATCACCAAGAATAGTTGCAGCAACCCGGTGCGGATACTTTCGAATCGTTCGGACCTGTCCGTAGAAACCGGGAAACAGGTACATGTATTCCTGTAACCGGGAGTAATCTTTCAGGGATAGCTGTTTCGCAAAAACATTCGGGATGCGGATGTATCCTTTTTGCTTTTTCATTTTTTGGAACCGGTCCAGCACATCTTCTTTAGCTATGTTGAGCAGTTCACAAAGTTTTGCTGTATCAAACCCTTTTGCTTTTTTGGTTTCATAAGGCGTTACCATTAAATCATAAATCGCTTCGTTAAATACAATCAATTCACCGTTACGGTCATAAATCATTCCGCGGGTCGGATACACATCCAGTTCCTTTATGGCATTATTGTTTGCGAGCGCTACATACTTGGTGCTTATCACCTGTAGATAAAACAGGCGTAGAATGAAAATCAGCGCAAAACTTACGATGATGATCCGGATAACCTGATAGCGGTTTTTAAAAAGGTCTTTACTCACGGAGCGATTGAGAGATTATGCAAATCTTCTTTTCTTCCTTGCAGAAAATAGAAAAAGAAATATCAGCATGAAAGTAACGGAAACTAAAACGCTGAGAAAAATTTTAACCAGCAATAAAAAGAAGTTCAAAAACGTAGCGGCCTCAACTAAAAAATAAAACGTCAGATAAATGAACATGGTGATACCCAAATAAACCACAAACCAGGTAATACCCTGCGCATAAACATTAGGGCTTATCTCAAATTCCGTTCCTTTTGGAGTGATGACATTGATTAGGAAAGGTCTAAGGTACGCAATCAGCAGACAGGCAGCAGCGTGCATTCCAACAGAGCCAAGAAAAAAATCAAGGGTAAGTCCGGCTACAAATCCAATCAATAACAGAAGCCATCTTGGAATTTCGAAAGGTAACAGCAAAATAAAAAGAGGAAAGACATAGGGATTAACAAACGAACTGAAATTGATGTTGCTGAAAATGAGAATCTGAGCCATCAACAACAAAAGCAAACGAAATAAATTTACAGGAATCTGGTTAATCATATCTGGCATTACGAAAGTAAAAGAATTTAGAGGGAATGAAATTTAGAGCATACTCAAATGGAACCGAAGTATGAATTTCTTACTGGATTCCGACCTTATATGCCACCGACCGATTCTGCTTTTGCAATTCTTCAGGACAATCGAGGGTTACACAGCCATTACGCGAAAAGGAAGTGCCGTAGTAAACCGATTTTATACGTTCAATGGGAACTCCGTTATCAATAAAAAAGCGAAGTACTACATCGCTTCTGCGAAGCGATACCTGACGCGAATCATCTTCATCAGGAGAAGCAAATGCGTAAACGCTGACTATAAGTTCAAGTTGCCTAACCAGCATCTGCGCTACAGGTTTGAGTGCGGCTTTCGCATCAGCACTTAATACAAATTCATTCTTATTGAAAAAGACTGCCGGCAGAATTCCGTATTCTGTTTGCGTGTCATTAGCCGGAAGCAGGGAGTTGGCAATTTCTTTACTTGTTATCGGCAGATTGTTCCTCTCGGTTTTAATCAATTCTTCTGACCGGTTATTTTCCTGTTCTTTTTTGCGTTGCAATTCTGCTTGAACTCTAGCATCGGCTTCAGCCTTTTCCTTTACCAACAATTCAGTTTGAACTTTAGCAATCGAATCCTGTCTTTTTCTTTCTTCCCCTATTGCTTTTTGTTCTGCAAGCCGTTTTGCCGCTGCTTCACTTTGTTTTCTCAGGCTTTCTTCATGTATTCTTCTCTCTGTCTCAGCAATTTCTTTCTCCCGCTTGTCCTGCGCTTCCTTCTGTTTGAGTTCAGTCAATTCTTTGGCCATACGTTCTTTTTCCAATTGAATTCTTGTCAAAGAATCTTCGCTTGCACTTTTATCGGCTGCCAGCACTTCTGCTATCCTCTTTTTCTCCGCCAAATCCTTTGCTGCTTTTGTTTCAGCCTGAACTTTCGCAACAGAGTCTTCATGGGCTTTTCGCTTTGCTTCTGCCAGTTCTGCTGCCATCCGGTCTAATTCGGCTTTGGCTTTTGCCAACGACTCAGCCAAGGCCTTTTTTTCTCTCTCTCCATTCGCTGTAGCTATAGAATCCTGTCTGGCCTTGGCTATTGCCTGTTTCATTTCCTCCTCCTGTTTTTTCCGCTCAGCCATTTCGCGGGCAATTTTCTCGTTGTATGCTTTTACTTTCAGCATTGAATCCTGAAAAACTTTTGCTGCTGACAACATTAACGCTTTACTTACCGAGTCCTCATACGCTTTGCGCTCGACAATTTCTTTGGCCGCTCTTTCCCTATCTGCCTTAACTTGTGCAAGCGAATCTTCTGTGTATTTCTTACGTACATATGCCTGCATTTTAGTAATAGAGTCCTCAAAAGCTTTCTTCAAAGCAAGTTTCCTGGCAATTCTTTCCTTCTCTGCTCTCTCTCTCTCAGCTAATTCTGCTTTTACCTTTACAATTGAGTCCTGAACAAATTTTGTTCGTGCAGTGGCTATTGCCTTTTGCATCGAATCTTCCTGCGCTTTCTTCAATGCAAATTCTTTCGCAATTCTCTCCTGCTCTGCCTTTACTCTTGATATCGAATCCTGTTTTGCTTTCTCTTTGGCCGCCAGTTCCACTTTTACTTTCAAAAGGGAGTCCTGAACAAAAACCGCGCGTGCCGTTACAATCTCTTTATTGATAGAATCAAGAATCGCTTTTTTGACAGCAAGCTCTGCGTCTAATGCCGCCTGCTTTTCAGCCGCCTCCCTCTTCTTCAAGGCTTCCTCATCCTTTTTCCGCTGCGCCTGCAATTCTCTGGCATAGTTGAGAGAGTCCTGGATAAATTTTACACGAGCCGCTACTGTAACTTTTATAATGGAATCCTCTTTAATCTTTTTAAGCACCAGTTCTTTTGCTATTCTTTCCTGCTCCGCCTTTGCTCTAACAAAAGAATCCTGTTTCGCTTTCTCTATCGCGAGCAGCTCCGCTTTTACTTTTGCAATGGAGTCCTGAACAAATTTTGCCCGCGCAGTAGCGATTGCCTTGTTTACCGAGTCTTCCTGCGCCTTCTTAATAGCAAGTTCTTTAGCAATTCTTTCCTGCTCCGCCTTTGCTCTGACAAAAGAATCCTGTTTCGCTTTCTCTATCGCGAGCAGCTCCGCTTTTACTTTTGCAATGGAGTCCTGAACAAATTTTGCCCGCGCAATAGCGATTGCCTTTTGCACCGAATCTTCCTGCGCTTTCTTCAACGCAAGTTCTTTCGCTGCTTTCGCCAATTCTGCTTTTACTATTGCCACCGAATCTTCTTTCAATTTTTTGGCTGCAATTTCCTGTGCTATTCGTTCAAGCCTTGCTTTTGCCTGCGCAATAGAATCATCTTTCAACTTTTGCTTTTGTAAAGCTACTGCTATTGCACGCAACTCATTCTCCTCTTTAACTTTGGCTATCGAGTCCTCTCTGGCTTTAATGGCGGCTTCTTTTAAGCGTTTTTGCTCTTCGGCCTTTTGTCTGGCTATTTCTGCTTCTATCTGTTGCGCCTTCTTCTCAGCTTCTTCCTTCTGCTTGGTTATTTTGGCCAGCGAAGTATCAACCTGGTTTTTATTCACCACCGGTTCATCGCGAATCACTACGACTTCCAAATTCGGGTTTTCTTTTGCCTTCGGCTTCTTGGCTGCAGAAATTCCTCCGGCCACAAATTTCTTGTGCTCCGTTTCCTTGTGTTTTAGTTCTTCAATCTCCTTCTTGGCTTTTTCCAGTTCTGCCAAAAGTTTAGCATTGGCATCCTGTGCGCTTTTCAGTTTCTTATCTTCCGCTACAAAAGGTTGTTTTTCCATAGCAGAATTATTCGCCACTTCAATTACCGGTTTTACGTTAGCGGAAACCGGTTTGGTAGCATCATATCCCTCGCGAATGGTGGTGGATGGATACAACATGGCATCAAGAATAATGTCCAGTTTGTAATCAAGGGGCTGGTTAAAGCCGATAGTGGAAACGTAAAAAGTGGTGTCCTTGTATTTATTAAAAACACCTACTGAGCGTTTGTCAATAGAAACTTTGTAATTGGTTTCGTACTCCAGTTTGAAATTGTATTTTCCGTCAATGTCTGTGGTCAACCGGTCTTCCTGGCGGGTCATTACATTTTTCAAAATGATGGTCGCATCTTTTATTGGAAAACTTTCGTCCGCACTCTTAATCACTCCCAGCAACCGCATTCCGTCTTTCTTCAGTTTCACCGTCACGTTTTGTGCAGAGAGTGTTCCTTTTTTATCGGTAGTAATGGTATAAGCAGTATCCTTATAGCCGTTATAAGAAATCTTGATAGTGTATAGCTGGTCTTTACCGGGAGTAAATTTGAAAGCTCCGTCAAAATACGTTTTGAGCGTTTTAAACGGTTTATAGTTTTCTGTTATCTCAACATTTGCCTGATAGACTGGCGAAGAAGTGCTGTCGGCCTTTTTTACAAAGCCGTAAAAATCCTGCGCAAAAACTTTCACGCACGCAAAAAGAATAAATAACAGAGCAAGTATTTTATGCTTCACAGTAGAAACAATTCGGCTTTAATTGAGATGCAATTTAGGTTGCAAATACTTAGCCGTATACGAAGTTTTTACACCAAGGATTCCCTCGGGTATACCCTGGTAGACAAGTTGCCCTCCTTCATCGCCACCTTCCGGACCCAAATCAATCAGCCAATCGGCACATTTTATCACATCCATGTTGTGCTCAATCACAATTACAGAGTGTCCGGCTTCTATCAACTGATTGAAACTTGACATCAGTTTATTGATGTCATGAAAATGCAAACCGGTAGTAGGCTCATCGAAAATGAATAGGATTGGATTGGGTGCTGCGCCTTTATTTAAGAACGAAGCCAGTTTCACGCGTTGCGCTTCGCCACCGCTCAACGTAGAACTTGATTGCCCCAACTTTACATAGCCCAAACCAACTTTTTGTAGCGGAAGAAGTTTGGAAGTTGTGTCATTGTCATCTGCAAAAAATTCTACCGCTTCATCCACACTCAATTCAAGAATTTCATAAATGTTCTTGCCTTTGTATTGAACTTCGAGAACTTCTTCTTTGAATTTCTTCCCGTTACAGGTTTCGCATTTCAAATGCACATCGGCAAGAAATTGCATCTCAACAATCACTTCTCCATCCCCCTTACAGGTTTCGCATCTGCCGCCTTCTACGTTAAACGAAAAATCCTTCGGCTGATAACCGCGGATTTTTGAAAGCTGCATCCGTGCATACAAATCGCGGATGCCGTCATACGCTTTCACATATGTCACCGGATTAGAGCGCGAACTTCTTCCCAACGGATTCTGGTCAATCATTTCAACCGTAGTAATGCGCTGCATATCGCCATTCAATTCCCTGAAGGTTCCCGGTTTTTCTCCTGCTCCGTCAAACCTTCGCATCAAGGCAGGGTAAAGGATTTTTTTTATCAGAGTGGTTTTACCTGAGCCGCTCACCCCACTCACAACAGTTAACGCACCAAGCGGAAATTTAGCACTGATGTTTTTCAGGTTATGCTGCGTTGCTCCCACTACTTCAATCCAGTTCGATGGCTTTCTTCTTTTAATGTTGTAAGCAATTTCCAAATCGCCATTCAGGTATTTTGCCGTCAGCGTTTTTGCTTTCAGCATTTCTTTCGGACTTCCGTTATACATCACCTCTCCACCCAAAATTCCGGCTTCAGGTCCCATATCAACAATGTGGTCGCTGGTTTTCATAATGTCTTCATCATGCTCAACAATCACCACTGTGTTTCCTAAATCACGGAGATTTTTCAGCACTTTTATCAAACGCTCGGTATCGCGCTGGTGAAGACCAATGCTCGGTTCATCTAAAATATAAAGTGAAGAAGTAAGGTTACTTCCTATCGAACGGGTGAGATTAATCCGCTGTGTTTCTCCTCCGGAAAGTGTATTCGACAACCGGTTTAGTGTAAGATAGCCCAAGCCCACATCCATCATAGTTTGCAAACGGCCGTTTATCTCCAGCAGAATTCGTTTTGCAATGGTGTTCTCGGCTTCTGAAAGTTTAACCTCTCTAAAAAACACATATAACTCCTTAATCGGCAGCAACGTTAGCTCCGAAATATTGCGCCCCTGAATTTTTACATACTGCGCATCTTTACGAATGCGTGAACCTTTACAATCAGGACAAGTAGTTTTTCCGCGAAAGCGCGAAAGCATTACGCGATATTGAATTTTGTAGCTCTGGGTTTCCAGATATCGGAAGAAATCATGCAGACCTTTGAAATATTCGTTACCATTCCAAAGCAATTGTTTGTGTTCTTCGTCCAGGTCTTTATACGCACGGTGAATGGGAAAATCGAACAGCACACCTTTTTTTATCAGCGGCTCGGCCCATTCACTCATCTTCTCGCCTTTCCATGGAGAAACAGCACCTTCATAAACCGACAACTCTTTATCCGGAAAAATTAAATCTTCATCAATGCCCATCACTGTTCCGAAACCTTCGCAGGTTTTGCAGGCACCGTAAGGATTGTTGAAGTTGAAGAAATTAGGATTCGGTTCTTCAAACGAAATTCCGTCTGCTTCAAACTTGTTGGAAAACGATTTCGATTTCCCTTCTCCATATTCAATTACACAATCACCATGACCTTCACTAAAAGCTGTCTGAACGGAATCTGCCGCACGTGATTTTAAATCCTCATCATCGTGTTTTACCACCAATCTATCTACCAGTACCTTTATAGAAGTTTGTTTTTTCTTCAAAGCTTCTTTGTTCTCCAACAACTCTTCAATCTTGGCGACCTCTTCGCCAAACTTTATTCTGGTAAATCCTTTTTGTAATAGAAGTTTTAAATCGTCCGCAAACTTCTCACGCACCTTATCTTCGAAATAGATAAATATTTTATCGCCTTCAATTTGCTTAAAAATAAAATCCACCACATCCATTACCTCGTTCTTAATTACCAACTCACCTGTTTTAGGCGAATAGGTTTCCCCAATCCGGGCGAACAAAAGCCGCAGATAATCGTATACCTCGGTAAGCGAGCCAACTGTAGAACGGGTGGTTCGCGTGGACACTTTTTGTTCAATAGCAATAGCAGGGCACAATCCTTTGATATAATCTACATCGGGTTTGTCCATACGGTTGAGGAACTGGCGCGCGTAGGAAGAGAGCGATTCAACGTATCTTCTTTGTCCTTCGGCATATAGTGTATCAATAGTGAGTGAAGATTTGCCCGAGCCGGAAACTCCGGTTATCACGATGAATTTGTTCTTGGGCAGTTCAACATCCACGTTCTTCAAATTGTGAACGCGGGCGCCTTTGATAAAGATTTTTTTTTCGCTGGCAGAAAATTTATTTGGAAGTTTCAATTTTATTTTTTTATCTTCGGTAGCATAAATCAAAAACAGGTCCTATAGCAATCTAATATCTACTTCACTTTTTCTAAGGTTTGCAAAGGTAATTTTTAGGGCTTTTTATTCAATTAAAATTTAAGTATCGAACTCTCCTCTACTTCGGGTTGTCGTTTGTTTTTTCTGTTGTAACCGTAATGGTACAGCTATCCGGAACAAGATGACCTGCGTTTGGTTTTTTAATTATTTTTTTAATCAGGATTCAGGTTTTCGTTCGCTGGAATTGA
The DNA here is from genome assembly GCA_964493695.1 of uncultured Chitinophaga sp. Taxonomy (GTDB): domain Bacteria; phylum Bacteroidota; class Bacteroidia; order Chitinophagales; family LD1; genus Bog-950. The sequence continues at coordinate 88,308 of CAZBPG010000002.1, read as the reverse complement.
ATTCCGTTATCCGCAAAAACAAAGTTGCCTATACATGACCTCTACGTTTTTTTAACCATAAAACGTAACCACATGCGCACTCATTTATTGAGCGATCAGGAACTGGTAGACCAGTACCTCGCTGGCAACGAACTTGCCCTTGAGAGATTAATCATCCGTCACAAGGACAAAATTTACACATCCATCTACCTCATGGTAAAGGATAGCTATCTCGCTGAAGATATTTTTCAGGAGACGTATATCAAAGCCATTGACTACCTCCGCAGGGGTAAGTACAACGAGGAAGGCAAATTTGCCCCCTGGGTGGCGCGCATTGCGTACAATTTATGCATTGACCATTTCCGTAAACTGAAACGCACTCCGGGTATTGTTACCAGTGAGGGCGATGATGTTTTTAAATACATGAAGTTTGAAGATATTCCTGTAGAAGAGCATATTCATCTGGAAAAGTTTGAGGGCAAGCTGAAAGAGTTAATTGAGCAGCTGCCCGAAGAACAAAAAGAAGTAGTGATACTCCGCCATTTCTTCAACTTCAGCTTCAAGGAAGTTTCGGATTATACAAAATCTCCGATGAATACCTGTTTGGGAAGAATGCGCTACGCGCTGATTAACCTGAGAAGGCTGATGGAAGAAAACCAGGTAGTCATCCGATAAACAACCCGGCTCTGAAAGCCATAAATACAAACGCCTCTCAAAAACTGAGAGGCGTTTGTATTTAAGTTCCCTTCAAGGGATTTAGAGTTTTACTTATTGGTAATAAGCACCTTCTTCGTAGTAACTACACCATCGTTCTTCACTCTTACTATCATATAAGCCGCTTCTAGATTATGGATTGATTTGGAGTAAACCGTGCTTCTGCCAAACCTATCGTTAACCAACTGCTGACCCAACAAATTGTAAATCTGGATTTCGGCATCAACCTTCATCTGTTTACTGAAGTCAATGAACACTTTATTCTCGTTGCCCCAGATGCGGATGCCCTTGTTGTCGGTAATGTTGTTCAAACCGCTAACCACTTTCTCGGTAACCGTAATGGTTTGAGCAATTGTTGAACTGCAACCGTCCTCATTGGTCACGGTAAGCGTTACGGTATAAGTTCCGGCAGTTGCGTAGCTGTGTGTAGCCGTTGCATCGGTTGAAGTGTTGTCATCACCAAAATCCCATACAGTGGTTACTGCATCTTGTGTGGTATTAGTAAATGTTACATCCTCGTTAGTTTCTACTGCGGTGGAAGAAACCGTAGCGGTTGCAGTAACCGGTTGAGAGCCATCTACAGTAATGGTTTTCATCACGGTGTAGTTGTTGGCGTCAACGAGTGTAAGTGTGTAGGTTCCTGCCGGTGCGGTTACAGTAACCGGTGAAGCCTGGTTAAGTAACCCGCTGGATATTGTTGCATTGTTGTTATCGGTAACAATATAAGTCCAGTCGGCAGTTCCCTGTTGAGTGATACTGATGGTTCCCGGTGTGTTGCAGTTCTGGTTTACCGTTGCAATTTCTGCAGCCGGTGTAAAGTGCAGCACAAAACGGTCAACCGCATCGGTAGTATTCGAAGTAAACGTGTAGCTGCTGTTCGCTCTCACATCTAACCACGGGCCACCGGTTTGTTTGTCCTCTAAATAAATGTAAGAGGTGGGGTCAAAGCTGCCGAGATTGTTGAAGGACAGGGTATAAGTACCGTTTGTTCCCGGGAACAGTCCCATCACTACATTCGGAGCGCTGTTGATGCTCTGCAGGTTATTGATAGATATCTTCATTCCGTTTACATCGGTAAACAAAGTAGGCTGGTCCATATTGCCCCATGGTTTATAAGCATCCATTTCAGAATCGAATGTA
>CAZBPG010000002.1:0-86465 GCA_964493695.1 uncultured Chitinophaga sp. | reverse complement strand
CCTGGTCGTTGAAACGAACATTGGTCACGTCCGAGAAGCCGTTACCGCTCACCACCACTTCCAAATCGGGACCTGAAGTTGTCTGCAGGAATACCGCGGTGCTGGAGGTTTGACGTTGAGTGCCGTCAAACTCAAGCGTGGTGGCGCTGAGTGCCTGAACAAATAAGCCCTGACCGATAGCAAGCACATCGCCTTCTGCCACCGGCTGGTAGGTTCCTCTGAAGTTTCCGGTGGTTATCCAGCGATACGCCTGTGCACCGATGTTGGTGTTTCCTTTTCTGCTCCATTTCCATGGTGCATTGAAAGGGTTAGCTACCAGATTCCAGCCGCGCTGCATAGTGGTATACGGGCTTCCGTTGTTGCTATATATCGAAGTGCCGCTTTGCGTAGGTGTATTAATTGTTGCACCGGTTGACAAAGTAATTCCGCGGGTTGGATTGGAACCTGCCGGATTAGCCATGTTAGGTGTACCGGTTACCGATACTGTAGTGCCTGCATTAATGTTAGCTGCAAACCCCTGACCGTTTGCGGTTGTGCCGCTGGCCATCACCTTGTATCCTTCCTGCGCACAGGAAGTAGGGAATGTCGCCTGCTCGTCCCAGGCTAACAGCGGACCATAAGGTGAGTTGCCTGCCGTTTGCAGTGAGTTGCAATTGTTAGAAATAATATAGTTGCCCGGATTGATGCTTGAACCCAGATTCAATTCGGTTAACTCTGTAGCAATGTCGAAGGTACTCGCCATACCACCCATCATGTGTATACCCGAGGTAGGCACATAAACTTCCTGGGTGAGGTCACCGGTAAAGATACCTGCTGTGCCTGGATAGGTGAAGTTATCGAAGTAAGCCGCTGAACCGGTTGAGCTGGTCAGGTTAGATTTTAAGGTAACGCTTCCGCTGTTAGTTACATCGCCCTGCTGCATTACGAGGGCATCGGTAAGGGCAATGTTTCCAATTAATGTAACTCCAGCCGTGTTATTGATGTGTAACTTTTCTAAAGTTATGTTATTTGCTGTAACGGTAGAAGCCGATGAGCCGCTCATGATTAACACACCGTTTGTAACAGTAACGTTATTGGCCGTTAAAACATTTGCGTAAACCGACAAGTCACCGGTGGTCATATCCAAGGAAGAATTGTTTTCCAAAACCAGGTAACGGGCCGAAGCATGGTAAACTCCTGTAGGGAAAACAGGGTCATTTGTTACATTCGGTATAACTGCATCTATAGTAAATGCAGGCACTGTGTTATTAGTCCAGTTGGCAGCTACCGACCAATCGTTGCTCACGTTACCGGTCCATACATTGTACCTGGCATTTACTGCCCCAGGTGTATTAATAGCCTCCACCGATATAGGGGTTGCGGTATTAAAGCCCGGAATACCAAAGCCTGTGAATTCATTCCGCATCCAATTGCTGGTGGCATCAGAATCAAATCCGTTAGGTATACGCGAAGCACCACCTACATTCTGTGGCGGGCTGAAGCCTCCAAAAGTACTTGTAAAGAACACCGATGAATAAACCTTAGCACCTGCTACATCGCGGTAAGCCACATCATCTAAAATTCTGTTCCATGGTTTATTATCTATAGTGCCGTCACCGTTCGCGTCAATAAAATCATTGAGTGCACCGGTAAATCCTTCCACCAGTATATAAGTAATGGTATTATTCTCAATGTTGTCAGTTCCGGAAACAGTATTCATCCAGTAACCTCCTGCATTGGTAGTGCCAACCTGATAAACATTCTCTATGCGGCCGGTATTCGATGCATCGCCCTCAACGCCCAACACCCATAAGTTGCTGTAGTTTTTACTTCCTTCACCAAAAACCTCCACATATTCGTAGGTGTCGGTTCCGTTAATGTCAGCTACAAACTCGTTGATAACCGGCAGCGTATTGGTTCCTTCACCATTCAGGGTAAAGTTGAAAGGATTTTCGTCTGTATCACCGTTAATCATGCTGAAATCTGCTGTTTGGGGTCCTGCAGAAGAGGGATTAAACGTAATGGTAAAAGCAGCAGCAGCATTTGGTGCTAAACTGGCTGTGCCTGGTGATGTATAACTAAAATCTGCTGCATCTGCACCGGTAATGGAAATAGCGCCCAGCGAAAGGTTAGTAGTGCCGATATTGGTTATAGTAAAGTCGGCTGTATAGGTGCCACCGGTAACTTGCACGGGTCCAAAATTATAACTGGTACCATCGGCAATGTTTACCGGATTGTTGGTGGTATACTCCACTTTAATTTCTGAACTGTTTACCTCCGCCAAAGGAACGCTGATATTATCAAAACGGGCATATTCGCTGCTGCCCGAAGCGCGGTTCCAGTACGGGATAAGGTAACTCAGGTTGCCTGAAACATAAGTGTCGTCCATTTGGGTTCCTCTCAGTTCGGTGTTGGTGACAGTAGTTGGGTCTGCAAAACTTCCGTCATAAGTTCCGTCATTTCTGGCAAACAATTGCCAGTCATCCGTAGCAGGGTCATAAGTCACCTTTATTGACCACTCGTTTTCTATAATAAAACTACCCGGGAAATAAGAAACTACGTTGGCGAGATTTGAATTAGCATCTAACCCGTTAGTGAACTTAATTAAGTGAATTCCCTCTGTAGTAGCAGCGCCACCACCCTGGTTTCCCATCGCAACGGCATATCCGTCACCGCTTGTTACATCAGCCGATGTACTTCCCAAGATAAAAGCACAGCCATAATTTCCACCATCAAATCCAGCCGGGTCCTGTCTGGTTTGCCTTACATTGAAATACCACTCGAGTTTTGAACCCGCACTACTGAATGTAGTAGGATACTTGCCTGACATATCAAAACTTACATATTCCCTTCCGTTAGTTCCTCCGTTGCCATCTCTTTCCAGCATGAGTGCATTGGCCGATATTCTTGCGCTGGTTGCTCCGCTTTCGGTTTCTGCCCAATTAGTGCCGGGTAAACTTGATGGCTCACCTACACTATTGTTGTTATTGCGGTTAAAATTATCGAATGCCTGGTACGGCAGGTTTAAAGTAGTTTCGCTTTCGTTATACCCCGCAGCATAGGCAGGGCCGCCAAAACAACCGGTATTGTTGTAAGCAAATACAAAGTAATAGTACGCAGAATTGTTGTTTAAGCCACCGGAGGTAAAGGCTGTGCTTGTACCGTAAGCCACTACAGTGCCTGTTCCAAAAGCATCGCCAAAGTTATAGCTTCCGGAAGGTGTGCCGCTAAGGGTACCAGTCGCATTGCGCACCACCAGATATCCGGTAGCCCCGCCTGCGGGCGCATCAATTACACCAGTAATGTTACCAGCGCCAGGTGTTAGAGTAACATTGGTAACCGGATTGGGCGCCACACAGGCAGGTACACCGGTTCCCTCAAAAGTGATGTTGAATGGATTTTCGTTGCCATCGTTGTTGACAAAGCTGAAGGCATAACTGCTGAAGCCCGATACCGGTGTGTAAAGAACCGTGAAAGTGGTACTTGCCCCCGGGGCCAAAGTAGTAGCACCAGGTTGGCCGGTTATGGAAAAAGGTGCCCCTGCACTTAATACAGCCGGTATGGTAAGGTCACCTGTTGCTGATGCGGCATTTTCAATGGTAAACTGAATGCTGAGCGGACTGCCCACGTTTACAGAGCCAAAACTGAAGGTGCTGCCGTCCGCTACATCCACACTGTTAGAAGTGCGCTTTATCGAAATTTCAGATGCCGGTACTGCTGTAGCGGTGCTGAGCGGGTTATCGGTAGCGTTGTTGTTATTAAATTTATAAGTGCCCGAACAATCTCTGTAAGCATAAACTTTAAAATAATAAGGGGTATTAGGTGCTAAGTCCGGAATTGTAGCCGTAGCACCGGTTACCACATTGGTCACTTCGTTATCTGCCCAGGGAGATGAACCCGCTGCAGGCAGAGAAGCCGCATCGGGAAAAGTAAGCGCTGAAAAATCGTTATCGGTAGTGCGTATAGCTACCACGTAACCATCGGCACCGGTACCTGCTGTCCAGGATAAACCAATAGAGGTAGTAGCGGCCGGAGTGGTGTTGCTCAAATTAGTAGCATTAGCCGAAGGTGCCGTGCAGGCAGATACAGTAGTTACCTCTACCACATTGCTGTTAACACTCGTACCGCAGGCATTGGTTGCCCGCACGCGGTAGTAATAAGTATCACCGGTGGTTAAGCCGGTAACTGCCTGAGCGGTGCCGTTTACTGGATAGTTATTGTAAGGGGCAACAAATGAAGGTGTAAAGTTATAGGTGTGAGAACCAAGATGCGAAACATCATCTTGATTATAGACATCCCATTCGGTAACCATAGTTGGGAATCCGCCTGCCGGATTGGTAGTCACGCCACCGGTTACTGTAACTTTCCGAACCAGTGTTTTTTCTCCGGTTGAATGCACACCACTTGCCCATGCCGTTCCCGGGTCTTCACCAATTCTTCCTATAATGTCAACGTTGCTGGTGGTGGAGATTTTATATAGGGCAACCGCATCATCTCCGGTAAAATTCACAGCGGCATTACTGGTTGCCGAGCCGCCATAAGCAGCAGCGGAAGTGTTTTTATATACGATAGTACTTCCCGCGCTCAAGTTCCCCGACAGTTGAATATCATTAGTAGGGCTTGAGCCTCCGTTTACATACAGGCGCAATCTATAGTCAGCAAGGCCTACATCCGCACCGGTGCCGTTGTAAATCTCGATATACTTATTACTGCTAGACCCCTCCACATACTCCGAAATAAAAAGATCGGTGGCATAAATCGTTGACCCAAAGGTTGGTGAAGCACTTACATCTAAATAATATCCTGATGCACTACTTACCGCACCCCAGTTAGCTGTAAAATCGGTAGCATTAACACCGGTTGTTTGCGGAGTTATGTTACCATTTGCCACCGGTGCTGCAGGTATAGTAATAGGTGCCACGCTTAAACTTGCTGTAGCTGCCGCGCAGCCTGCTATAGTAACCGAAGCGGTTACGTTACCGGCTGCTAAGCTTGGAGTAACGGTAATTTGGTTGGTAGTTCCACCGGTTACTGCACCCCAGCCAACAGGCACTGACCATGAGTAGTTATAGCCGCTTTGCGGGTTAATGGTATAGTTGTTCGATACTAAGCAAGGAGTAAGATTATTGTTGGTTGAAGTGGCCGCTGTAAACGTTGGCGTAGCCGGTGCTGCATTTATAGTGAATGCAGCAGGATTACTGACACCGTAAGTATCCGGGCCATTATTAATCACGCGCACCTTATATCCGGTACCTGCCGCCAAACCGGAAGGGACAGTGGCACTAATTGGTGAAGTTCCTGAGCCAATTAAGTTGTCGTTAGTATTAGATGGGAACACTCCGCTGGCATCAGAAATCTGCACATGGAAAGTGCCGGTGAAAGTTCCAATTGACGAGTATGCCACACTTACATTGGAACTGGCATTGGTACAGAATGGTCCGTAAGAAGCTGTTGTAGTTGCGATAAAATGACTTGGCACTGTAAACTCATCGGCACCAATATCGGGTGTTGTTACGTCACGGGCATCACCATCAAAATCGGTGACAGTTGAAACAACTGCTGCACGATTATCTGCAAATTTATTGCTTTCTAAATCCAGGAAAGAAATATGTAAATCGCTGAGTGCATTATTGAAAAGGTTATCAGGGTTAAGTGTTGTAGACGCAAAATTAGAGGAACCACTTGTGTAGGTAGCCGTAAAACTGCCTGCGTCTTTACCGGTGGCAGTTTGCCAGTCGCTCAAAGTAGCTCTGTTTGCTCCGTAATAACCTAAAAATGATTTTGAGCCATTACCGGTAACCAGCAGGTTGTTATCGCTCACCGACCAGTTGGTGAGCGAATTGGCCAGGTTAGCGATAGCATAATGACCGCTTGTTAAACCATTTGAAACTACCCGGGTATTGATAAAGATATTATTCCGTATAGTGGTAGCATCACCGGTAACAGTACCGGTTTGGTTGGGATACCGGAAAAAAGCATAAGAACTGAAATCATATCCATTAACCGGAGAGCCACCGTTAGAACCGCTGATGTAAACCGAGTTGTAATCTACGGTGGTGGTAGAAGCTGAGTTCAAATCCACTTCAATACCATATAAACCTATTGGCACACCGGTGTTTCCGTTGTTCTTTAAGGTAACCTGGTTGTTAGTGATATTCCAGTTTCCGTTTCCTCCTCCATTAGCCAGAATATAAATACCTTCGGTATATCCCTCCACTTCATTGCTGCGCATATCCCAAACCACGTTTTCCTTTATAGTTCCGCTCACGGTATTGGTTCCTAAGGCTCTCACATATATACCAACATTGGTAACACCGCTTCCCACACCCGATCCATTTACATAAGGACCGGCAACTATGTTGTTTGCAATCATATTACCCGAAGTAGAGGTCGAAGGTTCTACTCTAAATCCATATTGGTTCCAATAATATCCAGAGCCTTGTGCCCCGTTTATCACGTTGTTTGTAATGATGGCAGGCCCTGCAGTTTGATGGGCTATACAATGTACGTTACCTCCTTCACAAGAAGAGCAACCACCACTTTGCCATAAGTAGTAGAAGTTGTTTCCATCGTAGGTGGTAGTAGAGCTGTTAGTGCTCTGATTCCATACTCCATATATATAGCCCGGAGCTGCACCGAGTGAAACACCACCTCCGCTTACCCGAATAATTTTGGTGTTATCCGGTGTGCCGGCTGTTCCGCTACCAAATTCGTTGTTGGTAACGGTAACATTTGTTGCTCCAAGAATATGCAGACAAACAAATCCCGAATAATCTCCGTTTGACCACCAGATATTGGTAATTTTATTGTCGTCAACAAGTACATCTCCTGCGGTTACAATAATCCCTACTCCACGGTTTTCACCGCTTGAGTAGTTATCATAGCTGTTTTGCCAAGGGGTATTAGCAGTTCCGCCATTGGCCGATTTTCCTCCTATCCAGTTACTGCTGATTGTATTGTTCGTAGAAGATACACCGGGCACAAAGCTGATGGCTGTTTGAAACCCTGTGCCATCTATAAAGGTATTATAAACGCTGTTACCCGTAATAGTCCAGTTGCTGCCGTTGCCTGTATTGGTTACATTGATGGCATAAGCTCTTCTGGCTCCTGCACCTCCGCCAAAACTCGAGAAATTATACAACTCATTATTGGTAATGCTGATAGTGTTGTTAGGAAAGCCCGCGCTGCCATTGGAGTAAATCAGTTGAAGCGGATAGAGACCTGTTCCGGCATCGTGAATCAGGTTATTGTCAATGTATATATTGTTGTTACCCGTAGCTGTGCCTGCACCGATATTGATAACTGCGTTGGCTGCGTTTGAACTTATACCCTGTATATCGCAATTCGCAATGTTGATGAACGAGGCATCGTTGGTCAGGTAGAATACGTTGCCGGTAGAGGTATTGGTATTCTTGAACCGCAGATATCGCCCCTCACCGCTGTAATTTCCATCCACCGTTATATTATCGGCACCGGCAAACTGTATTAAAGATGTAGCCAGGCTACCGCTGATAGTACGCAAAGTGGCATCTACCGGTTGTATAGTGATGGTAAAAGGTCCTCCGCAGTAATTAGCTACCTGATTTAAGGCGGTAGTGGTTGTTTCCGTTATATCGCTGATTACGTTCACCGTAAGGTTGCCCGACAATCCGTTGGTATTAATAGCAGCAAACAAACCACTGGCTCCGTTAAAGGTTAAGTAATCTCCTCCGGTTCCCACTGTTTTGGTACCCGAAATACCCGTGTTGGCAACTACGGTTACTTGCACGGTTTGAAGACTGGCAGTGCCGCCTCCATTATCAAGAATAGTATAACCGGTGCTGCTGTTTTTTACGTTCAATTTGCCGGTGTAAACACCCGGTGCCACCCCTGCGGGAATAGCAATGCTTACCGGGCTGGCCGGTAGGCTGGTGAATCCGGTAGTATAAGTAGCCCCTGCCTGCACATTTACAAAACCTGCCGCAATCGCATCCGAGTTAAGGTTATCCCAAACAATGTTATATTGATCCGGTGCTCCGGTTGTGGCGGTGTATGGAAAGCTGGCTGTTTGGACGCCCACACAATTGCCCACGGTTGGGTAAGTGCCGGCTGTAATACCCGGCCCCATGGTAGAAGCTACATAGGTGCTGGAATACCTGGTGTTGCAGGTAGCACCTGATGAATAGGAAAAGCTATTGAAGTAATAGAAAGTGCTTGGTGATAAATCGGTTCCCCCGGTTAAACTGGCATCATACGACCAGGCCATGCTGGTGCTTGGAGTTCCGCCTTTGTATATACAAATGGCACCCGATGGCAACACATCGCCCACCGCATAGTCCACCCCATCTGCCGGAGCTGCGGGTGTGTTGGTGCTATTGGCAAAAATCACAAGCCCTGTAACATTGGTGGTGGCCGAAAAACCTACGGTGCCCGCCATGGTTACAGGGGTAGATGAGTTGCTGATGGCCGAAAGATTGAAACTATTGGGTGCTGTAGGAGTAGCGCAGGCTACATCCAAACCGGTGAATTGATTATTGGTTGTCAAAGGGCCGGTTGCACTTGTTAAACCGGAATAGCCTATTAAATCGCTACTTGTGTTTACGGTGCCTACACTTATCCAACTTCCCGACACTCTGTAAGCCGACTTCATTAAACTTTCGCTGCCTACTACATCACCTGTACTGCCGTTATACGGCAAATTCATTGAGTAATTATAGGTAGTGGAGCCCGAGAAGGAAGATACCCAATAGCGTGAAATGTAAGCGGCCGGGTTGCTGGTAGGTATTCCGTCCACTACTCTAAACCCGACAACCTGGGAAGAAGCACCGGAAGCAAAAGTAAGGGCGAATCCACTGTATTCTGCAGTGCCGGTGTTTTCACCAATAGGGAAGTTGTAGCCAATACCATTGCTTCCTATCACGCGTCTAAAATCTCCGGTGGAAGAGGTTACAATCATATTGTCAACACCTGGTGTGCCGATAAAATTGCACCCAACAGCTAATTGAATGTAGCCTGTGTTGATAATGGTCTTTCCTGATGTAAGATTGAAATTGGTGGCAACCGTTATGTTGTTTGTGTTATTTAAAACAACACTACCCGTAGTACCCATATTTAAGGTCAAAGTTGCCAAAGCCCAAGTGCCGGACATCAGACTTGCCGGAACAGTCCAGTTTTGTGCCGATGCGGGACTAAAGGATACTGTGCAACTGCCACCGGTAGCAGTTATTATACCGCTTGTTCTTGTAAGCGGAGTAGCGTGGGTAGAAGTAATATTTAGTGCACCTGTGCTAGTAAGTTGAATCTGTGCGGTAGTATTGTTAAAGTTCATAGTACCTCCTGCACCGGTTAAAGCTACTGCGCCCCCTGAAGCAACAATTGTAGTTCCGTTGTTAGAGATAGCTCCCGATAAGGTTAGCGTACTGCTTGCCGGAACGGTTATATTGTTTGTAGTCCAGGTAGAGGCACCTGTCACTGTTAAATTATCGCTAGAAGTCAATGCTAAATGACCTGATGTCATAGTTAAAGTAGTAATACTACGGGTTATATCGCCATTAAGCGTTACTGTTTGGCCGGAGGTTCCATCCCTTATAACGGTACTAACCCCTGTGGCAGGAAATTCTCTGATAGTGGCAGAAAAGGCTCCTGTGTTTGAGTACCTTAAAATAGGCGTACCCGTATAGCTAATATTATTTGATCCCCCTACGGTGGCTAAGTTACCTCCAATCCTAAGGGTACCAGCCATCGAAATGGCCGCTGCCGGGAATTGAGAGATTGTATTGCTTCCCGAAGCACCGGTAATATACAAGGTACCACCAGACAGAACAGTCATGGCTGCCGGCTGACAAGCCTGTCCTGTAAGTGTATAAGTAATACTAGCTCCATTTGTAACAACAACCTGAGTGTTTGCAGTAGTCAATAACCCGGTTGCGTTCCCGTTAATACTAATGCTGCCGGTGCCATTCACGGTTAAGATTCCGCCAGTGCCTATACCAATAGTACTTCCAAAAGTTATAATTACGTTTTTAGCAGTAGCGACACTGCTTGTTGCGCTTGTCATTGCCGCTGAAGTGAGGCTTACTCCGAGCGCAACCGTGCCTCCACCAAATGTCACATTGTTGTTAGCGACAAATGCTGTTGTCCAAACGGTACTTGTGGCACCTGTTAAAACAATTCTTCCGCTACCTGAACCTCCTATTGTGAAAGAAGCAAAACTGCCGGTGGCAGGTATGGCAGCAGGAACTGCTGATACCGTATAAGTATTTGCCGTATTATTGTTAAGCACCACATCATCACCTGCCACAGGTGCTCCCGCTGGGGTCCACACAATTGAACCGTAAGCTATGTTGGCAGATATTGTCGCAGTTTTGACACCCCCCCAGCTTTTACTTGTTGTAAACAACAACAAGACTGCGGCTGCCAGTAAATTTTTCGAAAAAGGTTTACCGGTTAAAGCGGTGCGGGTTGACAATACTTTGTTAAGTACGTTGCAGGGTAACGTAGAATTGGCCATAGCTATAGTTAAGTTTTAAATCAGAAAAAGTTCGTGTATGTGTGTCGAATTTTTAAGGGCGGTAAAAGTATACAAAATCAAAGCCAAATACCAATTTATACTTGTTATTTAAACGGAATCTTTGCGTTAAGGCGATAAGATAAAGAAGGGTTGTAATTCTGTCAAGTCGCCATTTGGTCTCCGGTGCCGAAAAGTGGCAATGGCATAGGCCGTATGGCCGATTGTTTCAATATTCATTCGTTTGATGCTTCGGTGGTAAATTTCGGAATTAGCGTTTGATAAACTGCCGGAGGCACCTGCCCGGCATGTGCAATAAAAGCAACGGATTATCACAAAAAACGTATGATTTGCCCTACAGGTAGTGTCAACCGCGCCAAAAGCAAGCCCAACAGTGGCGCCAGCCAGGCCAGCAGTGCCAGCAGCGAACCCGACAGTGGCGCCAGCCAAGCCAACAGCGACAGTGGCGAACCCAACGGTGACGCCAGCCAGGCCAACAGCGGCAGCAGCCAACCCAACAGTGGCGCCAGCCAAGCCAACAGCGACAGTGGCGAACCCAACGGTGACGCCAGCCAGGCCAACAGTGCCAGCAGCCAACCCAACGGTGGCGCCAGCCAAGCCGACACTACCAATGTCGGGCGCTGAAACAGCATCTGTAAAAAAATTCTGGTTCCGCGTGCAGGCCAGCAACGATAGCGGCCTAAGCAACCTGAGCGAATACGGCTTTGGTGTAACCAACTAAGTTTTTCCGTCTTTTATTTGCAGGCAAGGCGATCCCGTAAGGTCGCCTTGTTTATTTTACCTCTTTAAATCCTCACTAAAGGAGAGGGTTAAAATGTTGCCCGCAATATCTGTTTGCTTATTTCTTCACTTGCCGGGTTCAGCAATTGCTGCAATAAAAACGGAGCCACACCAATCACCACAATTCCTGCAATCAAAATAACAGCGGCTAACTTCTCATTCCACTCCGCATCTCCAAACGGTACTTGTTCGGCATTCATTATTCGATGTTCATTATTCGATATTCCCTCTGTATTTATATTCAAATCCGCATTCCGCATTCCGAAATCCGCAATCTCCAAAGGCCCCCACATCACCTTCCCCAACGCCCTCAAAATATAAACTGCTGTCACTACAATACTCGCACAAGCCGCAATGGTTGCCGCGCGATACCACATATCCGGGTTCTGCCACGCGCCCATAAACACCGTCATCTCGGCAGCAAAACCGCTAAAGCCCGGCAAGCCCAGCGAACACAAACCCGCAATAAAAAACACCGTGCCTATAAACGGAGTAAGCTTTAGCAGCCCGCCCATCTGCGCCACCATGCGCGTGTGCGTGCGCTCATACAACATGCCTATGGCAGCAAAGAAAAGAGCCGTCATTAAACCGTGGCTCACCATCTGCATCACCGCACCGGTAATGGCGGTCTTCGTCAACATGCCAATGCCCAGCAACACAAACCCGCAGTGGCTCACCGATGAATATGCGTTGATGTATTTCAAATCGGTTTGCATCAGCGTGGCAAACGCGCCATACAAAATGGCAATGGCGCTCAGCAGAATAATAATGCCCTGATACTCCACCGCGCCTTCGGGCATCAGGTAAGTAGCCACGCGCAGACATCCATAGCCGCCCAGCTTCATCGAAATACCCGCTAAGAACATCGAAGCCGCAGTAGGTGCGCTGCTGTGTCCGTCAGGCACCCAGGTATGAAACGGAAACAGCGCCCCGAACACCCCGAAGCCCAAAAACAAAAACGGGAAAAATTTCGTTTGCACCGCCACCGGCAAATGCGTTTTCGAAAGCGCCACCAAATCAAAAGTAGGAGTGCCGTTGTAAAAATAAACCGCCAGCAAACCCACAAACACCAGCGCACTGCCGCCCATCAGCATCAGCGCCAGTTTATTCGCGCTGTATTCCTTGCGCCCGCTGCCCCAAATCGCTATCAGCAAAAACTTCGGTATCACCGCCAGCTCCAGAAAGAAAAACATCATAAACAAATCGAGCGACACAAAAAACCCGTAAGCCCCCGCACTCAAAAACAACAGCAAAAAGAAAAACTCCTTCGTCATCTTCTCCACCTTCCAACTCACCAGCACACCCGCCACCACCACCAGTGCCGTCATCATAATCATCGCCACCGAAATGCCGTCCACCCCCGCGTAATACTGAATATTAAAAGCCGCAAACCACACCGCGCGCTGCTCAAAAAGAAACCTGCCCGACTCGACAGAGGCGGGTTGCTCGTTCACTGCACTTACATACGCCACTGCCAGCCACCCTGCCAAAGCCAATTGCAATAACGAACCAATCAGCGCCACCACCCGCACCTGCCTTGCATCCCTGCACGTAAGCACCACCAGCGAGGTAAGAACCGGAAGAAGAATTAAGAGAGATAAATTCATTTCAATTTATTTTTTTGATGATGGGGGTCAAAAGGAACTTAGGAAAAATCTAAGCGAATTATTTCTTTTCCTTGCTTCACCAATATCAATATGTCTCGTTAAACATTCTTGTATTTCAGAATTATACCTCCCGTCAATCATGTGCTCTTGAACCCATACTTTCGGACTTTCGGGAAACGCTTGTGTATCTCCAGGAACCGCCCTATTAATCTTCCTCAAACCACAATAATCATCTCTTCTTTTTAAGCCCCCTATTAACCAAGATTCAAAGCTTTTGCTAGCCCAAAATAATCCTATGTTGATGGTGGGAAATTTAATTTTCAAAGCGTCAATTCTCGCCTTCATTCCCAATTCTTCTTGTCCAAAAGTTTCATAGGGATAGAAAAATACATCAGCATCCATTAAAACGAAAAAATTTTTAACCCCTAAATCCACCTGCCTTATTATAGTCTTTTCAAAACCATCATTTTCTCTAACTATATTACTCTTGCCACCCATATCAATGCACCTTAAAGGACTAACAACTTTACCTGCCTTTGCAAACAAACACGGTAGCGATCTAACCTCCCCTAGACCCTCAACTATGCCAACAATCATATAGCTTTACCATTCTCGTCAGCTAATAGAAGTTGCACCGGAATATCATCAAAATCACCCTCTCGTAGAAAATCACTCGGTCTGCCTAAATTTTTTGAAATTGCTTGTATAACTTTTGGAGATACTTTTTCAATGGTACTAGAACCCGCCCTTCTTTTCGATACAAAGCCTTGTGTGGGCACATCTATTATGCTTTCAGGACTTAACACAGAATCGACTACAGATGGTGAATGTGAAGTCAAGAATATTTGGATTGGTAGTTTTTCGGAAACACTTACTTCTTTAGCTATTTCTACGAAGACTTTTACAGCGTATGAATGAATAGCATTCTCTGGCTCCTCAATTATCAAAACTGAAGGTGGAACTACTTGACGTAAAATTGCCAAAAGACCAAGTAATCTTATTGTTCCATCCGACATTTGCTGTGCCCTAAATTCGAGTTTGGAATCTTGTTCGGTAAATTTTAATGTGGTATATGTCAATATCCTTTCTGGAGAAATATTTTTGATATATGGAACTGCGTATCTAAGATCATTTAAAAGTCTTTCCCTTAGTTTGTCATTTTCAATTATCTTTTTCAAGAACGCTATCATGTTTGAACCATTTCGCTCTAACTCGCTATCATTCAGATTGGGAGATTGTTTTGCTAGCGTTTCATCAATATTATAAACTCGCATTGAGCCGAAATACTCTGCTATTGTTCTAAAGTTGTTCAGTTTACCATATATATTCAGAATTAAGTTTTGTTCATCATCAATTATTTCTGGATTAGGTCCGAGTTGATCATGACTCCATTTTTCTATTTTATCTCTCTTTCTCTTAAAGAATATATCTACAGGCTTATTAGTGTCAAACTTTACCTTCTCTTGTTGGGTAGGTCTACCAGAAGAACGAGGATAAACTGTTGCTACTAATTCCTCTTCATCAACAATTATAGATTTCGATGTTGCCAAGCTAAAAGAATATGTAGCCTCTTTAATGCCTCTGTGTAAATCGGGGCCAAGTTTAATCGAACATTTAAGTGCTGGTAAACGCCCGCCAGCTGAAAGTTTTGTTCGCACTTCATCAATCCCTCCTTGCATATCAAAAGCTTCTTTTAAGCCAACCCTACTCGTCAACGACAGAAATTCTATAAAGTCACTAAAGTTTGTTTTTCCAGTTCCATTTGCCCCAATCAACAAATTCATGTTTTTGGGTTCAATTTCAAAACTCTTTAAACTCTTATATGCCCTTGCATCTATTTTAGTTATCATACTTTTTATTTAAGCCTAACTAGGCTCATTACAATTTGCCTAGTTTAATCTTTGCAAATCTACTTCATTTATATTTTTCTACAGAAACACAAACCCCTCCACCAACGCAATCACTCCCACCAAAAACCAAACAGCATAATCCTGCACCTTCCCGCCTTCGCTTTATTCGTTCATCAACCTATTCACTTCTTCTTCCAATTTCGGCAAATCATTTATCACAATCGCCCAAATAATATCATCTGAAACGGTATCGTAACCATGTGTAATTCTGTTTCGCGTATCAACAATTTTTCGCGCATTAGTTATAGTTACCTCGGGGTGTTGTTTTAAAATTCTACTCATCGCTTCACCAATCATGGCTATGTTCCATTCAATAGCGCGTTTTGTTTTCAGGTCTTTCTGAAACTCGGCAAACAATTTCTTTTCGGGGAGAAAAGATTTTATCTCGGCAATTGCCTGCTGTATGTCTGCAAGCCATGTTTTCCCCTCATTATCCATACACCAAAACTTTAGTGCTGTCAATCTCCTCTTTCAAATATGGATTCCTCAACGCTTTTGCTTCCAGCAAATCAATGTTGCGTTTCAGCAAATCATGCAATCGAAACTTCAACCCAAAATAATTATCTGCGTATTTCAATGGGTCAGTTGTATTGAAGTCAACCAACAAATCAATATCACTTTCAGCATTTGTTGTATCACTTGCCACTGAGCCAAACACAAAAAGAGATTTTACTCCGTATTGCTTACAAATTAGGTTCAGTTCATTAATGTGGCTCTTTATCAGTTTCATTTCACTCGCAAATATCCGTTTTAATCATAACAATCCGTTTTTGTATTTCAATCCGCATTCTAAAATCCGCATTCCGCAATTCTCAAACGAAAAACACGAAACTCAAAACAAGAACTATCACTCCCACCAAAAACCAAATCGCATAACCCTGCACCTTGCCGCTCTGCCACACACTCAACTCCTCGCTGCCATCCTGTGCAAACATACCGCCCGCATCCACCAAACCATTCACCACATTCTTATCAATCCATGCCGATGGTCTTCCAATCAAATTGAAAACAATCTTCTTCGTCACAAACACATAAACCTCGTCCACATAAAACTTGTGCAGTGCTCCCGTATACAAACCGCGCATAGCCGTTGAAACCCGCGCAGGCAAATTACTTTCACTTTTATACATCACCAGCGCGACAAAAATTCCAACCAGGCCAAACGCCACCGGTGCAATCGCCATCGTCAAATGAAACTCGCTGTGCAGCGCTTCGCCATCACTGCTCACAAACTCACCGAACGGAACAAAGCCCGTTACAATTGCCAGCACACCCAAAATCATTAAAGGAATTTTCATTGCCATTGGTGCTTCTCCATGATTTTCTCCGTGAAACTCCGTGTCTCCGTGCGCAAACTCCCTCTTCCAGAAAATAGAAAAGTATAACCGGAACATATAGAATGCAGTCAGCCCCGCAGTAAACAATGCAACTCCGTAAACCAGTTTATTGGAATGAAAAGCAGCGGTCAGAATTTCTTCCTTGCTAAAGAACCCGCTCAGCGGAGGCACACCGGCAATAGCCAGACACGCAATCAAAAATGTTAGGTGAGTCACCGGCATCTTCTTGCGCAAGCCGCCCATATCGCCCATCTCATTCGAATGCACATAATGAATCACCGCGCCCGCACCGAGAAACAACAGCGCCTTAAACATGGCGTGCGTAAACAAATGAAACATTGAAGCCGTAAAGCCCAAACCGTTTGCGCCACCGTAACCCGAAACACCGAGCGCAAACATCATGTAACCAATCTGGCTCATGGTGCTATACGCCAGCACGCGCTTAATATCCGTTTGCGTGCAGGCAATCACAGCCGCGAACAACGCAGAGGCAGCACCCACATACATTACCACTTCCAGCGCACCGGGGCACGAAAGCGCAAACACCGGAAACAAACGCGCCACTAAATAAACACCCGCCACCACCATCGTTGCCGCATGTATCAATGCCGAAACCGGAGTAGGACCTTCCATCGCATCAGGCAGCCAGATATGAAAAGGCATCATCGCACTCTTCCCTGCACCACCGATAAACACCAGCAACAATCCCCATGTCAGCGCACTGATGCCGAACAATCCTCCTGCAATAGCAGAATGCAATTGCGGAGAAGAAGCATCTGTCAATCGCTGAATCAACGTTCCGAAGTCAAGTGTCTCCGCATGAAAAGCGAGAATCAAAATGCCAATCAAAAATCCTAAATCGGCAAAGCGGGTAACGATGAATGCTTTCTTAGAAGCAGCCACCGCACTTGGCCGATCGTAATAAAAACCGATAAGTAAAAAAGATGAAACACCAACGAGTTCCCAGAAAATATAAATCTGAAAAATGTTGCTGCTCAACACCAAGCCCAACATCGAAAAAGTAAACAGCGACAGGAAAGAATAATAAATCGAGAACCGCTCCTCGCCTTTCATATAACCCAGTGAGTAAACATGCACCATCAGCGAAATGAAAGTCACCACCACCAGCATCATCACCGAAATAGGGTCAAGCAATAATCCGATGTCAATAGAAACTCCCGGGCCAAACTCCAGCCAGTTAATTTTCAGCACTTCCAGTTTCTGATAAACTCCATCCACTTTCCCCGAAACAAAAAAGTAATTGAAAGCCGTCCACAACGAAAGCCCTGCAGAACCTAACAGCGATAGAGTTCCGATAATTCCTCCACTCTTCGAAAAATATTTTTTGCCGAACAGACCGAGCAGCAGAAAACTTGCCAGCGGCAGCAGTGGAATAAGTGCTATGTTGATTGCAGACATGTTCGTTTATAGCTTTAATGAATCTACATCCTCCGCATCAATGCTTCCGAAATTGCGATAGATGTTGATGACAATGGCAATAGCCACAGCCGCTTCAGCCGCAGCAATGGCAATAATGAAAATGGTGAAGAACACACCGTCCAGTTTCCCGCCCCACAAATATTTATTGAACGCAATGAAGTTGATGTTCACCGCATTCAGCATCAGTTCCACTGCCATCAGCATCGTAATCATATTTCTGCGCGTGAGGAAACCATACACCCCGATAAAAAAGAGCGCGGTTGAAAGAAAAAGTATGTGCGTTAATGTTACTTCTTGCATTTGTTTTAAATATCGAATGTCGAACATCGAATAATGAATATCGAAGTGTTACCCCTTACTTCATGATTCGAAATTCGATGTTCGGTGTTCATTATTCTGTTTTTGTTCTCATGGCAATTACAATACAACCAATCATTGCCGCCAGTAATAAAATAGAAACCACTTCAAACGGCAACACAAAACCTCCTTGTTTGTAGTTCAGCATTTCTTCTCCAATTCTTCTCACGCTTAATTCTCCGCTTGGCTGTTCTCCGAAAAATTCATTCCGCTTAATTACACTCCAGAATAAAAGAAAGGCAAACAAACTCGCCAATCCCGCGAATAGTGTTCGCTTGTATTCCGGTTCTGCTAAATCATTTCCTACACGATGAGTTAAGAAAATGGAAAAGATAATCAGCACCACAATACCGCCCACATAAACCACAATCTGCACCGCGGCAATAAATTCATACTGCATCCAGAAATACAAACCCGCCACGCCCATCATGCAGAACAACAAATAAATCGCGCTGCGGAAAATCTGTCGGCTGGTAACCGACATAATTCCACACACGATAATTAGTGTTCCAAGCAGGTAAAAAATTATTTCTCTTACTTCCATTTTCTGTTTATTGCGGATTGCGGACTTGAAATTGCGAATTGAAAAACAATCCGCAATCGACAATTCGAAATCCAAAATTCTACTCGACTCCTTCCATCAGTTTACTTCCCGGTGCGTTCAGTTTCTTTGTCAATTTATTTCTGTCAAACACGCTATGCTCAAATGTCTGCGCCATTTTAATTGCATCAGTCGGACACGCCACAATACATAAGTTGCACATGGTGCAAAGTTCCAGATGATAAACAAAAGTGTCCAACGCTTTTTTCTTCTTACCATCGGGCTGTAACTCCATTTTCGTTACAATCTTGATAGTCGCATTCGGGCATGCCAACTCGCAAGCCGTGCAACCGGTGCAGCGGTGCTCATTCTTTTCATCGTGCGTCATCACCACCTCTCCGCGAAAACGCTCAGCCATTACCGCCTTTACATCCGGATACTGTTCGGTTATTATCTCTTTATGATGAAAGAAATAATAACCGGTCATCCTCATTCCTTTCAGAAGCGATGCGCTGGCGTTGTAAACGGTCTTTATGTAGTCAACTATGAACATCCTTAGTTTCGAGTTTGTAGTTTAAAGTTCAAAGTTGAACTCCTACTTCACTCTATCTTTAAATTTATTTCCCTTCAACAACGATTTATTTAAATAATCAATTAAGCCTCCATTCATTTTACTTATCTCTTCTGCCTTGTTAAACAACTCATCAAATTTTTCTTGCGTAATATATTGTCTATCCAAAGCACGATACAACTGAGAACGCAACTCGCCTGCTGAACCTTTAGAAAAAGAAAGAAAGTTGATAAACTCAAGTTTGCTTCCTCTTTCAAATCCCTCTGCAATGTTATCCATTATCGAACCACTTGAACCGTTCATTTGGTCGCGCAATCTATAATCGGTTGCCAATTTACCGGTTGTGATAATTTCAAAAATATCTTTCGAAAGAACTCTTGACTTCTTCCACACTTCTAAATCTTCAAATCGTTTTACAGTTGCCATAACCTGTATTTGTATTCAACTCGGAACTTTAAACTTTAAACTACAAACTCAAAAATGCCAGCCCAAAATTGCAACGACAGTCGTTAATAAAAGATTAAACATCGCAATCGGCAACAAATATTTCCATTCTAAATTCAATAACTGGTCAATACGTAGGCGTGGAAACGTCCACCGGAACCACATGATTAAAAATATCAGTGCAAATACTTTTGCAAAGAACCACACAATACCCGGAATAAAATCCATGATATGATTGAACCCTTCCCAACTGCCAATGTGAAACGGCATCCATCCTCCGAAAAACAAAGTAGCACCGATAGCGCACACAATAAATATGTTCACGTATTCTGCTAAAAAGAACAAGGCGAATTTCATTCCTGAATATTCGGTATGAAAACCGGCAGTGAGTTCGCTTTCCGCTTCTGCCAAATCAAATGGCGCACGATTCGTTTCTGCCGTTACGGCAATCACAAAAATCACAAACGAAATCAGCACCGGTAAATGCCCTTTAAAAATCCACCATCCGTTTTGCTGCGAAGCGATGATGTCGTTAATGCTCAAACTGCCTACAAGAATCACAATCGTAATCACCGAAAGCCCAGCGCTCAATTCATAACTCACAATTTGCGCACCGCTGCGCATAGCACCGAGCAAGGAGTATTTATTGTTACTCGCCCAGCCCGCCATCAAAATTCCAATCACTCCAATGCTGCTCACCGCGCTTACATAAAGCACTCCTATATTAATGTCCCACAACTGAAAACCTTTCGTAAAAGCAATGGGCGCCATAATCAGCATGGCGACAACTATCACCAGCAGTGGTGCGAGGTTGAACAAAAATTTATCGGCACCATCCGGTGTCAGCCCTTCTTTAATTAAGAGTTTCAAAGTGTCAGCAGATGTTTGCGCGAAACCTTTATAGCCCACTCGGTTCGGTCCCAAACGAATCTGCATATAAGCCGAAACTTTTCTTTCCATGAAAACCAAAACGAGACCAAGCACTGCAAACAAACCAATCACCAACACACCGGCAATAGCCATTTCAATTAACAGCACAAGCGTGCCATTAAGTGAAGCAGAAAGTGCTTGGTGAATAGATTGCGATATGTGTTCCAAACTAATCATTGCGGATTGCGGATTTTCGATTGCGGATTTTTGTTCGTGCGCGCAGTTTTGCCGCTTGCAGTAAAAATTGCAGTCAACTCATTTGCTTCTTTTAATAAATCTTCCACCAAATTCTTTTTCAAAATCTCTGCATCAATAATAAACTCCATCCAAAATGCCGATTCATCACTTTCCTCTTCGACTATCGTAATCTTCGAAATAAAATCCGCCTGCGACCTTGCTCTACATGCTGCTCTATAATTTGCCGCCACCGAAGTTCCGCATCTCAACAACTGCGTCCCAATTACATCTGCCTCTCTTGTCTTTGGAAAACTTCTTACCATTTTCAAAATCCTCAACGCAAATTTTTTCGTTCTGTCCTTTAACTCATCTGCTTTCATTGCCTTTCAATCTGAATTTTTGCATTTCTAATTCGCAATCTCAAATCCGCAATCCGCAATACCTCCCTGCCTTTTCAATTCGCAATCTCAAATCCTCAATCCGCAATATCTCCCTGCCCTTTCAATTCGCAATCGTCAATCCGCAATCCGCAATTCTATCTATCAATATCCGGTATCACCAAATCCAGCGTTCCCATCATCGCTACTAAATCTCCAATCTTCTGCCCCTTTGCAATCTGATTCAAACAAGAAAGATTTGCAAAACCCGGACTGCGGAAATGTATTCTGTAAGGAGTCAATCCTCCTTCACTTATAATATAAACTCCAAACTCACCACGCGCAGTTTCTACGCGACTATAAAATTCTCCCTTCGGTAGCTTCAGCACCGCCTTCGTCTTCGCCTGAAATTCTCCTTCCGGAATATTATCAATCAATTGGTCAATGATGCTAAGCGACTCGCGCAACTCGCGCATGCGCACCAGATAACGCGCGTAACTATCGCCTGCAGTTTCCAGAGGCTCTTCAAAATTCACTTTCTCATAACCATCATAAGGCGCAAGTTTTCTGATGTCGCACTTTACGCCACTCGCCCTTAACACCGCTCCGGTGCAGCCAAACGAAACCGCATCAGCAGCGCTCATCACCCCTACGCCCTTCATCCTCTCCTGAAAAATCACATTATAAGTTACCAGCGTATCATACTCATCAATCTTCGTTCTAAAGAACGCCACAAAATCTTTCACCTTCTTCACAAAATTCGGATGCAAATCCGCCATCACCCCGCCCGGCACCATGTAGTTCATCGTCAGCCGCGCACCACAGGTTTCCTCCATAATATCGTTAATCAACTCCCGCTCACGGAACGCATGAAAAAACGGAGTCAGCGCGCCCACGTCCATCGCCATCGCTCCCCACCACAACACGTGGCTGGCAATGCGCGTCAGCTCGTCCATCAAAATGCGAATCACCTTTGCCCGCTCCGGCACCTCAATCTGCAAGCCCTTCTCCACTGCCAGCGCACAACCGTGATTATTAATATGCGAACTCAGATAATCCATCCGGCTGGTAGAATAAATAAACTGCCGGTACGAAAGCGATTCGCACATTTTCTCAATGCTCCGGTGTATGTAACCCAGGTGCGGTTCCACCTTCAAAATCGTCTCCCCGTTCAATGTAATCACCAAATGCATTACCCCGTGCGTAGCCGGATGCTGCGGCCCCACATTAATTACCAGATTCCCATCTTCGGTTGTTGCTACTTCTTCGTATTGCACAGGGCAGTTTCGAGTTTAAAGTTTTCAGTTTGTTTCAGTTCGACATTCATTATTCGATGTTCAATATTCGTTATTCAATTCCTTTTGGGTGCTGCCACCTTGCTATTCCTCAATCCACGCAACCGGTGTCACCGCGCTTTCCGTTCCAATCTTTTTTATTTTTTCGATGTCATGCTGAGCGTAGTCGAAGCACATCGTAAAAAATAAAAAAGGATTTCCACTACAATCGCTACCCCGAACAGCCGCCCTTACTTCTCTACTGGTTCTAAAAAACACGCATCTGCAATCTCATGTAGGTTCAATCTGCCGATTGTATCTACAAAAATTGGCTGCTTAAATAAGTCTACTCCAGGTTTTTTCAATTGAAAGTCTTTTTGTCCTTTCTCGATAAAACAATGACAGTTGTCCAAAACAGCAATTGAATCTTTGTTTTTAAATATGATGCATTCTCCAACAACACTACATTCAAGTGATTTAATAACTTTCTCAGGTGTAATAGCAATGTTTATTCCGTCACCAGCAGTTCTTAAACTCGGATAAGCAACTCCATCAAATCCTTTTTCAACGACTATCTCTGTAAAAATCGCACTGATTTTATATTCATGTTCATTCCCAACCTCAACATCTTTCGAAAATTCATCAGCAAGAAACTCAGACACTAAAATTGATTGCTCCAAAATTTCAGGAGTTTTTTTGACAAGTTCCTGATAACTATCAAACATCATTTCCATCTGAGGCGGTTTCTTTACCATTTCTTTATGATGGCAAATTGCAATAAGCTTGATATCACTATTCACCGCCCATCTTCCAAATGTAATTTTGAAAATGCCCGAAAGTGTTTTATTCCTTAACTTAGGCATTGATTCAATCAACGCAGTTATTCTGCCTATGCTTTCTACTCTCTTAGGATTGTCAAATTGTTGGCTGCATCCATAAAACATAGTTTGATTAGGGGTGCTTGCTCTTAAATATGTTTTATTAAACTCTTGAGGTTTATAGGAAACCCTATCAACATTATCAAACGTCTCGAATAAATTCTTATTAGAACAAGCTCTTATTAATTCGTAGTTATTGTGAAGAGTTGATTCAATTACGCAAAACTTTCCGAGTTGCTGCAAAAGTCCTTTCAATTCTTCATGAGAAGCACTTTTGAGGTCCAGAGATTTGATTTTGCCAATAAGGGCTTTTACTTCATCTACGCTCATTGTTTTTTGCCGTTGTTGGTGTTTTAGCATCGGCTCTTGTTTCATCCCGCTTTTCTTCGCGGGAGCGATGCGTCACCAACAACTTTTATTTTTTCAAATTCTCTTCATTCATAACAATCCGCGTCATCAGCGTTCCATTGCACTTTGCCTTCCAATCCGCAATCCCAAATCCGAATTCCGCAATTCTCTCTCAATGTTTCAATTTCATCTTTGCCATCTCCACCAACTCTTTTAAATATTTATTCTCCTGCTCCAGCAATTCCATTTTATGTTTCATCGCGTTTACCTCTTCTTCTTTTGCTTGTAATTTCGCTCCGGCATCCGCATCATTTTTCTTCGGCACAAACAATTCAAAGAAATTTCCTTATCGGTTGGTGTCCCCACCAACCGAAATTTATTTAATGTTTTGCCGTTGTTGGTGTTTTAGCATCGGCTCTTGTTTCATCCCGCTTTTCTTCGCGGGAGCGATGCGTCACCAACAACTTTTATTTTTTCAAATTCTCTTCATTCATAACAATCCGCGTCATCAGCGTTCCATTGCACTTTGCCTTCCAATCCGCAATCCCAAATCCGAATTCCGCAATTCTCTCTCAATGTTTCCTTTCCTTATCGGTTGGTGTCCCCACCAACCGAAATTTATTTAATGTTTTTCCGTTGTTGGTGTTTTAGCATCGGCTCTTGTTTCATCCCGCTTTTCTTCGCGGGAGCGATGCGTCACCAACAACTATTTTATTTTCTTGTTAAATGTATTTTTCTTCCCACTCGTAACCTTATAACCAATCTTCACTCTTTCCTTTTTCGGTTCGTTCAATAAATTTTTTACGGCATCAAACAACAACTTCAAATCCTTATCGTGTTCGGTTACCTTCTTTTCAATCTTCAGCAACTTTACTAAAATATCTTTATGCGTAAGAGCCAGTTCGCGCATTTGAGTAAAAATGCGAACAATCTGAATATTCATTTGTATGGCTTGGTCGCTATTCAACACGCTCGCTAACATTACCGCGCCATGTTCTGTAAAAACAAATGGCAAAGACGTTGAGAATTTCAAATTCCTGAGGTGGTCACAATTTGCAACCACATCTTCTTTTTCTACGGGGGTTAATTGAAACATAAAATCCTCAGGAAATCGTTGGATATTTCTTCTCATTTGCTGATTCAATCGCTTTGTAGAAACCCCATAAAGCTCAGCTAAATCACTGTCAATCATTACCCGCTTGCCACGAAGCAACAGTATCTTGCTTGCTATGAATGTGTCAGGGATTTTTGGCAATAATTTACTCATGTTTCTATTTTCTGAGGCGGTTGCAATTTGCAACCGCCTCCACTTTCCCTTATCGGTTGGTGTCCCCACCAACCGAAATTTATTTTTTGCCGTTGTTGGTGTTTTAGCATCGGCTCTTGTTTCATCCCGCTTTTCTTCGCGGGAGCGATGCGTCACCAACAACTTTTATTTTTTCAAATTCTCTTCATTCATAACAATCCGCGTCATCAGCGTTCCATTGCACTTTGCCTTCCAATCCGCAATCCAAAATTCGAAATCCGCAATTCTCCTTCAATGTTTCAACTTCATCTTCGCCATCTCCACCAACTCCTTTAAATATTTATTCTCCTGTTCCAGCAATTCCATTTTATGTTTCATCGCATTCACCTCTTCTTCCTTTGCCTGTAATTTCGCTCCGGCATCCGCATCATTCTTCTTCGGCACAAACAATTCAAAGAAATTGTATTTCAAAAAACCTCCGGCTATAAGCATCTCGCTTATCCGCCAATCCGTTCGCCTCAGCAGCTTATAAGCCGAGTCATTACTTAAACTCATTGCATCCGCCAAATCAACTGCGGTCAGGTGCTGTTCAAACAAAATTTTCTTTGCTACTTCGTTCACCTTCGGAACGGAATTATCCATTTGTGCCATATTTTTAATGTTTTACCGCCAAAATAAAGCATTTTCAGCCAAAGAACATCAAACTAACCGCTTCCCAAACCAATTTTCCAATACAAAAAACCGCATTTGCAATAACACAAACTGCACTTGCAATACACCAATCTTCACCTCCAATTAAACAAGCCGCATTTACAATACATTAAACTAAACTCGCAATAACCGGAACTGCACTTCCAATATGCCGAACTTCACTACTTATAAAAGAATCTTCATTTCCAATCGCCAAAACTGCACTGTCGGAACCGAAAATGCCTCCGCTTGGAAACAAAACCTCAAACAAAGAACGTCTGTATTTCAATCCGCAATTGCAAACCCGCAATCCGCAATCTTCTCAAAGTTTAATAATATTCACCTCATCCACATAATCTTTCCTCAGCGGCCACCCCTCCCAATCATCTGTTAAAAACAACCTTCTCAAATCAGGATGATTCAGAAATATGATACCGAACAAATCATACACTTCCCGCTCGTTCAGTTCGGCTGTCTTCCAAATCTTGCAAACGCTCTCAACCTCCGGCTTCGTGCGGTCACACTTTGCTTTTACTACAATAATATGTCCGTGCTTAATCGAACGCAGATGATACACCACCGTTAAATGTGTTTTCCAATCCACACCGGCTACCGAAAACAGAAAATCAAAATCAAGTTCAGCATTATTGCGTAGTTGCTGCGCCAGCGGAAGCCAGTCATTCGCTTCAATAGAAACATTAAGCCATTCGCCAGTTTCATCAAAAACAGCAGTTGGATTAAGTTCGGTAAGTTTCGCCTTGAGTTCTTCTTTCGTCATTTCAAAAATTTACCACTGAGAACATTAAGGGCATTAAGATTTCTCTTCGTGTTCTTAGTGCTCTTAGTGGTTTATTTATTTTTTTAATTCTTCTAAATAGATTTTCTCTCTCGTCCCACCTGCTTTTATTTTCTCCTGCAAAGTCAACAGGGCATGTATCAGTGCTTCCGGACGCGGAGGACAACCCGGTATGTAAACATCCACCGGTATAATATGGTCAGCGCCTTTCACCACACTATATGTATTGTAAAAAAACGGTCCGCCTGAAATAGAACAAGCGCCCATTGCCACAACATATTTAGGGTCGGGCATTTGGTCATAAAGGCGCTTAAGCACCGGTGCCATTTTGTTTACAATCGTTCCGGCAATAATTATCACATCGGCTTGTCGCGGTGTTGCACGCGCCACTTCAAAACCAAAACGGCTCCAGTCATATTTTGCACCGGCAGCGCTCATCATTTCAATGGCACAGCAACTGGTACCGAAAACCAGAGGCCACAAAGAATTGGAACGTGCCCAATTCAACACATCATCAAACTTCGAAACCAAAATTCCTCCACCGGGAGCAGCATGAACACTGCCCGGAAACGGAGTAATTGTATTTTCTGAATTTTGCATTTTTTGAATTTGTCTCGCGTCTATTGTCTAAAATCTAACGTCCGTTTTACTGCCATTTGAGAGCTCCTTTTTTGTGTGCGTAGAGAAAGCCAAGGAAAAGAACGAAAAGGAAAATCACAATTTCTACCAACGCTACCATTCCCAGGTTCTTCACCACCACCGCCCATGGGTATAAGAACACAAGTTCCACATCAAAAATTAAAAAGATAAGTGCGAAGAGGTAATAGCCTACATTAAACTGAATCCAGCTTTGTCCTTTGGTTTCTACCCCACATTCATAAGCCTCTCCTTTTTGTGAATTTTTCGTACCCGGATTAATAACGTTGGAAAGCAAAAGCGCTCCGCCCGCAAAAGCCAATCCGCAGATAATTAAAAGTATAAGTGATGTTGCCCCCATATTGTGCGTTTCTTCTTATCAAACAAGTATCTGAAATGAAACTTGCATAAACAACACTAAGCAAAGAAATGTTATTCACAATACTTTTCCGAAAAGTTTCGTTTGTATTATCAATCAAAATGATTTCTTTCGAGCCCGTTTAAAACATAAAAACAAAAATCAATTCTTATGGCAATTAAAATTACAGATGTTTGTATTAACTGCGGAGCTTGCGAACCTGAATGTCCCAATGGAGCAATTTATGCAAATGGCGATAGCTGGAAACTTTCCGACAAAACCGGAGTAACCGGTTCTTACACACTAATGGACGGAACGGTTATTGACGGAAACGCCACTCAGCCACCCTTATCTGATGATTACTTTTACATCGTTACCGATAAGTGCACCGAATGTAAAGGCTTTCACGATGAGCCGCAGTGCGCTTCGGTTTGCCCGGTTGACTGTTGCTTAGCTGACGAACTTCATGTAGAAACAGATGAAGAGTTACTTGCCAAAAAAGCGAAACTTCACTTAGCATAGTGTATCCTTGCAGTTCATTCTAAATCAAAAGTACTTTCAATAATGGAATCAACATTGGAAACAAAAGCATCGCGCCCCACCGAAATTAAAGAAGTTGACAGTATTGTAATACGCTTTTCAGGCGACTCGGGCGATGGTATGCAGTTAACCGGTATGCAGTTTACTGACACTGCAGCTTTGCTCGGCAAAGACCTTTCTACTTTCCCTGAATATCCTGCAGAGATTCGTGCCCCGGCAGGAACCATTGCCGGTGTATCGGGCTTTCAGGTTCACTTTGGCAGTAAAGAAATTTTTACTCCTGGCGATCGCTACGATGTATTGGTGGCTATGAACGCAGCCGCGCTAAAAAATGATTTAAAACGTTTAACTCCGGGCGGGGTAATAGTTGTAAACACTGCAGGGTTTGATTCTAAGAATTTAAAACTTGCCGGTTATCCCGACAGTGCTGTAAGTCCGCTCGAGGATGGAACGCTGGATGATTTTACCGTTTATAAAATTGATGTAACTAAGCTAACAAAGGAGGCACTGAAAGATTCTCCTTTGGGCATGAAAGAAATAGAGCGCTGCAAAAACATGTTTGTGTTGGGTGTCTTGTTCTGGATGTTTGATAAAAGCATGGAGTTTACGGTTAAATCGCTCGAGGAAAAATTCGAGAAAAAGCCGGAGATACTTAAGGCCAACCTTGCCGCGCTGAAAAGCGGATGGAATTATGGCGATAATACCGAAATTTTCCGCACCCGTTACCGCACCACTAAAGCTCAATTACCCGCTGGCATTTATAGAAATATTTCAGGCAATCAGGCAGTTGCCATTGGCATAATTGCAGCAGCCGAAAAAGCCGGGCTGCCGGTTTTTCTTGGCTCTTACCCTATTACCCCTGCCTCTGATATACTTCACGAATTGTCAAAGTATAAAGCCAACGGGGTAAAAACATTTCAGGCTGAAGATGAAATTGCCGCCATTTGTACAGCAATAGGCGCTGCTTACACGGGATCACTAGGTGTTACTACAACATCCGGTCCGGGTTTAGCCTTGAAATCTGAAGCGATGAGTTTGGCTACCATCTTTGAACTTCCACTTTTGATATGTGACGTTCAAAGAGGCGGCCCATCTACCGGGCTTCCTACAAAAACTGAACAGAGCGATTTGCTTTTTGCCATGTATGGTCGCCACGGTGAAGCACCTCTTCCAATTATTGCTGCTTCCACTCCGGCAGATTGTTTCGATGCAGTATATGAAGCCACCGCAATTTCCGTTGAGCACATGGTTCCCGTCATCTTCCTTAGCGATGGTTACATTGCCAACGGTTCAGAACCATGGAGATTTCCTACCGAGGATATGCTGAAACCAATCACCGTAAAGTTTACAACCGAAAATAACAACCCCGAAGGTAAATTCCTTTCGTATAAGCGCGATAACCGTGGAGTACGCCCTTGGGTAAAGCCCGGCACTAAAGGTTTGGAACATCGTATTGGTGGCCTGGAAAAACAAAACGAAACAGGAAACGTTTCGTACGACTCAGCTAATCACGAATTGATGGTAAAGCTTCGCGCAGAAAAAGTGGCGAAGATTGCCGATAGAATTCCGTTGCTGAAAACGGATAGCGGTCCAGAAAAAGGGAAAGTGCTGGTGTTGGGATGGGGTTCAACTTATGGCGCAATAAAAACCGCGATGAGAGAATTGCACAATGTAGGGTACAAAGATATTTCACACGCTCACCTTCGTCACATGAATCCTTTCCCCAAAAATCTCGGAGAGCTGCTCCACAATTTCGACAAGGTCTTAATTCCTGAAATGAACTGCGGACAGTTAATGCAACTGATTCGCGCAAAATATCTAGTACCCGCTGTAGGGCTGAATAAGATTCAGGGCTTACCTTTTGAAACGGAAGAAATTAAGAATAAAGTGTTGGAAGTTTACAATTCATAAAATATGGGAACAGAAACTTTAGAAAAAAACGCACCGGTTAAGTTAACTGCCAAAGATTTTACCAGTGACCAAGAAGTAAAATGGTGTCCAGGTTGTGGCGATTATTCAATTTTAAAACAGGTGCAAACTGTATTGCCCGAATTTGTTACAGAAAAAGAAAAAGTAGTTTTTGTTTCGGGTATCGGTTGCTCTTCGCGCTTTCCTTATTATATGAATACTTACGGCATGCATAGTATTCACGGGCGCGCTACAGCTATTGCCTCCGGTGTTAAAGCTGCAAACCCAGATTTAACGGTTTGGGTAGTTGGTGGCGATGGCGATTTACTTTCCATTGGGGGCAACCACTTTATACACATGCTTCGCAGAAATCCGAACATTAAATTGATGTTGTTCAACAACGAAATTTACGGATTAACGAAAGGACAATATTCTCCAACCTCACCGAAAGGAACTAATACAAAGAGCACCCCTTACGGCTCGGTAGATGAGCCTTTCAATCCAGCTGAGTTAGCTTTGGGCGCTAAGGCAAGTTTCTTTGCGCGCACCCTCGACCGCGACCCCAAACACATGCAAGCTATGCTTAGCCGTGCCAACAATCACAAGGGAACCGCGATGGTTGAAATTTATCAAAACTGCCCTGTGTTTAACGATTCGGCATTTTTCATTTTTACTGAAAAAGAAACCAAGAAAGAAGAAGCGCTTTTCCTTGAACAGGGAAAGCCACTTGTATTCGGTGCCGGTGACAGCAAAGGAATAAAACTGGATGGCTTTAAACCCGTGATTGTTGACTTAGCTTCTGGCGCATCTAAAGATGATTTATGGATTCACGATGAGGCAGACAAAAACAAAGCGTTCATTCTTGCCGGCTTTGCTGACAACACCCAAACACATTTTCCCCGTCCGTTTGGTGTTTATTACAAAAGCGAGCGGTCCTGTATTGAAGATGATATGACTGCGCAAATTGAAACGGCAAAAACAAAAAAAGGAAAAACTCCTTTAAATAATATTTTGAGCGGAGATAAAACCTGGACGATAGTTTAGTTTCCTAAAGAAAAACTAAAAAGCCCATTCTGAAAATTTCAGAATGGGCTTTTTCATGAAAAAACAATCGAATTCTATAGTTCTTTATACAACTTTCTTGAGCCATAAACCAATCCAGCCCCTAACAAGAGAAATACTCCCCCATCGATAGGAACACTCGAAGGTGGTGCCGGTGGAGGCGGAGGCGGAGGCGGGCCCTGTGAGTACGCTAACACTGCAACTACCGTCATCAGTGCCGCCAATACAGTTCTTCGTAAAAGTCTCTGTTTCATTAATCGTTCATTTGTAGCTGATGGTAACAAAAATATAATTCCTTTCATTATAAGCAAACCTGACAGCGAGATAATTTGAGCGTATTATTGGCTGTTCAATTACAAATTGAGTTCCTTTTGTGGATCCCAAAACAGTTTTTCGAAATCAATCACGGTATCCTTTTTCACTTTTACTCCTTCCTTTTCCAACAGTTTCTGCATTAAATCGGGTTTCCCGAAATGGTGCTTTCCGGTTAGCATGCCGTTGCGGTTCACCACACGGTGCGCTGGAATTGAGGGTATTTGCGCATGAGCATTGTTCATGGCATAACCGACCATGCGTGCCGACCTTCCGGTGCCAAGATATTTTGCAATAGCCCCGTAACTCGTTACCCTACCTTTCGGAATCAATCGCGCTACTTCGTATACATTTTCGAAAAAGGTGTAATTCGTTTTTGGTTTCTCGTTTGTTGTTTGTTGTTTAACAGCCGGTTTTTTCACTTTCGGCTTTCCCTTCAGTCGCTGTTTGTTGTCTGTTGTCCTTTTTTTCATAAACGGAACCTAATATAATTGATAGTTCGGCCTTTGGCAAGGTGTTGCCTCTCATAATAGGTATGAATACTGAGTTCATCATACTCAAGTGGTGCGGAGTAAATGTTCTCTTTGCTGTAAAGAATCCGGGGACTGAACTCCTCTGCCATTTCTTTGGTGAAAAGAAAAAGCGGCAAGTCATCGGTTTTGAAATGCAGGATAGCCTCGGGTTTTGAGATTCTCTTGTATCGTTCCAGAAAACTCTTTGCACTCAATCTCCTCTTGGCATCTCTCAACTTCGGAAACGGGTCGGGGAAGGTAATCCATATTTCATCCACTTCATTTTCAGAAAAGAAATTAAGGATGTTCTCAATTTTCATTCTTACAAAGGCAACATTGTTCAGCTTTTCTTCAATTGCTGTTTTTGCTCCGGTAAATAGTCTGGCGCCCTTAGAATCAATGCCAATGAAGTTTTTATCGGTATACTTTCTGGCCAACGCTATGGCATAATCGCCTTTGCCGCAGGCGAGCTCAAGCACCAGCGGATTATCGTTTTTAAAAATACTGCTGCTCCACTTGCCCTTCGGGTTCAGTTCTTCGCCTTCACTGTTCACCAAAAACAGTTTGGTGAAATGCGGATTCTGAAACACGTTCGAAAATGTATCTATACTCCGAATCTTAAACATTTTGGCTTTGCCCATAACAGGCGCGAAAATATTTTTTTGCGGAGCAACGAAAGGAAAGTTTTTATCGTTTTACAATAACCATAACTTGCTGTCATGAAAAAACTTCTTCTCTCCGGTATCGCCATTTTAAGTTTTTGTT
The DNA here is from genome assembly GCA_964493695.1 of uncultured Chitinophaga sp. Lineage (GTDB taxonomy): Bacteria > Bacteroidota > Bacteroidia > Chitinophagales > LD1 > Bog-950. The sequence goes on along the minus strand of CAZBPG010000002.1, from coordinate 54,183 downwards.
TTCTGTTTGCTCAAATTCCGAATGCCGATATGGAACTTTGGGATAACCAACCCGTGCTGCTGCAATGGGAAACCAACAGCCGCCCGCTTACGCTGCCTCCGTGGAATCCGTACATTGTAGTAAAAGATACCGACCGGTACTCCGGAAATTTTTCGGCTAACCTTATAGGCAATGGAATGTTTCATTCGTTGGCCACTACCACTTTTGCTATCGCGCAGCATCCGTCTTCGCTTTCGCTTTTTTATAAACTGAGTTTTGCGCCCTGTGTAAATGACTCCGGATACATTGAACAGGATACTGTTTCGGTGCGGGTAGAAATTCTGGATAACGGCAATGTAGTTGATGCGGGCTATTGGGAGTTTTCAGGCGGAAGCAACTGGTTGTGGAGCCAGTTGACCATTCCGGTTTCCAATAACAGTTCGCAATTCGATTCGTGCCGGATAACCATTACCGGTGGCAGAGTATTTGGCGGTTGCGGATTTGTAGCAGCGGCAACGGAGTTTAAAGTAGATCATCTTTCACTGAACTACCACTTGAGTTGTGCCAATACCGGTGTGATAGTGCAGGGCGTAGAATGCTGGTTGATTGATACCCTTGGCGCAAGTTTGCTGATGCCTTGTAATATTGGTCTTCAGGCGCTGGGGTTTAACTTGGGTGACACCATAAATTTTTCGTTTATCGGTAATAACTGTATTTCGTTTTGCATGCAGGGCACCGGTGTGGATCTTACCTGCATTGACACCGGTTCTGTTCAGCCGGCCTGCAATGTTTCTGTTGCGCTGCAAAAGCAAAACCCAACTTCATTTATTGCCAACAACGGCTGGCTGAAAGCGAATGTAACCGGTGGGGCTTTACCGGTATATTATGCCTGGAGCAACGGTGTGAACGGAACCGGTATGGATTCTATCGGTAATCTGGGAGAGGGAAGTTATTGTGTAACCATCAGCGATGCCAACAGTTGCACCGCAACTGCCTGCGATTCGCTGGCCGGTGCGCATATTTGTATTGATTCGGCATTGATTTGCGAACCGGGCGGTTTGTGTTGCGATGCCCCGCTGTTTGACCCCGTTTGCGGTTGCGATAGTGTTACTTATACCAACCCCTGCATAGCTACTATGTGGGGAGGTGTTACCGGTTATTATATGGGTGCCTGTGTAACCACCGGCATCAAAAACATCTCTGAAACCGAAACCGGAATTTCCGTGTCACCAGTACCGGCAAAAGATAAACTGAATGTAATTTATCTTCTTCGCCATTCGGGAAACACGGAAATTAAAATCACGAATCTGCTCGGACAAACTTCAAAAACTGTTTTGTGCGGATGGGAGGCATCAGGAACTTATCAGGTGCAGTTACCCGTAAATGATTTGCTGCGCGGTATTTATTTTGTGGAAGTGAAAAATGAATTTGAGCGAAAATTGAAGAGGTTTGTCATTGAATAAACAAAACCCCGAAAGGGTTTGAAACCCTTTCGGGGTTGACTTGACCATCATCTTGGCGAAGAAGGCGGACTCAACAGCAACCGGGCTTGCCTCGATTTTAAGTGGTTCCGCATTCCTTTTCGGAATACCGCTTCGCGCAAAAAGGCGCTGATGTTTCACGACATTCATCACATTGTTACCGGTTACGAAAGCGACTGGCAGGGCGAAGCGGAGATTGCCGCCTGGGAAGTTTCGACCGGTTGTGGCGAATACGGTGCCGCCTGGTTTCTGGATTTAGGGGGCATTGCCATGGGCCTGCTTTTCTTTCCGCGCAAAACCTTTCGTGCCTTTATAAGAGGAAGAAGGACTACCAATCTATTACAAGAGGGAAGATTTAGAGAAGATGAGCATTGCCGAAGTGCAGCAGTTACTGGGTTTAAACAAACCTGATACCTCTCCCGCAAAGCGCGAAGAGGTTTTCGCATTTTTCGGCTGGTGGTTCGTTTCAACGCTTTGGTACATTCCATTTCTTGTTATATATGCCATTATTGGCTGGTGGCTGTTTTTTTGAGAATTACTTCTCCTCTTTCCCGCGAAAAGCCCTAGTGTTTACTTTACGTTTGTTGTTAACGCTAAAATCTTCGCTGTTTCTACATCCCTGGTCGTTGCTAATTCTACCAAGGTCGTTCTTAATCATATTAGCTTCGTTAATATTTCTACTATATTCTTAATTGCAACTACAATCATCGTATGTAAAGCAACTAAAAAAACAACTAGTGATAATAACAGCGAATATTAAAGTCTTTATTGAGATGATTCTAGTATTTATAAATTAATTTATATCATATACTAATATGATTAACTTTATAACTACTTTTTTTGTAGAAATAAAAGCTTGTATATTTGAAATAATTGCTTTTATTTTGGGTATAAATACCTAAAATCTATGCCTAAATCTGGTAACAAAATCTGGAGCACGAGAAGCCGTTTCAGCAAACCGATGAACATGCCCGATGTGGGAGCTTTTGTAAAAGAAGAACTATATGAATTGAAAATCAGCATTCCGGCTTTGGCCAAGCGGCTCAACGTAAGTGCCGACCGCGGCTATCGCTTAATCAGGAAGAAAGACTGGAGAATGAGCGAGTTGATGAACGTGAGTTCTATCCTTGATCGGAATTTGTTCGACTGGCTTGCCGAAAAAACCCAACCGGCCCAACCGGTAACAGAACAAGCACCGGTGACCGGTGTAACTGCCGATGCAGAACTGCAACTAATGAAACAAAAGAATGCAGTGCTTGAAGCAGAGAATAAACTGCTTCGCGAAATGGTAGAGATGCTGAAAGCGAAGTGAGAAATACAGTGGCACACGGATAACACAGATTGTTACAGATATTCGCGGATATAATCTGTGTAAATCCGTCTCATCCGTGTTATCCGTGTGCTATCGCATTTAATTCAATCCGTACTTCTTACTGAACTTAGCGTTCAGTTCTTTCTGCTTGTTGTTCAGGTCAATCTGCCGACCGTCAATAAAAGCGTATTCGATGTTCGAAGTTCTCATATCAAGCACATCACCGGAAGAAACAATCAGTGAGGCTGATTTTCCTTTTTCCAGCGAACCGATTTGCGCATCTACTCCCAGAATTTTTGCTGCACTGGAAGTGATAGACGCGAGAGCTTCTTCTTTGCTTAAGCCATAAGCTACAGCCGTACCGGCATTAAACATCAGGTTGCGCTGCTGCCAGAACCCACCGGGAATAGAAAGACAAAAAAGCACTCCTGCCTTTTGCAACACAGCCGGTGTTTTAAACGGCTGGTCAATATCCGCATCGGCAGAACCGGGTAGCTCATGGGTTTTTCCGAGTATAACAGCTACTTTATTTTTTACCAGTTCATCGGCTATCATCCAGCTTTCCTCCCCTCCGCTGATGACTAAACGCAAACCGAATTCAGAAGCAAAAGCAATGGCATGCTGCATCTCTTTTGCCCGGTCAACATTTACATAAATACTTTTCGACTGATTAAACAAGCCGCGCATAGCTTCGAACCGTAGATTGGTTTTGTCGTGTGCACCGGCATCGTTATAGCTTTTCGCCTCGCGGAAATAATCTTTCATGGCGTTCACCTGCTTGTCGTAATCTTTATTCATAGTTGCCGGTGCCGGTTCTGCCCACCAGCCGCCACGGGTAACCATCGAAGGCCAGTTTAGCCAAATGCCGTCTTCGCGTACCAACGCATCTTCCCAGTTCCAGGCATCCAGCTGAACAACGGCAGAAGTTCCTGAAACGGTGCCGTAAGCAGGTGTGCTTTGTGCAAAAAGAATTCCGTTACTGCGAACGGTAGGCGTAACACGGCTATCGGTGTTGTAAGCGATAATGGCGCGCGAGTCGGGATTGTAATTGCCCACCTCGGCATAGTCGTTGGTGGCACGCACCGCCTCAATTTCATCAAGACCAACTTTGGTATTGGCGGCAATAATGCCGGGGTAAATATGTTTACCGGTGCAGTCAATTACCCTGCCCATAGTTTCATCGGTTTTGAAAGAGGGATTTTCTTCCAGCACGGTAATCTTTCCGTTATCAAAACCAATGGTGGCATTCTGCAGCACCTTACCGGTACCGGTGTGTATGGTGGCGTGTGTGAGGTAAATGCTCTTTGCCTGTTTAGGTGCAGGTGCCGGCACATCGCTTTGCGCAAATGAAAATACAGGTAAACTGATTAAACAGATTTGGCAGATAAAAACGGATATCATGTTTTTATATCTGCTCAATCTGTAAAGTCTAAATAACCCGTTTACCTTGAATTTATTCTTCTTCATACTCTCTTAATTTCTTTTTGTCGTTAGTAAAATATTTGCGTTTGAATTGTGCCGATTTGCCGAAATTGAACAAAAGACCTACTTCAATTTCAGTAGAGCGCAGATAGTTCATTAGTTGAATTTCATGTTCTTTAGAAAGTTGTTCGGCAGATTTTAGTTCAAGCATTACTTTGCCCTCTACAACAATATCCGCATAATAATTTCCTACATTTTCTCCTTCAAAAAACACACTGATTTTCTTCTCGCTTTCCACACTCCATCCATCCTTTCTTAATGTAATGAGCATTGCTTTGTGGTAAACTTTTTCAGAAAACCCATAGCCAAGCTGATTATAGACATGATAAAATACTCCTATCATCTCTTCTGTAATGTCGCTATGTAGTAATTGCTCGCTCATTTTATTGAATTCGGTAAACGGATAAAACAAATTTGACTGATTAATCAGATTTTATTTCCGTTTTAATCCGTACCATCTGTTTTATCCGTTTACTAATGTATTCCATCTCCACCTCCACAACTATAGGCATGATTCTCTTTTTTCACCGGTTCCTGTGTTGCTCCGCCAGTCTTTTTCTCATCCAGCATTTTCTGAATCAACCTGGCGCGTTCCTTCTTAATTTCTTCACGCTTCTGCAAATCTTTTTCCATGTCGAAGAACAGAATTCCATCTACAAAAGTTTTCTCCGCCTTAGCATAAACAGAAAGCGGGTTATCGCTCCACACCACAAGGTCTGCATCCTTTCCAACTTTAATTGAACCGGTGCGGTTATCTACATGCAACATCTTTGCAGGGTTGAGCGTGCAGAGTTTCCATGCCTGCTCTTCGGTAAGCCCTCCATATTTAACTGCCTTTGCTGCTTCCTGATTTAATCTGCGCGCCATTTCCGCATCGTCAGAATTTACAGCCGTGTTAATTCCTGCTTTAGTAAGAATGGCAGAATTATAAGGAATAGCGTCAATCACTTCATACTTGTAAGCCCACCAGTCAGCAAAAGTAGAAGCGCTTACACCGTGCGCTTTCATTTTATCGGCAACCTTATATCCTTCGAGGATGTGTGTAAAGGTGTTCACCTTAAAGCCAAACGAATCCGCCACATGCATCAGCATATTTATTTCGCTCTGCACATAGCTGTGGCAAGTGATAAATCTTTTCTTGTTAAGAATTTCGGAAAGGGCATCCAGTTCAATATCTCTGCGGGGGGCAATCCCTTTCACTTTTGCCGTGTTGTAGGTGTTCCATTGCTTCTGATACTCCTTCGCTTTCGTAAAATAGTTGTAGTAAGTCTGCTCAACACCCATACGCGTTTGCGGGTAACGCACCCGGTTATGGTCGCCCCAGTTGCTTTGCTTTACGTTTTCGCCAAGCGCAAACTTGATGAACCCATCTGCACCATCCATTTTCATTTTCTCCGGTGTAAATCCCCAGCGTAATTTTACAAATGCACTTTGACCTCCGATAGGATTTGCAGAACCATGCAACAGTTGTGAGCCAATTACCCCACCGGCTAACTGGCGATAAATGTTGATGTCTTCCGAATTAACCACATCGCCAATACGGACTTCCGCACTGCTGGCTTCCGTTCCCTCATTCACTCCTTCCGAAATTGCAATGTGGCTGTGCTCATCAATAATTCCACTGGCTACAAACTTGTTCGTGGCGTCAATGGTTTTGCAATCGGCACAGCTAAGGTTTTTGCCTATGGAAGAAATTTTTCCTGTACGGATAACTACATCGGTGCTGGAGAGAATTCCTTCCGCTTCATTCGTCCACACCGTTCCGTTTTTAATAATGAAATTTTCCTGCGAAGGAATCTGCTCGTTACCGTAAGCAAGAAACGGGAAAATTACTTTGCCCAGATTCTTGGTTACATCAACTGTATCTTTCTTTGGCTTGGTAGTATCTGCATCCGGTCCTTTGGTTTGTGTGGCATTCCAGGTTACCCAGCCGCCATCCGGATACTCGCCTTTGCCGCCTAATGATTTGTCGGGATAATTAATCGTTCCGCTTAGGCGAATTTTACCGGTTGTTTTTTTGTCGGGTGAAAATGAAATGGTGATGTCGTTGTCCTTGTATGAAAGTTTAGCATCCAGTTTGCCCGTATCGGTTAAAACAATCTGTGCCTTCGGTGAAGCTGCATCTCCACTTATTTTCAATTTGAAAGTTGCTGTTGGTGTGTTGGCAGAAATGACAAGCGCATATTCTCCGCGAATATCCTTCTGGTCAAACGCCTTAATCTCATAGCGTTTTCCCTGAACCCAGCTTTCGTTTATCTCACACTTTTCATCAAACAACGGTTTAGATGTAATAAAGAAGTTCGCCAACTTCCCGGCTTCCAGTGAACCGACTTTATCATATACATTGATGAACGAAGCCGGATTGAAAGTAAGTGCCTTTAATGCCACTGTTGAATCCAGACCATACTTCACCGCTTTGCGAAGGTTAGGGAGGAAATCATCTTTCTTTTCTAAATCAGAAGTTGTAAGCGAAAAATCAACTCCCGCTTTTGCCAAAGCTGCGCAGTTGGCTGGTGCCAGTTCCCAGTGCTTCATATCCTCCAGCGAAATCCAGTTGGCTTTGTAAGGGTCCTCCACCTCATAAGCTTTCGGAAAGTTGAGTGAAGTAATCAGCTTTGCATTTGTGCCTTTTACATCACTTACCCTTTGATATTCATCGCCCTTTGCCTTGATGATATACTGCACACCAAACTCATCGCCCACTTTATCAGCACGCAAAATTTTGAGCCAGTCACCGCTGGCATCAAAAATCTGCGGCAACGATTGTTGTGTATTCCATTCTTCCAGATTGATGTTGTATTCTTTTTTATCGGTTGTTGTAGCGTACCATTTTGAATCGTAATAAGTTTGCCGGAGCAAAGCAATGCGGCCCATTAGCGAGCTCGGGTAATCCTGAGATGAACTTCCGTTGCGGAAAGAATAATTGGCGCTTGCCGCGGCCTTAACCAGCACAAAATTTTCTTTGTCGTTAGCCAGCGTAACAACACTACCGGTTCCTCTGGCAATACCATCTTTGCGGTGAGTTAGTACCGTGCCGAATCCGAGTTTGCGAAGTTCTTCCGCGTTTTTATCGTTTACAACAAAATTCTTTGCCGCATGAAAATCTGTGTGAATAGCCTGATTCCATCCGTAAGCACCTTTAACATTCGATTCCATTTGCGGATCCTCCTGATTTTTCGGTTTCTGCACTTCGGGCATTCCGTAATCAGAAAAAATATCAATGAAAGATGGGTAAATGAATTTGCCTTTCAGGTCATGAACAATAGCGCCCTTGGGTACAGAAACATTTTTGCCTGCATCCACAACTTTCCCATCGCGAATGACAAGCGCTGCAGAATCAATTTTAGTGTTGTAGTTTTTCCAGATAGTTGCATTAGTAAACGCATGAACACCTTCACGGTAATCATCCGGACCGTTGGTTTTGAAAGTAGTTTCCTGAGCATAAAGTTCTGAGACCAAAGACCAAAGACCAAAGAGAAATACAAGTTTGCGCATAAGGTGAAATTGTATGCGTGAAAATATTATTTCTTAGTTGGTCAGATAAATTTTCAGTTTCTCTTCCAGCCAGATCTTATCAGCAATGGCTTTAGCGTTTTTGATCTCCGCCTCAATTTTCTGAATTGCTTTTTTATCCCGCATGCGCAGATTCATCAGTTTCTTTGCAATTCGCAGAAAGTTGAGATAGTTTCTGCGATGCTGCTCCGAAACATTTTTCTTACGCATCACAAAGGTGCGGAAACTGAAATATGAATTCAGGAATGCTTCCTTCTCATCCAACTCGAAGTAGCACTTCAGCATCAGCGAGCGGGCATCCAGTCCGTAAAACAAATCGCCAAGCTGTACTTTCTGTAAATTGCGGAGCGCTTTATCATACTGTTTAGTGTGGAAGAAGTAATTCGCCAGATTATAGTTGTAAGCATTTTCGCGTACTACTTTGTTTAACCGGTAACGATACTCATTGATGAAATCAAACGTCCAGTCGTACTTCTTTGTCCGGAGTGCCGTGGTAACAATGTTCTTGAAATTCCGTTCGTTAATTTCTCCATTGAGCAAAAGCACCCGCTTTTTCAAACCTTCCTGATACAAATCGAAAAGTTCTTCGAAGAAATCATTCCGGCCTGCGTTCACCTTGCGAATACAAAAGTTGCGGGCGTATGTAAAAATCTCTGCCAGGTTTTTGTCTTCAAAATCGTATCCATGCTGAGAAATGATTCTTTTGAGTGTATAGTACTGTGGTTCCGTCTTGTCAACTAACAGGCGGTAAACACACAGGTAGGCTAGCACAAATTCATTTTTCGAAAATTGTTTCGATAGGGCGAGCTGCAACACTTCGCCTTCGTAAAAGCACTTTGTCTTAGTTCCGAATACATTATTGTCGTTTGCCACCAGACACATCTTTCGCAATTTTTCAATCACGTAGTAAACATCCAATCCCGAAGGTGTGTCCCTTCTGTTTTCAGCAACAAATTTTGTATACCTCTTTAATGACCCCGTATGGAACTCTTCTATTAGCTCATTCTTAAAATGTTCTTCCAGAAAATGCTCCGGGCTCAGAACATTCTTCTTTGCATTTTTCCTGCTGATAACTTTTACTGCCAGTGAAGATTTGTTTTCATCTGCTTCACGCAACGTGTAATACTCATCAAGCACATGAACATAGTTGGGTTTTGAGTTCAGTGTTTGCTGCGTGTAAATGAATTCCTCCACGGACGAGATTAAATCTGACACCACGTAGCGGAACTTCTTTTCATTGTAAGCGGCTTTTTGAAAAACAAATTTCCATGCCGCTTTCTTATCGTATCTTACTTCGTCCGATTGTTCTTTACTGAGAAATTGGTGTAAGCCCAAAAGACTTGCATCGCGGTTAAAGTAAGAGGAAGAGAGATATCGTGACAATTCCCGTTTCTCTGCTTCGGAAAGAATCCGGTACAATTCTTCTAATCGTATGCTGAATGGAAGCTTTGTCATATTAAATCTAATAATATCCGAAAAATAATAAAAAATGTATCATTTTTTGCCACACAGAGTTTGCATGTTTGTATCGTCAAAAGGAGTGTCTATGGAAAACCGGAAAATATACCCCCTCATATGTGCCTTAGTTGGTACAATGATTTTGTTCTGCAACAAGGCAGAAGCGCAGATAAACGCACAGAGCGATTTGTTTAGCGTGCTTGAAAATTCGTGTGGTTATTACTTAGATGTAACAACTAACGATAATCTCGACTCACTGCAACTTGATTCTTTGCAGGTGCTTTCGCAACCGCAAAACGGAACCGCAACGGTGAATGGTAATTATCTCACTTACTGTGCAAACCCGGGCTTCCGCGGGGCGGACCAATTCATGTACATGATTGCTGCTGGCGGGCAAACATCCTCTGCAACAATCTATATAAATGTGCTTAGCTATAACAACTTCATTTTCCCAGGCGATGCTGACCAGAACGGGAAAGTCGAAAATTTTGATGTACTCGCTATTGGTCTGGCTTACAATTTAGTCGGTCCCGCACGTTTAGATTCTGGTTCGGTAAATGCGCTTGCATGGGATCCTTCATCGTTTTTAAACACCAATCCGGGTGCAGCCGATTGCAACGGTGATGGCATTGTAGATGCACAGGATTTAATTTCTATTGAAACCGCTTATCATGATAGCTTTCCTTTCCCGGGCACATTTGAGACTGATACAAGCATGTGTACCGGTACCGGTATTCCATTTTACATCGAATCCCTTTCGGGCGATACCGTTTATGACGGGGACACTTTGGATATTGTTATAAAACTCGGAAACAACTTTAGTTTGAATGAAGCGTACGGAATTGCCTTTACGTTTGAGTTTGATTCGAGATTTGTACCAGGTGATGAAGTTGAATTTTTTACTGACTCATCATGGCTGTTACAAAATGATGCGGGATTGTTTTTCAAACGCAGTTTCCAAACAAATGCAGAGATTGAAATTGCCCTAACAAAGACAAATCATAGTGCAGCAAGCGGAGGGGGAACGTTGTTACGGGCAAGGTTGCCGATAGACGATAACATTGATGGCATTGTAAGTGCCCCCGGTTGGCACAACCTTATCTTAAAACTAAAGAATACGCGTCTCATCAGCCCTTATAATATAGTGCGTGATGTTTGCATGCAACAACCTTCTATCGCGATTTACAAAACAGCAACCGGTATTGGGGAAGTCAAAAGTAGCTTCGTTAAAGTTTATCCAAATCCAACAGGGAATCAAATTTTTGTTGAAGCAGAAAGAATACTGGAGATTGAAATTTATGACATAACCGGAAGAAAGATGCATGCCCTTCAAACCGGCAAAACCAATAAAATTCAAATTGACCTGAAAGAAATTGTATTGGCAGGTGGAACATATTTCGTGAAGGTAAAAACGGTGGATTTTGCTTCTACTCAAAAAATATTTGTTCAACACTAAAACAACTGCTTATGAACAGCCAATAAAAAAAGAGCCGGCACAAACTCCAGGAGCTGCACCGGCAAATAGAAAAATGCAAAACGAATTTAGAATAGATTTTTGTTAATCATTAAATCAATAATTATGAAAAATTTAAAAAATAGTTTGCTGATGATGGTCCTGCTTATCATTTCAGCAACGGGATTCAGCCAAATCTCCAACGTAATTACTTATAATGTTACTGCCGGTTCTTGTATGAACAGCGATTCGGCACCCAACAATTGGGTGGTGACAAATGCCTACGTACTCACCCCACCAACACTGGGCACTATTGCAGTGGCACCGGCAAATGGAGTATTTACTTATTGTGCACCGGGAGGACTTGTAGGTTCGGACACCGCGCGCATTTACGGTTGTGTAACCGATGGGGTAATTACTTTTCCAATTTGCGATACGTTCACAGTAGTATTCAACATTCAAGCCGGCCCTGGTTGCACATTGGGTATTGGGCTTGTACAGGACTCACTAATAGTTTGTGTTGGTGGTAACCGTGCATATACGGTTGTAAACAATAGCGGCACTCCCCCTTTTACTTACCTGTGGAGCGATGGCTCTACAGCTAGCAGCGCGTGCGAGCTGAACCCCGGACTGGGTATTTGTGTAACCGTTACCGATGTAAACGGATGCACCGGCACTGCTTGCTCGGGCAACAACGGCTGCCAGCTTTCTACTTTTATTACACAATCTTCCACCGGTTGCGGAGCAGCTTTCCCGTCATTAACTGTTAATGTTTCAGGAGGGACAGCTCCCTATACATACTATTGGTCAAACAATGAAGTTGGTCAAACTATCTGCAACGTTACACCAGGCATTTACTATGTTTCGGTAGTGGATGCAAACGGATGTGTAGGTACTGCTACTTACGCCATCCAGGGAACCGGGAATTGTTATTTCAGTTACACAGTAGCGTCAAATCCACTCTTCCCAGGATTGGTGAATTTTACTTCACAAAATGATTCGGCTTTTACTGCCTCCAGTTGGTTGTGGACTTTCGGTGACGGAACTACAGATGTTGCCGCCAATCCGGTACATACATTTGTCAATAACTCCTGGGGGGGGTATTTTTATGTGACCATGAACGTGTATTACACGAATGGCGATTCCTGCTCTTATTCGGAGTACATATATGTGCACGGTGATTCGCTTAACTACCCCGGCTGTCAGGCTTACTTCTACAATTACATTGACAGCGCGAATAACTCCACTTTTCACTTTGTAGATTATTCCTCTTACGTTCCCGTAACATGGGTGTGGGATTTTGGTGACGGAAATACGTCAACAGTTCAAAATCCAATTCATACATACAATACACCTGGAACCTGGACAGTGTGTCTTACAACTACAGATGCTAATGGATGTTCTTCGAGTTATTGCCAGCAGTTGAGCAATATTCCTATACAGGATTTGGAAGCTTATCTTTTCCATCAAACATCCGTTTCTCCGGGTTTTCCGGTTTGGGTTTATCTAGATTGTTACAACAGCGGAACCATTCTTATGAATGGAACTGTTCAATATCGTTACCCGGCAGGAACAACCGTGAATGCAACGAGTGTAGTCCCTGCATCACACGATGTGGTGAACCGGTTGCTTACTTTCAACTTCAGTGGTTTGCTCCCCGGCACATCTAATTCCATTATGGTTGATTTAGATGCAAACGTTTCACTTGTACTCGGAAGTTTGGCTGAAGATACATTATGGGTAAATCCGATTAGCGGAGATTTAACGCCCGCCAATAATGTGTCAATAGTGATTGATTCAGTAAGCGGTTCCTGGGATCCGAATGACAAAGCAGTATCGCCAAAAGGAATGGGCGATAACGGCAATGTTCCTTTAAGCACCAATCAGCTTTCGTATCGCATCCGCTTCCAGAATACCGGTAACGCACCTGCTCAAACGGTGACAATTCACGATGCTATCAGTAACAACATTGATTTAACAAGTGTGAAAGTAACCGGTGCCAGTCATGAGCATACCGTTCAGATTATAGGCAGTGAATTGGTGGTTACATTTGCGAACATCAACCTGCCTGATAGTGGTGCTGACTATGCTGCCAGCCAAGGTTACATTGATGTTCATGCAAAACTGAAACCCGGGCTAGCTAACGGCACCCAAATTTTCAATACAGCTGATATCTATTTCGACTTCAATGCACCGGTAGTTACCAATACTGTTGTTACTACATTGGGCACTACGGTTTCTGGAATTGGTTCGCTGGAGAGCTTCGATTTCGCTGTCATGCCAAATCCTGCTAGCAGTCAGATTTCTCTTCACGGGGAGTTTGAAAGGGGCACGGTATATGAGTTAATGAACCAGCTTGGACAGGTTGTTCTTAATGGTCAGATAAATTCAAACAATACCACTGTAAATATTGCTGATTTAAGTAGCGGCATATATTTGGTGAGAGTTACAAGCGGTGAAAAAGTAGGTGTCCGCAAATTAGTAGTGGCACAATAACTTCTTCCTGAACAAAAATGAAAAGGTGCGGCTTTGCGGTCGCACCTTTTTTATTTTCGTTGAAATTTATCAGGCCATATGCATTACAAAGTAACCGGCAAGGGAAAAACGATTGTGCTTATTCACGGTTTTGTGGAAGGAGGGTTTATGTGGAATGAAACCGTAAAAACATTATCAAAAAATTACAAAGTGATTGTCCCTGACCTGGAAGGTTTTGGAAGCTCTCCGCTTCAATCAAAAGCACTTACTATGGAGAAGTATGCGGATGATGTTTATGAAATGCTGCAAAAAGAAGAAATAAAAAATTGCGTAATGCTTGGCCATTCCATGGGCGGATACATTGCTCTCTATTTTGCAGAAAAATATCCCGGCATGCTTTCAGGCTTTGGCTTAATCAATTCGCATTGTTTTGAAGATTCGGCAGAGAAGAAAGTTAACCGCAAAAAAGGAAATGAATTTATTGCCAAACATGGAACAAAAGTTTTTGTGCGCGAGCTCTACCGCAATCTCTTCCATTCATCCTTTAAGAAGGAGAGGTTGATTAAAAAGCTTATTGCGAAAGCCGAGAAGTATTCACCGGAAGCGTTGATAGCCGCCAATACCGGCATGATGAACCGGAAAAGCAAAGAAGATGTTTTGAAGAATGCAAAGGTGCCGGTACTTCTGATTAATGGCAAACAGGATGAAAGCGCCCCGTTTGATCTCACATCACAGCAATCATCGTCTCCTTCTATAGCAGACGTTTACTTTTTCGATAACTGTAAGCACATGAGCGTGTTTGAAAGGAAGAAAGAAACCATATCAGCGATTCAGAGATTCACTGCTTTTTGTAGTTAGTGTAATTTTTGTTTATCCACCGGTAATCCTTCAGCATACTTACCATTGCCGAGTTTTATCTTTCCCGCATGAGGCCCGGCAGGAATCACATCTCCTATTCCGGTAAAATCTTCAGGATTGTAGTTGTAAACAATATGGTCAGAAGGCCAGGTGAATATTTTGTTCGGGTCTGGCTGATTAGCTGCTTTTGCTGTAGCCGGTTCCTTCTCTGCTTTCAACCAGCTTGGTCCCGGTGCCTGAGAAAATCTTCCCAATCCATAATTTGTTCTTGGTTTCGCAACAATCTGGTAATCTACCTCACCGGTTCCGGCTCCTCCGTTTAACTCAACAACATCAAATCCTGCATTGGTTTTATTTATCACTGCTACTCCTTTGCAGTTCTCAAATCCGGGTTGACAAATGACTTTAAGTGGATTATCCCCATCAATCACCACAATATCTCTCAAAACAGGATCAAGATTTACATGTGCGCGCCCGTTCACCAGTTTTACGGTTCCGTAATCTATATACCAATACTCCGGTGATTCAGGACAGGTTAAAGTTATTCGTCCATGAGTTGGCGTTGGAATAATTTCATTCACCGTGCCGGTTCCGTAAATTTTATAATTGGCGGCTAATGTTCGTCCGCCTACAAAAGCATAGGCGTAGTTAGTAGCGGTATAATTATTCCCTTCAAAATATCCCCCCATAGAGGTCGCACCGTTGCTGTAAGTTATTCCCCTTACTCCTATTGAATTCTGATTTTGTGAATTTGCCATCCCCTCTACTCCAATACTGGTTCCCGGGTTTCCGGCCACTGTGGTCCGGTTGTTCAACCCGCGAATGGCAATCTGATTGTTGCCTAAAGCAGCATTTGTAATATTCAGCTGTCCGTATATAGCCGGTGGGTTAGTTGCTGCGGCTCCATTCTGCACATAATTGTAGTTAGCAATCCAAACATCTGAGTAAGAGATATTTGAAGCCACTGTCGCAGCACCTGTTGATTGTGAAAAAACGCTGGCATACCCCGCAGAAGGGTTATTAGCAAAAACCCCTGCTCCGCTCAACGTTTGCGGAGGAATTCCTATGGTAATATTTGTTTCTCTTCCTAACCAACCACCTACGTTGGCGCTATGCCCGTAAATTGCATCCAACCCAACACTCGAAACCTCAAATGGTGCAATGGGTGTAGTAGTCCCTATTCCAACATAACCGGTGGAAAGCACCCGCATTCTTTCTACATTGTTAGTTCTTACAACAAAATGATTAGCATCGGTGGTGCCTATAAAATCGGTTGGCGGAGTTGTAGCCGCATTGCCGGAAAGCAACCATGCCTTAGCGGTGGTGGTGAAACTTTGTGGCTCGGTGGTACCGATGTTTAAGGTACCATTAGTGTTGTAGGCAAAATTTGAAATAGTCCAGTTAGGTCCGGTTACACCGGTAGCACCTGTAGCTCCTGCTACCCCTTGAACTCCCTGAGCACCGGTTGGACCCGCAATCCCCTGTGGTCCGGTAACTCCAGCTACACCGGGGTTGCCTTGCAGACCTGTTGCTCCGGTTGCTCCCTGTATACCTTGTGGCCCCGGTATTCCCATAGGACCGATTGTTCCATTAGCACCCGTATTACCCTGCAGTCCTTGGAGACCTGTGTCACCGGTTGCTCCTTGTACACCTTGAGGACCGGTTGGCCCGGTTGGTCCCGGTATACCTTGTATTCCCTGGACACCCTGAGGGCCCGTATCACCAGTTGCACCGGTTGCTCCGATAGCTCCTGTTGCACCGGTATTGGCAGCTGCACCGGCAGGGCCCTGAGGACCGGTGGCTCCTGTAGGGCCTGTAGGTCCGGTTACACCATCAATTCCATTCGTTCCGTTTGTACCATTTGCTCCGTTGGTTCCTGCCGGTCCTGTGTCTCCGATGGGGCCGGTTGCACCGTTTGTTCCGTTGACGCCCGCAACGCCCTGAGGGCCGGTATCACCGGTGGGGCCTGTTACTCCCGATGCCTGACAAAGCGATTGCCAGTTAGTTGCCGTGGTATAATAGAAAAAGCAGTTAAGAGTAACATCAAATACCAATAGTCCGTTTGCGGGGGTAGCGATGGCAGTACGTTGTAAGGTTGTCATCCTCGGCACTAAGAGCCCTTTGCTGTTATCATTCAATTCCAGAATTGCGCTGGCATCAGGGTTAGGTGTTCCAATACCCACGTTGTTTTGTGCATTTAGCAAATTGCTGAAAAACGAAACCGAAAGAAAAAGAAGGAATATGTAAAATTTGTTCACCGGCAAATATTGAAATCGAAAGGTAATCTATTTCTGCTTTTCCGGAAAACTACAAGCATCATCGTTTTGTGTCGGGCGCTAATGGTATATTGGCATTACGGGGTACTTGTGCCGGAACAGGCTTGATTTTCTCCTGCTGAAAATCTTTTTTCAAAGCAGAGGCTGGTTTATCCTTCAAAAGATTTACCGGCACAATAATCCTTGCCCTCCCAAGCGAATCCCTATGGGCTGAATCTGCCTGTTGCGCTTTCAGGGAAGACGAGAGAAAACAAAAAGACAGTGCCCAAAACAAACTCTTCACGCTGCTATTTTATCGGTAGTGAACAATAAGATTCATGACTCCGGCAAGGGCAGATGTAAAGCCGTCACCTCCAATGGTAACTGATTCGCCAGCCGTTCCTCCGTTTCTGCGGGAGCGGAAGTCAACCGTATGCACACCGGCATTTAAAACTATCATAGCCATGATGGATTGGTTAGCAAATGAGTTGCCACCGGTAGAAGAATTGGTACAGCTAATTCGCGCAAATCCTCCATAAGGAAACAATACATTGTCAGAATAGAATGCTATATCCACTGTATTAACAACTCCCGGAGCTACGGACGTATTTACCATACCTATAGAAGCAAAACAAAACACTTCAGCGGTTTGCCCTGCAGGTACTGTGATGGTTTGCGACATGTTAGGGTTCACGGTAAACACACCGGATGTAACAGCAGTGCGCGGAGCGGTATTAACCACATTGTAGTACTCGGTGCGCGGCTGCATAACAGCCAAATCGCCATTCGCATCAACGCCTACATAGCGCGGGTATGAATTGGTGGGATGCGTAGCCACCGGATTAAAACCGGCTGCATTTCCAAAAGCATCTACGCGAATGCCCGGCTGCTGAATATTGAATGTCGGATTAACGACTCCGCCACCGTATGTTCCTGCTGAGGTTATGTTGCCCTGGCGAACTTGCCCGGAGCCAAGAGTTGCACCATTAAATGTACCGCTTATGTGAAGTTTTCTTGCAGGAGCGGCAGTTCCGATTCCCGCATTCCCAGTGGCGTCAATGGTGGCGCGTTCAAGGTTGTTGGTTCTGAATACCAGACGAACATTATCAGTAGTTCCTAAAAAATTGGTGGCGGGTACTGTGCCTGAGTTACCGGTTATCTTCCAGAAAAGTGCATTTCCGTCATTAGGCGCCCAATCTGTTCCGTTGTAAGTTAAAATCTGATTGGCGAGCGGAACGGTAGCTGCAACACCTATACCCTGTAAGCCCACTACAGTAGGGTTAGGATATGTTCCCGAGAGGTCTCCGCCTGCTGTGCCTAAGGGACCGGTAGGGCCTGTTACTCCGGTTGAGCCGGTTACTCCCTGAATACCCTGAGCACCGGTAACACCTGCAATACCCTGAGGGCCGGTATCACCGGTGGCGCCTGTTGCCCCGTTTGCCCCTGTTACACCGGCAACTCCCTGAATGCCTTGTGCTCCTGTGGCACCGGTAGGCCCCGGTATGCCTTGAATGCCCTGAGAGCCGGTATCTCCGGTTGCTCCTGTAGCACCGGTATTGGCTGCTGCACCGGCAGGGCCCTGAGGACCAGTGGCTCCCGTAGGGCCTGTAGGTCCGGTTACCCCATCAATTCCATTCGTTCCGTTTGTTCCATTTGCTCCGTTGGTTCCTGCCGGTCCCGTGTCTCCTGTCGGGCCGGTTGCACCGTTTGTTCCGTTAACGCCCGCAACGCCCTGAGGGCCGGTATCACCGGTGGGGCCTGTTACTCCCGATGCCTGACAAAGCGATTGCCAGTTAGTTGCCGTGGTATAATAGAAAAAGCAGTTAAGAGTAACATCAAATACCAATAGACCGTTTGCGGGGGTGGCGATGGCAGTGCGCTGCGCGGTTGTCATACGGGGTACTAACAGCCCTTTGCCGTTATCGTTCAATTCCAAAATAGCACTGGCATCGGGATTGGGTGTTCCGATACCTACGTTATTCTGCCCGAAGGTTGCAGTTGTACCAACGAAAACAGACAACAGTAACAACAGGGTACATTTCATTTTCATAGCATCAAAATTGGGGACGAAAGATAGATTTATTTTCGTATTTAAGACGCGGACAGCAGGGAATAAGATGTATGCTTAGGTATCAGAAACTCTGCTGGAGCATAAATTGTTTCTGTTGTAAATTTCAGCGGCCAGCCAACGTTTGCTTCAAAATCTGCGTTTAGTAATGACAGGTTTTCTTTTTTCAACTACATTCGCTACCCTTTTCCCTGACACGTGAAGAAACTGTTTTACATAACGCTGTTGCTGGTTTCGTTTACGAATGCGCGTGCTGCGCATATTGTGGGCGGGGAACTATACTACGATTGTCTGGGTGGTAACCAGTACCGCGTTACTCTTAAGCTTTACCGCGATTGTTATTGCACCGCCTGTGCTGCCTTTGGCGACCCGGAGTATCTGACCATTTTTGATGCGGGCGGGAATGTGTATTCGCAGCCATCTATGTTTTTTCCGGGGGCTACTTCGCTGAACCCGCCTATTACCAACCCCTGTATGGTGCAGCCGGATATTTGTGTGGAGCGGGCTATTTATACCTGCACTGTTACCTTGCCCGGAACGCCCGGTGGCTACGATATTGTTTATCAGCGTTGCTGCCGTAACAACGGAACGGCTAATATTCCGCAGGACCAGGGCGCTACCTATCAGGTGCATATACCCGGCAATGCGCAGGTCACGTGCAACAACAGCCCGAGGTTTACCAATTTTCCCCCGATGTATTTATGCGTGAACGCCCCGCTGGTGTTCGACCATTCTGCCACTGACCCTGATGGTGACCAGTTGGTTTACAGTTTATGCGACCCGTTTGAAGGAGCTGACCCTACCTGTCCGGACCCTTCGCCTAATTCTGTTGGGGGCGGATGCAACACGGTGCCCCCTTCGCCACCCTACAATCCAGTGTTTTATAATTCGCCTTTCAGCCCCGCTAATTTTCTGAACAATCCATCGGGCAATAACAACTTACAGATAGACCCGGCCACCGGTTTGCTGACGGGAACTCCGAACACCATAGGAATGTTTGTGGTAGCGGTTTGCGTGAGCGAATACCGCAACGGTGTGTTGCTGAGTGTAATGCGCAGAGACTTTCAGTTTAATGTTACGCAGTGCAACATTCCCATTGCCAACATTCCGAGCTTTGGTATTAATCCGGTTACCGGTGTGGGTGTTTTTTCCATTAACTGCCAAAGTTATAATGTAAGCTTCATCAACAATTCGTACAACCCGCCACCGGTTACCAATCCTATCTGGTATCACTGGGATTTTGGTGTACCGGGTGTAACCAACGATACTTCGAATGTTCAAAGCCCTACTTTTACTTACCCGGATACCGGTGCTTATTTAGTTACCCTTATTGCCTACAAGGGTGCCGCAGGCGGACAGACCTGTGAAGACACCACCCGTGCATTGGTGTATGTGTATCCGAGTTTCAGCACAGACTTTACCACGGCTGATATTTGCAGCGATGCCACCGCCCAGTTTACAGACGGAACGGTTTCTACCGGTGGGCCTATTACGCAGTGGAAATGGAATTTTGGCGATGGTAACTCTTCCACTCAGGCCAGTCCCGGCCACTTTTATACTTCACCGGGCACCTATAACGTAACGCTAATCAGTCAGAACGATAAAGGCTGTAAAGACACGATGCAGAAAAGCCTGACGGTGTTTCCGGCACCGGTGGCGGATTATACCATCGGGCCTACCTGTCTGAACCAACCGGTGAGCATTACCAACACCAGCACCGGTAACATTGCATCGCAGAACTGGAATTTCGGCAACGGCACCACGAGCACCCAAACCACCCCATCGGTAACTTATACGGCTACCGGTAACTATACTATCAGCCTTACGGTTACTACTGCCGAAAACTGCACCGATGTAAAAACCCAAAACATTACCGTGAACCCTTTACCGGTGGTGAACATTTCGAACGATACCACCATCTGCCCGTTTACTTCGGCTCAGTTGTATTCGCACGGGGGGGTGAGTTACCAGTGGAGCCCGATAACCGGACTGAACAACCCTACCGGTTCAAGCCCGGTGGCTACACCGCCACCGCCTAATGCCATTACGTATGCCGTAGTGGTAACCGATGCCTCGCAATGCGTAAACAGCGACAGTGTGCACATTACCTTCTACCCTGTTCCGCAGATTAATGCCGGACCGGATACTTCGGTTTGTCTGAACCCCGGTAATTTTCATCCGAGTGTGCAACTGAACGCCACCGGTGGGGTGAGTTACTTATGGAGCCCCGGTACCGGTTTAAATTCCACAACGGTTGCCAATCCGGTTTCTACCCCTGCGGTTAACACCACTTATGCTGTTTTGGGAACCGATGCCAACGGTTGCCGGTTAACCGATTCGGTTTCGGTGTTTGTGCTGGACCCGAACCTGAATGTAATTGTAGATGCCACGGTAGATATTTGCGAGCGCGATACGGCTTATGTGAACGTTATCAATCAGGGTTCTTCGGCTTACAGCTGGAACCCGACTACCTTCCTCACCGACCCGCTGTTACTCAGCCCCGGTTTCTTTCCACCGGATACTACTTTTTACATCATCACTATTTCCAACTACTGCTACAGCAAAAGCGATTCGGTGCTGATACTTGTTCATCCGCTGCCGGCACTGGGTTTAAATCCGCTGGATAGTATCTGCATTACCGAGTCTATCCAGTTGCAGGCCAACGATGCACAAACTTATTTGTGGGATGCCGATGCCACCCTCAGTGCAACCAACATTGCCAATCCGGTGGCTACACCAACGGTTACTACCAAATATTATGTAACCGGCACCAGTGCCTGGGGTTGTGTGAACCGCGATTCTACTTTAATACTGGTTTACTTTCCTTCTGCTCTTACAACCACTCCGCAGGTGGCGTATGTATGTTTGGGCGACCCTATTCAACTGAACGTAACCGGTGCTTACACTTACGTGTGGAATGCCGAGCCTTCGCTTTCTTCCACCACTATTGCCAACCCGGTTGCTAACCCGCTGGACACAACTACTTATTATGTAACTGCTACCAATGTGCATGGTTGTGTGAGCTACGATACGGTTACGCTGAATGTGCAGTTTCCGGTTACTGCGGTGTGCGACCCGCTGTTCGATGGCTGCCAGGGGCGACCGGTGCAGTTGCATGCCTCCGGTGGTTTCTATTATGAATGGACACCGCACACCGGTTTGAATAATCCGTACGTGAACGACCCGTTTGCCATGCCCGACACTTCTACTAATTATGTGATTACCGTTTCTAACGATTGTTTCAGCGACAGCGCGGTGACGGTGGTGATTGTTCATCCACTGCCGGTGGTGGATGCCGGACCGGATACCGCCATCTGGCGCGATACCCGTGCCGAACTGCACGGCTATACCAACGAAAGCACTTATTTCTGGAACCCTTCTACCTGGCTCGATGACCCTTACGATTTAAACACCAAAGCCCAGCCTCAGCAAACCCAGTGGTATGAGTTGTTTGCCATTGATGAATACGGCTGCCTGAATATTGACTCGGTGCTGATAACCGTAGTGCCTTATACCATCCTCGACATCCCCACCGCGTTTTCGCCCGATGGCAGCGGAGTGAACGATGTTTTCCGCATTGTACGCTACCTGAATATTGAAAAGCTGCGCGAGTTTGCTGTTTACAACCGCTGGGGCAATCTGGTTTTCTCCACCACCGATATACGGCAGGGATGGGACGGCCGCTATAACGGGCTCGACCAGCCGCTGGGGGTATATGTGTGGATGGTAACTGCCGATGACAAAGATGGCGAGCGCATTGTGAGGAAAGGGAATGTGACTTTGGTGAGATGATATCTGCGGGGGCTTATCACTAAAAAGCGGTTTGGATTTATCTCTATCCCAACCATTTAGTTTTCAAAGCCCGTTAAATAGAATTCTTCGGATAATAGTACTAACCCCTTTATCTACCAGATAAAGGGGTTAGTACTATTATCCGAAGAATTCTATTGATTACTCTGTAGTCATAAACAATATCTCAGGGCACATAATTACCATTAATCACTACTTATCGGGCTTCGTAGTTTAGCATTTGGCTGTTTAAGTCTCCTTTAGGCGCTTAGGGGTTTATCATCTTCAAAAACTCCTCCTCCTTTAGCACAACTATTGAAGGAATCTTCCTGGCTTTGGCCGGTTTGCTGTGATAGTGCTTCACTGTATTACATTTTGCCTTTTGCTCTTTGCACTTACCTTCGCCCCGTTTTAGGATAAAAACCTAACCATGCCCATTACTGTAGAACTCAAACTTACTCCCGAACAGGCAGCCGATGCCGATGAGGTAAAAAAGCAAGTCGCTTTAGCCGCCCGTGTTTTTGTAAACGACATATCATACGTTCATCCGGTGCGTAAATCTTTAGATGCGCGCAAGCCGCAGGTAATTGTTTTGCTCAAGGCCGATGTATATCTAAAGGATGAAACCTTTAAGCAGGAACTGAGAACATTTGCGTTTCAGAAAGTAAGCAATCAAAAAACCTGTCACATCATTGGCATGGGTCCGGCAGGAATGTATGCGGCATTGCAATTGTTGGAGCGCGGTATTAAACCCATCATTTTAGAGCGCGGCAAACCTTCGCGGGAGCGCATTAAAGATTTATCGCTGCTCAACAAAAAGCTGCTGGTAAACCCCGAAAGTAATTACTGTTTTGGCGAGGGTGGTGCCGGTACTTACAGCGATGGAAAACTTTACACCCGCAGCACCAAGCGTGGCGATATAAAAAAAGTGCTGGATGTATTTATTCAGCACGGTGCCGATGAACGCATAGGTTACGAAGCGCACCCGCATATCGGCACCAACAAGCTCCCGCGCATTATCGAAAACATGCGGCAGACTATTATTGAAGCCGGTGGAGAAGTTCACTTCAACAAAAAAGCAGTTGATTTTAAAATAGAGAAGAATAGCATCAGCAAAATTGTTTGTGCCGATGGCGATGAGCTGGCTTGTCAAAATGTAATTCTTGCCACCGGTCACTCGGCACGCGATATTTTTGAATTGCTTCATCGCAAGAATATTCTGATAGAAGCCAAACCCTTTGCACTCGGTGTGCGTGTAGAACATCCGCAATCATTGATAGACTCTATTCAATACAAGCGGGGAGCACGCGGAGAGTTTCTTCCTCCGTCAAGTTACAGTTTAGTAACACAGGCATGTAACCGGGGAGTGTTTTCATTTTGCATGTGTCCGGGCGGGGTAATAGCACCGGCTATGACCGATGCAAAAGAAACGGTGGTGAACGGCTGGAGTTCCAGCGCACGCAACGGTCCTTTTGCCAACAGCGGCATAGTAGTGAGTGTAGATGCAGAGAACTGGAAATATCTTTCAGTGCATGGAGCTTTAGCCGCGCTCGAGTTTCAAAAGCAGATAGAGCAGAAAGCATTTGCCGCCACCGGCAGCATTCAGGCACCTGCACAATGCATGGAAGATTTTATTCAGAATAAAACATCAGCCTCGCTGCCGCGCACCTCTTATGCTCCGGGAATTATTGCTACAGAACTGAAAAATGTGCTGCCTTCTTTTGTTATGCAAAGTTTGCGCGAAGCCTTAGTTGATTTCGGCAAAAAGATGAAAGGCTACCGGACCAACGAAGCTGTGCTGGTGGGCGTGGAGAGCCGGACTTCAAGCCCGGTGAGGATACCCAGGAGCAAGGAAACTTGCAGGCATCCGCAAATCAGTAATTTGTTTCCCTGTGGCGAAGGCGCAGGTTATGCCGGTGGCATTGTAAGTGCCGCTATGGATGGCATAACGTGTGCGAATGCGGTTTAACCACAACGTATTTTATTTTCGCCCCGATGAATAAATCGCTTCGCGCACACCTTTTTCTTTTTATCGTCAATCTGTTTTACGGTGCAGGTTTTACGGTTACCAAACTGGTAATGCCGGAGTTTATCAAGCCTTTCGGTTTTATTTTCATTCGTGTTTCCATTACTACTATTTTGTTTTTCATACTCCACCGGTTGTGGCTGGAGGAGAAAATAGAAAAGAAAGATTTTCTGCTGCTGATCGTTTGCGGCATGTTTGGTGTAGTCATTAACCAGGAAATGTTTTTCGCAGGGCTGAGTATCACCACCCCCATCAATGCCGCACTGATAATGATAATGACACCTATTCTGGTTTTTGTTTTTTCGTTCTTTATGAATCACGAAAAAGCAACATGGAAAAAAATTACCGGACTCATTCTGGGCTTAAGCGGTGCGCTGGTGATTCTTGCAGGTAGAGGTTTCAATTTCTCCAGCGAAACTTTGCTTGGCGATTTGTTTATTCTGATTAATGCAACTTCTTATGCCATCTATTTAGTTATGGTCCGTCCACTGATGAAAAAGTATCATCCGCTTACAGTGGTGAAATGGGTTTTCTTTTTCGGACTGATACCGGTTACTGCTTTCGGATTGCAACAGTTCAATCAAATTGAATGGCATATTTTTTCCTCTCAAACATGGGCAGCGGTAGTTTTCGTTATTGTATGCACTACTTTTCTTGCCTACCTGTTAAATATGCTTGCCCTGCGCGAAGTACATTCGAGTGTAGTTGGCGCCTATATTTACATGCAACCAATTTTGGCCACCATTATTTCTATCTCCGTAGGAAAAGATAAAATCACTTTCGAAAAAATTCTTTCAGCCGTTTTAATCTTCAGCGGGGTGTATATGGTTTCATTTGCCGGCAACATTAAAATGTTCAACAAGCCCAAAGAAGAACCGGATAGCGATGATATGATTTTGGAGTAAGCCATACCTGAATCATCGTTTCAAGGTATTTTCTACATTCGCCCCATGCTAAAATCAATGACCGGCTTTGGAAAAGCCACCGGACAAATAGACGAACGAACGGTGAACGTTGAGATTAAGTCACTCAACAGTCAGAAAGGTCTTGACCTGAGCATTAAACTGCCGAGCAAATACCGCGAATATGAATATGCGCTGCGCAATAAAGCTACCGGTGTTTTGCAGCGTGGGAAAATTGATATTTACATTACACTGGAACACAACACAGCGTCCAGTGAATTATCGCTGAACCGGGAATTGATTAAATCTTACTTTGAAGAATTTAAAGCTATTGCCGATGAAATAGGAGCAAGCACCGAAAATCTTCTCCCCACTATTTTAAAAATGCCCGATGTAATTGGCGAAAGCCATGAAGAAGCCAGTGAAGATGAACTAAACCGTATTGAAGAACTTTTAGCAAAAGCAATTGCTGAAGTAGAATCTTTTCGGATAACCGAAGGGAAATCGCTTGCAACGGAATTGACTTTGCGGATATCAAACATCGTTAAGCTTTCAACCGAACTATGTTTAGAAGATAAGCGCAGAGTGAAAGAAATTCGCGAACGGCTTAAAAACAATCTGGATACTTTTATACAGAAGGATAAGATTGACCAGAACCGGTTTGAGCAGGAAGTAATTTACTACATCGAAAAACTGGACATTACCGAAGAACTTACACGTTTAAAATCGCACTGTGATTATTTTAAAACTTCTATTGCGGATAAAGAAGAACTGAAGGGAAGGAAACTGAATTTTATTGCACAAGAATTAGGAAGGGAAATAAATACAGTAGGCTCTAAAGCCAATGATGCCGTAATGCAGAAGATTGTAGTGAACATGAAAGATGAACTGGAGAAAATAAAGGAACAAACAAACAATATTCTTTAAACCCCTAAATCCCCTAAAGGGGGCTTAATACAAATGAGCGGACATAGTTTTACAAGAGTTCTTATTCCCCCAAAAAAATTAATTGTTATTACTGCACCAAGCGGGGCGGGAAAATCTTCTATTGTAAAAAAATTATTGCAGCATAACCCGGCTTTGGTGTTTTCTGTTTCCTGTACCACCCGCGAAAAACGCAGCGGTGAAGAAAACGGACATCACTATTATTTTATTTCGGCTGATGAGTTCAGGAAGAAAATTTCCGCGAATGAGTTTGTTGAACACGAAGAAGTTTATCCCGGCAAGTTTTACGGCACCTTAAAGGAAGAAGTGGAAAGAATATGGAGACAACGCAAAGTGGTGGTGTTTGATATTGATGTAAAAGGAGCGTTGAATCTGAAGAAGCAATTCGGCAACGATTGTCTTACTATTTTTATTGCTCCGCCCTCTAAAGAGTCGCTTATCAATCGCCTGAAGAACCGGGGAACAGAAGATGCGAAGAGTTTGAAAGCGAGAATAAAGCGCAGCGAAGAAGAACTGACCTATGCAGATAAGTTTGATAAGATTGTTGTTAACCACGATTTCGATACTGCGTACATGCGGGTTAAAAATAACATCACCAACTTTTTAAAACCGCAAACACAACACGTTCATTAAAATTCACACAGACTTCACAAAAAAGCACAGAAGTAGATTTCTTTTTTTGCGGAGTCTGTGCGGTCCGCGAAAGCACTTCAAGAATTTGTTTTTCTAAAAAGAGAAGCTACATTCAATTTGCAAATGGAAACACTCATTACATCAGGGGTCGAAGTTCAGGTAGAAACTATTTTCCAACCGGAACATTCCAATGTTCTGAAGAGTGAATTCTTCTTTGCCTATCACATCACTCTTTTCAACCATAACAGTTTTACCATTCAGTTGTTAAGAAGGAAATGGAAAATTACAGACTCTAATTTCGATAGGCGCATAGTAGAAGGCGATGGAGTAGTTGGCCGGCAGCCGGTGCTATATCCCGGTGATTCCTTTCAATACGTATCCGGCTGTAACCTGCTTACGGCAATAGGAAAAATGGAGGGCATTTATGTTTTCGAAAACAAACAGGAGCGCAAAGAGTTTGAAGTAAAGATTCCGGCCTTTAAGTTGATTGCTCCGGTAATTCTTAATTAAGATTTGTTACATCCTTTTCGTAAGGCATAAACACAAAACTGGCGTTTTCGTCCTCCGCCACAAATACACACATATACTCCGCAGGATTTTTATACGCTTTAATAAAGTCGTTTGCTTTTTCACGGACCACCACTCCTTTGCTCACAAATTCTTCAAGATGCGAGGCGTTGAAGTTCCAGCTGATGTCAAAATCTGCGCGGCTTACAATCGGCAAACCCAGATCCACATCGCTCTCTCCACGGATAGCCACAAAAATGGGATACTTGGTTACTTCACCTCTCACCATACCGTTGGCAATTTGCCGAATATAGTCGCGGCAAATTTCTAAATCATCGTGAAGCGACTTGTATATTTCTTCGTCAAGATTCATAAAGGCATTTAAACGATTACAAGTTTAGAAGTAAAAAGGAAAATACAAAATGCCTGTTGATTACTGTTTCAACCGCAACTCCGCTACATTCTCGATATGTGTGGTGTGCGGAAACATATCTACCGGTTGCACACGCGCCACTTCGTATTTTTCAGAAAGCAGTTGTAAATCGCGTGCTTGTGTAGCCGGGTTACAACTTACATAAACAATCTTCGGAGCCTCTAACTGCAAAAGCATTTTCACGACATCTTCATGCATGCCCGCACGTGGCGGGTCGGTAATAACCACATCCGGTTTGCCATTGGCCGCAATAAACTCAGATTTTAAAACCATACGCATATCGCCTGCATAAAATGTGCAGTTGGAAGCCGAATTCAGTTTCGCATTTTCTTTTGCATCGGCAATAGCCGCTTCTACCAACTCAACCCCAACCACCCGTTTGCAGGAATCAGAAACGTAAAGCGCAATGCTTCCCACACCGGTATACAAATCGTAAACCACATCATCGGGTTTAAGACCTGCAAAGTCTTTCGTTATGTCGTACAACACTTTTGCCTGCACAGAATTAGTTTGAAAAAAGCTTTTGGTTCCAATTTTAAACCGGTAGCTGCCGAGTTGCTCTATAATGTGATCTTGACCTTTGTAAACTTTAGGTTCAAGATCGTAAATAGTATCGTTGCGCTTGCTATTGATGACGTATTGCAGCGAAGTAATTTGCGGAAATGTTTCGTTTACAAATTTCAAAAGCGTTTCAACTTTCGCTTCATCGTTTTCATAAAACGAAATCAGTACCAATACTTCTCCTGTAGAAGTTGTGCGAATCATCAGGTTTCGCAACAAACCGTTCTGGTCTTTGAGATCAAAAAATGTGTACCCGTTACTAAGCGCAAACTCTTTTACAGCAATTCTTATCAGGTTGGAAGGGTCAGCCTGCAGAAAACACTTTTCAATATCAATTACTCCCGAAAAACTTCCGGGTACGTGAAAACCCAATGCATTGCGATGCTCATAGGTTGCTCCGCTTTTAATTTCGGTTTCGGTCAGCCAACGCCTGTCCGTAAAAGCAAATTCCAGTTTGTTGCGGTAGAAAAAATTGTTTTCGCAGCCCAGTACATCAGGCATTTCGGGGAAGTCAATTTTGCCAATCCGCTCAAATGTATCGGCTACAATCTTCTTTTTGAATTTCAGTTGCTCGGCATAACTGATATGTTGCCATTTACAACCACCGCAAACTCCAAAATGCGAACACTCTGCTTTTATACGTAATGACGAAGCCGTTTTCAGCTCTGCAATCACCCCTTCTGAGAAACTCTTTTTGCTTTTGCGCACCTCCACATCCACCACATCGCCCGGTACAGCTTTTTCGGCAAAAATCACCTTGCCGTCAATACGAGCTACGCCCATTCCCTCGCCGCTCATATCCGTAATAGCAACATCGCTCAAAATTTTCCTCGGCTTATTCTTCATGCGCGTAAAAATAGTTTTTGATTTATAAGGCCCTGTCTGACGTTAGTCTGACAGCTAAAAACCGGTCAGACTAATGTCAGATTTGAGTGGCTTTTCCCGCTGTTAAAAAAAACTAACTTCGCCCCTCATTTAAAAAGGCATATAATATTTGCCGCACTCAAAAAATTATACCCGATATGAATAAGTTTTTTGTCTTCGTTTCTTTTTCTGTGTTTTCAGTTTCTGCCTTTGCACAAACCAATGCCGATACCCGAACCCTTTTTACTGCAGGCAGCGATAAAGTTCTGGTAAGCGAGTTTCAATACGTTTATAACAAGAACAACATCAATAACCAGGCAGATTACAGCGAAAAGTCGTTGCGCGATTATCTGAACCTGTATGAAAATTTTCGTTTGAAAGTAAAAGAAGCAGAGGCTCTTCATTTAGACACTATTGGCAGTTTGAAAACCGAACTGGAAGGCTACAGAAAGCAACTCGCCAAATCATATTTGACCGACCGCGAAATTTCCGACAAACTGATAACGGAAGGTTTCGAGCGCTCGAAGACGGAGATAAATGCCAGTCACATTCTGGTGAAGTGCGATGAAAATGCAAATCCGGCAGATACACTGGCTGCTTTCAAGAAGATTATGGCTTTGAAGAAAAGACTGGATAAAGGCGAAGCATTTGAAAAAGTAGCGAAAGAAAATTCAGAAGATCCTTCTGCAAAAACCAACGAAGGAAATATCGGGTGGTTTACCGTATTCGGAACCATTTATCCGTTTGAAACTGCCGTGTATAATCTGAAGCCGGGCGAGACAAGTGCCATGCCTGTTCGTACAGAATTTGGTTACCACTTGGTGAAGGTGAACCAGACACGTGCTGCACGTGGACAGATTCATGTAGCACACTTGCTTATTCGTTTCCCTGAAAATGCTACACAGACCCAAAAAGATTCCGTTAAAAAGAAAATTGAAGAAATCTACAGCCTCATTACTTCCGGCAAACTTCCTTTTGATGAAGCGGTAAAGAATTTCTCAGATGATAAAGCAACCCGCGTTAAAGGCGGAGAGTTGCAATGGTTTGGTTCGGGTACTTCTATCCGCATGGTTCCTGAATTTGAAGATGCCTCGTTTGGCTTACAGAAGGATGGTGACATTATCAAACCTGTGATGACTCAATTCGGCTGGCATGTTATTAAACGTTTGGAAAAACGCGACATACCTTCGTTCAATGATGCAAAAGCGGATATTAAGAAGAGAGTAGAAAGAGATTCCCGTTCGCAGGTGGCAAAATCAGTATTGATTGACCGGATTAAAAAAGAAAATGGGTTCAGTCAGTTTGCCGATGCGAAAAACAGTTTTGTTGCCAAATTAGACAGCAGTATTTTTAAGGGAAACTGGAAAGCTGACAGTACTCTTCGCGCAGTGGCAAGTCCAATGTTTGTTCTGGCAGGAAAGAATTATACTACTAATGATTTTGCGGATTATATCGAAAAGAACTCCAAGAAAAGAAGCGATAAAGCTAAAGACGCTTTACTGAACGAATACTACGAGGGCTTTGTAAACGCAAAATGTTTGGAGTATGAAGAAAGCACTCTCGAAACAAAAAAACCTGATTTCAAAAATCTGATGAAGGAGTACAAAGACGGAATTCTTTTGTTCGAACTGATGGATAGAATGGTTTGGACAAAGGCGGTGAAAGATACCACCGGCCTGGAAGCATTCAGAAAGAACAATGAGCAGAAATACATGTGGGCTGACCGTGCGGAAGCAGTCATATTTAACTGTAACGAAAAGAAGATTTGCGATGATGCATATAAAATCGCTGCGAAAAAATCTATTACTGAGATAAAAGAGAAATTGAATAAAGACGGAGCAAAGGCGCGTATTTCGGTTATTGAAGGCAAATATGAAAAGGGCCAATACGATGTAGTGGATAAAACAAACTGGAAAGTTGGTTTGAACCCTATCACTAAAATTAACGACAGCAGCTATCAGTTTATTCTGATAAAGCAGATTGTAAAACCTGAACCTAAAACACTTAAAGAAGCGAAGGGATACATCGTTTCAGATTATCAGGAGTATCTGGAAAAAACATGGTTAGCTGATTTAAGAAACAAGTATCCGATTACCGTAGATGAGAGCGTTTTTAAATCGCTCATCAAAAAATAAACAAAAGTCCCCCTCTAATTAAGGGGGACAATTTTTTACGTAAGTTCACAATCCAATTTTTTTGCTTGAAAAAGGCACTCCTTTTTTTTCTTATTGCTTCGCTCGCTTCGTGTTCCTTGTTTAAAAAGAATAAGAGTACAGATGCCGATGTGATTGCCCGGGTGAACGATGAATATCTTTATGCATCCGATTTACAATCGCTTACTAAAGGGTTAAAAGGTGAGGACAGTTTAGAAGTGCTGAAAAGTTATGCCGAAAACTGGACACGAAAAAAACTCTTGCTGCAAAAAGCAATTGAAAACATTCCGGAAGACGATGTAGGTGTTACAAAGAAAGTAGAAGAATACCGTGAATCGCTTCTACTGTATGAATACGAAAAGGCGCTTATCAATCAGAAATTAGATACTGCTATAAAGCAAAAAGAGTTGACGGATTGGTACGAAAAACTGAAGAACGATTTTCCGCTTGAGAATGAAGTTTATCTACTGTTCTTTATCAAGTTGAAAGCGGATGCTCCCAAGTTGGCAGATGCCCGCAAGTGGATTACAAAACCCAAAGATGAAGAAGACCTTCGCAAACTGGAGGGATACTGCAGGGAATATGCAACCAGCTACACCATTGACAATGGGATGTGGTATGAAAAGGAAAACGTCTTGAAAAATTTCCCGATAAACGAAGGTGATATAAACGCGTTAAGTGGTTCAAAAAGCTTTAGAGAGTATAAAACGGATGAAGGTTCATGGTTCATTAAAATTGCCGATGTGATAAAGAAGGATCAACCGGCACCTTTAGAGTTTATACGGGAACCCATGGTGAAAGCAGTGATTGAAAAAAGAAGGCTGCAATTAGTAGAACGGGTTTACGAAAAAATTTATCAGGATGGTATTCAATCAAAATCCTTTGAAATTTTAGTGAAGTAAAAATGAAAAAGCTGCTTGCTGTCCTTTTTGCTTTTTTTTCAGTTACTTCTTTCGCACAAACCGAAAAGGGGAAATATTTAGTAGGCGGAAGCGCTGATATGAGCATGTCTTTTACAGGAATAAACAATAGCTTTAACATGTCGCTGTCTCCGCAGTTTAGCGCTTTTGTTACAAAGGGACTTGCAATTGGCGCCCGTTATTCGTTTGGTATAAGCGCTTCAAAAACATTTGACAATAATAAGCAGGAGTATGTTTCCGTCTCCACCTTCACTTCCGGTATTGGTCCGCTTATTCGTGGTTATGTGGGAAAGAAACAGCTAAAGGGTGTTTTTGCAGCCGGTGCTAATTATCTCACAACCACTACTCTTCGCAAAAATAATGTGTCGGGAACAAGCGGTTACAACGCCACGGCCTTTGTAGGTGCAGCATATTTTTTCAATCCGCTTCTTTCTCTCGAATTCGGATTGTATGTAACCAACACCGGCTACCAGAAACGGTTATCTACCACTCGTGGTGGTTTGTCTGTAGGATTTTTTGTTTTCTTAGACAACAAGAAGAAGGAAAAGGCGTTAATGAACGAATCTCAAGAATTTAAAAAGACAGAATGAAGAATTTACAGAAGATAGTTTTAACAGGATGTTTTTCCCTGATGATTGCAGGCGCTTTTGCGCAAGCCACTCAGATTGACAAAGTAGTTGCGGTGGTTGGAGATAACATTATTCTGCACTCGGAAGTAGAAGCACAGTTTCAGCAAATGGCCGCGCAAAATCAGGGAACAGTTGAACCTGAAATGCGCTGCGTAATTTTTGACAACCTTTTGTTAGAGCGGCTTTTTTTAGCGCAGGCTATGCTGGATAGTGTCACCACTACACCCGAAGAAGTAGATGCAGAACTTGACCGCAGAATAAAATATTTCATTTCAGTTTTCGGCTCAAAAGAAAAACTGGAAGAGTATTACGGCAAATCTATTATCGAACTGAAAGATGATTTCAAGGGGGATATAGAAAAGCAACTGCTAAGTGATAAAATGAAAGGCAAAGCCTTTGCAGGTCTGAAAGTTTCACCGGCCGAAGTGAAGGAGTTTTTTGAAAAGATACCGAAGGACAGTGTTCCGTATTTTAACTCGGAGTTAGAGTTGGGTGAAATAGTTATGCTGCCAAAAGTGAGCGAACAGGAAAAAGAATTTGCCCGCAAAAAAATAGAAGGCATACGCAACGATATCATTCAGGGTGCCGATTTCTCTGTAAAAGCAATTCAATACTCCGAAGACCCGGGCTCTTACCTTGATGGGGGAAACCTTGGCATGATTGAGCGCGGTGAACTGGTTCCGGAGTTTGAAGCAGTGGCCTATAAGTTAAAGGAGAGTGAAATGAGTGACATTGTAGAAACTCCTTTCGGCTACCACCTGATTATTGTGGATGAAAAGCGGGGAGATAAACTGAAAGTACGCCACATTCTGATTAAGCCAAAAGTTACCCGCTTTGATTTGAACGCCATCCGGGAGCGCATGGACAGCATTCTTCATCAACTGCAGGTGGACTCACTTACCTGGCGCGAAGCTGTGAATATGTATTCGGATGATGAGCCTTCGAAAAGTATTGGAGGTATGATGACGAATCCCAAAAACGGGACTACATTTTTTGAGAAAGCAGATATTGACGGTACCTTGATTTTTTCTATTGACCGGATGAAGGTTGGAGAATACTCTGATGTTCTTCCTCATACCGTGCAGGACAGAACCGGTGAACAAAAACAAGGCTACAGAATCATCTGGCTCAAGAGCGAAAGCAAACCTCACCCCGCCAGTTTAGACCAGGACTATTCAAAAATTCAGGCTGCAGCGAAAGCAGAGAAACAACAAAAAGCGTTGGAAGATTGGATGAAACTCCATCGCGGTAAAAATTTTGTGCGCATTGATGATTCCATGAAGGATTGCCCGCAGATGAGCAAGTGGATAGCGAATTAGTGATTAGTAAATTTGAATGACTATCCGGTTGTTTACCTAAATCAAAGCGCGCTGTCATTCCGAACGAAGGTTTCCGTAGAGAGGAATCTTGTATTTCCTCTGGAAGAATACAAGATGTTTCACTTCGCAGAGCCTCGTTCAACATGACAACATCACAATGGCGTATTCTAGGTATGAATGCGGATAGTCATTTAAATTTGATAATGAAATTTCTTTCTTTGTTGAAGTTGAAATAAATAATAATCAATGTATAATTCAGACGTAGAAGCGTTAGACGCGTTTTCAAAAAAGTTTACCGAGTTAAGAACTGAAGTTGCCAAGATAATTGTAGGCCAGGATGAGGTGGTAAAAAATATTCTCATTTCCGTATTCAGCGATGGACACAGTTTGCTGATTGGCGTTCCGGGGCTTGCAAAGACTTTGACCGTTCATACCATTGCCGAAGTACTGGATTTAAGTTTTAATCGCATTCAGTTTACTCCTGATTTGATGCCGAGCGATATTGTCGGCTCTGAAATTCTGGATGAAAACAGAACTTTCCGCTTTAACCGAGGGCCGGTGTTTGCCAATATTATTCTGGCAGATGAAATAAACCGAACGCCACCTAAAACACAATCTGCTTTACTCGAAGCCATGCAGGAAAGAAGTGTAACTATTGCCGGAACACGCCATAAGCTTGACTTGCCGTTCTTTGTTCTCGCTACTCAAAATCCCATTGAACAGGAAGGAACTTATCCATTGCCGGAAGCACAGCTTGACCGGTTTATGTTTTCTATCAATTTAGATTACCCGAGTTATGAAGAAGAAATTCAGGTTGTAAAAAATACTACCTCGGGAAACAAAGCATCAGTAAATAAGAAGATGACTGCTGCCGAAATCCTTTATTTCCAGCAATTGATTCGTAAAGTTCCAATTGCAGATAATGTGTTGGAATATGCTGTGAAACTGGTAAACAGCACACGACCAAATCAACCAA
This sequence comes from uncultured Chitinophaga sp., assembly GCA_964493695.1. GTDB lineage: Bacteria > Bacteroidota > Bacteroidia > Chitinophagales > LD1 > Bog-950. Next base: position 19,192 of record CAZBPG010000002.1, on the reverse strand, counting down.
ACTCTCCTAAATCGGTGAATAACTACATCAGTTGGGGGGCCGGTCCACGGGCTTCGCAATATTTAGTACTTGGTGCAAAATGCAATGCTGCTATTCGCGGAAAATACTCGCCTGATATTGAAGATGTGCAACAAGTGGCGTTGCCGGTTCTTCGCCATCGTGTTTTCAAGAATTATAAAGCTGAAGCTCAAGGCCTGAGCATTGACACTATCATTTCTGAATTGCTCTGATTTTTTCGAGCAATACTTCAGCAATTTTCTTTTTGCTTTCGTGTGTCCATCCGGCAATATGCGGAGTCAGAAGGACGCGATTATCTGAAATCAGTTCTTCAAAATCTCTTTTTTCATTTTCGTTCAGCGAATTCAATTTTTCATTTTCAAATACATCAAGTGCGGCAGCAACTACTTTCCCTTCATTCAAGGCACTAATCAAGTCGGCTGTTCGTAAAACTTTTCCGCGTGAAGTATTGATAAGCCAGATTGGCTTTTTGAAAGACGAAAGAAACTTCCAGTCAATCATGTATTTCGTTTCCTCCGTAAGCGGAAGATGTAAACTCAAAACATCAGCCTGATCGAAAATAGTTTCTAATGAAGATTCGTTTTCAAAACCTTGCAGGTATTTGTCATACGCCAGAATTTTTACATCAAATCCTTTCAGGATTTTAGCAAACGATCGGGCAGTGTTTCCATAAGCCATTAGCCCAATTGTTTTTCCTGAAAGTTCGTTGCCGCGATTTTCTTCCCTTTTCCATTCCTTATTGCGAAGTTCTTTATCAGCTCTTGAAATATTATTCAACAAATTCAGCAGCATACCAAGTGCGTGTTCTGCAACTGCGTTACGGTTTCCTTCAGGTGAATTGAAGGCAATAACATTTTTCTGTCTTGCATAATCTAAATCAATAACCTCTAAACCCGAACCGGCACGACAAACAAATTTCAACTTCACAGCCCGGTCGAGTAATTCTCTACTGGCATACACTTTACTGTTTATTACCAAGCCTTCGTAATCAGGAATGATTTCTAAAACTTCTTCAGCAGAAACATCGGGGCGATAATCCACTGCAAAACCATCCTGCTCCAACCCTTCATTTAATAAAGGATGAACATCATCGGTTATGAGAACTCTTCCTTTCATTACTTCGCTCCTTGAATCAGATTTGTCAATTCAACAAACTGCTGTACCGAAATCTGCTCCGGTCTAAGATTGAAAACTTCATTGCCTGAAATTTCTTTGCCTCCGGTAAATTCTTTCAAACTGTTCCGCATGGTTTTTCTGCGCTGATTAAAGGCGGCGTTCACTATTTTCTTGAAAAGTACTTCATCGCAATTCAGTGCTTTCTCTTTCTTTCTTGTCAACTGAATAATACCGCTCATCACTTTCGGTGGCGGGTTAAAACATTCGGGAGCTACATCAAACACATAATTACAATCATAATAAGCTTGAGTTAGCACGCTCGTTACTCCATAATCTTTCGAGCCATGTTTAGCGGCAATCCGCAGCGCTACTTCTTTCTGAAACATACCCGTCATTCTTTCCACCTTATCGCGCTCGTCAATTACTCTGAAAACAATTTGTGAGGAGATGTTGTATGGAAAGTTGCCGACAATGTGCGTTGGGTTTTGCAGAAAACTCAGATCGGTTTGCAGAAAATCTTCATGAATGATTTTCCCCCGTAAAGCCGGATATGCGTTGGAAAGATGCTCCGCCCAACGGTCATCTAATTCTACTACATAAAAATTGGTGTGCTTTTGCGATAAAAGGTATTTGGTAAGCGCCCCCATTCCGGGGCCAATCTCCACTACTGTTTTAAAAGTGCTCAAATCACCAATGGCTTCAGCAATTTTGAACAACACACTTTCGTCATTCAGAAAATGCTGCCCGAGAGACTTTTTGAGATGGAGGTTCGACACGGGGCGAATATACACGTCTGCCTCACGGCTTTTTATATTTTAGCAATCTTAAATTAACGTATATGACACTTCAGTTGCTTCTGTGCAAAGATTACACTGCGTTTAACCATAACATTATTCTGATTGATGAAAAAACCAAGGTCGGTTCACTTGGTTTATCAAAAGCAATTGCGGAGGAAGCGGAAAAGTTTTTTACCGAAAAGGTAAACCATATTTTTCAGCAGCAATATGAAGGGCGCAGTCTAAGTGTGGTAAAGATTGATGCTTCCAGAGAAGAGTATAAAACTATGGAAGCTGCGCGAAAAGCCGGAAGCGCTTTGAATAAGTTTCTGAATTCGAAAAAAATTAAAGAAGCCTCCGTATTAAATGCTTCGCGCAAAATAAAGTTGACGGCTGCGTTTGCAGAAGGCATGGCACTCAGCAACTATGAGTTTCTGAAGTATAAAACCAAGGATAAGAAAGAGAAGTCGCTTACTGCGCTTCATGTTGATTCAAAATCGTGCGACAAAAAAACGCTGGAAGAACTCTCGAAAATTGTGGCTGCGAATTTCTTCTCGCGTACGCTTATCAATGAACCGCTTTCCTATTTGACCGCTACTCAGCTTTCCAAAGAAATTCAGCAGGCGGGGAAAGACAATGGGTTTACCGTAACGGTTTTCGACAAAAAGAAAATTGAGGCATTGAAAATGGGCGGCTTACTCTCGGTAAACAAAGGAAGTATTGATCCGCCAACTTTTACGGTGCTTGAATACAAAGCTTATCGTCCGAAAAACAAAAAACCGATTGTGTTAGTGGGTAAAGGCGTGGTGTATGACACCGGTGGCCTGAGCCTTAAGCCAACACCAAACAGCATGGATATGATGAAGTGCGACATGAGCGGTGCGGCTGCAGTGGCAGGAATTTTTATAGCTGCAGCACAGTTGAAGTTGCCGGTTCACCTGGTGGGTTTGATTCCGGCTACGGATAATCGCCCCGGTATGAATGCCTACGTGCCCGGTGATGTGGTAGAAATGATGAGCGGGTTGAACGTAGAAATGCTGAATGCCGATGCTGAAGGAAGAATGATTTTGGCAGATGCCCTGCATTATGCCAAACAATATTCACCGGAACTGGTTTTTGATTTTGCCACGCTTACCGGTGCGGCAAAAGCAGCCACCGGCAGTGTTGCTTCGCCTTATATGGGAACCGCCAGCGAAAGCTTAAAGAAAAAATTGCTGGCATCTGCTAACAATACTTACGAGCGGCTGATTGAGTTTCCGCTTTGGGACGAGTACGGTGAAATGATTAAGAGCGATATAGCTGATATTAAAAACGTTGGCGGTTCCGATTCGGGTTCCATTACTGCCGGAAAATTTCTGGAACACTTTACCGATTATCCTTGGATGCACTTTGATATTGCCGGCACTGCTTACTTAATGAGTGAAGACGGTTATCGTGGCAAATACGGAACGGCTGTAGGGGTTCGTCTTATTACTGACTTTTTGAAAAATTACTAGAACCATGGAACGCGAAAAATACAGAGTAGGGATTACACTCGGAGATTACAACGGAATAGGACCGGAAGTGCTTATTAAAGTGCTGGAAGATGAGAGAATTTACCGCTACTGTTCGGTGGTGGTTTATGGACAGAAGAGCATTATTTCGTTTTACGCCAAACATTTCAAAATTCAAAACTTCAATATTCAGGAAGTGAAGGATACGGATACACTTAATCCCAAACTACCGAACATCATCAATGTATGGAGCGAACCGGCACAGGTGCAACCCGGTGAACTCACTACCGAAGCCGGAGCCAGAGCCATGCTTTGCTTAAATGCAGGCATTCAGGATTTAGTTGACAGGAAAATTGATGTACTGGTTACCGGACCGGTAAACAAAAGTTCAATGAGCCAGCATCATCCTGATTTTATAGGACAGACGGAACACGTTTCGAAAGCAGCCGGAAACGAAAACTCGATGATGTTATTGGTGGACGATGGCTTACGTGTTGGTCTTGTTACTAATCACGTTTCGCTGAAAGATGTAACCGGTAAGATTGATATCAATTTAATTCTTACCAAGCTGGAGGTGCTGAACCAAACTTTAAAGCAAGATTTTCTTATCAGCAAACCGCGCATAGCCGTGTTGGGTTTAAATCCTCATGCCGGTGACAATTCTTTGCTGGGCAAAGAAGAGAAAGACATTATTGCTCCGGCTGTAAACCGCGCCAAAGAAAAGGGAATGCTCGTTGTTGGTCCTTTTTCTGCCGATGGTTTTTTCGGCTCGCAGCACTTTAGAAAGTTTGATGCTGTGCTGGCTATGTATCACGACCAGGGGCTGGTTCCTTTTAAAACGCTTTCGTTTGGCACCGGTGTAAATTATACTGCCGGGCTTAATGTGGTGCGCACTTCACCCGACCACGGTACCGGTTACGATATTGCCGGAAAAGACATAGCCAATTCCGATTCTCTGCGCAACGCCATCTTTACGGGTATTGATATTGTGCGCAACCGCGAGGCGTATAAAGAGATGATTGCAAATCCGGTGGAGAAAGTTTTAGTAGATAAGGAGTATTAGAATTACCCGTGGCACGGTTTGAAACCGTGCCACGGGTATATGTAAACGAAAAAAGGAGCCGCACTTTCGCACGACTCCTTTACACCATTTAAACCACCTTATGAAATCTTTACTTCAATAGTTCCTTTTGCTTTTGCTTCTTCCATTTTAGGAAGCGTTACTTTCAAAATTCCGTTTTCGTATCCTGCGCCAATTTTATCGGCAACAATTGTTTTAGGCAAAGTAAAACTGCGCTTGAAAGAATTATGCGTAAACTCTTTACGCGTAAACTTGCTGCCTTCCTCCAGCTTCTCTTCTTTCGCCTCACCGCTGATGGTAAGGATGCTGTCTTCTACCTTTACATTAAAACTTTCTTTGCTGAAACCCGGAGCCGATACCTCGATGTTGTAAGCCTCTTTCGTTTCCTTAATGTTTACCGAAGGCGCGGTGTGTTTCAAAAATTCGTTGGTTAAGAACGATGGAAATTCGTTTTCGAAAATGTTTTCAATCAGGTTCGAAAAACGTGGTGCGTGGATTCTGCCTGTTTCAGGTCTTACTGTAAGCATTGTCATATTTTTTTGTAGTTTTATCTGCCGAAGCTTTAGCGAAGGCAGGTTAAATAATTTGTTTGATGATGGGGTTTATTCAAACCAAATACCAACACATAAAATCGGAAATTATTGCCGATAATCATAATTATTGGCGACATAATTTCCGAATTGTTTTTCTGAAACCTGAAAATATACCTTCAAAGGCATCAAAAAATTGCCCTATCTCGCCTAATTTTGGTTCAGTCGTTAATCGTGTGAGAGTAGGTCTAATTGCCCGTTAAAAAATAGTATGGCAGCGCGCAGATTATTGAAGTTGGAATAACCCTGAGCTACCCGTTGAAGTTTGGCAATTTTACTATTGGTTTGTTCGGCTCTTGCGTTGGATATGGTGTTGCCGATTTGATGCAGGATTCCTTCTATATACCGTTTAATTGTTTTAGCCGCTTTCTTAAGAGCAGCAATATTGGAATGCATGACGTTCGCATACCATCGTTCAAAAAAAGCTTTCGCTTCTTCTTCGGTGTTACACCCGTATAGCTCCAGAAAGTTCTCGCGCATCTTCCAGGCTTTCGCAGTAAGCGTGTTGGATTGGTTGATGAGTTCAAACTTAGCCCGTTGCTTTTCGTTCATGGTGTGGAAGCGTTTGAGCATCACGTATTTGCCTCGCTTGAGAACCGGATGCTCATATACCTCCCTCTTCCGGGTTTCATCAATAGCATCGGTGAGAAACTTGACTACGTGAAACTTATCGTGTACCAGCTTGGCGTTGACGCAGTTTTTTTTAGCGCATTCATATATCCGGCAAACATATCGCAACAGGTCTTTTGAACCGTAGCTAACTGGGGTTCTGTAAACACTTTTTTCAACAGAAAGTCAGCGGCTTGCTCGGTTCGGTCACGTATTATATCTAAGACTCTTCCATTGGTAGAATCGGTCAGCACACTAATATACCGCTGACCTTTACCGTGGCTTTTCTCATCTATGCTCACCGCATACACCGGATGCTTCGTCAAGTCCCTTCTTCGCATTCCCCGCTCTACGGATCGGTGCATGATGCCGCACATTTTATCATCACTGATATGCATCAACGATGCTGCTGGTTTTTGACAGTGAGTGGCTTTCAAGGTGACGATACACCTGTTCTCAAACTTCACGGTATGTTCCCAGCCCGGCTCTGCCCAGTCTACCGGGATAAAGTGGTAGTTGCCTAAACTGTTTTTAACCCTCGGCAGCCGGCTCACAATCCAGGTTTGATATTCCATGGTATCCAGATGCCGCCAACTTCGTTCGCGTCTGTCATATATCTTACAAACCTCTCCCGTTTGCGGACATACCCCTTCTTCACTTTTGTATGCTATATAAACCTTTATCTCCTGAGCTTCTTCGTCAATTTTGACTTCTGCCACTTCCCAAGGAAAAGGAAGTTTGAGCATTTGCTCAAATAGTTTTTTGCCGTCTATCATAAAACAATAGTACGGACTTCCAATCAACTCTCACACGATTAACGACTGAACCCTAATTTTAGAAACTTCCTACCTTCACACACAAACGCCCAACATGAAAATTTTTAAAAGCAAAGCCTTCTTAGTTATTACAGGTGTTCTGTTTATATGGATTGCGGCTAACATCATATTATATGAGCCGGATATTCCGGTGGAGAAACTAAAGGCTAAATACGCCAACGCACAATCTAAATTTGTAGCGATTGACGGCATGCAGGTGCATTACCGTATTGAGGGAGAAGGCGAACCGCTCGTGCTCATTCACGGAACCGGTGCCATGCTGCAAACCTGGGACGAATGGGTGAGCCTGCTCCGCCCGCATTACAAAATCATTCGTATGGATATTCCTGCCTTCGGCTTAACCGGCCCCCGGGCAGATGGCGTTTACAACGACAGCATGTATGTTGATTTTATAGAGCAGTTTACTAAGAAGGTTGGCGTTGATTCTTTTCATCTCTCCGGTAATTCGTTAGGCGGTTTAATTGCCTGGAAGTATGCTGCGGCTTATCCGCACAAGGTGAAGAAACTGATATTGGTTGACCCTGCGGGCTTTCATGAAGCGAACGATAAAGGCGGATCCTTCATTTTTAAACTGGCGCGCAATTATCCAACACTTACCGATTTGGTTTCGAAAATAGGCACGCACTTTTTTGTAGAAAAAACCCTGCGCGAAGTATACTATGATGATTCGAAAATTACAGCGCAGAAGAAGAAAATGTATGCCGAGCTCAACCAGCGCGAGGGCAACCGCCATGCGTTTGTGGAGCGTGCCCGTTACGCGCATACCTGCAGCGAGGAAGAATTAAAGTCCATCGCCTCTCCCACTTTGATTATGTGGGGTAAAGAAGATGTGCTGATAGATGTGCGCGAAGCCGAACATTTTAAAAAGATAACCAACAGCACTGAAGTTATTTACGATAAAGTAGGGCATTGCCCGCAAGAGGAAATTCCTGAACGCTCAGCGGCTGATGTGATGAGGTTTTTGAAATAACAAAGGGCCGTTTCGCTTTCGCGTCTTTTTTTACTTTCACACGCTTATAATCTATAACACAAAACAATTTTATGTCGACAGCCACAGCCGTTAACTACAAGGAAGTAATTGACAATGCCGTTAAGGCCATTTATGCCCGCACGTTTTACGCCCGGTATCCCGAAAGTCCGAAAGCTTATGGCGAGGATGCCCCTAAAGCGGGTTTAGATATTTTCAATAACCAGTTAGGAAAACCCTTCAACGGTTTGTTGCAGCAAAATCCAACAAGTTGGGTAGGCGAAGAAGTTTCACCTTATACCGGTAAACAATTAGGCATTACCTATCCGGTGTTCGAAACCGATACTTTGATTGTGCGTGCCGGCCGTGCCTTTGGTGCCTGGAAGAATGTTAGTGTAGAGCAGCGTGCTGAAATATTAGTAGATGCTTTAGAAAGAATCAAGAACCGCTTTTTTGAAATTGCTTATGCCACACACCATACCACCGGTCAGAGTTTTGTCATGAGTTTTCAGGCCAGCGGTCCTCATGCCAGCGACCGTGCGTTAGAAGCATTAGCTATGGGTTACGAAGAACTGAACCGTTTCCCGCAAAGCATTACCTGGGAGAAACCCATGGGGAAAGCCAGCGTGGTGTTACAAAAACAATTTAAGCCGGTGCCTAAAGGAATTTCTTTAGCTATTGGTTGCTCTACTTTCCCAACCTGGAACACCGTGCCCGGTTTGTTTGCTTCGCTTGTTACCGGTAACAGTGTAATTGTAAAGCCGCATCCAAAATCGGTTTATGCTATTGCTATTGTGGTGGCCGAAATTCAAAATGCCTTACAGGCAAAAGGGGTGGATGCCAATGTAGTTCAACTGGCAGTGGACTCAAGCACTAAGCTTATCACCAAACAACTGGCGGAACATCCGTTAGTAAAACTGATTGACTACACCGGTGGCTCGGCATTCGGTTCTTATATCGAATCGCTCCCCGGCAAAACCACGTTTACAGAAAAGGCAGGAGTTAATTCTGTAATTCTTGACTCGGTGGTTGATTTAAAACCGGTGGTGCAGAACCTTTCGTTTGCGGTATCGCTGTACAGTGGGCAAATGTGTACTGCTCCTCAAAACTTTTTTATTCCGGCAGGCGGAATTAAACAAGGTGATACGGTAATACCCTACGAAGAAGTTAAGAAAGCACTCGTTGATGCTATTGGCGGAATTGCCAAACACCCGCAAATGGGTCCCGGAACTTTAGGCGCTATTCAAAGCGAAATAACTCTTAAGCGCGTAAACTCGGTGAAAGAACTGGACGTAAAAATTCTTCTCGAACCGGAGAAAGTAGCTAATGCCGAGTTTCCTGAGGCGCGCACTTGTTCGCCAATCATTTTGGAAGTAGATGCAAAAGATGTAGGCATTTACGAAGAGGAATTGTTCGGGCCTATCATCCTTATTGTAAAAACAAAAGATACAGCACAAAGCATTGACATAGCCAAACACATGGCCGAAAAGCATGGTGCTATTACTTTCAGCGCGTATACTACCGATGAAACTTTAGCCAACACCATTACCGAAGAACTGGAAAGTGTGTTTGCCCCTGTATCGCTTAACCTTACCGGCATGATTTGGGTGAACCAGCACGCAGGCTTCAGCGATTTTCACGTAACCGGTGGCAACCCGGCCGGCAATGCTTCCTTCACCAATCCCGAGTATGTAAACAAGAGATTTGTTTGGGTGGGACATAGAAGAGTAGCTTAATACAAAGCGGCAGTAAGCACCCAGGATACATACAAAAGGGAAATTCAGTAATGAGTTTCCCTTCTATATTTTGTATTAGCTGTTTACTGCAACTGCCTACTGCCACTTCCTCAGAACCTCACACTCATCCCTCCAAGCACATTAAACCCCGCCTGCGGGTAATAATAATTGTAAGTGTAAGTCCCCGTTTTCTCACCGCCCGAATAGTAACGCTCGCTATAAGTATAACCGTTGCTTTCATACAAACGATTGAAGATGTTGTTGAAGAGAACAGTAAACTTAATCTCCTTGTCATCGCGTTTGAGCGGTAACTTGTAACTGATGCGCAGGTTGGAGTAGAAGAACGGCTTTAGCTTTCTGCTTTCGTTCGAAGTATTGTCGAGATATTGCTTGCTCACGGCTTTGTTCATCAGGCTAATTTCTAAACCGTTAACCGGATAAACCGCTAACTCCAGCGAAGCAATAATGTTTGGTGAAAAAGAAATGTTTGAGTTTTGGTGTGTGATGATTTGTGTGAGCGAATCTACCGGTGAATAGTAATCGTCATACGTATAGACGTATTCATCGAAAGATTTTATTTTATTAAGGGAGTATGTAAAAGAATAATTTACAGCAAACACTTTCCGGTTGACCTTCTTTGCATAAACATTAATGCTCCCGTTAAGTTCTACCCCTGTTCTGTAACTAACCGTCACATTTTCTTTTACCGGATTCCCTACATCATTAAGTTTCCCGGTAAGCACTAACTGATCTTTATACTGCATCAGATAGTAATTGATGGCGAGAGGAAACTGACGATGAAGAAATTTATAGCCTGCCTCCACATTATGCATGGTTTCAGGCTTCACCGTTTTGTTGTTGGCAAGAGCAGCCATTACATCATCTCTGTTTGGCTCACGGTTGCCCATAGCATAGGAAGCATAAATGTGATGTTGTGAGTTTATCTTACAAAGTATTCCCGCTTTGGGATTAAAGAAATGCCACCGGTTGGCAAAATCGAAAGGCATTTTGTTATCCGTAGTGCCGCCAGCAGAATGACCCACGTAACGATATAGCAAGTCTACATAGAAGTTCACCTTCTGTAACAACTCGTAATTGAATTTGGCATAAACATTAAAGTCATTCTTGATGGAGTTTCCATCGTAATACTTTTTGTCCTTATCAAAATCCGAAACATCCTGCGCCCATATTACCTTGCCGAAATTCTGCCCGCGATACTGACCGAGCAAACCGCCAAACGTGGCAGAAATATTTTTATGCTCATAGTTCAACGCAAAAGTTCCTCCGTAAAAAATATTCTTCAGCCATTTCTGACGAACTAAATCAGTAGCCAAATCAAGGGAGTCGTGATTCTCGAAATAATTGTTGAAGGTCTGTCCTGCTTTGTATTCTTCATAATAGCCATGCCCCAGCGTGGCAAACAAACCGGCATTCAGATTAATGTGATGCGGAAGGTACTGGGCAAACAGCAATTGAAAGTAATCCTGGCTGTAGTTGTCGGTTTGATTTTTGTAAGGCGGCAGGTGTTGTCCGTAATCAGTGCCGAGATTATTGAACGTACGATTTGTTTTTAAAGAATCTTCCGGCACACCGTTCCATGCCTGATAGGTTTTTTCCTGTCCCGCGAAATAAACCAGCTTAAGCAAAGTGTTATTCCGCATATACCCGATTTGCGAGAAGTAAGAGATAAGATTGGAAGAAGCGCGCTGAATGTATCCATCAGAAGTAATCCAGGAGGCAGTGCCTTCAAAGAAAAATCCTTTGTGTATACCGGTTCCCAGTTTCCCATTTATTCTGAAAGTTCCGAAAGAACCACCGGAAACATTTGCTTCAACAAAGGGCTTTTGCGAGGGCGTTTGTGTCTGCATACTCAGCGTTCCGCCAAAAGCGCTTCCCCCGTTTGTTGAAGAACCGATACCTCTCTGTATCTGAACACTCTGAGCCGATGAAACTACGTCCGGCAAATCTACCCAAAACGTTCCCTGGCTTTCTGCATCATTCACCGGTATGCCGTTGAGTGTAACATTTACACGTGTTGCGTCACTTCCTCTTATTCTTATTCCGGTATAGCCTATGCCGGCACCGGCATCGGAAGTAGTAACCACACTTGGTGTATTATCGAGCAGAAACGGCAAATCCTGTCCGAGGTTGTTTTTATTCAGGGCTTCTTTGCTGATGGTTTGAAAAGTAGCGGGGGTATTATTACCGGCACGGGTAGAGGAGATGATGATATCATCTTTGGAAATTGTTCTGGTTGAATCTTTTTTTACAACCAAAGAATCTGTTTGCGCCAAAACCGAGTTGGCAAAAAACAGAAAGAATAAAACCTTTTTCATAGCAACGGTTGTTGAATGGTGAAGAATTATTCTTTCTAAGAGTGAAGAGAGTTCGAGCGAGAGAACAAACTTTATTTGTTCTTTTCTTTCCCTTACGCATGAATTACCATGTTCAAGGTTCGAAGGGTTCTTCTCAGACTCCGACAAATGTCGGAGCCGCCCCCAGAAAGTCAGCGCGAATGTAAAAAGTTTACTTAGGAATGGTAAAGCAGAACTTGCTGCCTCCGAGATGTGAATCCTCGACCCAGATTTTGCCTCCGAGTGAGTCAACTATTTTTTTGCAAATGGCAAGCCCTATTCCGGTTCCATCATATTCGTTCCGGTGGTGAAGGCGCTGGAAGATGATAAAAATTTTCTCGCGATACTCAGGGGCGATACCAATTCCATTATCCGAAACTTCAAAACAGTATCCGTTATCCTTCTCATGATAACTCACCTCTACTTTCGGATTCTTACTTTCATTATACTTTATGCCGTTACCAATCAGATTTTGCATAAGCTGGGTAATGTAAATACGGTCTACAAGAATCTGCGGCAGTGGAGTTGATTCTATAACTACATTCCTTTCCTCAATGTTTAACTTAAGACCTTGCTTTACCTCACTCAATACAGCATCCATAGATACGGTTTCCTTTTTACGGGCCGAATCAATTTTTGAAAGCTGGAGCAAACTCTGAATCACATTCATCATTCGCTTAGCTCCATCGTTAATGTAGAAGAGGTAATCCTTCTGGTCGCTTTCCAAATCAACATTCATTGTTTTGGTGAGCAACTGAGCATAGTTTGAAATGGTACGTAACGGCTCTTTCATGTCGTGAGAGGCGACATGGGCAAACTGGTTCAGTTCAAAGTTCGACATCTCCAGTTTGTGTGCGTATTGCTCAATTTCCGAATTCTTTTTCTTCAGTAACGCTTGCTCCTTCTTTCCTTCTTCATATTGAAAACGCAGGGAAGCATCGCTCAACTCGGCCTGTTTGTTCAACTCGTGTAACTCATCTTTTTGCTGAATAAACTTGGTCAACTTAATATACGCTCTTTCGTGTTGCCCTAGCGAGAAAAGCGTTTCCGCCCAATATTTAAAAAGTTCAAAGTTGTCAATTACCTTACCTGTTTCGGTGTATATCCGGTGAGCTTCAGAGAACCAATGATCTGCTTTTTCAAAATTTTGCACCACCTGGTATACACGACCGGCCATCTGGTAAATATTCAGCTCGAAGTGTTTGTTGGTTTGATTCTTCACCAACTCAATTGATTTTTCGGCACAAGCCACTGCTTTTTCTTTTGCGCCTAAATCGGCATAAGCAATACCTGAGTTACCTAATGCAACGCAATAAGGTGGTATGTCATTTATTTCTGCTGCAATGGCAATCGCTTTTTCGTAAAATGTAAGCGATTTTTCCACTTCCTTTTTCTCGTAGGCATCTACTCCAAACGAAATGTAACAACGCGCTATTCCCGGACGATAACTAGCCTTTTGAAAATAACCGAAAGCGCGGTGCAGATATTCTTTTTTTAAAGTTTCGAGTCCTAAATCGCCATAAATGATTGACTGATTGAATAACGAACGGGCTAAAGTGAGAAAGCCCGGCTCACTCAAATCCTTTTTATGCTCTAATAGTTGAACGGAGTTATCATACGCCTGCTTTGAATGGGCAAGTTCTCCTATGTAATCATAGTTGAGTCCCAGCCTTCTGTAAAACTCCGACTTAACTTCAGCATCTTCTTGATCATCAAGCGTTTCTATCATTTCCTTGATGTAGCTGATCGCCTTATCAAATTCGCTGGTTATGTCGGTATAGTAGTGTGTGAGTGCGGTAGCAGCTTTTATCCAAAGCTTTTTGTCGCCAAGTTCTTTTGCCAAAAGGCAGGCCTCTACCCCGATAGGTGAAGCGGTGGCATCGCGTTCTTTTTTACGCCTGTCCAGTTCCGCAATAAGCTGTTCGATCCTCTCCGGAGGCGAGTCAGAATAAATTGTAGAAGTATTGCTCATTCAATGGCTATTCGTCCATGCTTCTACGATATAAAATGACTTTTGTTCCCTTAAAGACTGTAGATTGTTGTCAGTTATCCTTAGGATTAAGCAGATAATCTATTTGGCCAACTGCGACTTTCATACGTTGTTCACGGTCAACTCCGTATACTATTCTGAAATTTGCGTCTACCCTTTCTAATTCACTTTTGAACATACCAAACAATTTCTCCCGCTCATCAGGATTCGAACGCTGATCATCGGCTACCCAGGGCAAGTCAGGCGCGCATAACAGATACAAATGGCTTTTTCGTTTTACAATTTCCTGTTCCAGCCATTCGGGAATTTCCCAACCATAATGCTGCAACCATATCTTGATGTTGATTAAATCATTATCACTAAGAAGCATATTGCCGGTGTTTTGAATCATATGATCCTCCTGCTCAATAATCCCATGGGCAATCTCCAATACATCTGTTCTGTTATACTGGCGTTTCAGTTGATCGATGTAATAACGCGAGTAGTCAGGCACATGGCAAGTATGATAATGAATAGAGAGTTCTTCTGCCAGCGTTGTTTTTCCTGTTGATTCAGTGCCGGTAATGCAGATCCTGTAAATCATACAGCACTCATTTTCTTCTTCCATTCAAAGTAACTGTAAAGAGCTACAATTGAAAAAAAAAGGTATAAACAAGAGGTGGCCCGGAGGTCTTTTATTAAATACATCATAGCAGCTACTACATCAATTACAATCCAGTAGAGCCAGTTTTCCAAAATTTTTTTGGCGGTCATCAAGGTGGCAATAAAACTGAAAACGGTAACAGCAGCATCGAAATAAGAAAGTGAGTTGCCGAGTTTAGCAAACACAAAACCGAAAACAGGAACCAGTAATCCCCCAAAGAAAATAAGCTTAAGGTTTTGCCGAAGGGAAAAAGAACTGGTGCTTACTTCATCTCTCGCACTTTCTTTTTTGCCCCACAACCACCAGCCATAGAAACCCGCCACTACATAATACGCCTGAAGAATGGCATCCTGAAAAAGCTGATGGGTAACATTGATGTAGATATAAAGTGCCGAACTGATGATGCCTGCAAGCCAGCACCAAACATTACTGCGGGAAGCCAGCAATACATAAATAACTCCGAATGCAACAGCAGCATATTCAAGATAAGTTTCCATCAGAAAACTTTTACCGAATCTTTTCCAACCTTAAGCTTATAGGTTTTGCCAATCACTAAAGCCCGGTTGTCGTAGATGTGACCGGCCGGGAAGTTGAAACAAACGGGGAAACCATATTCACTCACATGCTCCGAAATTATCTCGTAAGCGTTTTTGCCAAAAGGAATCCGGTTGTCATGCATATCTGTAAACCCTCCTACAATTAAACCTGCAAGTCCGTGCAGTTTGCCGGAGCGTTTCAGGTTCATCATCATCCGGTCAATGTGATAGAGATACTCATCCAGATCTTCGAGGAATAAGATTTTGCGGTCGGTGTTCATTCCGCTTCTTGTACCGGTAATGGAATATAGAATTGAAAGATTGCCCCCTATCAAAATTCCTTCCGCTTCTCCTTCCCGGTTCAATTCGTGCGGGGCAATGATGTATTCATTCTTTTCTCCAAACAATTCTTTGCGTAACGTTTCAATTCCTTCAGGTGTGCTCTTCTCAAATTGAATAGGCATGTGCGCATGAAGGCCCATGATGCCAATGTTGTTCGAAATATGTGTATGCAGAAAAGTAATGTCGCTGAAACCCACAATCCATTTCGGATGCTTCATAAACTCATCAAAGTTCAAATCGTCCATCATGCGAACGGTGCCGTAGCCTCCACGTGCGCATATAATCGCTTTGATGTTTGCATCATCCAGGGCGTGCTGAAAATCTTCTCTGCGTAACGCATCCTCACCAGCAAACTGGTTTAGTTCTGCACCGATTGTTTTTCCTGTAACTACGTTCAGCCCCCAGTTTTTAAATGTTTTCACCGCGCAGGAAATTTCTTCACTTGAAATTTTTTTGGCTGTGCTTAGTATGTAAACGGAATCTCCGTTTTGTAATGACGGTGGACGTAAAAGCATAAAGCGAAAATAACCCCCTGCCCCCTAAAGGGGGTATGTGAATTGAAATATATTTTCCAAGTCCCCTTTAGGGGATTTAGGGGTTTATATATTTGTCTTAATGACCAACTGGAAAAGATACACCATTACCGCTGCCTTGCCTTACGCCAACGGCTCTAAACATATCGGCCATTTGGCCGGTGCGTATTTGCCGGCCGATACTTATGTGCGTTATCTACGGGCGCAAAAACGCGATGTGGTTTTTGTTTGCGGAAGCGATGAACACGGAACTGCCATTACCATTCAGGCACTGCAGGAGAACACTACCCCCCGTGCTATCATCGACAAATATCACGCGCTGATTAAAAAGAGTTTTGAGAGACTGGGTGTTTCTTTCGATATCTATCACCGCACTTCGGAGCCGCTGCATCACGAAACAGCGCAGGAGTTTTTTCTCGATTTCTATAACAAGGGTTTGTTTAAAGAAGTTACCAGCGAACAATATTTTGATGAAGAGAAAAAAGTTTTTCTGGCGGACCGGTACATTACAGGCACCTGTCCGAACTGCGGACATGACAATGCCTTTGGCGACCAATGCGAAAAATGCGGCAAGGCGCTTTCGCCAAACGAATTAATTAATCCCCGCTCTACTTTAAGCGGAGCTGCACCGGTGCTTCGCGAAACAAAACATTGGTACCTACCATTGAACGAATATGAGCCCTGGCTGAAAGAATGGCTGATTGAAGGTCATGCCAAAGATTGGAAACAGAATGTGTACGGACAATCGAAAAGCTGGATTGATGCCGGCTTGCAGCCCCGCGCCATGACACGCGATGGTGAGTGGGGAGTGAAAGTGCCTTTGAAAGACGCGGAAGGCAAAGTGCTTTACGTTTGGTTCGATGCGCCTATCGGTTACATATCGGCTACCAAGCAATGGGCGAAGGAAAACAATAAGAGTTGGGAATTGTACTGGAAAGACAACGACACGCGCCTGGTGCATTTTGTAGGGAAAGACAATATTGTTTTTCACTGTATTATTTTTCCGGTAATGCTGCACATGCATGGCGATTATATAGTACCGGATAATGTTCCCGCCAACGAGTTTCTGAATCTGGAAGGCGACAAAATGAGTACTAGCCGTAAATGGAGTGTGGAGATGCACGAGTATCTGGAAACGTTCCCCGACAAAGTAGATGAGTTGCGTTACGTGCTTACTTCTATAGCTCCCGAAACAAAGGATTCTGAATTTTTATGGAAGGACTATCAAACGCGCGTGAACAGCGAACTGGTTGCCATTTTCGGGAATTTAGTAAACCGAGTAATGGTGCTTACCGATAAATATTTTGAAGGTAAAGTTCCGCAAGCCGGTGAATGCAGCGACTTGAAAGCATTTACATCTCAGCAGTGCGATAAAATTTCGGAGGCGCTGGAGCAGTTCAAGTTTCGCGATGGATTGGCGGAAATGATGAACATTGCGCGGCACGGAAATAAACTGCTCACCGAAAAGGAACCCTGGAAAACTTTCAAAACAAATCCGGAGGCAACGGGAATTGTTCTTTACGACTGCTTACAAATAATTGCCAACCTCGCTATTCTGTGTGAACCGTTTTTGCCGTTTACTTCGCAAAGGCTTTTTGCTATGCTGAACTTAGACGGAAAAAATTTTTCGTGGCAGGATGCAGGCAGACAGGACTTGCTGAAACCGGGCCACCAATTGGGTAAAGCGAGTTTGCTGTATCAGAAAATTGAAGATGAAGTAATGGAGAAGGAGATAGGGAAATTGAAAAAGACCATTGACGACCGACCATTGACCATTGAAAAACAAAAAATAAAAATGGAAGCAGAACCGGCAGGAACAAAAGGCGAAATAACCTATGATGATTTCTCGAAAATTGATTTGCGTGTAGGAACTATTCTCACCGCTGAAAAAGTAGAGAAAGCTGACAAACTTTTGAAGCTGACAATTGATTTAGGCTTTGAAACCAGAACCGTAGTTTCGGGCATTGCCGAGTTTTTTAAACCGGAAGATATCATCGGCACACAGGTATCGGTAGTAGCCAACCTTGCGCCCCGAAAACTGAGAGGCATTGAATCGAAAGGAATGATTTTAATGAGTGAAGATGCAGAAGGCAAACTCCATTTTGTATCACCTAAAGAGGTAACTGATAACGGAAGCACAATTAAATAAAATACATAGCCACTAATTTCACAGATTACACCCATTGAAGACAAGAAAATAGTTCGTGTTAATTCGTGCAATTCGTGGTTAACAATTCTATATTCGTTTACATTCATTCAACATATTCCTAACTCAAACTTCATTTTAAATGAAAACAAAATTTTACTCCTTGCTTTTTTTCTGCGCAATTGTTTGTTCTGTTCAGCAAACCGCTGCACAGTGTGGCAACCGTTACAAGGAAATGATTTTTTCTAACGTAACCATTACGTCAAACATTACTTACAGCACTTCGAACAGCACTACGCTTAAGCTGGATGTTTACGAACCCACCGGTGACACGGCTACTATGCGCCCGCTGTTGATTATGGCACACGGTGGAAGTTTTATTGGCGGCAACAAAACCAACGATGCTGTTTGTACCGAGTTTTGCAACAACTTCGCCAAGCGCGGTTATGTATGTGCTTCTATTGATTACCGTTTAGGCCAGGCATTTGATATGCTGAGCGGACCAACGGCTAAAGATGTGGTAATGAAAGCCATCAGCGATGGAAAGTCGGCTATTCGCTTTTTTAAGAAAGATGCTGCTACCACTAACACTTACAGGATAGACCCTTCAAAAGTTTTTGTGGGAGGTAACTCGGCCGGTGCGGTATTGTATGCGCACTGTGTGTATATTGACAGCGTGAACGAAGCCCCTGCTGACCTTCGCACTATTATTAATGCCAACGGAGGTATTGAAGGCAACAGCGGCAACGATGGTTATTCATCAGAAGCTATTGCACTGCTTAACCTTGCCGGAGGCCTGAACGAGGCTGCGTTTGTAAGCCCCGGAAACAAACCCTCTTTCAATGCACAGGGCGATGAAGATGCTACAGTGCCTTATATGTGTGCCAACGCTCAGGGCGGCCTTACACCGGTGCAGCTTTGCGGCTTAGGTGTTATAGAGCCTTTGTATCAGCAATACGGAATTGACCACGAAACCATCATTTACCCTCAGCAGGGCCACTGCCCATGGCAGGGAAATGCAGCCATGATGATGGAGATTGATACTTCATCTGCCAACTTCTTTTACCCTTACGCCTGCACCGGTGGTATTTTTTCTTCGGTTAATAATGTAAAAGCTACTGCCGAAATTTCGTTGTTTCCGAACCCGGCACACAGCGAAGTTAACCTGCGCTCGACCGAAAGAATTTCTACCGTTTCGGTATTTAATAGTGTAGGGCAGTTAGTGGCACAGAACATTTTCGAAAATACGAACGGCAGAATCAACACCTCGAACTTTGCCCAAGGCATTTACCAGGTAAGAATTGAGTTTGCCGATAAAAACATAGCTGCGACAACCAAAAAAGTGGTGATAGAGTAGTCTTTCCTTAAAGGAGGTTCAGTCGTTAATCGTGTGAGAAGAAACATAGCGTTAAATTCGAAGGGCGAT
>CAZBPG010000001.1:0-185158 GCA_964493695.1 uncultured Chitinophaga sp. | reverse complement strand
GTGATCGGAGCAACAGGTGACACAGGTCCTCAGGGAGCTCAAGGCGTCCAAGGCAACACTGGAGCTACGGGCGACACCGGCCCGCAAGGTTTACAGGGACTTCAGGGAGTGACTGGCGATACCGGTGATACCGGTCCTCAAGGATTACAAGGTCTTCAAGGGAATACAGGAGCAACAGGAGATACGGGTTCTCAGGGAGTTGCAGGAGCTCAAGGGAACACTGGAGCTACAGGCGACACAGGTCCTCAGGGAGCACAAGGTCTTCAGGGAGCAACTGGAGCCACCGGTGATACCGGACCACAAGGATTACAAGGTCTTCAAGGAGTAACTGGTGACACTGGTCCACAAGGATTGCAAGGGTTACAAGGCATTCAAGGGGCAACCGGTTCAACGGGCGATACCGGCCCACAGGGAATACAAGGTATCCAAGGTAACACTGGAGCTACAGGCGACACAGGTCCTCAGGGAGCAACTGGAGCAACAGGTGACACCGGTCCCCAAGGAACACAAGGACTTCAAGGCGTTACAGGTGCAACAGGAGATACGGGCCCTCAAGGGACACAGGGTATCCAGGGTAATACTGGAGCAACCGGTGATACAGGTCCACAAGGATTGCAAGGGTTACAAGGTATTCAGGGGGCAACTGGCGACACCGGTCCTCAAGGTTTACAAGGACTCCAAGGTGTAACCGGTGATACAGGTTCACAGGGATTACAAGGTCTTCAAGGCATCCAAGGAGCAACCGGAGCAACTGGTGATACCGGCCCACAAGGACTTCAAGGGCTTCAAGGTGTGACAGGTGCAACCGGTGACACAGGCCCTCAAGGAACACAGGGCATTCAAGGCAACACCGGTCCGCAAGGATTACAGGGACTCCAAGGTGTTACAGGGGCAACGGGCGATACAGGTCCACAAGGATTGCAAGGGTTACAAGGTATTCAGGGAGCAACAGGTGACACAGGCCCTCAGGGAGCACAGGGTATCCAGGGTAATACTGGAGCAACCGGTGATACCGGCCCACAAGGATTACAAGGTCTTCAGGGAGTAACCGGAGCTACGGGCGATACAGGTCCACAAGGATTGCAAGGGTTACAAGGCATTCAGGGAGCAACAGGTGACACCGGTCCACAGGGATTACAAGGTCTTCAAGGCGTTACTGGTGACACTGGTCCTCAAGGAGCACAAGGTCTTCAAGGCAATACAGGTGCAACAGGAGATACTGGGCCACAGGGAATACAAGGACTTCAGGGAGTAACTGGTGCAACCGGAGACACAGGTCCCCAAGGAGCACAAGGTATACAGGGTAATACCGGAGCTACGGGCGATACCGGGCCGCAAGGTCTTCAGGGTGTTACAGGAGCAACCGGAGATACCGGTCCACAGGGATTACAAGGTCTTCAAGGCGTTACTGGTGACACTGGTCCTCAAGGAGCACAAGGTCTTCAAGGCAATACAGGTGCAACAGGAGATACTGGGCCACAGGGAATACAAGGACTTCAGGGAGTAACTGGTGCAACCGGAGACACAGGTCCCCAAGGAGCACAAGGTATACAGGGTAATACCGGAGCTACGGGCGATACCGGGCCGCAAGGTCTTCAGGGTGTTACAGGAGCCTCCGGTGATACCGGTCCACAAGGATTGCAAGGGTTACAAGGTATTCAGGGAGCAACAGGTGACACAGGCCCTCAGGGAGCACAAGGAGTTCAGGGTAATACAGGAGCAACCGGTGATACAGGTCCACAAGGAGCACAAGGACTTCAAGGCGCTACTGGTGCAACAGGAGATACAGGTCCACAAGGATTGCAAGGGTTACAAGGTATTCAGGGAGCAACAGGTGACACAGGTCCTCAAGGATTACAAGGTCTTCAGGGAGTAACCGGAGCTACAGGCGACACCGGTCCACAAGGTTTACAAGGACTCCAAGGTGTTACCGGTGATACGGGCCCACAAGGATTGCAAGGACTTCAAGGCGTTACAGGTGCAACAGGCGACACAGGTCCTCAGGGAGCACAAGGTCTTCAAGGCAACACCGGGGCAACGGGAGATACGGGACCGCAAGGAACACAAGGTATTCAAGGTGACACAGGAGCTACAGGCGATACAGGCTCACAAGGCATCCAAGGCAACACTGGAGCCACTGGTGATACCGGTCCACAAGGATTGCAAGGACTTCAAGGCGTTACAGGTGCAACGGGAGATACGGGCCCTCAAGGGGCACAGGGTATCCAGGGTAATACTGGAGCAACCGGAGCAACGGGCGATACTGGTCCTCAAGGAATACAAGGTGTTCAGGGTAACAATGGCGCCACCGGTGACACAGGTCCGCAAGGACTTCAGGGCATTCAAGGAGCAACCGGACCAACAGGTGCAACAGGGGCTACGGGCCCAGCAGGAGCAAACGGAACTAATGGAACTAATGGTGCGTCAGGAGCTACTGGCCCTGCCGGTGCAAACGGAACCAATGGAACGAACGGTGCAACAGGAGCGACAGGTCCTGCCGGAGCGAATGGAACCAACGGAACGAATGGGGCAACTGGCGCCACCGGTCCTGCCGGACCAACAGGCGCAAATGGAGCTAACGGTGCAACAGGAGCTACTGGCCCAGCAGGAGCAAACGGAACTAATGGTGCGACAGGAGCGACAGGCCCTGCCGGTGCAAATGGAGTCAACGGAACGAATGGGGCAACAGGAGCAAATGGAGCTAATGGTGCAACAGGAGTGACAGGCCCTGCTGGTGCGAACGGAACTAATGGGGTGACAGGAGCCACCGGTCCTGCCGGACCAACAGGCGCAAATGGAGCTAACGGTGCAACAGGAGCGACAGGTCCTGCCGGAGCGAATGGAACCAATGGGACTAACGGGGCCACCGGAGCAACAGGTCCTGCCGGAGCGAACGGAACTAACGGCACTAACGGAGCAACAGGAGCCACCGGTCCTGCGGGAGCAAATGGAACAAATGGAACAAACGGTGCAACCGGAGCAACCGGTCCTGCAGGAGCGAATGGAACCAATGGAACGAATGGTGCAACTGGAGCAACAGGTCCTGCCGGAACAAATGGGACTAATGGAACGAACGGCACTAACGGAACAAATGGTGCGACCGGACCAACAGGCCCAACCGGTCCTACCTGGACGTTGAGTACACCAACATTTAACTCTTCCGGAACTTTAACAGTTAACGGAACTGCCGGTTCCGGTGGACCGGTTACTACTGCTTCGCAGGCGTGGTTGGTAGGTGGCAATCAACTTGGGGCTACCGGTATATTCGGTACACTTTCAAACAACCATGTTGATTTGTACTCTAACAATTTGGTGCGTGGACGATTGAGCAACCTAGGTGAGTTCTTCATTGGTACAACCAATACAACTTTACCAGGTGATTTAATGAATGGAGTAGGTAATGCCACTTTTCCTTGGGCGCTAAACGGATATTCAAGTAATAATGGTTCAGGTGTTTACGGAGCAATAATGGCGGGGAACACTGTTTATGGAGGCGTTCAGGGCGAGTATATGGGTACTAGCACAGCTGGGGCTGGTGTTCGGGGTATTGATAATTACGATAATGCCATTGGCGTAAACGGACAATCAGGGCTTGTGGGCTGGGCAGGTTGGTTCGATGGGGACTTGAATGTAACAAGTGGCTACTATAACATTTCGGATGGTAAACTGAAGACAAACATTGAACAGATTTCGGGTAGAAGTGCGATTCAAAAACTACAATCTATACGGGGGGTTTATTACAATATGGATACCGCTAAATATCCTAAATACCGTTTAGACCCAAGACTTAAAATCGGATTTTTAGCTGATGAGGTTGAGTCTCAGTTTCCTGAACTGATTAAAAAAACAAAAATGCATACAGTCAATATTGGTCGCACCAGCAAAGAACAAGTTGAAACAATGGATGTTAAAACGGTGAACTACCTTGGATTAGTTCCTGTTTTGGTTGAAGCGGTGAAAGAGCAGCAAAAAATGATTTACGATTTGAGCCAGAAAATAAACGCAAATTCAACACGAGAGATAGATGAGCTTAAGAAACAAAGCAACGAACAACAAAAACTGCTTAAAGTATTACAAAAAGAATTGGAAGAAAGTAAAAACAAAAAGTAAACGGCAATCTCAGTAAACTAAAAGGCGGAAGATTTCTTCCGCCTTTTTTATTTCAGGTATTAGAACTTTGAGCCGAAGCCTCTAATCCGTATTGTGTTTCGCGGTGAATATAAATGACAAATTTATACGCCACGTACGAAGCTAAAGGAGCAAAAATTACATCAGTGCTGTAATGCACGTGTTGCCACATAATCATTAACCCTACCATGATGGCAGAAACAAATATCCATGCTTTGGCATACTTGTTCACCACGAGCAGCATTAACAACACCAACGCAGCAACGTGGCCGGAAAAGAAAAGATCCTTACTCACAAAAATATCGGGTGTATGTAAAAAGAAATTTGCCATAGGGTCCCAAAGGGGAACCATATCTTTGGGAGGTTCGAGTGCCACTAAATAGATGCTTACTGTACGGGCAAATACTACAATAGCAAACATCTGTAAACCCTTAACAAAACGATCGGGGTAAATCAGAATAAAAGCAACAGCCAGCAACATAGCCGAATATTCGAAGAAGAAAATAGGAAGGGAAAGGTCAATCGGAGGCATTAAATTCAAGAGGGGGTCGTTTACCTGAACACCCGCACGTTCCTGCCATAAACGCAGGCAATGGAAGTTGTGCAGGTTAGCAATTACAAACGCCAGCAACGAAAAAATGAACTGGTTTCGAAAACTCTTCGAACCCCGCACATTTCTCCATGCCTCCGGAATGTATTTTAACTCGCTGAACATTTTTCTGTTTGATAACAGTTCCAAAGTAAGAATAAAAGTATCGAATTGTCAAGTTCTGCGAATTGAGTACTTCAAAACGCAGAACATAGAAACATCATAAATGAAGTGAGCTATTACAGAACTCAGAAGTCCGAAAAATTTAAAGAGGTAACCAAAACCGGCACATATAACGATTAAGAATGCACCATAAATAGTAAGGTTGATTTTAGCGGGATTGATGTAGCCATGTAAAAAAACAAACAACATGGCTGCCGGCCAAATGCCAATGAGCGGCTGAATACCGGCCCGAAAAAGAATTTCTTCGCCTACTCCGGCACAGAAGGAATAAAAAAGAATGTTTACGAATGAAGGATTGATATCCTGAAGCAACTCTTCGAAGAAAGTCCGGACGCTTTTAAACCGTTTGCCATTGATAAGGGCCACAGCCAGTAAAGCCGATAAACTGCCAAAGAACAATCCGGCAATAACCTGCAGGTAGTAATTCTTACCTCCCGTAAGTGTATCGCTAACATCGCGTTTCTGTAAATAATGTATCAGCACAATACCTATAGCGCTCATTCCGCCCAGTGTAAGCCAGCTTAAGTAATAAAGGCGTTTTTTATCGGGAACAACCACGAAGTGATTTTAGATTTTAGAAGTATGATTTCAGACAGAAAACATCAACGCACGGCATTATCATATTTCAGTTGCTTCCAAATATAGTATTCTTGCGTTTTCAAATACATAATATGTCAGAGGAGAAAAAGGTAACACCGGTAAGCGAGCTTGGTGAGTTTGGTTTGATTGAACGATTGACCGGGAAATTCGAAAATGTAAACGGTTCTACCATTAAAGCGGTTGGCGATGATGCGGCTGTAATTGATGCGGGAGGAAAGAAGACAGTAGTTACTACCGATTTACTCGTTGAGGGGATTCACTTCGATATCATGTATACACCGCTCAAACATCTTGGCTATAAAAGCGTGGTAGTGAACCTGAGTGATATTTATGCCATGAACGCCCAGCCAAAACAGATTACAGTTTCGCTGGCCATTTCATCGCGCTATACCGTGGAGGCTTTGGTAGAATTGTATGAGGGAATAAACCTTGCCTGCAAACATTATCAGGTTGATTTAGTAGGTGGCGATACCACCTCTTCACTTAAAGGATTGATTATTTCGGTAACTGCCATTGGGGAAGCTGCAGAAGAAGAGCTTGTTTACCGCAGCGGTGCCAAAGAAGGTAACCTGGTTTGTGTAACCGGTGATTTAGGCGGAGCATATCTTGGTCTGCAGATTCTGGA
This sequence comes from uncultured Chitinophaga sp., assembly GCA_964493695.1. Lineage (GTDB taxonomy): Bacteria > Bacteroidota > Bacteroidia > Chitinophagales > LD1 > Bog-950. The sequence goes on along the minus strand of CAZBPG010000001.1, from coordinate 179,033 downwards.
GCGGGAGAAAAGAATTTACATGGAGCACCCGGGAGTACAACCGGATTTGGAAAATGCCGATTACCTGATTGGAAGGCAACTGAAACCTGAAGCGCGTAAAGATGTGATTGCCTACCTTAAAGAGATGAACCTGAAGCCCACTGCCATGATCGATTTGAGTGACGGGCTTTCGTCTGATATTTTTCATCTGTGCAAACAAAGCGGAGTGGGTTGCGAGCTAAACGAAGCACAAATACCCGTAAGCGAAGAAGCATACAATATGGCATTGAAATTTAACCTTGACCCGGTTACCTGTGCTCTGAACGGAGGAGAAGATTATGAATTGCTGTTTACTATAGAGCCTGAAGATGAAACCAAACTGGGAGGAGATACCACTTTCTCGGTAATAGGAATCATTACCAAAAAAGAAACCGGTTGTGTACTCGTAACCCGCAGTAACAACCGGCACAATTTAAAAGCACAGGGTTGGAATCATTTTGGAAACAGTGAGTAGTTTTCTACGAAACACTCCTGAACACCCTCTTTACATCCTCCTCTGTCCCTTTCTTCCAGGGAAGTGAAACTACCGTTTGCTTCTCGAGTTTGAGAGGCTGAACTGAATAAAAAATGGTTTCTCCTTCATAGCGCACCGCCACCACATAGACTTCCGCACCTACCGGAAGATTTTTGAAACGAGAATAGCCCACACAGTTTTCTCCGTTCATAATAATGTTCCGGTTTTTAAAAACAATTTTTACATCGCTGTTTTCGTTGCTTCCTATCACTACATCGGCTTTGGTGGCCGCAACTTCTACCGTCCGGTTGCAGCTTATCCAACCCAACCGGTCAAACGACTCGGTGTAAACCGCATCCTGAAATGAATTATCGCTGACGTTAGTAAGAGGCATCATGCTGCCGGCATCTACAAGCACCTGTTCTTTTCTGCGCAGATTAAAATCAATATTCAGTTTTACCTGTGCGCTTATCTTCTTTTTACCATAGGTAGCGGGTTTCCACCTTGGCATTTGCTGAATGGCAGAGGTTATCTCATCGCGAAATGTTTTGTAAGCCGAAGCGCAACTTACATCCTTTACTTTTCCGTTTTTATCTACTACAAAACTTACTTCTACGTTAGCAGAAAGCTCGTTTCGTTTTGCTTCGTCAGGATATTCGAGTTGTGCGGTGAGGTATTCTTTCAAACTATAGCCTTTGTACGAAAACTCAGGAGTATTAATTCGGGGTTTGGCAGCTACCGGTTCCTTTTCTCCTTCTGTCATTGTCCAGTTTATACCCTCCTTTTCACCATAATAAAAATTGTAATCCTGCCGGTCGTTCACAGCAAACGGAAACTCAATTTGTATTTTTTGTCCCTCCTTTAGCTTCAACTCTTCGCCATTGCAGGTTGCCGAAACAAAAACCGCACCTCTGCTTTCTAATATCTTTCCGGCACTAACCGTAATCAGGTTTTCCTCCAGCATTTCTTCTGCCGCATAACATTCTTTCAATTCGATGCTTACCGGAGAAGTAATCTCCTTTCCGCCTTCGGCAGCAAAAGCATTCGGCTCAATCGAAATTTTTGTTCCGTATTCCCCCTGCAGTTCGTTTGGCACCCCAACATCTACCGCAAACCGTTGTGGCTGTGACTTCATCGCCATGAGTAATTCGCGGATAGCAGAACTCTGCGCACGGGGCACATCTTTATCCTTCGGTTCGAATTTTACATACAGTTCCTGCGCAGCAGGTTTGGTATTAAAGTGCTGCAGAAAATCGCGGATAAACGTGTCTTTATTTGCCCGCTCAGCGCCAGGCTTTTGCTCGTGCGATTGATTACATCTGGTAAAAAAGAAAACAGCAACGGCAAGGAGTAAGAGTTTCTTCATACGCTGAGTTTTTTTAAAGAATTCTTAAAAGTAACGAAAACTTCCGGCATTTTATTGTGTTAAGTCTTTATTCCCGGCAAGGCATCAGGAATTACCGCCATCGCAATGTCCTGATACTCCCCTTATTTCCTATTTCATTTTCCGAGTTTTTCGCTTTTATTTGCCGTCCTCTTAAAAAAGAGGGGAAGCCGTAGATATGGCTGTATTAAATCTAAAATCATACTTCTAAAATTTAAAATTCAAAATGGCAGTAATAGGTACAATACGTAAGCGCAGCGGGTTGCTGATATTTTTAATCGGCCTTTCGATAGTTGGTTTTTTAGTGATGGATGCCACTAACTCTCAGGGAAGCATTCTGAAAGGACGCAAAGATTCGATTGGTAAAGTGAACGGAGAGAAAATTGCTTACACCGATTTCAGCAGAAAATACGAAGAGAACCTGAAGAATGCCGAAGACCAGATGCGCGGGCAGCCAATGGGCGATGACCAGCGCAGTTATGTCCGCAACCAGACCTGGACGGATATGGTGAACGACATCATTTTTGCAAATGTTTATGAGAAACTCGGCATTAACGTAACCGGTGAGGAAATGAGCGAACTGGCTACCGGAGAAAATGCTTCGCAGTATATTAAAAACGACCAGCAGTTCAGAAACCCGCAAACCGGGCAGTTCGATCCCGCACAGGTTCGTTTGTATCTGAACCGTCTTGATCAGGACCCGGAAGGAGTAGAGCCCGGAACCGTGCGCAGACAATGGATAAAGTTTGAAACGCTGCTGAAACAAAATCAGTATCAGCAGAAGTATACCACCCTTATCACTAAAGGGCTTTATGTGCCAACCTGGATGGCGGAAATGACTTACAACGACCAAAGCCGGTTAGTTGATTTTAAATATGTGTTGCTTCCTTATGTAGATGTGAAAGATGAAGACGTGAAAGTTTCTGATGATGACCTCAAGAAATACATTGCTGACCATGCGGCCAAATACAAAATTGAAGATGAAACACGTAAGTTTCAGTATGTGACGTTTGATATTGCTCCATCTGCCGGTGATACGGCAAGAACCGTACAGTCGCTGGAAGAAAAACGTGCTGAGTTTGCCCAGGGCGAAAAAGCAGCAGATGATTCTGTGTTTGTAAAACTTTATTCTGAAACACCTTTCGATGAAGTTTACTATGATAAAGACAAATTGTTTTCAACGGTTAAAGATTCATTCTTTGCCTTACCGGTGAAGTCAATAGTTGGTCCATACATTGATGGTAAGTCGGCCAGACTGGCTAAAATCAGCGACCGTAAAATGATTTCCGATTCGGTGCATGTTCGTGAGATTGTTATTTCGTTTGCCGGTGTTACCTCGCAGGATGTAGCCAACGTAAAATTCAAATTGATTGACAGTATCGTCCGTCAGGTGGATACACTGAAACAGGATTTCGGGCAATTTGCTGCGGCTTTTTCTGATGACCCTATGGGAAAAATGAGAGGCGGGGATATTGGCTGGGTAAAACAAAACGAAAAGGAAAAGAATTATAACGATATGGTTTTCTTCCGCGCGCAGAAAGGCAAAATCTATCGTATTCCTTCGCAAAAAGAAAACGCCATTCACTTGGTGCAGGTGGTTGAAGACCGGCCGACTAAGGTAGGTGTTCAGGTTTCGTATCTCTCTAAAGAAATTATTCCAAGCCCTGAAACTGAAAGAAACATTTACGGCAACGCCACCAACTTTGCGGCTGAGAACCAAACAGAAGCTAAATTCCGCGAAGCGGGTAAAAAGCTGAATGCAAAAACTGTAGAAAGCATTAAGAAGGACGAGTTTCAGGTGCAGGGTCTTGGTGCCGCGCGCGAGTTAGTGAAGTGGGCATTCAATGCTAAGAAAGGTGATGTTTCATCGATTTTCACCGTTGACAAAAAACACGTGGTTGCTTTAGTAGAGGCGGTTCGCGCAGCGGGCTTACCGGATGTAGATGCCGTGCGCGACCAGGTGAAACCGGAAGTTTTGCGCGAAAAGAAGTTTGAGCTTCTGTCGAAAAAATTAACCGATGCAAAAGCAAACTCTATTGATGAGCTGGCTTCGAAGCTCAGCAAACCGGTGGGCGATGCTGCGCGTATTTCGTTTGCAAGCCCGGGAATGAATAATGCGTTTGAACCAAAAGTGGTTGGCGCTGCGCTGACTATTGCCAAAGGAAAACTTTCGGCACCGGTGAAAGGAAACGAAGGGGTATATGCCGTGCAAACCACCAACATTCAGGAACCGGCTAAGCAGACGGACTACAGTGTTTATTCTTTCCAGATGGCGCAACAGTTACAAGGCAAGTCGCGCTATGCCAATGAAGTGCAGAAGAAACTTTCTGACGTGTCGGACGACCGGTTTGATTTCTTTTAAACAGAATGAATAAAAAATAATGACAAAACCGTCTCGGCTTAACCGGGACGGTTTTGTTTTAATAACAGACGTAAAGTTTTTGTTGTTTAACTTTGAAACATGGAAACTGTAAAGCCAATTGTAAACCGGGTAGCGCAAAGCGGTTTGATTACACTCGACCTGGAGGAGTATTTTCCTAAGCCGGAAGAAATTGTTTCTATTGACCTGAAGGATTTTCTCTTTAAAGGATTGATTTTGCGCGAGGCAGAATTTCGCGAAGCGGTTAAACAGACGGACTGGAAAAAATTTCAAGACAAGTATGTGGTGCTGTATTGCTCGGCCGATGCGGTTATTCCCATGTGGGCGTATATGGTTTTGAGCGCACAGCTTGCACCGGTGGCAGAAGATGTGGCCTGCAGCTCACCAGAACATGCGGCTAAAATTTTTCTGTACCGCAATATGGCAAAGCTGAATATGGAAGAGTTTAAAAATGCCCGGGTGATTGTGAAAGGTTGTGGCGACCGGAAAATTCCCGAAGCTGCTTTTGTGCAGATGGCAGAGCAGTTATCGAAGGTAGTCCGCTCGCTGATGTATGGCGAAGCGTGTTCATCGGTACCGGTGTTCAAAAAACAAAGCGATAAAAATGAAGGTTGAAAAAAGGTATTGGATGCCGGCAGCGGCAGTGCTTTGTCTTTTTATTGGTGCGGCATCGGCTGCTGTTTTGTTCAGCACCGGTTCGTCTGATAACCTGGTGAATATTTTTGAGCGCACAAAAAACGAATGCCCCAATCTTAAATGGGTAGGCGAGATTGATTCCACCGAAACCGTTTCACCGGTAACGGTAACCGGTGAGTTGTTTTTTTGCGGTGAACGGGTTCCGCTCGAAGACCCGGATGTGCGCGAGCGTTTAGAGCGAGAACTGCAACTGAATACCTATTGGCATTCGAATACGCTGATGGCTATGAAACTGGCGAACCGGTACTTTGACGGCATAGAAAAAATACTGAGCGAAAACGCAGTGCCTTCTGATTTTAAATATCTGCCTTTGATAGAAAGTAACTTCCGTAACGATGTATCGCCAGCCGGTGCTGTTGGGTTTTGGCAGTTTGTAGCGGGCACCGGTAGAATTTACCGCCTGGAGATAAACAACGAGGTAGATGAACGCTACAACATCGAAAAATCTACCGCAGCGGCTTGTGCTTATCTTAAAAAATCGAAAGAGCAATTCGGCACGTGGACGCTGGCGGCAGCATCTTATAATCTTGGCTTGCCGGCTATGAGCCAGCGCGTGCGCGACCAGAAGACGAGCAACTTTTACGAGATGTATTTTAATCCCGAAACCTCGCGTTACATTTTCAGGATGCTGGCTATGAAGATTATTTTCAGCAACCCCAAGCAGGCAGGCTTTGCGGTAAAGACGGAAGATTTGTATCAGCCTTATAAGTATAAAGTGGTGGAGGTGGACACCGGCATTGCCAGCATTGCCGACTTTGCGGCACAATACAATTTGAAATACAAGCACATTAAAATACTGAACACCTGGCTGCGCGAAGCAAAGCTCACCAATAAGGAGCGCAAAAAGTATCAAGTGAAAATTATGGAAACGAATTGATGGGTAGTGTAACAGTTTGAAAACTTATTTTCTCAAGATGTCACGCTGAGCGGAGTCGAAGCGTCTTTCTCTTCATCCTTCGACTCCGCTCAGGATGACATTTGTCTTAAACTGATACACTCCTAATTGATTCTTCATTTGAAATAGTGATGGAGAATTATATTTTTGTCGCCCTGTTACAAAAACAGCGATGGTGCGGTAGCTCAGTTGGTAGAGCAATAGACTGAAAATCTATGTGTCGGGGGTTCAATTCCCTCCCACACCACAAAACAAGAAACAGAAAACCCGCTCATTGAGCGGGTTTTGTTGTTTAAGCACTTACATCTTCACCCACCTCTTCTTTACACTCACCTCTTTGGTTTTGACCTCGGCTATGTAAACACCGGTGGGGAGATTTGGAATTTGCAATTTTGAATTTGGAATTTGCAATACAGTGCTTTGCACCAGCGCACCGGTTATATCATATATGTTTAGCTGCGCACCGGTAAGGGTTTCGTCTATTGTGATATTGAGTTGGGTGGTGGCGGGGTTGGGGGAGAGAGAGAAGTTGGCAGTGACGGGCGGCAGAAAAGAAATAGCAGTAAATGTTTTATAATAGTAATGAGTTGAATCTTTATTTTCCCAATAAACAAATTTCCAATCATAAGCCACCTTGCTCAAAAGGTCATCGTTTAAATCGTAGGAATATAAAACTCTATACGTGTTATTCCAGTTACTTCCGCTTTTGTTTTGGTCGGTTCTGCTTAAACGGTTATTGTGGGCATCGTATGTATACAGATATTGTTTTTGAGTGTACCAGTAGGTATAATACCAACCTAACGCGGAGTCAGTAATCAAATTATTGTTTAAGTCGTAAATATAAATTCGCTGGGCGCCATTTTCCCAGTTACTTCCATTCCAAGCTTGAGATATTAAACTCGTTCTATTATCATTTAAGTCATAGGTATAAAACACGAGCCTTTCATTTTCCCATACAGTATCTTTCCAAAGCTGGTACAAATTCTGTGTTTGGTGGTTACTTGAATCATAACTGTATGTGTACAACTCGTCTCCTTCCATTTCTGATAGCAGGTTATTGCTAATATCATACGTAAAAAGAGTTAACCATTGGGAATAACTGCCCATATACCAAACCTGATGGTAAATGGACGTTAAATTGTTATTAGTATCATATACAGAGGAATCTTGATTTTGACTTACCCAGTTATTCCCGTTCCAAACCTGTTCTGTATAAATTGTTTGATTATTATTTGCATCGTACACGTATAACTTCCGTTGATTGTTTACTAAGTAGTTGCCGGTTTTTGTCTGAAGTAATTGAACGATAAGATTGCCATTCGAATCATAAGTATAAAAGGTTTTAGAATTAAGTTGCCAAACTCCAGATGAGTTATTCCATATCCAGTAATAAGAGCTATCGGGCAAGTTCGTGCTTCCGTTACTCTTAAAGCTTAAGATTAATACAAACACTCCCACTAACACTTTCTTCATACCCTAAAAGTAACACCTCTTTTTAATAAGTGTTTATTCTACGCATAATTTTACAATATGGTGACAATTCTCCCTCTAAATCTTCACCATCACCAAATTACACACCGTATCCTTATCCTCGTATAGTTCCGCTTTTATTTCGGTGGTGTCGTAGCCTTTTAGTTTGGCGGTTAAAATCTGAGTGTGCATGAGTGTGGTGCTTAACACAAAGCGGCCATCGGCACCGGTTACGGTTTTGTTGCGCCCGGTGGCTAATTGTAACTTAACACCGGCTACGGGCGCACCGGTTACACTGTCGGTAACTGTGCCGGTAATTTTTTTCGAGTTGCCTTTGCGGGCATACACCACGCCCCACCTGCGGGCATGTTCGCGCATGCTTTCGCGCTGCTGCTCGTTGTAAAATGTTTCCACTTCGGCCCAAACTTTTTTAATCACCCCGTTTACCTCCTTGTTCAGTTTCTGCACCGCTTCCTGCGCCAGGTCCAGCGCATCTTTGGCATTGCTTCCGGTGCTTATCAGGTTCCGGTAAACGGTAAACACCGCCTCCACCTCGGCTGCCGAAGGGCGGCTCATAGGCACACCGCCCTGCGCCACCCGCTGCTGCTCACCGGTAAGCAATTGCTCGGCCGCGCTGGCTACATTCCACTGGGTTTTAAGCGGGGGCAGGGCATCGCTGTCCACCGGCAGGTTATAAAACGACCGCACCGCAGGGCTGTATTCGCCCCGCTTAATGCACAGGTTAAGCACCTGGTAAAAATGCGAACAGAACATAGCCGTCTTTTTACGCATGGTTTCTTTCTGCGCCATAAGCCCGGCACAAATCGCCTTCTTGTTCGCCATTTCCTGCATTTTACTATCGTGCAGAGGCTTAACGGCCTGCAGCCTGTCCTTGGTGCGCTGGGTAAGCGGGTTATTGAGGGTAAAACCAGCGTTCGCCATAAAGGCAGCTTCCAATGCCAATGAGCGGGTGTAGTTAGAATTAGGATAAAACTTCTTTTCGGCTGACATTTTCGGTGATTTTAGATGTAAATACCTGAATTATTGATTAAAAGTAATCATTCTTATAGTGCTGAAATAAACATTTTTTAAAGTTTATCTATTTTAGCTATTGCTAAATTAAATATTTATATAAGAATTTAAACTCAAAACAAAGCTTAATTAAATATTCTTAAAATAATACAAACTAAAGCTTTGATTAATATAAATCTTTATAAAGTAAAATTAACTTTAGCCTTAACTATAATAAGTATTATTAAAAGAATATGAGTATTAGTTATAGCTAAAATTTATATTCTTTAAAGAACTTAAACATTAGCAGTATAAGAATAAGGGTTTTTAATGCTGGCAAAAACCGGTTTTGTAGCCGTTGGTCTGGAATTAAAATAGGTAAAACCCTCTTTGCTCAACAATTTCTTAGAGAAACAGGGGCTCAGGCAGATTACTTATTAAACAGTTTTTGACCTATGCTTTATGTCTGAAAAAACAAAAAGTAAACTCCCAACCACAATGTATCCGTATCACAACAAAATAAAACAGAGAATAAAAAACAATGAATTGGTTCGATACGAATATTTGCAGCGTTATAAAAACATATCGCCTTGTTTATTGCTGCATTTCGAAACAGAACCGCATACGCGCTCTATAAGACAGCACCGCATTAATGAGTATGAAGAATTCTTAGAGATTTAATTGTTAAGGCAACATTAAACTTCTAAGCTATAATCTTTACTGCTATCAAATAAGAAATAAGTGCGCAGCTTCCTGTAAGTACTGCCCCCCAGATTATGTCCACTATCACTATCACTAAAGGCCAATTTTTGATAGTTGCCATATTTGTGAGGTCATAAGTAGCATAACAAAGTATTCCGAGAATAGTGCCTTGCATTAGTGCTGTTTGCCAGCTGTGTTCTTTCAAAGCAGGCAAAACTGCGAAGTACAAAATACCACCGATATAAAGCAGATAGAATATGATAGCAGCAGTCCAGTTAACTTCGGATGAAAGAATAAAACCTAATTTCTGTCTATAGAAATTTTTTGCAATCAATCCTAACCAAAGCATATCTATGATAAAGAAGATAACAGTAGTAACTGCGTAAATTATAAGATTTTGCATGGAATGAATTTTGGCTTCATAAACAATCTCAAGAAAAGAAAGTTTAAAATTATTTATGTAAGTGGCATCGGAAAACGGGATAAATAATACAATTATCGTTTGAGCAACTTAAAAGCAATATCTCTCCCGTACGCTTGCATAATAGCAAGGTTTATCCAACTCAACGCAAACTTTTCGAGTAACTCTACTTTGTCGTCACCACCAAAGTCGTAACAAGATGAAAAGCCGATGTCTTTTGATAATTGTTCAGCAATTTTTTTTGCTTGTTTATTATTTCCTGCACAAAACATATCAATAGCTTCTCCTTTATAAATTGGGTCGAGCATATTTTCATAACCGGTTGTGTTAAAACATTTTACTACAGCATCTGATTTTGAAATCGCTTTGATGGCGTGAAACGCAGTAGGGTAGGGTTCAGGCTTTACACGAATAGAGTTGGATGCATCAACTATCGTCTTTCCTTCAATATTTCCAAGTTGAGGAATTATCTGGAACACAGCATCAGGCGGAGTGGTAATAATGATTACTTCTGATTGGTTTGCTGCATTTGCAATTAATACAAACCGGTCTACACCAATTTTCGTGGTAAGCCGAATCGACTTTTGACTCAGGGGAAATCTGGCACCCATTAATACTGTGTGGCCAGCTTTAATCAGTTGTTGTGCTAATGCACCACCAACATTTCCCGTTCCTATAATTGCGATTTTCATTTGCGAATTACTTATTTAAACACCTGGTAAAATTCAAGATAAACATTACCTACTCCAAAGCAACAAACAACAAAGTTAAGCATAGAATTACAAGATGCAGTTCTCGTGTAAAAAACAAATCGTTCTGAATAAATCTAACAAACTGATTTTTGTGGCTGCACATTTCTCTTCCTGGAACCACATTTTACTTGTTGGGAATCCGAAATCTCTCCGCACTTCGCAATGGCTGCACAACCGGCCAACAATCCCATTCCACCTACTGCCAACTTTTTTTATTTTCACGCCCTCAAACCAAACCAGCAATCATGAATTTTCCGGCAGATTTAAAATACAGCAAAGAGCACGAATGGGTTCGCGTAACAGGTAACACAGGCGTAATAGGCATTACCGATTTTGCACAAAAAGAACTGGGCGACATTGTATATGTAGAAATTGAAACCGTGGGTGACACCATCGAAAAAGATGCCGTCTTCGGAACCGTAGAAGCCGTAAAAACCGTTTCCGATTTGTTTTTACCGGTAGCCGGAAAAATTCTGGAGAAAAACGAAAAACTCAACGATGCCCCCGAAGTGGTAAACGCTGACCCCTACAACGCGGGCTGGATGATTAAAATCGAATTCACCGATGCCTCGCAGTTGGATAGCTTAATGGATTCCGAAGCGTATAAGAAGCACGTGGGAGCATAATGTCATGCTGAGCGGAGTCGAGGCATCCTTCCTAAAATACAACTGGCCGTCCATACTCTGGGCGGCTTTTATTTTGCTGCTCTGCCTCATCCCCGGTCGCGATTTACCAAGCGTTACCATTTTCGAGTTCGATAAAATTGTCCATTTCATTTTCTATGTAATACTGGCCTGGCTCATGTTTTACGGCTGGCGAAAACAAACCGTGTTCTCCTCGCTGCATCAAAACATGCTCATCAAAATCCTGTTCATCACTTTCGTCTATGGCTTTGCGGTAGAAATTCTTCAGGAACTGCTCACCCTCGACCGGCACTTCGATATACTCGATGCGCTGGCAAACTCAACCGGAGCAGTTGCAGGAAGTATAATAAGTGCTTATCTTAGACAAAAATTTACTTTATGAAGAAGGAAACAGTTATTGATACCGTAAACGAATTGCCCGAAAAATTTGAGCTGGATGAGCTGATTGAAAAACTTCTCTTTGTTGAAAATGTGGAGAAAGGGTTGCAGCAATTAGATGCCGGAAAATCGAAACCACATTCAGAAGTAAAGAAGATGGTGGAGGGATGGAAAAAATAATATGGTCTTACCTCGCCATAAATGATTTGCAGGATATTTACGATTACATCTGCAAAGATTCAGAATTATATGCGTTGCGGCTTACCGAACGCATTGTAGAGCGGGTTGAAATTCTAAACACTCATCCAACCGCGGGAACTGTTGTTCCGGAATTTGAACAGGAAAATATTCGTCAGCTTATACAAGGCAACTACAGAATCATTTATCGTATCAATAGCGATGGAAGCATCGGCATTGCTCGGGTTTATCATGGTGCAAGGTTGCTAAGTGCCATATAAGCGTTAAACTCTTCAAATAACTTCACGCGCATTTCTATCTTCATTTCCTCAATGAAAAAACTGTCTCTTCTTTTTGCTTTTTGTTTTTTGCTCTTTGCGTTTTCTTATTCCCAGGCAGGCAGAGACGAAACCCTCGCGGCCAGTTACATGCAGAACGGAGAGTTCGACAAAGCCGCTGAATTGTATCAGGGCTTGTGGGAGAAAAGCAATTACGATATCAAATTTTATCAGCCGCTTTACAAATGTCTGCTCACCCTCAAAAAGTTTGAAGACCTGGAGAAGGTGGTGAAAAAAGAAATCAAGAAAAACGAAAACGCCCCGCAATACCTGATTGACTTCGGCTACATGTATGCTCAAATTCCGAATGCCGAAAAAGCGAAAGAGCAATTTGATAAAGCATTGAAAGAACTAAAGCCGAACGAAATTTCAGTGCGCGCACTGGCAAACGCTTTCGAAACCTACCATCTTTACGATTACGTGATTACCGTTTACGACCGGGGCGGAAAAATTTCGCGTGACGAATCTTATTTCAGTTTTGAGCTGGCGCAGGCTTACCTTAAAAAAGGTGACATCACCAACACGGTAAAATATTACCTGCTCAATCTCGAAGCCAATCCGCTGAATGTGCAGACCATTAAAAACACGGTGCAGACCTCGCGCGATGAAATGAAGTTGCTCGAAGAACTGGAAACGCAGTTGTATTCGAAAGTGCAGAAGAACGCTTCAAACGAAGATTACATTGACCTGCTTACGTGGGTGTATATTCAAAACAAAGATTTTGAAGGGGCCCTGGCGCAAATGAAAGCGCTCGACAAACGCAAAAGCGAAAATGGTTTTCGCGTGCTCAACATAGCCCGCATGGCGCAAACCGAAGGTGACTACACCAATGCCATTTCGGGTTTTGAATATGTAGTGAACAAGGGCAAAGACAATCAGCTTTACTTTTCTTCAAGAACAGAATTGCTCAACTGCCGGAAAGAAAAAGTTTCAAAAAACATCAACTACACACAGGCAGATTTAGAAGGACTAAAAAATGACTATCTCGTTTTCATCAACGAAAACGAAAGAGGATTTCGCACAGCTCAATCCATGAAAGAACTGGCCGACCTCGAAGGTTTCTATCTGCACGATTTAAAAAGCGCGATTGATTTATGCAATGAAATTATTGCCATGCCCGGTGTTAACCATCATCTGAAAAACCAAACCAAACTTTCGCTTGGCGATTTTTATTTGATTGACGGTGATGTTTGGGAAAGCACTTTGCTGTATTCGCAGGTAGATAAAGACGAAAAAGATTCTCCTCTTGGCGAAGAGGCGCGTTTCCGCAACGCAAAACTCGCTTACTACAAAGGCGATTTTGATTGGGCGCAAACACAGCTCGAAGCATTAAAGGGCTCCACCTCCGAACTCATCTCAAACGATGCCATCAATCTTTCGGTTTTCATCATTGACAATCTCGGGCTTGACACCATCGAAACACCTATGCAGATGTTCTCCAAAGCAGAGTTGCTGATGTATCAGAACAAAGATGAGCAGGCACGCGGAACACTGGACACGATTACCTACTTGTTTCCCGGTCACGCATTGTTTGATGACATTGAGTTTTTGAAAGCGCAGATGTTTGTAAAGAAAAAGGAATTCGAAAAAGCAGTGCCGCTGCTTGAGGACATTATCAAAACCTTCAAAGAAGATTTAAAGGGCGATGACGCTACTTTTCTTCTCGCAAAAATTTATGAAGAACACCTTAGTAACAAAGAAAAGGCAATGGAACTTTATAAATCCATCATTACCGATTACAATTCTTCTTTACTGGTAATTGAAGCCCGAAAGAAATACAGATTGCTGAGAGGCGATAATCTCCCCGAATAATTTCATTTATGATAATCTACAACGTAACCGTAAAAATTGACTTAAGCGTTCACGACCTTTGGTTAAGGTGGATGAAAGAAGAACACATCCCGCGGGTAATGGAGACCAAATGTTTCACCGATTGCAAAATGTATCGCGTGTTGGAAGAAAATACCACCGATGGTATCACCTATGCGTTTCAGTACTTCGCCAACGAAATGTCAAACTATTTCGATTACAAAGAGCATCATGCGGTGCGCTTGCAAAAAGAAAGCCTGGATTTGTTTCCCGGCAGGTTTCATGCGTTCCGTACCTTGTTGAAAGAGATTTGATGCACCGGAAAGATTTTTTCTGATTAGCTTAGCCACAAAATAATTGATATGAAGAAGACCCTATTCGCCTTTGCAGTAATCGCAATCTCGATTGCTTCCTGCTCAAAAAAATCAACTCCAACCGCTACAGTTAAGGAAGTGGTATTAGACGGTGCTAAAATATATTCCGGCAACTGCGCCCGCTGTCACGGGGCAGAAGGAGTAAAAGACAGCCGCACTCCAAACCTGCAAACCATTGCTCTGGATAAAAATGGTTTGATAAACAGTATTACAAAAGGCAAGGGTCACATGCCGGCATTTGAAGACAAACTCTCTGCTGCTGAAATTGCTGCGGTAGCCGATTTAATTGTTGGCTGGCACAGTAAATAAATGAACAGCTATAGGGTTATCGGATTGATGAGCGGCAGTTCGCTGGATGGGCTCGACATTGCATATTGTCAGTTTCACGTTAATGACGGAAGGTGGAGCTTTAAAATCCTGAAAGCGGATGTGGTGGTTTACCCGGATGAATGGATTCAGGAAATAAAACGCCTGCCAGTTTCTACCGCCAAAACACTTTGGGAGACCCATGCCGCGCTTGGAAGTTATTTTGGCGAACAGGTGAATGAATTCATCCAAAAAAATTCACTGCAAAGCGAAGTTGACCTTGTTGCTTCTCACGGTCACACGGTTTTTCATTTCCCCGAAAAAAAATTCACCACACAAATAGGAGATGGGGCAGCAATTGCGGCACGAACCAACCTTCCGGTGGCCTGTGATTTTCGCTCCGCTGATATTGCTGATGGGGGACAGGGAACCCCTATTGTTCCCATAGGCGATAAATTTCTTTTTGCTGACTACCGGTTCTGCCTGAACATTGGAGGGATAGCTAACATCTCCTGCAAAACAGAAAAATCAATTGTGGCATTTGACATCTGTGCCGCTAATCAGGTTTTGAACTCCCTGGCTAACCGGTCAGGAAAAGAGTATGATGAAAATGGAGAAATAGCGGCCACCGGAAACATAAACAGGGAATTACTTGACCGGTTAAATACCTTGGAGCATTACGCTTTATCCTACCCTAAATCTTTGGATAACAGTTTCTCGCGCGAAGCAATTTTACCTTTGCTGGAAGAATTTCAAATTTCAATTGAAGATAAAATGAGAACGTATGTTGAACACATAGCTGTTCAAATTGCAAAACATATTGAGCTGATTGCAAAGAAAGAGAAAGTAAGTTTTGGGGCTACTGAAAAAATGTTGGTTACCGGTGGCGGGGCATTCAATAGATTTCTAGTAGAACAAATTAAAGCGCAAACAAAACTTTTGATTGAAGTGCCGGATAGTGAATTGATAAAATTTAAAGAAGCCCTGGTGATTGCCTTTATGGGAGTGCTGCGAATGCGAAATGAAGTAAACGTATTGCGAAGTGTAACAGGAGCTTCTAAAGACTCTGTCAGCGGTGCAGTATATCGCCCTTAATATTTTCAAATGAATTTGATTACCGGAGCAACCGGCTTACTCGGCTCTTATCTTGCAAAGCTTCTTATCGCAAAAGGAGAAAAAGTGCGTGCCATCAAGCGCAAAACATCTGACCTTTCTCTGCTGGGTGCATTTGCTGACCGGATAGAATGGGTAGAAGCGGATTTGCTGGATATTGGTTCATTGGAAGATGCCATGAAGGGAGTGAGTTATGTCTACCACTGCGCGGCTGTCATTTCTTTTATCCCTTCAGAAATAGACTACATGCTGAAAGTGAATATTGAAGGGGTTTCCAATGTAATGAATGCTGCATTAGCCGTAGGTGTCAAAAAAGTGGTTCACGTAAGTTCAGAGGCAGCTTTTGGTGTAGCTCTGGAAGGAAAGATTATTGACGAAAGTTTTGCAGACCCTAATATCAATAAGCGCACCTGGTATTACCGCAGCAAGCAGTATGGCGAGCGCGAAGCTTGGCGCGCGCATGCCGAAGGGTTGGATATAGTAATTGCATGCCCGGCTACTATTTTGGGAGGAGGCTGGTGGACCCATCAGCCCAATTCACTTTTTTCGGAAGTTTATAATGGTTTGTTGTTTTATACTACGGGCATCAACGGCTTTGTTGATGTGCGGGATACTACTGAATGTATGCATCAACTAATGCATAGCAGCATCACCGGTGAAAAGTTCCTAATCCTGAGCGAAAATCTGTCCCTGCGTGATATTATCTGGATGATAGCTGACTCTTTAAAGGTAAAGCGCCCATCTTTTGCCGTTGGAAAACTGTTGATTGATATTGCCTGGCGGGTGGAAGCATTAAAATCTCTGCTTAGCAAACGCCCCCCTATTCTTACCAAAGAAAGCGCTTCACTCACGGAAATCAATTTCCGGTACAGCAACGAAAAGATTAAGCGCACACTTAATTACGATTTCAGACCGGTTAAAGAAACTATTGCCGAAACGGCTGAGGTGTTCTTAAAATCGCAGGAGGGGAGAAAAAACTTCGGTGTGCTTATTTAAAACTCATTTCGCTTTCGCTGGCGCGCTTAGCCGGAAAATACGAAGCCAGCAAGCTGACAGAAACTATAATTGCCAGTGTCACTATGGGGTCAATCCATTTCAGTTTTACGGGATAGTAATTAATAACAAAGCTTGAATCGTCCCCTCCGCTTAATTTCAGAAAATGAAATTTCATCTGAAGGAAAATAACAAAATAGCCCAGGGCCAATCCGATAAACGCGCCAATCATGGATGAAAGCATCCCATTCAGCAGATAAATTCTTTTTACCAGGCGGGCATCACTACCCATAGCCTTTAAAATTGAAATGTCTTTTGTTTTCTCCAACACTAACATAGAAAGCGAGCCAATGATGTTGAATGAAATAATGAGAATGATAAAACCGAGAATAGCCGTGGTCACCCACCGTTCAATCAGCATTACACGATAGGTTTCTGCTTTCTGCTCATAGCGTGTTCGCACCTCGAAACTTTTACCGGTTAATTCCGCCACCCGTTTTTTTGCTTCTTTAATATCAGTCCCCTCCTTCAACTTGATTTCGTAAGCAGAGACATTACCTTCTTCTCCCAACAACTCTCTGGCAAAATCCAAATTCACAAAAACGTATTTAGAATCAAACTCCTGCTGAATGGAAAAAATGCCTGCCGGAATCGCTGACATTGTATTAAAGGCGTCCTCAGGTGCAAAAACCGTTTTCACCCCTTTGCGGGGCACTGTAATTCTGAGTGGTTCCACTCCGCGCTTAACATCTATATTCATCGGGTAACTAATGTTCGCGCCAAGCACCGCATAATTCATCGAAGAGTCCCGCAGCAAAAATTCTCCATCACGCACATACTCTTTTACGGTAGTTACAGCGTTGTAATTTTCATCCACGCCTTTTATAGTTCCAAGTTGCGCTTCATCTCCGTATTCGAGATAAGCGTTTTCTTCCAGCGTCCTAGAAAGCGATGCAATGCCATTGAGTTGCAGGATTTTGCCGGACAACACCGAATTGTCTTCAAATGTTTTCCCTTGGACTGCGCGAATTTCTAAATCGGGATAAAATGAGTTGTAAAGTGAAAGCACTAATCCTTCAAAACCATTAAAAACAGAAAGAACTACAATAAGAGCAAATGCGCCCACACCCATGCCCAACATGCTGACACGTGAAATTACGTTGATGGCATTAGTTGATTTTTTAGAAAAGATATAACGTAAAGCAATTCTGAATGCAAGCATGGTCAGTAGCAGCAGGCGGCAGCTGAAAGCAACTGGGTTACTTCTTAGCCCGCTTACCTGGCGCTTTTGTTTTAGTGATAGCTGTTTTTTCTGTCTTTGTTTTTTTTTCTGCCTTCGGATTTTCGGCTTCTGCTTTTATCCGCTCATCATCTTCTTTTATTTTCTTGAAGATGTCCTCAATATGATAAGCATAATCAAGCGTTTCATCTCTGTAAAATTCTATCTCGGGCATTACACGAAGCTGATGACGTAACTTTTCTGTCAATTTCCTTTTCAGCTCAAATTTGTGTTCATTAAATTTTTGAACAACAGCGTCAGGGGCATCTGAATTATAAATACTGAGATTAAATCTGGCTAGGGAAAGATCGGATGTCACTTTTACGTTCGTAACTGTTACGAATGCAGTGCCGTAAATGGCTTTGCCGTCTCTGCTTAAAATAGTTGTGAATGCTTCCTGAATTACAGAAGCTATTTTCAATTGCCTGCGCGAATCCATCTTTCTTTAAAATTTCGTCAAAGGTAAAAAACGCTTCAAGAAATATTTTCCCGATTTAAGCGTTTCATGCATCATTCTATATTTGTTCGACATGAAGAACCTTCTTCGAATACTTAGTTACATCCGTAAATACTTAGGCATCGCTTCATTGAACGTTTTGTTCAATGTGCTTACTGTTGTTTTTTCGCTGTTCTCGGTTATTATGATTGTTCCGTTTCTTCAATTGCTGTTTGGAAAAATTCCCTTCGTAGTTGAAAAGCCGGAATTTCAATTGACGGCACAGTACATTCTCGGTTATCTAAAGTATATCCTGAGTATTGAAATTTCAACGAACGGGCAATTAGTTGCTTTGGTGAAATTCTGTATTGGGATTGCACTGCTTTTCTTTTTTAAGAATCTGTTCCGGTTTCTTGCACTTTATTTTCTCGCTCCTGTACGCAGCGGTGCTGTGCGGGACATACGCGATGAACTTTACGCAAAAATTCTTTCCCTGCCACTTTCCTATTATTCGAAAGAAAGAAAAGGGGATATCATCTCGCGTTTAACAGATGACGTAAAGGAAGTGGAGATAAGCATTATCAGTTTTATTGAAGTAACCGTTCGCGAGCCCTTGAACATTATCATCTACCTCGCAGCGCTCCTCATGTTGAGTCCGCAACTCACAGCTTTTGTTTTTGTTATGTTGCTGATTACCGGTTTTATTATTGGACGGGTAGGAAAAAGTTTGAAAGGACAATCTATCGAAGCGCAATCGGTTTCGGGAAGACTTGTTTCGATAGCAGATGAAACATTGGGTGGTTTGCGCATCATTCATGCGTTCAATGCCGAAAAATTTATGCGCGAACAGTTCAGCAAAATCAATACTGAGTTCTTCTCTCTAAACCGGAAAATAAATACCCGCAGAGAACTCTCCTCCCCGCTTACCGAATTTTTAGCGATGTGCGTGGTTTGTTCTGTTCTGTATTTCGGTGGTGTGCTGGTATTGGAAAACAAAAATCTGGAAGCAGAAACATTTATCGGTTTCATGGTTTTGTTTGCGCAGTTGATTCCACCCGCGAAAAATTTCTCCTCCGCCTGGTACAACATCCGGAAGGGACTGGCTTCCGCGCAGAGAATTTTTGAAGTGCTTGATGCGGAAGTGAAAATTTCAGAGAAAGGAAATGCAATTGCCATTAAAGAGTTCAAAACGGAAATTGAATTCAAAAATTCCGGATTCTCTTACCATAACTTTGATGACAAGAAAATTCTCGAAAACATCAATCTGAAAGTAGAGAAAGGAAAAATGATTGCGCTGGTTGGTCAATCCGGTGCGGGTAAAACCACCATGGTTGATTTGCTTCCGCGTTTTTACGATGTGAGCGAGGGGCAAATTCTGATTGATGGGAAAGATATTCGCGAGTATAAACTCAACGATTTGCGCGGTTTATTCGGAATGGTTTCGCAGGAATCCATTCTTTTCAATGATTCCGTACATAACAATATTGCCTTCGGAATTGAAGATGCCACTCGCGAGCAGGTAACCGAAGCAGCCAGGATTGCCAACGCACATGATTTCATTATGAAGTTAGAGAATAGCTATGATTCAACTATAGGGGACCGTGGCGGAAAGCTGAGCGGGGGTGAACGTCAGCGATTAACCATTGCGCGAGCGGTACTCAAAAACCCTCCCATACTTATTCTCGATGAAGCTACTTCTTCGCTCGATTCTAATTCCGAAAAGTTAGTGCAGGATGCATTGACAAAACTGATGAAGGGCAGAACAACTATTGTTATTGCACACCGCCTTTCCACCATTCAGTATGCCGATGAAATTATTGTGATGCAGGATGGAAAAATTTCCGAGCGCGGCAACCACATAGGCTTGATGGCGAAAGGAGGCATCTACAAAAAGTTAGTAGAGCTGCAAGCATTTTAAAAATTTTCAATCATGTTCCCCATCAGCGGAGACCGGCTTACCAACCTAATTCCACAAAAACCACCTTTTGTTTTCATCAATTCGCTGAACGAAGTAAGCGACAATGCTTGCGTTACCAGCTTCAGATTCGGGACGGATAATGTATTATGCGAAAACGGGAAACTAATGATGGCCGGGCTTCTTGAAAACATGGCGCAAAGTGCAGGCTGCAAAATGGGTTATGAAGATTTTATTGAAAACAAAAAAAGCAGACGGGGCTTTATTGGCGAGGTAAAAGATTTTTCGGTTTTACGTCTACCCGCTGCAGGGGAACAGTTAACAACAGAGATAAAGGTTGAAGGAAAAGTGTTTGGTGCAGTAACACTCATTGCGGGAAAAATCTTTGTGGACGATGAAGAAATTGCTTCCTGTAAAATGAAAGTGTTTTTCGAGCCGGACGAGCCGACTATCTAACTCTTTCCACCAGCAAAAAGCTATGCTGTGCACCCTGATAGTTATTATAAATCAGGACTCGGTTAACCTCGGTAGTCGAGTTTTTCTTGATGAAATGTTGAGGCAGTTTTTGTGTTTGCAAAACATAGGTAGAAAGCCATAACGCTAGCGATGTCACTGTCTGAAACTCTCCGAAAGCATGTTTGAATCTTGCAATCGTGGTTTCGTCATCCATCAGACTTTCACACGCGGTGTAGTATTTCAATAAGCGGTTGTCGCCATTTTCTCCTTGCAAAAACAAATTAACAGGTCCCGGATTGACTTTCAGGAATAAATGCAATTGTTCTTTCACGAAATTTTCATCAAAGCTGTTTAATATTTTCAGTCCGGTAAGTTTTGCTTTAGCTCCTTCGCTTTGGTTGTTTACAATGAACATAGCCGCGCCTTCACCCGGCAGGGTTCCTGTTGCATCACCTTCATACAAATCAAAATTAGAAACCGGATCGTGCCGGTACCAACCTGCCAACGAAACCAACCGGTGATTCTTTACAGATATCTCGTCTACTCCACCAATCAGATAAGTGTTATTGGGATTTTCTTTAAGCAACATAGCAGCATCCAGCGCAACATTTTCGAACGCATGCCCCCGGTGAACATGCGTAGCATTATAGCCATGATTAACTGTAATCATTCCTACCATACCGGCAATGGCATTGTAAGTGCTTTGCACAAAAGCGGTAGGCGTTAACCTCCCCTCCTCGTAATCATGAATCTGGTTAAGAAACATAATGCTGTCTTCTATTCCACCATTAGCTGTTCCAATCAGCAGTCCCTCCACTTTATTTGTAGCGAGCAGTTTCATGCAAGTACCAACACCCATGCGTAAAGCACGGCCCATTCTGCGCAGTTGACCTAACGGAACATTCTCGTATTTAGGCTCAATGGCATTCACGAGATTATTTTCAGATGGTTTCAAATCTTCCAGATCAACATCGTTAAATGTTGGCTGATGGGATATGCAGGAAGATTGATGAATGTAAAACATACTATACCTTTGAAAATATCAATGAACTGCAATTTCCTCCAAAGCCAAACGAATTGCTCATCACATGATGTAAACTCGCTTTAGTATATTCTGTCACCGGAGTTAATCCCGTTGCTTCAATTGCGTTTTCAAAACGAAGGTTTTGGTAAACTTCCTGATGCATCAAATTCAAAATGCAATACACCCCTTCTATGGCACCGGCAGCACCAAGCGTGTGACCGATGTTCGATTTGGTGCTGGCAAATGCCGGAACCTTTTCAAACAAGCGTTTCATAGCTATTCCTTCCTTTTCATCGTTGTTTTCGGTTGCTGTCCCGTGTGCATTAATGAAACCAATCTGTTCCGGTTTCAACTTCGCCACATTCAACGCTTCTTTCATAGCTAAATACGGACCATCACCATTGTCGGACAGCGAAGAAGGGTGAAACGCATCGTTCGTATTTGCCCATCCGCTTACTTCGGCATAAATTTTTTTGCCCTTCGCATCTTCTTCTTTTTCCAAAACCAAAAACGCTGCGCCTTCCCCTAGGTTAAGACCTGACCGGTCGGCATCAAATGGTTTGCAAAGCGATGATGAAAGAATGCCCAGTGAATTAAACCCGTTGATAGTAAACTTTGCCAGCGAATCGGTTCCGCCAACAATAGCGCGTTTCGCAAATCCGTTTTTAATCAGACGGGCACCGTAAGCAATGGCGTTTGCACTCGATGAACAGGCGGTGTTGAACGTGTTCACAACACCGCCTATATTATACCGCTGCTGAATATACATGTTGACGGTGCCAAGGTTATAACTCGAAATGTATTCTGAACCCACGTTGTTGTGGTTTGCATCCATATACAGATTTTCGCTTTCGCTCATGCCGCCAATGGTGTTACCGTTAATTAGGGCCGTGCCAGCACTTTGTAACTCTTCTGAGGTCAAGCCCCTGTCTTCCACGGCCTGCTGAAAAGCATGCAATGCCAGCAATGTAGTACGGGTAACTCCTTTCGTGGTTACACCCATTCCCCTCTTTAAATCTTCGTTTGTAATTTTTACTTCGCCAAACTTCAAAAGTGTGGCGTATCTGGTAGGAAATAGTTCTAAATATGAAAGTCCGTTTTTACCTGCTTTTAATGCCGCATGATTTTCGGCTACTGAGTTTCCGATTGGGCTGATGATGCCAATGCCGGTAACTACAATTTTACTCATGCTTTTTCTTCTGCTGCCTTGGCTGCTCTTCCCTTTTCTATAAAGTCCATCATTGAATTTATGGTTTGCAAAATTTCGCGGCCGTCCTTGGGGTTTTCAATTTTCAAATCGTATTCGCGCTCCATCATCACCACCATTTCAATGGAATCAATAGAGTCGAGTCCCAGCCCTTCCCGAAACATCGGCATATCGTCCGTAATTTCTTCGGGTGTAACATGCAATAGGTTGAGGTATTTGATGATGTGCTTTTTTAACTGTAATTTTTCTTGATCTCTATCCATGCCGCAATAATATTAAATTATCAGGTAAGTATAGATATGGATAGAATGTGCGGTTTTTAAATCAATCGCTGTTTCTTCAATCCTACTAAAGCCACTATTTGCATCAAGGTTGCAATTGCCAATATGGGCAACATCGAGTAAATAACCTGGCTTGCGTATCCTTCTTCAAGAAACAAAACATTATATGCCTCCATACACCAATGCAGGGGAGAAAGTTTCATAAATAAGTGCAGCGGCTCTGGCATAGCAAAGCTTGGCACCACTATACCTCCAATCGCAGCGAGAATAACCACAGAAACAGCACCAAAGCCGATGGTCTGCTCCATGCTCTTTGCATAAACACCAATCAGAATTCCGTAACTTACCGCACACCAACCACAAACAAGAGAAACTAAAACAAGTAAGCTAAGATTATCGGGTAGCACTAATTGAGGTAAGGCAATATGAGGGAACAGAAATATACCAAGTGAAAAAATAACCAACACCTGTGCCAATGTTACCACAACGTAAGTGATTTGTTTGGCGGCTAGATTTAAAATAAAACTCGTGGGCAAGGTTTTTAAACGGATAAAACTGCCGCTGATTTTTTCTTTTACCACGTTGGTGCTGAGCGACACTACAATAAAAAACATCGCAAAAATTGTCCAGGCCGGCACGTTGTGTTGCGTGGCATTTGGAATTTTTCGGCTGCCGTCCTTTGCCGTTGGAATTTGATTGATAACTGATTTGTTGTTGAGGATTTGTTGCTCAAGGGAGTCTGGCAGTTTTTTATTGCTCATAGATAAATACAGTGCCTGCAAAACCGCACGATTCTCGGTAAACTGTTGCGCGCTTTTCAAAGCTCCGTTTACAGAAAGACGAAAAGATTCCTGTAACACCGGATTATAAAACATGCTTACCGGTGGAGTTTCGTTAACTGTATTTGAATTCTGAAGGGAATTCACCGGCAAGCCAAATTCAGAAAGTGCTTTACCGGTAATGTTTTGCGATTTTGATTTGAGCGCAGATGAAAATCCCGATGGAACAACCACTGCAATCAATGCATCATTGGCATGCATGCTGTCCATGAGTTGTTTATCGGTAAGCGATGAATCTGATTTTCGCAAGTCAAATATGCCTATTTTTTGGATTGCCTCTATAAACTGCAAACTGCTTTCGCCCCCGTCACGGTTACATACGAGCATCGGCACTGTATTATCATTAACCATCTTCAGACTGCTGTTCTGAATACTTGTAATTACCACTACCAGTAACACCGGCATCAGAAACATCACCGCCAATGCCGCTTTGTCGCGAAGCATTATGCGAAGTTCTTTAAGAATGGCGGTATAAAGCTTATACATTATGAATCGCGATATGACCTTCCGGTTAAGTTTAAGAACAAACCCTCCAGTCCGTCCTGTTTGTGTTCCTGTAAAAGAGTTTGTAAATCATTTTGTGCAATAATTTTCCCTTCATCAATCAGGGCCACTTTGGTACAAAGCGATTCGGCTTCGGTTAAGTGGTGCGAAGTATAGATAAGTGTGGTGCCGGTAGAGTTCAGCTCTTTCAAATAATTGATAATAGCGTGACGAGTTTGCACATCCACACCGGTGGTGGGTTCATCCAAAAACAAAATCTTCGGACGGTGAATAACACCGATTGCGAGGTTCACCCGGTTCTTCATTCCACCTGAAAATTTTGAAACCGGTTTGAATGCCGCATTACTTAAGCCAAGAACAGCGAGCAGTTCTTTTGTCCGTTCTTTTGTTTCTTTTCGATTTAATCCAGCCCATGCTCCGAAAAACTCCAAGTTCTCTGCCGGAGATAACTCTTGGTAGAAAGAGTGATGCTGAGGAACAAATCCGAACATTTTTTTAACTTCTTTGCCACCCTCAATGTTTTTGCCTAGAAGTAGTATGCTGCCGTTTGTTGGTAGTAGCACACCGGTCATCAAGTTCATTAAAGTGGTTTTGCCGGCACCGTTGGGTCCGAGCAATCCGAATCTTTCTCCCGCAGCAATATTCAAATTAAAATCTTTGAAAACTACTCCCGAGTTTTCGGCATATTGAAAATTCAGCTTTTGAATTTGAATGGCGGCTTCCATTACTTCCACTTAATTTTCTGCAAGGCTTTAAAAGCGGATTTTTCCTTTTCGGCAATATTAAGTAACATATCACCCATTACATTAAAATCCTGCTGGCTGGTCATTCTGCCCTTGTAAATGCCCGATGCCTGAACAGAAGATGCCCGCCATAAATCTCCAATTGCCGTAAACTGTTTTGAAATATCCAGCAGTTCATCCTTCTTCACAAAAGCGTGTGCCTGTTGTAGAAAAGCGGCATACACAAACCGGAACCCCGCACCACCGGTACCTATTTCCTCGCCCATTCGCACGAGTTGTGCAAGGTACAAACCACCCCTCCGCGCCCCTAAACTTTCGCGCCATGTTTTTATTCTGCCTGCTGTAAAGCGAATACCGGCAACGCCAAGAATGGGAACCGGTGTTTCTGTCATAAACCAAGAAGCATGTTTAATGCCCTTGATGATAGCGCGTTTAATACGTTCTTCAGAAATAGCTTTGCCTTCCTTTGGGAAATAAATTTGTCCGTTAGGTGCAAGTGCGCCTTTGGCAAAACGCACACGCTCTAAATCATGAGCGGAAATTGTCGTCACCGTTTCCATTACCGGATCACTTACCAGATAAGTATCGTTTTCTTTTCCGTAAACAACCAGATTGTGGGCATTGAAATGAAAGCGAAATTCTTTAGGAAAATAAGTGAGGTGATAAACACCTACCTGGCAACCTGCCGGTTGGCCTTTTGCCAGGCACTCATCTAAAAACCGTTGTGCCTTTTCTTTCGAGCTGAATGTTTTTCTTTCTACTGCTACATCTAAAGCCCTGCAGGTGCGGGCAAAAATTTGTCCCGGCATAGTGCGGAAAGAAATAGCCGGACCTCCGCTAATTTTCAGGAACGGAATATGGATGTAAAAAATTCCTGCACCGATACCGAACGCCAACGGTTCGGTTATTTGGTGTATGCCGGAATGCTTCAGCAAATTGGCAGTAACTCCGTTTTCGCAATGGGCTGCCTGAATGTGTTGGAAGTCAAGCTGCATTAGGCTTTGCACTTTTTAGTTCCTCCACCGTTACATCAAACAGCTCTGCGTACTTCTTTAACTTCTTTTCTGAAAGTTTTTTAAAAACAGCAGGCTTCAAATGCCGCTTGATGGTCCATTGCCAAAAACCAGTGTAAGCCGCAACAATCGACAAGTCCATCATATTCAGTTCCATGAAAAACAAAATGGGGCTTGCTTCCCCATTCTTTACTTTCTCGCGAGCATTTCCGGTTCTTGCCTCCGCTTCTTTCCAAGTGATTCCGAGCGCATCAGCCTTTACCTGCCAGCCGCGGCTTAAACCAGTGGTATATTCTCCTTTTTCATCCACCGCGTAACAAACTTCTTTGGTAAACTTATCAAGCGGACTCGGGTCTTGAGGTATCTCGTCCTTCTTCATAAAATCAGCAAACGGTTAGGTAAGCATATACATAAGCGAAGCGTGCGCTTTCAGGAACCATCAATAAAAGTTTTTGGTCCTTTTGTAATTTGTTTTTGCTCAATAGCTCATCAATCATTGAATAAATAGAAGCGGCTCCCACATTTCCCACTTCGGTTAAGTTGCCGAACCACTTTTCTGGCGGAATTCCAATTTGCATCTCTTCCAGCTTTGCCGCAATTTTTTTTCTGAAAAATTCACTTGAAATATGAGGGAGAAAAAAATCGATTTCAGCAGTACTCAACTTGTGTTTATCAATAATTCCTTTTAATGTCTGATAGCCTAGGTCAATGATATATTCATCGAGCAGGCGCACATCCTGTTTCATGGCCAAAATAGATTTGCCGGCAATTTCTTCTGGAGTAAAATCCATATAGCCTTTTAACGAACCATCAGGCAGTTTCACACCGCCCTGATACATGCAGGTTTCCACCAAATGGGCATACGATAAACTTTCCATCCATTCGATGCGCAGAGAAACACCGATTTCATTTTTTTTATCAGAAACCAAAAAGGCACCGGCTCCATCGCTGAGCATCCAGCGCAAAAAATCTTTTTCGAAAGCAAGGGTGGGATTGTCTTCCAACTCCGTTAATTTTTTTGCTTCTTCCTCAAACGTAGAAGCGCACATGAGTTTCGAAGTCCTTTCTGAACCGGTAGCTATCGCCTTTTGTACTTCTCCTGACTTAATTGAAAGATAGGCATACTTAAGCGCATGCAAACCCGCACAACAATTGCCGGATGGTGTTAACACCTCAATAGCCCCTAACTCCGGCAACCAGCCGTGAACCATTACGCCATGCGAAGGCATTATTTGATCGGGCGAAGCGGTGCCGCAGGCGAGTAACTGTATCGTTTTTAACTCTTCGGGATTGTTTTTAAAAAGGTCCCGCACGGCCAACGAAACCATCTGCGCGTTGGTGTGCGTTGGTTTCCCTCCCTTTTCAAGGGCGTAGAACCTGCGCTTAATACCATTGTTTCTGAGTACAATATGACGGGAACGTGAAGGGTTACCGTTTACCAAACCTAAATAGCTTTCTATCTCCTCGTTGGAAACGGGATTGTTAGGAAAAAAATGAGCCGCACGGTTTATATATACTTCTTTCAATGATGAACTCTTAGGTTTCTAAAGCATTTGTTTTTTTCGGAGGCGCGAACTAACATATATAATTCTACGGCACAAAACAATTTTAGAAAAAACTTCTTTATTATTTACTAGTGCACCGAAACAAAAAGAACCTCACAAACAAGTACAATTAATATTTTCGTCTTTTACTTTGATACATAAAGGTCAAAACAAATGGAGGCTTCTTTTGTTTTGAATTTGCAACTATTTATGGATAAAAAGGTATTGGTTTTGTATTACACGCAAACAGGTCAGCTGACTGAAGTGGTGAATTCGTTCATCGCTCCGTTTAAAGAAGCTGGAGTTTCCGTTGAAGTTATCCGCGCAAAACCCAAAAACGATTTTGAGTTTCCCTGGACCACCAAACGTTTTTTTGATGCTATGCCCGAGAGTGTTTTGGCTATTCCATCACCCATGGAAAAGATGGAGTTTAAGGAACCGAAATACGATTTAATAGTGGTTGCTTATCAGCCCTGGTATCTATCCCTGAGCATTCCGGCCAACTCTATTTTAGCGGCTGCTGAAGTAAAGAAGATATTGAAAGATACTCCGGTGGTCACTTTGATTGGCGCGCGCAACATGTGGATCAGCTCGCAGGAAAAACTGAAAAGAATTCTGAAAGAAGCAGGCGCAAAGCTTGTTGGAAACATTGCCTTGGTTGATAGAAGTGCCAACCTCGTAAGTGTTATTACCATCCTTTTCTGGATGCTCACTGGTAAGAAAGAGCGGTATTTGGGCGTTTTCCCCAAGCCCGGAATTCAGGAGGAAGAGGTGGCCAACACCAAAATTTTCGGCAAAACGGTTTTGGAGTTTTTGCAGATAGGAAATTTTGACGGATTACAGCAACAGTTAGTGAATCAAAATGCGGTGGAGGTAATACCGGATTTGATGTTTATTGAAGAGCGCGCACCACGCTTGTTTTCTATCTGGGCAAACATCATCATTAAGCGGAAGAACCGCGCGGCATGGTTGACGGTGTTCAAGTATTACCTGTTATTTGCTCTGTTTATTGTGGCACCGGTGGTGCTGACGATAAATGCCCTGTTTTTCAGGCCGTTTTTCGGAAAGAAAATTCGGGAGAAGAAACTTTATTATCAAGGATTAAAGCAATAGAACGCTTTTCATCATTATTATCATGGTTAAAATGATTTTAAAATCACCGTCAATTAATGACGATAATGAAAATCAGCGTTCCATAATATTTATAAACAATTATTGCTGCTATGAAACATTATGATGTAGTTATTCTCGGTGGCGGATTAGCTGGTCTTACACTTTCTATTCAGCTAAAGAGAAAAAGACCGGACATTAAAATTCTGGTGCTGGAAAGAAGAAAAAGCGATGCGCCCAAATCGGCACACAAAGTGGGCGAGTCAACCGTGGAACTGGCGAGTTACTATTACCGCGAGGTGATTGGGGTAAAAGACTATCTCGAAAAGCACGAGTTGCCGAAATACGGCCTGCGGTTTTTCTTCCCTTCGCATACCAAAGAAGTAATTGAGTCGCACGTGGAACTGGGCCCGCGCAAATGGCTTTACACACCAAGCCACCAGTTAGACAGAGGAACCTTCGAAAACTATCTGGCTATAAAAACGCAGGAACACGGCACCGAATTTTTATTGGATGCCATGGTGAAAGATGTGGAGTTCGGCAAAGATTTGAGCACCGTTACCTACACGCTGCATGGCGAAGAAGTAAAAGCTACCTGCCGCTGGGTGGCCGATGCTACAAGCCGCCACAGTTTTCTGAAACGCAAATTCGGTTTCCAGAAACCAATGGATCACGCTGTAAATGCAGTGTGGTGGAGACTGAAAGGTGTAATTGATATTACCGACTGGAGCCAGAGCGAAGAATGGAAAAATTATCCCCAAGTAAAACTGCGCTATCTCAGCACCGTTCACTTTTTGGATAAAGGATACTGGGTTTGGGTTATTCCTTTGGGAACAAAAAACACCAGCATAGGTATAGTGGCCGACCCGGCAGTGCACCCTTTTGACACTTACGATACCTACGAAAAATCGCTGGAGTGGCTGAAGGTAAATGAGCCGCTGTGTTACAAAATGCTGGAACCGGAGACCCCGAACAAAATGGATTTCAAAATACTGAAACACTTTGCACACCACACAGGTCGCCTGTACGATGGAAGTATGCGATGGGGGGTAACCGGTGAAGCTGGAGCCTTTCTCGACCCGTTCTATTCACCGGGGAGCGATTTTATTGCCATGAACAACACCTGGCTGAGCGATTTGATTCTGCGCGAACTGGGCGGAGAAGATGTGCAGTTCCGTGCAGAGATTTACGAACAAACGCATCTCGGCTTGGTAGAAAGCTGGATTCCGATTTATCAGAACAAATATCTGCTGATGGGCAACGCGCAGGTGATGAGCACAAAAATTTTGTGGGACTGGGCTATCTATTGGGCAGTACCGGCTTTGCTTTTCACCAACAATGCCTTTACCGATTTGCGGATGCTTAAAAATCTGTTCGGCAACGAAAACGCGCTGGGCCATAAATTCCGCAGGCTGCATAACCAGATGCAGAAACTGTTTATGGACTGGCAGCCGTACGACACCGAAATTTTTGAACGCAAATTTGTAGACCCTATTGACCTGAGCTACATGCTCGATTTTCAAACCAACATCACCCAACAGCATGGCGATAAACTGCTGGACAAAGTGGGGGAAAACATTGCCATACTCGAAAAAGTAGCGGCTGAAATTTTCCGCAGGGTGAGCAACTACGCCAAGGGCACCTCGCTGGACATGGCGGTGAATCCTTACACCATGGATTTGGAAAACCCGGTACCGGAACAAAGCGAAACACTGAACGTTCCGCGCGATGAAAAAATTATGAAGGATGTGGATGTGCTTTGGTTTTACGGACAGGAACAGCCGGCATAACCCTCAAACCATGTCACGCTGAGCGGAGTCGAAGCGCTTTTGTTTTATCCTTCGACTTCGCTCAGGATGACATACTCTTCTAACTTTGTTGTATGCTACTAAAAACCCCTGCACAAAAAATGGAAATCATTCAAACGATTTTCCTCGGGGTGCAGGAGGCGGTGCCCGAAACCGAAACGCACAACGAACTGTTGCTGCTGTGCGGCAACTACGAACCGGAGTTCCGCTCTATTGCTTACGAAGCCGCTGCGTTCAGCCTCGCGCTTAACGACCTGAAAGCCGGTGACAGCTTAGTAAGCTGGCTTGCTTTTTTACAGGCGCAGAACGGTTTGCACAACACACAGATTCATGTGGGGCTGGGCTGGGCACTGGCGCAGGAGCAAAAAGATGTTCCGGTTTTTTTACCGGCACTTGAACCGCTGATGCGCTACCGCGTGTGTGATGGCTACGGTTACTATGAGGGCACTTTCCACAGAAGAAAAAGTGTTTTGAACCAACAGTCACCCGAATGGAAGGATACAACCGCCACCGGTGCTTACGACCAGGGCCTGGGCAGAAGTTTATGGTATACCAATAACGGAGATATAGCTGCTGCTAAACATGCGCTTGAAAAATTTCCGGTGGAAAGAAGAACAGATTTATGGCGGGGCCTCGGCATTGCCATTGCCTATGTAGGCGGCTGCACCGAAACAAGCCTGCACGAAATTTTTGACAAAGCCGGTACTTACAAAACCCAACTTGCCACCGGTGCGGTAATGGCACTCGTAAGCCGGCACTATGCTGGTTTTATTTCTCCCGATACAGAACTTGCCTGCCGGGTTTGGTGCAAACAAAGCACCGGTGAACTGCTCGCCTTCAGCGATGCTGTAAAAAGCAAATTCGATTTAACTGCCGGTGATGCGTATGCGAAGTGGGTGAGCGGGCTGGAGAGTGGTTTCTGAAAAGAAGGGAAAGAAAAAGAATACCCTTCTTAAAACATGCTTACCTGGTTTTTAAAAATCAATTTTCTCGTTTAAAAAACGGTAACACAAATGCTGAATGTTTTCACCATTACTTAAAACCAGAAACAACAACATGGCAAACATCACCCATAGCATCGCGAGGCTATCGCCATAATGAGTTACTTTTAATCAGCCAGCGAGAAACGGAAGGTGATTCCGCCCTTGGTGTTGGTGGTCGGGAAGCCCGAAGAAATTTTAGGGATGGTTTGTGTTTGGTCGAAGAAGACGCGGACGTTCAGGCGCTTGCTGACGATGTAGTCGATGGACGGCTGAATGGTGATGGTGCGGGCACCGGCTGTAATTTGCGGAACGCCCTGGTCTATGCGGTGGTTTACGGTTACGTTGTCGCGGTAGCTGAAATCGAAACGGAAGCTGAGGTCGTTATCGAGGCGTATTTTTTTGCCCTTGATTTTGATAGGCAGTTTGAGGCCTTTGATTTTGTAACCGGCACCGATGGTGAGTTGCTTGGACTTCATTTCGATTAACTGAAAATCGGAGAAGTTCATGGTTTGAGTGCGGCTTTGTTTGTAGTCAACTTTAGCGGTAATGTTGTTTTTGAACGTCATGTCTACCCCAATGAGTGGCGAAAGCTGTTCGTTGATGACAATGCTCGGCATATTATACAGCGGGAAGAAGTTGCCGTTGAGGGTGTCTTTACGGTCCTGACCAAACATGGTTCCATCGCCTTTGTAATCGAGGTTGGTATTGAAACTGTTTACCGTAAGTGTGGAATTGTAGCCGTGCGTAATGGTGAAGTTGGTGAAGATGCTCTGCGCCCATTTAAACTTGGTGAGACCGTTGTACGAAATTCTCCAGTTAGGCAGCGGAATGGCTTTGAACGGATTCAGCTGCACCCGGTTCGCGTCTGATTTTGAATAGGCGGCAAGGAAAGCCGGAATTAATACGTCCTGAGATTTAGGGCCATACTTATCGGCATAAGCCGGATTGTAAGTGGTGTCGCTCGGATTGAAATACGGTGAATTGGGGTCGCTGTTCGGATTCATAGCCCCCAGACGCCTGGAAATTATTTCGCGGTTCTTTTCGAACTGGCGGTAAATTTCGGAGTTGCCATCTTTTTCAATTTTATCGAACATGGTGCGTGCCGGCAAATACGAAATGCTGTAAGAGCCCATGTCGGTTGGGTTGAGGTGAGCGAAACCGTAAGTGCCGGTGAGGGTATCGTAAACATTTTTAAAGAACTGCGAATGGTTTTCGGTGTAGTCGCGGAACAAAGTCAAATCAATTTTCAAATCGGGCCAAGGCTCAATAGTGGCTGTGGCATCTAAACGCTGCGAGCGGGTTTGTGTAAACTTCTGGTTCAGCAAGGTATCGGTGGTAATCCATCCTTTAGTGGCGGCTTCGTCTAACCATCCATCGCGGCTGAACCGGTCAACACCTTTAAAGAACCGGTCGCCCATTTGTGCGCCAAAAACAAAATCGTAACCCGGTGCACTGCGCAGGCTGCGGTTGGTCAGATACTTTCCGTTGCCTTCAATCTGGTTACCGAGAATTTGTGAGTAACCGGTAAAGCCCGGCACGGTGGTGCTTTTGGTTTCTTTGTATTCCACCGAAACTCTCTTCAATGCCAGCAAAGGACGAAGCAGAATAGAAATAAGCGGATTGGAGGGCGCCTGTTTGTTTTCAAAATCGGTGCGCTTCTGTTTTATGGCTTTCCGGTTAGCTTTCAGTTCTTTTTTCAACCGGATTACATCCGCATCTTTCTTCGCTAACTTCAGGTCGTCCTGTAATTTTTTTCTTGCATCTTTTAATTTCTTCGCCTCGTCTTTCACTTTTTTCTTATCGTCTTTTTCGGCTGCTGCCAACTCCTTGCTCTTATCACTAATGGCCGATGCGTTTGCTTTGAGTGATGCACGTATACGCTCCTGATTGGCAATTTTCTTGTTGTGATAGTTGGTGTCGGTGCGCGCAATTTCTTTGGCCTCCTTTAAATCTGCTTTAAGTTTAATGCGCTTCTCTTTCAGTTTCACCATCTCGTCCTTAATCTTTTCACGCGCCTTTTTTACCGCTTCGCGTTTTTTGTCGTTCTCTTTTTTGTCACCGGCAGTTGGATTTGGCGAGTTGTAAGTTTTCAGGAAAGGAACTTTATCATACAGCTTCTTGAAATTCAAATCAACTTTTGCGCGGTCGTTTTGTGTGTTGCTGATGACGTTGCCCAGCGAGTTCTGCACCAACTTACCGGTGGCGGAATCGTTCTGCCAGGGCAGTGCCGTCCAGGTGTAAGTGCCGTTGTAACCGGCAGTGGCGGTGATAAAATCAAATATCGGCAGCTTGTTTATAGGTATAGTATAGTTCACGCCCAGTTGCTGATTGTAATTCGTATTTCTTCCGCCCTGGCCGATGTTATCCCATATTTCATTCTTCTCTGCTTTCGTATCAATTTTGCCGTTTGGCTCATCAATACGCGCGTTGTTGTTGGCCGTGTAATCAATACTCAGCGATTTGAACGGATTGTATTTGAAAATGTAACTCCGGTTCCAGCGGAAATTTTTACTGTAAGTAGCCGGGATATTGAAATCTACTTCGCCCAGCGAACGCAGTTTTATCTCTGTCATATCGCGGGTCATGTCGGTGGTAACCGACATGGTAGAAGGCATCGGGTTGAAACTGAAATCGCGGAAGAGGTCAAGCCACTTTGATTTTGACTTGATTGCTTTTTTGAACGGAGCAAAATCTTTTGACTGTGGTGCGAAACTCCAGCCGATAAGCCCCATCCAGTTCTTCTTCGAATTCTTTTCTATGAACGGGTCGCTCAATAAAACTTCGTTGTATGAGTAAGTGAAATTGAAATTGCCGGGGTCGTAAATATGTGGACGTTTGGCTTTTGTTTGCGGCACAATCCGCACGTTGCTGAAGTTGTATCCTCTGCGGGTATTAATGGTTTGCACCTGTGCGCGGTAACGCCTTGCCGAATCTGCCCCCACTGCACTCTTCAGAGTTTTGATGTAATCTTTGGTCGGTATATCAAACTGGTAAGGGTCAAACTCCGGTGTGCTGAATGACTGCGCGTAGTTCGCGTAGAACGGAATTCTGATACCCGCCTTTTCCGGCAATAGTTTTCCGCCTTCGAGATTGGTAGAGAAATCGTACTTGTAAAGATTATCCTTATACCGCTGGTCAATTTTCTGTTCCACCTGTCCGAAGCCGCGCGTATGCATTTCGCCCGATAAACTGACGTTACCTAAATCCGCCAGCTTGATGTTGATGTTGGCCAACGCAGCCACCCCGCCAAATTCTTCGAAACCGGTTACGCGCAATTCGTTAAACCAAACCTCAACACACTTGGCACGGCCATCGTCACCATCTGTCAACGGATTGTTTGCTGTGTCACCGGCACTTGGATTGTGAAGCCCCAGCATAATTGTTTTGATAGCGCCTATATCCGGGTTTCCCTTAATGGTAATAAACCTTCCCTTAGAATCTTTTTGTGTAAACGGAACCGTACGCGGATAACCGGCAGTGGCGTTACGCGTTTGCTTTAACTGAACAAAATCCTGCAACGTAATTTCAAGATTGTTCAACTCCGGCCAAACAATTTTCTGGTCGTCTTCGCTGTCCTTATCGTACAAAGTGGAGGGCGTTATACTTGGTGTAATCTTCAACGGCACTTCATATTCGTAGTAATTATCTACAAAGTCAGAACCTATGCGGATAAAGGCAGTTACTTCATCATCGCGTACCGGTAGCTGATCGCTTATGTTGTTGGCGTGAATAAACATTTTCAACTGCTTGTATCTTCTTACATCAAGGTTCAGGTTTTTGAATACCGCTTTGCGGCCGCAATCTTTTAAATCGCAGGCATTGATAGCCAGTGCTTGCTCGTTTTGCGCCACAAACTGATTGGTTTGTGCTCCAAGCGCCTGCGTACGCAAAATACCCGGTGGTAGCACATAGTTTACAGGCATTTTTCCACCGTGCTCTTCGATACCAACCGATGCCACATTGAAAAATCCTTCCGGGTCGTCACCGGCTGTTCCGTCACACGGGTCATTCAGATTAAGGAAGTAAGTTCTCCATTGGTTTCTTCTCAGTTCCAGAGTTCCGAAGCGAAGAATCACGCTGTCCTGCCAACCGGTCAGGAACATCCGCATAAACTGGATGGATTTAAAATCGGGGATATTACCGGTACGCGAAGTATATTCACGGATAGGAATACGGAATTGAAACCAACGGCCTTTTATTATACCACCATCGTCTGCCTTCATTATTGGATTTGAAAATTCATCTACCTTTGCAACTATATACGGGTGATTACCTACATCCATGCCGGGTTTCAGATCCACTTCATACTGAAAGTATTCTTCGTTCTCGTTCAGGGTATTGTCTTTATTCAAATCTTCTTTATCCGGTAAGTTGGTTTGTGCGGTAGTTTGAATACTGTTGGTTTGCACCGGTGAGTTCCCTTCCAGGCCGGTGAAATCTTTGTAGCGTGAAATCACACTTCCCACGCCACCGTAAACATCTTCATCCTTAAAGAACCGGTAGTTGTCGCTGGAAGGGTCTGCGTTCAGTTTATCTTTTACTGCCTGTATGTAACCGTTTAACGGGTCGTTTATCCGGGCAAGAAACTCTGATTTGCGGTCCCGCTCACTGACATCTCCCATGCCGTCAAAGCCAACATCCTGCACCGGTCGCAAGGTTTGGTCATTGTCAAACGCATCTACGAGCGAAGGCTGCTTGGGTACCCATCCCCAGAAGGTTTTATCCAGGGTGTTGGTGTCGGCATAAATTCCGTTCTCATAACTCATACGCGAGTCGCGCAAAATATCTTCCGAAATATTTCCGAGGTTGAAAAACAACTTACCACCGGGTGAAGTAGTGTTGTATAGGAACGGGTCGAGCATCCAGAACTCAATGAACTCCACATTCGTTGCTTCCAAATCGTTATTGTCAATGCTGCGCATTATTCCGCCCCAACGCGTTTGTGGCGATTTCAAATTGCCATTAGCAGGGTCAACTCCTTGCGAAATTCCCGGAGTTACCGAAGGGCTTGATTCGTAGTTGTAAGGACCTCTGTCTCTCGGAGAGTAGGTTAGGTCGAACGTGTAAAGATTCTGGTCGAGTGTCTGGTTCGGACGGTTCGGGAAAACTTCCTGTGTTGGAATCAGCCGCACATAGTGACTCTTCAAATTCGTGAGCGGGTCAGGATTGTTCCAAACCACATCCGGACAGGTTTGCTGATTGAAGAAAGAATTATCAATACGGTACCAGGCAATTTTTGCGCGGTTGTAACCGGAACGTTCATCGTTTATAAGACTTGCTTCGGGAAATAACTCATGCCCGCTGGCATCTACCGATTTGCGCGGAGCGGAAGATAATTTCCAGCTAACCGGTGTCGTTCTTAAATCGTAACCGTTGCTGGTTCCTTCAAAATCGTCTACATAAACCTGTCCCTGTTTATCCACTCCGTTAATGGCTTTCGAGTGGCCCGGCTTCAGGTAAG
The DNA here is from genome assembly GCA_964493695.1 of uncultured Chitinophaga sp. Lineage (GTDB taxonomy): Bacteria > Bacteroidota > Bacteroidia > Chitinophagales > LD1 > Bog-950. Next base: position 142,094 of record CAZBPG010000001.1, on the reverse strand, counting down.
CCATTTCAGCGTAAGTGGAAATGGTTGACATTTCCTTGGTGGAATAAAGCGGAAGTTTGTCCAGCGCTTTCGTAAGCCAGGGCGCATTGGTTTCATACTTCACATCCAGCCCCATAATGGTATTGGCAATAGGGTCATCGCCAATATTTACCTTTTGTGTAAAAGGCCGTTCCCTTAAATGCATTACTGTTCCACCGATGTTGAACTTGCTGTTGATGCGGTAATCCAGTCGCGTTCCGTACATGGATCGCACCTGTGTGGCAAACAGGTTATTGTTTTCATAATCTACCTTCACCTGCTGACCGGAGTTGAGAATTCCCTGGTCGATGATGGTTATCCTTCCCAGGTTATAATCAACGGTGTAGTGAGTGCCTTCGGTCAATTTCTGCCCACCGGCAGTAACCACCACTGAGCCGCGCGGAATGTTTCCGGCACCTAACGAAATTTCACGATTGTTGGAACCTTTATACTGGCCTTTAATCACAAACCGGTTGAACTCCGGAAACTGCTGCGCGCGGAATTTGGTAGAGTCATACAACTGGTCGTACACATACAAATTCGTAATACCGGTGTTTGTTCCGCAGGCATTAAAAGCATTGCGGAGGTTTTGACCAAACGGTTCTTTTACCGGAAATATCACACGCCCGTTTTGGGTAAGTATGGTTATCCCAGGTACATAGTCGAACAATCCATCCGGTTGAGGGTCGTTGTTCATGTTCAGATTATCGAGGTTCAGCACGCTAATCAGCGGCTTGCCTTCAATACAACCTTTTGGCATGTAGCGTTTCAATCCGCCTCCCGGATCGTTGTAGTAAAGGTCTAAGCGAAAATCTTCGTTGGTGAGATTGTAAGCGCCCAGCGAGTAAATGTTTTTCATCATCAAATCCCAGATAGGAAGCAGCGGACGAACCGTGGTTCCTTTCAGTAATTTCAGATAAAGAACTTTTGATGTGGAGTTAGAATCTGGCGGAACCTGATTGCCGAATTCACCCACCTGAAAAACCGCACCGTTGTATTCGTACTGGAATGCAACAGCGAGAACTTCATTCGGGTTTAGCTGAGAATTAAGCGATACAAAACCGAGTTGTTTGTTATAAACATATTCGTTGTCGTTCAGTTTGCGGGCGTATGTTTTTTCAAAATCCTGTCCCTGCTCCAACAGGTAGTTCGGGCCAATCAGTTCACCAACAATGTTGTTTACAAACCGGTTGTTGGGGTTCGAAATCAATTTTCCGTATACATCATTAGCCTCGTTACGCGGACGTGAATCGCCATTCGAAGTGCTTGTAATTTTATTGCTGTACGGAGCGGCTTCCCCCAAATCGTTTAAGCCTACCACATCGCGCACGTTTTGCGTGGTTCCGTTGCGGTTGGTTACCCAAACTTCTATACGCGTAACGTTTACTACCGATTTAATATTCGGTAATCCTGAAAGCGCGTAATCATACTGGTTGCGAAAATACTGGGCGAGGAAAAAGTGTTTGTTCTCTTCGTATTGGTCGGAGCGGATTTCGAAGTTTTGGCGCTGTGCCCCGTTTTCAATTAATACGGTTTCCTTTTTTGATTTTTGTTGCGAAAGAACGGTGGTCCAGGTTAATCTGCCGAACTGCAATTGTGTTTTTACTCCGAACAAAGTCTGGCTGCCGGTAATCAATCGCGTTTGCAGCGGAAGCGAAACGTTACCGGCTTCTATTACCTTGATGATGTCATCTTCGTCACCGGTGTAACCCAGCTTAACCTGGTTATCGAAATCAAAACCCGACTGCGTGTTGTACTTAACCCCCAGCTGAAGCTTGTCTCCGATTTTTCCAATCACATTGATGTTGATGTTCATGTCGAAATCGAAACCACCGGTTCTGCGGTTTCTAATCGGGATATTCGGGTTCGCGGTCTTCTGAACATTACCGCCTAAGGTCATTTCTACATTTCCCTGCGGCTTTATTTCAATTTTACTTCCGCCAAATAACTTATCGAAGAACTGTTTCTTCACCTGAATAGGCGGAACAATACTTTTATCTTCCACCAAACTGATCGCGTGCTGGCGGTCTTTGATATACGCTTCGCGTTCCTGCTTTTCGGTGTATTTTAAATACTCCTCGTAGGTCATATACATAGGCGGACGAACATTCTGTCCGGCTACCTTTTCGGTAACCACATACATGCCGGTTTCGGGGTCGTACTCTACATCCTGAACTATAGCCGGTGGGTCTTTCAGGTAAAAAGGGTCTTTCGATTTGTCGCTCACAAAATCGCCCTCACGCTCCTCCATCGGATACTTGAGCGAAGGAGAATCGGGTTCTGCCACCGGTGCAGGAATTTCGAACAGCAAATTACGCGAACGCAGGGTGCGGTTGCCGGTATAAGACGCGAACAGCACACCTATACACGAAAGGGCAATTACACTGCTGAATATTTTTTGCTTAACTCTCACTATCCGCTTATAACATCTTTAAAGATTCCTTAATCAATCCTTCCACTGTCCAGTTGTTGTTGCTGCTTTGCAGCTTCACCAGTACCTTTTCTGCTGCCGGTTTACTGAAACCAAGGGCAAGGAGCGCAAATAACGCTTCTTCCTTCATTGTATTGTTCGGGGTTGCGGTGAAAATCGCATCACCGGATACTTTCCCTACCTTGTCTTTCAGTTCCAGAATAATCCGTTTGGCCGATTTAGGGCCAATGCCCTTAATGCTCTGAATCATCGTTTCATTCTCCGTCAGAATCGCATTCTTTATTTCATCGGGCTTAAAGGAAGAAAGCATCATGCGCGCAGTGGCGGCACCTACTCCCGAAACAGAAATCAGTTTCTCGAACAAATCCTTTTCCGATTCTTCGAAAAACCCATATAATTCAAAACCGCTTACCGACTGGTTTTCGATTTTTACAATAAGCGAGGTATGAAGCTGGCAACTCTCTAAGTGCTGAATCCGCTCGAACGTGTTCAGGCTGATTTTTACCATGTAGCCAATGCCCCCTGTTTCCAGAAAGATATGGGTGTGGCTTTTGAAGGTTATTTTACCGCTTAGGTACGCTATCATAATTCAGTTAACGGCTCATGGTTAACAGTAGACGGCAATACAGATTTTCCTGCTGTTAGCTGTCAACTGCGAACGGTGAACTAATCGTTGCTAATGTAATTTTTCAAGCGTAGAGAGGGACGATAGGCGGGCTGTTGTGGGTTTTGTTTATTAAGACTGTATTGTTGATTTATCTAAATTAGGGCGACCAATCTGCATCAATTTATTCGAAAAAGCAAGCAGTTTTGTTTCCTGAAACTTATCGGCCAGCAGCTGAACGCCAATAGGCAGCCCGTTTTTATCTTCTGCCAGCGGCAGCGAAATGGCCGGAATACCGGTAAGGTTCGCCAGCACGGTATAAATATCGGCCAGATACATCTCTACCGGGTTATCGGTTTTCTCGCCAAACTTAAACGCCACGGTTGGAGAAGTAGGCATAACAATAAAATCGTAGTCTTTCAGAATGCCGCGTATTTTATCGGTCAGTATCCTGCGCACTTTTTGTGCGCGGGAGTAATAAGCATCATAGTAACCCGAACTGAGCACAAAAGTGCCGAGCATAATCCGGTTCTTTACTTCTTTCCCAAAACCCTCGGTGCGCGAGCGCTTGTAAACCGTATCCATTTCGCTGGCACCCTTCGACCGGTAACCGTAATGCACACCGTCAAAGCGGGCAAGATTGCTCGATGCCTCGGCAGTAGAGATCACGTAGTAAGTGGCAATGAGGTATTCCAGTAAATCGAAACCGACTTCATCTACGGTGTGTCCTTCGCTTTTCAAATCGTTCAGTATGTTTTCTACCGATGCTTTTACTTCTGCATTCAATCCATCGCTGTTCATGGTAGAAGGGAAAACCGCAAGGCGGGCTTTCTTCTCAAAACTTAAATCGGAAGAGTAAGAAGGAACTTTTTCCGAAGAGGAAGTGGAGTCGTAATTGTCTTTGCCCGAAATTACTTCCATCATCAGTGCGGCATCTTCAATGTGGTGGGTGAAGGGGCCAATCTGGTCGAAGGAAGAAGCGTAGGCAATTAAACCGTAGCGCGACACTCTTCCATAGGTGGGCTTTAAACCCACAATGCCGCAAAACGCTGCGGGCTGACGGATAGAGCCACCGGTATCGCTGCCCAGCGAGGCATGGCATAAACCTGCCTGCACCACTACCGCGCTTCCGCCCGATGAACCACCGGGCACGCGGCTGTTGTCCTGCGCGTTCAGCACATTGCCGTAAGCCGAGTTTTCGTTGCTGCTGCCCATCGCAAATTCATCGCAATTGGTTCTGCCTATAATGATGGCATCTTCTGCCAACAGTCTTTCTACCACCGTTGAATTGTAAAGCGAAGTAAACCCCTCCAGAATTTTAGAACCGGCAGAAACTTTATGCTGCTTGTAGCAGATGTTATCTTTAATGGCAATCACGCAACCGAAAAGTTTTCCGGTGGCATTTCCTTCGGCAATTTTTTTGTCAAGTTGCTTCGCGCGGTCAATCGCTTCGTCAGCAAAAACTTCAAGAAAAGCATTCAGGTTTTTGGTGGCTTCAATCTTTTGCAGATAAGCGCGCACAAGCTGTTCGCAGGTGGTGGTTCCTGCTTTTAAATCGCTTTGAAGTTGTAGGATAGTTTTGCTCATTCTTTTACCTGAATGGTGTGTTTTGCAAAATCTATAGTCAGCTTTTTGTTCTGAAAAAAGTCTGAACCTAACACCCCATCTACCCCCGAACCGTTAGGGAGCGTAAGCGCAACAACCGGAATATTCTTTTTAATCATTCCCGCAACATCTATGGCATGGAGAAATGCCGATTGCGTTTCGAAAATTCCTGCTGCGGAAACAGTTATTGATTTATCTGGAGAAACGGAGCTTCCTATTTCTTCCAATATCGCTTCGCTTAGCGAAGTAAAACTGGCTCCGGTGTCTACCATCAGCATTACGTGGGTAGATTTAGAGGGTCCGCGAACAATAGCATGAACTGCCGGACAGCCGTGAAGCGGGTAATATCCGGTCTTCATAAAAAAAACGGATACGGGGCTGCTTTATTTAAGTCGCCTGTAAATAAACAGGCCGAACCGGTCCACTCTATATTCTTCAGGTTTTTGCGCACGGCTTCTTTGTCTTTTCCGTGAGCTACCAGAATACCTTTTTTAACACGGCAATTCTTATCGGCCACCGGTTCAATCAGCAATACCCATTCATCGGGATATTTTTTTTGAATCGCTTTCCAGGTAGAAAGTTTTGCCTTCTTCATAACTTGAGAAATAAATTTTTTAAACTCGAACTACGCCTTCTTTTCTTCGGCTGTTTCTTTGGTGGTAACCGGCTTGTCTTTCATGCCTTCTTCTATCTCCTGTTTCAGGTTGCTTTTGGCCGAGTTAAACTCCCGCACCCCCTGACCAATACCGCGCATAAGCTCCGGAATTTTTTTGCCGCCAAAAAGCAGCAGCACCACCACTATAATGATAATTACCTCGGGAGTGCCCAAACCAAATATTGCGTACTGCATTTGCATGACTCTGAAATTTAGGGCGCAAAGCTATCAGAAAATACCGAAGGGGCAAGGGTTTGAGAGGCAAAACGGCCGCTTAACAAAATGACAATTAATACCTGTTATCGGCAGGTGTCCTTACTGACCAAACCTTTCTCAAACACCACCCCTCACTTCCTGCATTTTCCTTGCCCTTTTGAATTTTAGCCATAAGTCACGCAGCCTCGAGCTTTTGATTCAAGTTGAGCGTTGCGAAATCCCGCATTCGTGCAGGGCCAAAAGAACTTTACAATTCGAGCCAAGCCCGTCTGTTCGCGCAAAGCGTTCGAACAGATGATTGTTTGGTTCCACTTTCCTTAAAAACCAACTAAGAAAATTTCCTTTCTTTAAAAAAGCAACATGAAATTGAATTTTACTCTTCCCCAAAACCACAAAATCCTGCTTTTTCACCAAAAACTCTCTCCTTTTCTCACAAATCCTTCACTTTTCGCCCTCCAGATTAAACCTGATTCGCTTCAGATTACACTTTACACCTTCAAAATCGCGCTTTTCAGGCTCAAAATCGCTCCTCTCGCCCTCAAAATCGCTCTTCATCGCCTTCAGATTAAACCTTTCACCGCCAAGATTACACCTTTCGCTGCCAGGATGTCATCTAATCCCCTCCAGATGACTCCTCTCACCCTTCAGATGAGTTGCGTTTTTTCCTGCGTTTCTCTCTTCTGCTCAAAAATGTTTGCCGTAAAACACAAAAGGAAAGTAACAAGACTCAGGTTTGCAACAATTCATATAACACTCCCGCCCGCGAAGGACAGATTTGTCCTCCGCTGGCGGAGGTGGTCGAAGACCGGAGGCGGATATAGGCTGTTCAAGTCCTTCTCCCCCGGAGAAGGATTTAGGATGAGGTGGCTGTTTTTAATATTCCATTAAACTTCTCATGTTTGGTTCCATCCAAACCCAAAACCAACCGGTGCGCATTGCCCTGTCCGCCCTTTTTCTGCTTTTGTTTTTTACCGGCCTGGTAACCGCCTCTGTACCCGACAGCACCAAATACCAAATCATCTCGCTCGATAGTTTAAGCGATGAAGACCTCGCTTTACTTGAAGAATACAAAGACTCTTTTCTGCTGGAAGTAAAACAGATAAAAGCCGCCCTTGGTTATAAAAGCCGCAAACCGGTGGATACCACCGTGGCGCTTATGAACCGCAGCAGCCATGTGGAGATAAGCCTGAACGCCACCGGTCCGGTCCTCTCTAACGGCAGGGCCTCAGGCCTTACCGGTGCCATGTTTACGCCCTCGGTTATGTATTACCACCGGTTGGGTTTATACGCAGCAATGGGAATGAATTTTTTTACCGACACCACTATCAGCCGAAGCGCCAAAGTTCCTTCGCTTTTTGTATCACCGGGTTTCAGCCGTGTTTTTTTCAACCGGTGGACTTTTGGTATTGCTTACGCGCGTAACTTTGTTTTTTACGGCAACGATGTGCAGAAAGGCCTGCTCAACAATTCATTCAGCCTTTACAACAGTTTCGATTTCTGGCGTTACCTCACTGTGGCGGTAAATGCCGGTATAAGCTGGAGCAGCAACCTCAACAGCAAAAAATACAAAGAGGTAAAACTTCCGCCTCCGTTTCCTCAAAACCTGCCGCCCCGAAAAATTTACTATAAGGACATTACCAAAGAAGCCGGTCAGGCGTATGCCGCCAGCATAGGCCTTTCGTTGCGCAAAGATTTTTGTTTTTACAACGTAATTGGTGCCAAGGTCTTTACCCTTACACCGGATATTTACTTTTTGTTCGGCCACGATAACAACACCTTCATCACCCGCGGCCTCCGGTTGCAAGACATTTTAGCTTACGATAAATTTTTCGGCTTCCTGAACATAGAACCGGGGCTGACCGCTGACTGGCGGATAAAAAACTTAGAAATATTTGCATCGTTCCACTGCGCTATTCCGTTCAACGAATACAACAGCGACCTGAACATGCGCGTGAAAAACCCGAAGGTGTATTATCCGTACGGGGAAGGAGGAATAAAGTATCTATTCAGAATCACCCCTAAGAAAAAAGGGCAAATTAAAAGCCCCCTCTAGGGGGTTGGGGGTAAGTCCCCTTTAGGGGATTTAGGGGTTGGGTTGGGGGTCAATTCGCCAGCCAACCCTGCGGGTCCATCTTATCTTTTCCTTTCCAGATTTCGAGGTGCACCTTAGTGAGGTCTTCGTTTTTATCGGTGTGCAGTTTCCCGAGCGACTGTTTAGTAGTTAAAGCCTGACCGGTCTTTACCGCTACATTTTCGATGTTGGAATACACGGTAAAAAACTCACCGTGTTTTACAATCACACAATTTTGTGTGGTGGGTAAATAAAACACACTCGCCACCGTTCCACCAAACAGGGCGCGCGCCTCCGAACCGGCTTCGGTTTTAATATCCACTCCGTTGTTTTCAATCACCACTCCTTTCAGCACCGGATGCTCATGCTTGCCGAAACGCGAAACAATATGCCCCCGCACCACCGGCCACGGCAACTTGCCCTGGTTGTTCGAAAAATCTTTCGACAGTGCTTGCTCTGCCGGTGTAAGCGGCATGGTTTCGTTGCTTCCTTTTTTTACAGCTACGTCTTTGGTGCTACCGGCATTTCTCTTAGCCGCTTCGCGTGCCAGCCGAATCTCTTCTTCAATAATTGTCTGAATGCGGTTGTTGAGTTGTGCCACCGCTTTGTTTTTTTCCTGTTGCGACCTGCGCAGTTTTTTTTCTTTCTCCAGCAACAAAGCCACCGCAGCATCTTTTTGCTTTCGTTCGTTTTCCAGTTCCTTTTTCTGCGCGGTTTGTTTTACCAGTAAATCTTCTTTCTCGTGTTTGTTCTCCAGCAGGTCTTCTTTTTTTACTTCCAGTTCGCCAATAGTTTTTTGAATCGTTTTTGCCTGACCTCTCCTGTACTCGGCAACTTTCAGCAGGTAATTGTATCTGCGTATGGCATCGTAAAACGAATTGGAAGAAAGCAGAAACACCACCTGATTTTGCAGGGCAATGTTCCGGTAGCTTTTGCGGAGCATTTCGGCATACTCTGTTTTCATTTGCTCCACCTCGTCAGCTTTCTTTGCAATGGCCACCTGTGTTTCGCCAATGTTTTCATCTAAATCACCAATCTGGTTGTTGATGTTGCCAATCAGGTTTTCGCGCGATTTTATTTTAGCCTGCAGTGAGAGAATCTCGCTCATGCTCTTTTGTTTTTTCGCGCTGTTGCTCTTGATAGCGGCTTCGATGGTCTTAATCTCATCCTGCAGTTTTTTCATCTGCTGCTGCAGTTGCTCTTTCTTTAACTTGGCAGAAGTTTGAGCGAGAGAGATTACGGACACAAGACACAAGACACAAGATAACAGCAGTATCAGGCCATTAACTTTTAGCTTTTGACTTTTAACTTTTAATTTTCTCACTCTACCCGTTTATACTTTTCATTTACCTCAAAGGGGAAACTCAATTCTTCGTCAACCTGTGCTTTCGTTATCTCCATGCTCAACTTCATTGTTGCCGCATCGCGGTGGATGATGATGTTTCGCTTATAACTAAACGGCTTTTCCTGCCCGACCGTCAGGCGGGGGTTTAAAGAATTATACGAGTCAAAAGTAATCGTCATGTCCTGCTTCAGCAGCTTGTCTTTCAACAGAATTTTTTTGATGGTGTAGCTTACGGTGTCCACCCACACTTTCTCCAGCAGTTTATCCGATTCGAGATAAAGCACATAGCTGCTGTCTTCTTTGGTGGCGAAAGTTGCTTTTTCATTCACTGAAATTTTTTCACCGGCAATTATCTGTTGCAGCATTTCAAAACTCACCGGCATTAAAATCCAGCTTTGAATAAAACTGTAATCGCGCACCATATATTCGTTCGTTAGTTTATTAACCAGCCGAAACGAATCAGGCGAGACAAGCACGCGTGCCCCTTCAAAGCCAAACATTCCTAAACTCATCCAAATCAAACTATCCCTCTTCAACCGGATACCCGCATTGAATTGCTGGGCAGTGTTGCCATCATCCCAGGTGAGGATGGTTCTTTCGGAAAGTGTTTTGTATGAAATCTGATTAGCAGAAATTTTGGCAAGCACCGAATCGAAATTCACCAGCAAAGAATCCTGCGCGAAAGCACCGGAGTATAAAAACAGAAAAAGAAAAGTTATTCTGAAATTCATGCGAACCATTGGATAAATAACGTGCCAAAGATTACTGTTGGCGAAGGAGTGTTCATTCTATATACTTCCCGTCCAGAATCTTCTTGTCGATGGTAGAAGAGTCGGTGCCGAGTTCTTTAGCCTGTTTCCAGTATTTGAGTGCTTCTTCTTTATTGCCTAATTGAAAAAGAATATCTCCGTAGTGTTCCAGAATAGTTCCGCTTTTATCGCCACCGGCTTTCATGGCTTTTTCCTGCCACTCCTTTGCACCGGTAAAATCATTCAGTTGAAAAAGTATCCAGGCATACGTGTCGAGGAAAGAACTGTTATCCGGTTCCAGTTTATTGGCATACGCGCTCATCTGTTTGGCCTTTTCCAAACTTGCTTTCCGCAAACTCAGGTAGTAACTGTAGTTATTCAGCACATAAGAATTTTCCGGATCCAGTTTCAGCGACCGGTCGTAAGCGCTGTCGCTTTCTCCGCTCCGGTTAAGATTGTGATACACATCACCCAGATTTGCCAGAAACTGAGCGCGTACTTTGTCGTTATCTCCGCTCATCTTTTCCCCTCTCGAAAAACTCTTCAGCGCCTTTTCGTATTCCTTGTTCTGCACTTCAGCGCCACCTTTAAACAAATAAATCAATGCCTGATTAGGAAACAGTTCCATAGCATCGTTGCAGGTTTTCTCTAAATTTTTCCAGTCTTTGTTCTGGTTGTAAAGCACCATCACCTGCTGCCACACCTGAAAAACATCTTTGTTCAGCGAAAGCGATTTCAGATATGATTCAAGTGCTTTCTCACTTTGGTTGTCGAGGTAATACAGGTCGCCTTTAATAGCAAAACCTTTTGCTTCATTTGGATGAGTGGCAGTTAAAATTTCTGCAAGGTCAAAGGCATCCTGCTTTTTGTCTTTCTGTATATCCCAGTATTGCAGGTAAGGAAAAAGTATTTTGATTTTGGTGTCCACATCCACCTTCTCATTACCAAAAACTTTTTTGATGCTCTCTAAACTCTGCTGTTCGTTGCCGCTTTGCATTCCTAAATCAGCAAGGGCCAGCGAAGCCTGGGCATTGTCCGGTTCTTTCTCCAGAATTTTTTTGTAAAGCTCGGTGGCCTTTTCTTTCATCCGGTTTGCGCGGTACAAATCAGCTTCCATCATCAGGTAATCGGTTTCTCCGGGAAACTCATCCACCAGTTTATGGATTTCATTCACCGCTTCATTGAATTTGTTCATGCGCAGAAACAAATTCTTTTTTTCCATCACTATGTTTTCATCTAAGCCAAAATTCTTTTCAAACTGCTCATAAGTTTTAATGGCTGCTTCATATTGTCCGGCTTTCGATTGCAGAAAACCGAGGTTGAGATAGTATTCGGGAGTGTTCGGAAATTTTGTGATGAGGGTTTTGAAAACATCGGTTGCTTCTTTCGCTTTACCCTGATTCATGTAAACGCTGGCGAGCATTTCGAGGTACCACTTATTGCCCGGGTCCAGACGCGCAGCTTCCGCTGCTTCTTTTTCCGATTCGGCAAGTTTGCTTGTGTTGGTATAAATCTGCGCGAGCTGAAAATGTGCATTTGCATTTTTATCGTCTATCTCCAAAACCTCCTTGTAATTTTTGATGGCGTTTTCCCAGTCCTCTGTCACTTTAGCTTTTTCAGCTTCCATAAAAAGACGCTCGCACTTTTGCTGGTCAGCTTTGCTCAGCGCAGAAGTCTGCTCTTTGTCACCGCCCTTCTTCTTTTTCTTTTTTTCTTTTTCGGATGCCCGTTGAGAGAATGCCTCGCAGGAAATTATGAGGCACAGAAAAAATAATATGGTTGAGAAAAATTTCATTGAAAATTTGAACGCAGATTTCTTACTGCTTTAAAGAATTGTAATCGCCCACACTTAAGTCCTCCATTCTGCCTTCAAGTTTAGTATTATTCCCAATCATTGAGTTTTCAATTAACTTATTTTTCAGAATTGTCTTGCTTTGAATAATGCTGTTTTTCACGATGCAGTTTTCAATCACCGTTCCTTTACTTATAGAAACATAAGGACCCACCACCGAATTTTTCAGCACCACATCATCTTCTATATAACAAGGATGCACTACCACCGAGTTTTCCATAACGGTTTTATCACTCACCAGTTTTTCTTTCTTTATAAACTCCAGAATGCGTTGATTAGTATAAACCGTGGCGTCTTTATTTCCGCAGTCAAGCCATTCAAGCACTTCGCCTTTGTAAAACTTAGAGCCTTTCTTCTTCATGTTTTCCATAGCATCAGTCAGCCAGAACTCACCGCCCTTCTGGATGTTGTTGTCGAGCAGGTACTGCATTTCATCGCGCAGATATTTTCCGTCTTTAAAATAATAAATACCGATGATGGCAAGGTCAGAAACATATTCCTTCGGCTTCTCCACAAAATCTGTAATTACTCCGTCCGCATTCATCTTCACTACACCGAATGCTGAAGGGTCTTCCACTTTCTGAACCCAGATAATGCCGTCTTTCGAAGTGTCAATTTTGTAATCGGCACGGAAAAGGGTATCGGCAAAAGCAACAATCAGGTTACCTTGCAGAAAGTCGCCCGCACATAAAATAGCGTGAGCTGTTCCCAGCGGAACATCCTGATATTTTATGGTGCCCGGCACACCGGCAGCCTTTGCTATCTGCAATAATTTTTCTTCAACAGCCTTACCAAAGTCCTCACGGATAATGAAAACGATGTCTTCAATTTTCTCATCGGTGCTTTTGATTAAATCATTTACCAGTCTTTCTACAATCGGCTTGCCGGCTATCGGCAACATCGGTTTGGGAATAGTAAGTGTGTGTGGTCTTAAGCGGCTTCCCCAACCCGCCATAGGGATAATGATTCTCATTTCTATGCTGTTTATTTTCCTGTTGAGCCAAAGCCGCCTTCACCGCGCTGTGTTTCGTTTAAAGTTTCTACCTGAATAAATTCTGCCTGTTCGTGTTTGGCAATTATCATTTGTGCAATGCGCTCACCGCTCTTCACTATAAAAGTTTCGTTGCTTAAATTGATGAGGGCGATTTTTATCTCCCCGCGATAATCGCTGTCAATAGTTGCCGGAGTATTAGGCAGGCTTATTCCGTGTTTAAATGCCAATCCGCTTCGCGGGCGAAGCTGAGCTTCATAACCGGTGGGCAATTCAATGAATAAACCGGTGGGCACTAATTTGCGTTCCAGCGGCTTCAGCACAATTTCTTCTTCAATAAAGGCGCGCAAATCCATGCCTGCCGAACCACTCGTTTCATAAGCGGGCAAAGGGTTGTTGCTTTTGTTGATGATGCGGATTTGCATAAGGGCGCAAATATAAAATTTAGATAGAGGCAGATGATTTAACGCGACTGAGGAGTTTCCTTCCGTCTTCAAACCAAGCAAAAATTAAAAACGCAAGCATAAAAACGCTGCTTAAAACAAACGGAGGCAATTGCTTCGTCACCGGTAAATGTTCGTTCATCATCGTAAATGAGAAATAGAAAAGCAATGCGATGAAAAAGTATTTGAAGAAACTCTTTAAATCGTATTCAACCGGATAATACTTCTGGCCGAGCAAATAAGAAACAGTGGCCATGCCCGCATAACACGCAAGCGTTGCCCAAGCACTTGCCATGTAGCCGTATTTCGGAATGAACGCAACATTTAAAACAAGCGTAAGCACTGCTCCTCCGATAGAGACAAACGAACCCAGCAAAGTTTTGTCTTTCAGTTTATACCAAATAGAAAGATTGACATACACGCCCAAAAACAAATTCGCCATCAGTAAAATAGGCACCACCGGTAAACCAACACGGAAATCTTTGCCGATAAAATATTGGAAAGCATCGATGTAAAGTGTTACCAGCATAAAAATAGAAACACAAACAATTACAAAGTATTTCATAACATCTGCGTAAACTTTAGTTGAGTTTTTCTCTTTGGCATGTGCGAAGAAAAACGGCTCTGCCGCATAGCGGAAGGCCTGAATAAACAGTGTCATCACAATAGAGAGTTTGTAGCAGGCTCCGTAGATGCCCAATTGCTCCATGTTTGTATGTGCATCAAACGGAAGGAGAAACTTAAGTATAACCCGGTCGAGCATTTCGTTGATGATTCCTGCAAAACCGATAATCACCATCGGCAGCGAATAGGCGAGCATCTTTTTTAAAAGTGCTGTATCTATTCCGCCCAATACTCCTTTCAATTGCGGTGAGAGCAATAACATCTTTACCGCGCTTGCTATCAGGTTTGCAATAAAAATGTAACCAACACCTATTTCGGGATTGTAGAGTTTGCCGAAGAATGAGTTGGCATCTGCCTCGAAGGCCGGTTTACAAACCAGCAGGAAGAAAAGACTGAGCAGAACGATAAAACCAATTTCAATAAGTTTTACAACCACAAACTGTAAGGCTCTGTTTTCTGACCGCAGGCGCGCAAACGGAATAGATGCTACAGAGTCGAAGACCAGAATAAGGGCGAACCAGTAAAAATATTCGTGGTGGTTAGCGTAGAGAAGTGCGGATGAAACAGGAGAGATAAAAACAGCAATCAGCAGAATGAAAACAAGGTTGGCAATCAAAACAAAATTGAGTGCTGTGGAATAAACTTTCTCTTTGTTAGCCTCTTCCTGGCTAAACCGGAAGAAGCCCGTTTCAAATCCAAACACCAGTAATGTTCCAAGAAACCCGGCATAAGCATAAAACTCACTAACAATTCCATACTCCGCTTTACCGAAAGTGTACGTGTAAAGCGGCACCAGCAGGTAATTCAGAAACCTTCCGATAATACTGCTCAAACCGTAGATAGCGGTTTGTGACGCTAGCTTTTTTATAGGATTCACGTATGGCTTTTTGACTTATATCAACGCTAAGTTGTTTCTTTTATGATGATTACAAACTGTAGCTTTCAACAAACAGCCTACAAGTAATAACTTTTAGAATACACCCGCGTATAGCTAGAGTAGAGGAATAACCTGTAGTTAATGATAAGCGAAGAAGTATGAAAGCCTTTTTACTCTCCCTCTTTCTGGTTTCTTTTTTCTGCTGCATTCAAGCGCAGTCGGCAGAATACATTAATGGCAAATACACCGGAGAAACCAAAAACGGAAAAAAACACGGACAGGGTCAGGCTATTTACTACGATGGTTCTTTGTATGACGGCATGTGGTCAAACGACATGCGCAATGGTGTGGGCAGGGCAATCTTTAAAGACGGCTCTTCCTATTACGGTGATTGGAGAGATGACAAACGTCAGGGTCGCGGCAACTATGAGTTTGCAAACGGAGACCGGTACATCGGTCAGTTTGTAAACGATGAAATGAACGGTTGGGGAACATATCAGTATGCTAACGGTAACAAATATGTGGGAGAGTTTGTAAGCGGGGTGGTTACCGGTACCGGTACACTGCACTATGCTGCAGGGGAACTTTACGAAGGTAGCTTTGTAAATGGAAGAAAAACAGGCAAAGGAGTTTACTATTATAAAAACGGAAACGTTTATGACGGCTATTTTATAGCTGATAAAAAAGAAGGTTTTGGCAAATTGACCATGCCAAGTGGCGACCGGTATGTGGGCGAGTTTAAAAACAATGCCCGCACAGGTACAGGAACCTATACCTGGGATAACGGTGACCGGTACGAAGGCGAATTTCTGAACGGGCAAATGCACGGCTTTGGAAGCTTTGTATGGGCAGACGGTGAAAAATACACCGGCACATGGACCAACAATGTTCGTTACGGGCAGGGAACTTTAGTCTCTGCAAACGGTAAAGAGAAAATGGTAGCTTACGCCAACGGGGGCGAACAATAAGTACGAGCTCAGCAACTACAATAAAATCTGCTCCTGCTTGGGAGCAGATTTTTTATTTTGTGTTCGTGCTGTTGCCCTATTACCAAAACAAATTTGTTTCTTCGCAATAGGGTCTTCCGGCTTTGCGGTGACTTTAAAATAAAACCGCAGGGTGCCCAACGCAAAAAACAATGCAGCAGGAACACCCTGCGGGGAAGGGAACTATTACCCTTTTTACTCCATCACCACCTTCCCTCTCCCCAATATTTTATTGCCTTGCACCAACTGCCAAAAGTAAATACCGGTGGGCAGGTTGCCGCGTTGCAGGGTGGTGGTTTCAGTATTTACCGTTTCGCGCATCACCGGTCGGCCGAGTGCATCGTAAAGTTGAAAATAGGTTTGTGCGGTGAGAGGTGAAGAGAGTTGGAGGGTGAAGGAGGTGGTGGAGGGGTTGGGGAAAATTTGAAAACCATATTCTACTCCATCATTCTCAATCCCTAATATGCAGTTGTTGTGCATTGGGTTCACATAAAGTAACTGACCATGCTCTTGATAACAGAGTAGATCAAAGGTTACGTCATCGGTAGATGCCAGATTACATAAAGGACCAAACAAGTATTTGTTTAGAGAGCCTATACCTTCAACCAATACATCATTCTGACATTGACAACCGCTATTATGCAATGTTTGACCGTGTACAAACATCCTTGCCCTCCACTTATCTAAATACAGGGAATCAACTGAGTCAACAATAACACACAAGGAATCTTTCCAATTAACAAATTCATCTACGGTAGAATAAAAAGTATCTCCCGAAATTTTTTGAAAATCGTAAAGCGGGTATTCAAATGTATCGTTAGGGATAAGCATCCAAACTCTACCTAATGAATCCATTCTGATAAATCTTGTCCGTGTATTATCTGTAGATTCGCTAATTACTTGGTATTCGCGGTTACTAATAATTGTATTTCCTGTAACTGAATAGAAAAGTCTGTATTGATAAGCCCCCCAGTCAAAACTCCAACCGCTTGCCAAAACAGTCCATTGTGAGGTGGAATCAGCAAACTTCTTCTCTGGTTGAGAAGAGCCCTTCAACCATAAGAACCCTACCAACAGAAAAAGGCAAACCTTCCTCATAAAATCCCTTTTCATAAAAGTAAGTAAAAGCCCCACCCTTCCGTTTTTTTGTTTTTATCTTGGCTGTAAACAAAACGCTATGGCTATACACCTGCACAACCGTATAATTAAATCGGGCGATTAATTCCCCGCAGGGTCTGTCGCAGACGACCCTGCGCCAGCTACGGAACTAATAGGCAGTTGTAGACTTGTAATCTGCCCTACTCCAGCTCACTTGTTTTCACTTTAATCTTTCCGGTAATGTGCTTAATGGTGTAGTCGGAAAAATTTTCGTTGGCAATCATGCCGTTACCGTAAATAATTTCATCGTCAGTAGAGATTTTTACAAACGAGTTGCTGTAAATTATTTTTTTCTCCTCATCCCAAATCAACTCATCCGTGTTCAATACATCGCCTTTGTCGTTTACCACCACCACACTGTCGCGGGCCGTCATGGAATGGCTGTTTTCTACCGCAGTAGCATGTTTTGCGGTGAGCGTGCTTTCTATTTGGTGAGCAGCATTGTAAAAGAGAATCTTTATGCCGTCCGAAAATTCGAGGTAAGGTTTTTCGGAATTAAACCGGGTAGCCGTAGGGCCCGATGCTTTAATGCGCACCACCCCATTATCCGAATAATTGATTTCTACATCTTTGCCCTTTTCAATATTCACGTTAGCGCGCGATACAATCAGCCTGGCTTCTTCAAGAGAGTTTTTGCAGGAGGAGAGTAAAAGGCAAAGCGCAAAAGGCAAAAGGCAAAAGCAAAATAAAAAACGCGAAACGGGTTTTATTTGGGCTTTGGGCTTTGAGCTTTGGGCTTTCACCTTAATCGAATTTGCGTTTGATAAACCAGATATCGTTTAACACAAAGCCGAAGGTAATGCGATAATAGGTTTCGCGGATAGTTGTTTTATCGCTTCCGCCACGCGAACCAAAATCACCGGTAAGGTTTAAGCGGGCCACTGATTTAAACGGAAATCCTAATCCTATAGTTCCGCCCACTTCACTCAACTGGTTTCCATTGAAATTAACTTCGCTTTTGCCATAATAAACTCCGGCACGGTACTGCACTTTGCTTAAATACTTTTTCTTGTCTACTTCATCAAACTTCGGTGTTATCTGTCCGCCAAACGAAATTCTCCAGCTATTGCTCAAATTGCCGTTGTTCAACGGAGAAGAATACTTTTCCCAGTTCATAAACTTGAAGTCGGTTCCCAGCATCCAGTAGCGTTCGTTGCCGAACATTACACCGGCCCCGATGTTAAATGGAAGATTCACGCTTGCTTTTTGATTGAAATTAGCCGCTACCGTATCTGCCAGAACTCCCAGCAGAGGGTCAATAGTGTACCGGTCCCAATAGTTGGAAAGTTTTGCCTGCATTTTCATTCCGCCCGAACCATAAGCCCCCAGAGTCATGAAGATATCTGTCCGCGCATCGGGGTCGTTACTGCTGTGAAAAATCAGCCGCTGATATTGTACGCCAACCGTGTAAACAAAACTTTTCACATTCATGCTGGTGATGTTACGCGTGGTGTTTGCATAAAGCGAATCAGGGAAAGTGATGGTCTTTTGATAATCTAACTTACCGAAGAGGAATCCGAGATTTGCACCGATAGAAAAACCTTTCACTTTATAAGCACCGCCTGCATACACCTGGTACAAAGAACCCTTGCCACCGTATATCTGACGAAACGGGCCAAGTGCAGAGTCATTAAAATTCTGAATGAAGGTATAGTTGATGTGCGAGTAAGGAAGCAAGCCGATGCTGATAGCATAGTTATTTCGCTTAGGCGCAGGCACAAAAGCCAGCGCAAAATGGTTAATGCCTGCCTGTGTAGCGGTGTAGTTGGAATCCCGCGCATAGATTTTTGCGCCTTCTACATTCATTCCAATTTCGATAGTAGTGCGCGTAAGCGAAGCATACGAAGCCGGATTGGCGAAATTGATGTTTGCTCCGCTGGCGTAAGGGGCTGCCACCTCGCCCATGGCTTTATTGCCCGAAAAAACCGGAGAGTGAATATAGCCCAGGCCAAACCGGGAATATGGAGAAGATGCCTGGCCTATTGAGAGTTGACTATCGAGCAGCAAAAGACACACAACAAGGGCGATTACTCTGCCAACCGCTAACTGCCAACTGCCAACTTGTTTTTTCATTCGAGATTGTAATTCAAAATACGGTTCAAACCCTCCAGCACTAAATTAGGGCGGGCAAATATCTCACATTTGAGCAGAGTAACAAATAAGAGGGCATCGCCACCGGTAGCTACAACTGTGAGGTTTCCAAAACGCAATTCGTATTCTTTTATTATGCCGGCCACCTCTTCTTTTATTCCGTTCACCACCCCGCTTAAAATGGAAGTGGAGGTGTCGGTGCCGGTTAACTCGAAAGAAGTAAACTGCATAGGATCAACTAAAGGCAGTTTAGCCGTGTAATTGTGCAGCGATTTAAACCGCATCATCATGCCAGGGGCAATAGAGCCCCCGAGATATTCCGCCTTTTCGTTTACAAAATCGTAAGTGATACAAGTGCCGAAATCAATTTTCAGCACATTTTTTTCAGGGTATAGAAAACAGGCAGCTGTGCTTCCGGCAATCCGGTCTGCCCCGAGTGTTTCAGGTGTTTTGTAAAGAATTTTTACCGGAAGCTTTAGCCCGGTGGAAAGAAAAAAGGTGCGGATATTTTCCCCGTTCAGTTTGCGCTCTATACTATCGTTTGAACCGGTTTTAGAAAGAATAGCATTATCAATCTTGTGACGGGAAAGAAGTTCTTTCAGCGCAGTTTCGCCAAAGCCAAATTCAACCGCTTCGTCCTTTTCGAACAAGCCGAATTTTACCTGTGTGTTTCCGATGTCAACAGCAAGGTTCATCTTACCACTCTTTTTCCATCGATAAATTTAACTATAAAGCTTTGTTTGTAGCGCGGCTGTATCTGGCTTTTCCAGTATGTTTCACACTCCTTAAAACTTCTGTACATGCCCAGCATGTATTTATATAAACCCTCTTCTACCCGCACCTCGTAACCTTTCAGGTGGGTATAGTAATTAGTATCCAGCGGGATAAAAGTTTTAAGCGCATAGAACTGAATGCGGTAAAACGTATCAACCTGTAACTCCAAATTTTTTGCCTTGGTCATTTCTACATTTCCTGTGAGGCCGCCATTTGCACCGGTGGAAATTTTTGTTGCCTCATGCGAAGAAACTTCCACACTGCTTGCTTTCGGGTTTAACACTTCCTCTTTTGGGTTATCGCTTTCCGAAACTTTTTCCGTTGAAATTTCAGCAACCGGCTCTTTGGGAATTATTGGCGCTTCCATAACCGCCTCTGCTTTTTTCCGTTGAGTTAAATACGAGGTTTCTTTTTCGCTTTTCTTTTCCGCTTTTGTAACAACCGGTGTGGTGGTTTTTGTTTCTGCAGGTTGTTCGTAAAGCAATGCCAGTGAAGGGGGATTATCAGAGCCGGTAGTTGCTACCGGCAGTTCGGGTGCATCGCTTGGGCTTACTTCTTCTTCGCGCTTTGGATTGTATTTGTTGTTAAGCGAAGCATTGGTAATATTTATGCTTTCCTCCACATTGTTTACAATCAGTTCGTTCAGGTTGTATTGAATTTCATCGGCTACGTTGCCCAGCAGTTTTCGCACTTCATACGCACTATTCACTGCCCTTCGCTTTTCAATGTATGCGAGGTTGGGCAAAATATCTCCGCTTTCTACGTTAGCGCAAGGCACAACGAACAGGCTGGTTTTTCCGCGTACGGAAGTAGTATCGTAATAATTATAAACGGGTATCACCCCCCAATCGCTTACACGGGTTTCGGTGGTAAAATTGTTTTTCTGAATCTCCATATCAATCACATAGCCGTTGCGGTTGCGTATTTCTTCGTTGCTGCTGATGAGGTTTCCGAGAGAATAAGCAATGATGCCCTCGCGCAGTTCGCCATTATAACTGTAGTTCATCATATCAATGCGCATCGGGGTATTGGGGTGTGTGCCCACCACTAAGTTGGCTCCAGCTTGAAAAACGTATTGCGCCAATTCCTGTTGAGCATAGGAGGGAATGTCCTGCATGTTCGCGCCCCAGTCGAAATAAACGATGGTAAAATCCGGTTTGTAGGCGTGTGTGAGGCGCATATCCTTATCAATAGTGGTTTTGTCAATTTCGTTGATGACAAAATCGCGCGAAACGGAAGGGCGCGAAGTGAGGTTGGTGTAATTGAGCACGGCAATCCGAAAACCCTTTTTGTTGACGATAAGCGGATAGTTGCCGTTGCGCTGAATGTTATCCATGAAAGCACCGGTGTGATAAACATCATATCCATCAAGCACTTCGTGTGTGCGTTTTAAATTGGCCTTGCTGATGTTGGCAGTATGCACGTTGGCATGGAGCGCCACATTTACTCCGGAATATTTCAGTGCCAGCCCGAATTCATCGGGCGAGGAGAACATGTTTTTTGTGCTGTTGCTGAAAGAGGTTTTGAGATTGGCAATGGTAACATCGCCCAGGTTGAGTATCGGCTGGATGTATTTTAACTCGCTTTTGTAATCGTATTTACCGGTGGCTTTATCATACGCGTAAGCCGCATGTTTTTCGGTTTGGTAGATGTTGCCGGCAATCATTAAGTGAAGCTTAGCAAACGAATCTATTTTCTCCACGTTATCGTTATGCTTTTCGCGGAGCAGTTTTTGGCGGAACGTAATGAGCGGAGTTTCTTTAGGCTGAGCAAAGGACGACTGACCAAAGACGATTAACCATATAAAAATAACACCCGCCCTTGCCGGGCGTGCAAAATTTACTTGTTTGCCTTGCCGATGGTCAATGGTCGATGGTCGTTCTCTCATCACTTCAAAATCTCTTCGTTTTCAATAATCCGCACCACCGGTATTTTTTCTAAAGTGGAAGGCAAAACTTCCTGTGCAATTTTTACCATAAGCCTGCCAAGCAGGTAAACCGGTGTGCCTTTGTATTTTTTAAGAGGACCTGCAAACAGAAACGAAAGTTTTTCTGCTGCAAAACGTCCGATAGCTTCACCGGTTCGTTTTTCTTTGCGGTCGCCAAGCAGAATGGAGGGGCGGAAAATAATTAACCAGTCGTATCGCAGTTTTTTTACCGCTTCTTCCAGTTCGCCTTTTACTTTGCTGTAAAACACACGCGAGCCGGCATCTGCACCTAACGATGAAACAAGAATGAATTTTTTCGCACCGTTCTGCCGGGCAAGTTCCGCTACCTTCAACGGAATTTCATAATCTACTTTCCGGAAAGCAGCCTGGCTTCCCGCCTTTGCAATAGTGGTGCCCATAGCGCAAAAAACATCATCTGCTTTTAATTGTTCGCGGAGGCTTTCGAGGTTTTCAAAATCGGTAACAATGTTGTGCAACTTGGCTTTCTTACTATTAATTTTTGTACGGCTAAGCGCAATTACTTTTCCGTATGCAACAGAATTAAGCAGTTCATTCAAACACTGTTCGCCCACCAGGCCGGTGGCACCAATTACTAACGCTGTTTTTTGCATACCGGTCAAAAATAAGAATTGAATTGAGCAGGGGTTCGTTGCTCTCAACACGTTTAGAAATATTGTCTAATTGAAAAAGGGACGAGAGCGAGGGACGGGTGACGAGGGTAGCAGCCGTATCCTCTTCCCTCGCCCTCGTCCTTCGTCCCTTCTCTTATATTGCCGAGTGGAAATTATTCATCTGCTTATTCTTTTTGTGGCCGGTATTGCGGTAGCGTTTATCAATACCATTTCGGCTGCCGGTTCGCTGGTTTCGCTTTCGGCTTTCATGTTCTGCGGCCTTAGTTCGGTAGAAGCCAACGCCACTAACCGGATACCGATTATTTTTCAAAGTTTTTTTTCGGCCAGAGGTTTTGAAAGCAAAGGCGTTAAGGGCGATGCTTACAAATGGTGGCTCGCAGCTGCCTGTGTGCCCGGAGCAGTTATAGGGGCTTTGTGGGCGGTAAAAATTCCTGCCGATGTATTTAATAAAATACTGGCAGGGGTGATGCTTCTTTTTCTTGTTATCACGCTCATCAACCCGCTGAAGGCAACCGGTGTGGCAGAAGAGCGGGTGGAATTAAAACACAAGCTCACCGGACTGCTTCTTTATTTCTTTATTGGTATTTACGGAGGGTTTATACAGGCCGGTTCCGGTTTTTTTCTGATGGCTCCGGCTCTTTTACTTCACCGGTTCAACATCAGCAAAACAAACTATTACAAAGTTTTTATAACGCTCATTTACACCATAGCGGCTCTCGCCATTTTTATCTGGAAGGGAAACATTAGCTGGTATTACGGACTGGTGATGAGTGCGGGCACCTCGCTGGGCGGCTGGCTTACCAGCCGGTGGAGTGTAACGGTGGACGAAGTATGGATGAAGCGAATTATGGTCGGCCTCATTCTTTCGCTTACCGTGTATGTTTGGTTCTTTAAGTAAGCGTATTGGTTTTTTTAGGGGTTGCTTTTTTGCCGGAGCGCGGCATACGTTCTTTAAGCGTAGGAAAAGCCTCACCGCCCGGTATGCCCTGCTCGTAAAATATTTTAAGCATGGCATACACATACGAGCACTGCTCAGTGGTATCTACCGTAAGCATCCTGCGGGTGTCTTTCAGCATATATTGAAGATTAAGCACCTGCGATTCAAGATTGGCCAGCTCCTTAATCAGCTTTACATCGCGCTCAAACTCTGCCGCGTCTATTTTCGGAAAATTAGCCGGTGCGTGTTTCGCCTGGCTCAGGGCAAGCTCAGCCAAAAGCAAAGCATTGGAACTTAAATACCAACCGCCCTTGCGCCTTTCTTTATCAATCAGGGTTTGACGGAATCCAATTTTGTTCTTAATGGTTTCAAAAGCATCTTTAAGGTTCTGAATATCGGCAGGACTAAGCGTGGCATCAACTCTGTTCCTCATAAATTAATAAATTGGTTTTAACGACTAAAATAAATAATTAAACGAATAATTACAACTATTAAAACTTTAAATAAAATTGTTGGTATAATAAAGTAATGTATAAAACGGATTAATTTATATTGTTTAAATATTAATCACAATATTTTATAGTATAACTTAAATAGTTGAACATTTAATTAAATGGTTTAATTAATTAGCCAAAACGCTATATTTTAGTAAACCATGTTATAGATGGCGCAAATAAGGTTGAGTCTCAGTGCAACTCTCTTTCGCCTTGTCCTATTCCAAATAAATCATCCCCCAAGCGCAATTCGCCTTCCTCTATTCGCAATCTGTTTTAAGGTAATCACATTCCCGCATTGGGAATCTGTATGCTGTAAGAAAAAATCTTTCCGCTTAAACGAGCGTCACTCCCTCATCACACAACTCCTCCATATTCAAATCGGCACTGGCACTGCCGATTTTTATTAATGCCTGTTTAGCGTTTTCGAGGCCGAGGAGGCGCACGGAGTAGTCAGAGCTCCAGACGGTGGAGAGCAGCCAGGTGTAGGCATCGGCCTGGCTGAGGTTGAACCTTTGGCCGAGCAGCTGCACGGATTGTGGCGAGGCAACAAAAGCCGCGCTTTCGCGGTTGATTACTTCGAGCACTTTTTGTATGGCGCTGCGTTTTGTTTGCAGGGCAAGGTCGCTGGCGATGATGAGCATGCTGCTCCAGGGTGCGCTGAACTCGCCAATGGTGCGCACGGTGCCGTTTTCTACATGGGCTTTGGTCATGTATTTTTCCCAATAGAAAATCTGGGTTTCGTTGTTGGTGAGCGATTCGATAGCCCCGTCAATACTGCGCACTTCGATGAGGTCTGCAGGATTAATTTTTTCTCCGCGCTGCTCGGCATGTATCATGGCCATGAGGTGCGAACCGGAGCCGGGTTTGCTGATAGCATATTTTTTAGGCAACCGGTTATACACGGAATAGAACTGCGATTTGGCACCGGTAAAGATGCCCCAGCCGAGCGGGGAGGTGATATACTCTTTTACAATTTTTGCTTTGAGTCCTTTAGAAGCGGCTGAGATAAAACCTTCGGTGAGGAGAATGGCAAGGTCAAGCTCACCGGTGCGGAGGGCTTCGGTCATTACACCGGTGCCACCGGGAAAGAATTTCCAGTTTAAATCTGCTCCGGCTTGGGAAAATTTATTTTGCTCTGCGGCTAAGTTCCAAGGCAGGTTGAAGTGCTCGGTTACTCCGCCAATTTTTATTTCGTTGTTCATGAAGAATGCAAACATAAAATACAATGGCACACGGATAACACGGATTGGGCAGATTAAAATGGATTTTGAACCGGTGTAAATCTGTTTCCTCCGTGACCTCTGCGTGCCCATGCCTTTTGCTTTTAACTTTTACATTCGCTCAAATTATGCCGCTGAAACTGGAAGACATAAAAAAGCCAATTGCCAAGGAACTGGATGAGTTTGAAGTGCGCTTTCGCGAGAGCATGAAAAGCAAGGCGCCCCTGCTCGACCGCATTACCCATTATATAGTTACGCGCAAGGGCAAGCAGATGCGCCCGATGTTTGTTTTTCTTTCGGCACGGCTTTGCGGTGAGTTGAATGAAGCTACTTATGTGGCGGCATCGCTGGTGGAGATATTGCACACGGCAACACTGGTGCACGATGATGTGGTGGATGATTCGTATCAGCGCAGAGGATTTTTTTCTATCAACGCGCTTTGGAAAAATAAAATTGCGGTGCTGGTGGGTGATTATCTGTTGTCGAAGGGGCTTTTGGTTTCGATAGAGCACAAGCAATATCAACTGCTGGAAATACTTTCGAATACCATCCGCGAAATGAGCGAAGGTGAATTGCTGCAATTAGAAAAAGCAAGACGGCTCGATATACGGGAGGATATTTATTTTGAGATAATAAAAGGCAAAACCGCTTCGCTTATTGCATCGGCCTGTGCCTGCGGGGCTTCGACTACTACGAAAGATGCAGACAAGATTGCTCGGGTGAAGCTGATGGGAGAGAAAATAGGAATCGCGTTTCAGATTAAGGATGATTTGTTTGATTACGAAGAAGCCGAAATAGGCAAGCCGCGCGGCATTGATATTAAGGAACGGAAGATGACGCTACCGCTGATTTATACTTTGAACAAAGTGGATTGGTTGACGAAACGTAGAATAACTAACGTGGTTAAGAACGAAAACCAGAATACGGAGAAGGTGCGCTGGGTGATTGATTTGGTGCGGCAGAACGGAGGAATGGATTACGCGAAAAAGAAGATGGAAGAATACCGCGATGAAGCATTGAAGTTGTTGTATGAGTTTCCGGAAAGTGAGTCGCGAAAATCGGTAGAGCAGTTGATTGAGTTTACGATTGAGAGGAAGATTTAAAATACTTGCCACGAATTACACGAATGGCACGAATAAATACGGAACAGCCTTAGAGTAATTGTGCAACCGGTGGTTTACCGGTTTTTAATTTCTAGAATCTCTTCCATCACGTTTCGCCCGTTCACTAAGCGCGGAACTTTGTGTTGTCCTCCCAGTTTATTTTTTGAAGAAAGCCATTTATAGAAGGTGCCCTCCGGTAAGGTTATTACCTCCAGCGATGTAAGCGCGAGATTGTTGGTGCGCTTTTGTTTATAGTTGGAGTTTTCGCTTTGCAGGTTTTCATCGAGGAGTTTTTCGTAAGCCGAAACATTAACCGGTGGTTTAGAGAACTCGATGGCGAACTGCATTCTTCCTTTTTCTCCGATGCTGATGTAAAGCGGGGCAACGGTGTAATCGCTCACCGCGCAATTGAGCGCTTGATTTGTTTTCATCAGGGCGTTTTGCACGTTGCTCAACAGCAGGTCTTCGCCAAAGGCGTTGATATATTCCTGTGTGCGACCGGTGATTTTAAAAGTGAACGGGTCGAGCGATTGGAAAGTAAGCACATCGCCCATTACATAACGAACCAATCCGTTAGGTGCGGTGATGAGCATGACATAAGGCACACCGGTTGCGATTTCGCTAAGGTCAATTGCCGTTCTGTCACCGGCAGAATATTTATAGAGCGGAATGAACTCGTAGAAAATGAAGTTGTCGGTAAGCAGGAGAAGATTGTTGCTCTTGAGGTTTTCCTGAATGGCGAAGAAGCCTTCGGTGGCGTTGTAGATTTCGAAAAAATGGAAATTGCTTTTGCCGATTAAGTCTTCGAACTGCTTGCGATACGGTTCGAAACTGACGCCTCCGTGAAAATAAACCTGGAGGTTCTTCCAGACATGGCTGAGTTTTTCGAAAGGATGCTCCTCTTTCATTTTATACAGCACCGATAAAATCCAGGTGGGTACACCGCTTATGGTGCCTACATCTTCCTGTGCAATCTGCTTTGCAGCACCGGAGATTTTCTCTTCCCATTTAGAAACGGTCTGCACATGAATATCGGGCGTGTAATAACTGCGATAGAGGTAAGGGATGTTGACGGTGAGAATACCCGAAATATCGGCAATGGTAATTCCCGAATTGAGTGTTTCGTAAATGCTCCCGGGAATTAAAAGATTTTTGTGGCTGAGCAGGCGTATGTTTTCATCAAGCTGATGAATTTTGGAAAGCGCGAAGAAACTTCCACGTACATGGCACTGCTTCATTATCTGGGTAGTGACAGGAACCAGTTTGTTTTTACCGCTGGTTGTTCCGGACGTTTTCGCAAACCACTTCACCGGTCGGCCGGTCATTACTTTTTGCTGTCCGGATTTTATTTTCTCAATGTAGCCTTCGTAGAAATCGTAATGAGTAACGGGAACAATTTTTTTAAAATTGCTGTAAGAGGCTATTTCAGCAAACTTTAAGTCCTTTCCCAACTCTGTTGCAGATAGCTGACGGAGAATTTTATTTAAAGTTTTTTGTTGATGAAGAAGCGATTTCTCTTGTGTAAAATCAGGAGAAAAGAAAACTTTAAAATAAATGCGCAATAGAAAGTTTTTCCAGTCGAAACGCATGAAGCCAAGATAAAATCAGGAGGCAATTCGCTTACGCAAAATGAAATTCTGTCCGAGATAAACCCTGCGGACCTGTTCATCGTTTGCCAGTTCTTCTGCCGTTCCGGCTTTCAGAATTTTGCCTTCGAACAGAAGATAGGCGCGGTCGGTGATACTCAGCGTTTCCTGTACATTGTGGTCGGTGATGAGCACACCGATGTTTCTCTTCTTCAAATCTTCCACAATGCGCTGAATGTCTTCCACCGCAATAGGGTCGATACCGGCAAAAGGTTCATCGAGCAAAATAAATTTAGGGTCGGTGGCCAGTGCGCGGGCAATCTCGGTTCTTCTTCGTTCGCCACCGCTCAATACATTGCCCATACTTTTACGCACGCGGTTCAAACCGAATTCGCTGAGCAATAATTCCAGTCTTTCTTTCTGTTCGTGCTTTGAAAGTTTTGTCATTTCGAGCACACCGGCAATATTATCTTCTACCGAAAGATTGCGGAATACTGACGCTTCCTGAGGCAGATAACCCACACCGAGCTGAGCGCGCTTATACATGGGCAAGTCGGTAATCTCCTGATTGCCTAAAAATATTTTTCCTTCATCGGGTGGTATCAAGCCGACAATCTGATAGAAGGAAGTTGTTTTACCGGCACCGTTGGGACCGAGCAGACCAACAATCTCGCCCTGATTTACTTCCACCGAAACATGATTAACAACGGCTCTTCCCTTATAGGTTTTTACAAGATTTTCGGAGCGAAGGGTAAGCATAGATGAAATGCCTGAGATGATTACAAACCGTTAAATGAAATGCCGACAGTAAATTCGTTAGCCTTAGGCCCCCGGTCTTTTTTGAAAACATCGAGGATGCCGTAATAAGCAAACACGTTTACCACACTATAGCCGATACGAATAGTAGGTCCCATTCTCAGCAAACTGAAATCGGGAAACCTTCTCTCCACATCCACTTTCACCACCGAACCGATTTTGGTTTTCTCTTTTGTATGTGCATCAACACGGATGCCGGCTTTAAAGCCCACTACAAATTTCCAGCAGTTATTGAATTTGTCGGGATTCGTGCGAATGCGAAGTTCGAGGGGAATATCTATGTACTGCAAGGTGAGTTTGTTCACTTTATAATCTGCCAT
The DNA here is from genome assembly GCA_964493695.1 of uncultured Chitinophaga sp. Lineage (GTDB taxonomy): Bacteria > Bacteroidota > Bacteroidia > Chitinophagales > LD1 > Bog-950. The sequence continues at coordinate 113,545 of CAZBPG010000001.1, read as the reverse complement.
GGCAATAGCCGGATTAATAGTGGTTAGTGTTTCGAAGTGTGTACCGAGAGAATCTTCTACTATTCCGGAGCGGCTGTAGATGTTAGAGCAGCTGTAACCAATACCTGGGGCAAAACTCACCCGCGATTTTTTAATGCGGAAATCCCATGAGAAGTAAATGCTGATGCCGCGGCTCCACCACTTGGTTTTAAAATCCTGTCCTAACCGTGCATCGCTCTTGTTATAAATCCAGTTGCTGCCGAACAAATCAACGGTAAAACGGTCTTTGGCGAACTTAGAGAACTTCTTTTCTACCTCGTTTTTCTTGGTGATTTGCGCCTGTGTCAATTCCTTTTTAGGCATGGGTTTTCTTGCCACTTTCACAGAGTCGGCTTCAAAGGCAAAGGCAACAGTTGAACTCAATAACAGAAACAAAAACAGTAGGTTCTTCATGATTTATTTTTATCGGCTTCAATAACGAGCGGCAAATGTAATTATTGCGCTGAATGCGCGGATTAACCGAGATACTTCCCTTCAATGTTCATTCTGCGCCCCATGCCGAATGCCTTTGGAGAAACGCGAAGAATGGGCGGTGTTTGAAAACGTTTCCATTCGCTGCCGTTAACCATTTTCAACACCCGGTCAACTAATTTTTTTTCAAAACCCATTGCGGTCAGTTCTTTGGGGCCCTGGCGTTTTTCGATGTATTGGTAGAGCACCTTGTCCAACACATCATACTCAGGCAACGAATCGGAATCTTTTTGGTTGGGGCGAAGCTCCGCGGACGGGGGCTTTGAAATAATATTCCGGGGAATCACTTCACCGTTCCGGTTAATGTAATTGGCGAGTTCATACACCTGTGTTTTGTAAACATCGCCCAACACAGCCAACCCTCCGCACATATCGCCATACAAAGTTCCGTAGCCAACAGCTGCTTCGCTCTTGTTGGTAGTGTTGAGCAAAATGTACCCGAATTTATTGCTGAAAGCCATGAGCAAAACCCCGCGCACGCGCGCCTGTAGATTTTCTTCCGCTACATTGAACGGAAGGTCTTTGAAAAACGGATTCAGCGTTTGTATAAAAGCCTGAAAATTATTTTCGATAGGGACTGTTTCGTATTTCGTTCCCAGATTTTCGCAAAGTTGTTTTGAATCGGCTATAGAATGGTCAGATGAAAAACCGGATGGAAGAAGGAGCGACATGACATTCTCTTTTCCTAATGCTTCGGCTGCCAAACAGAGAACCAAAGCAGAATCTATTCCCCCGCTTAAACCGAGGATTGCTTTTTTAAAACCGAGCTTGGCGAAGTAATCGCGGATGCCGAGAACTAATCCGGAGTGAATCAGCGAAATTGCGGATTGCGGATTGGTGCATTCGAATTCTAAATCCGAAATCGAAAATCCGCAATCCGCAATCCTGATTTCTTCTTCAAAAAACTTCAATTGCTCAACTACTTCTCCCTTCTCATTCACCACTACACTTCCTCCGTCAAAAATTAATTCGGTTTGTGCGCCTACCTGGTTTACGTAGGCCATCGGAATTTTATACCGGGCTACATTGGCGCGGATTACTTTCATCCGCTCTTCGTGTTGAACATAACTGAAAGGCGAAGCAGAAAGATTAATAATCATATCCGGTGACTGCTTTATCAATTCATCCATCGGGCAGATGGTATAGAGCGGATTGTCGTTGCCTACGTTCCAGATATCTTCGCAAATGGTAAGGGCTAATTTTTTGCCTTTGAAGCTGACTACTTCAAATTTCCTGTTCGGTTCAAAATACCGGTATTCATCAAACACATCGTAAACCGGCAGCAATGTTTTATCGGTGATGTGTTTTACTTCGCCTTCATACAGAAAGAATGCAGCGTTGAACAAATCCTTGCCCTCTTTCACCGGGTTTTTACGAGGGCAACCAACGAGCACAGCAACTTTACCTGTGTGCTTTGCGATTTCCCTCAAAGCATTTGTGCACTGGTTAATGAAATCATCAAACTCTAAAAAATCGCGGGAAGGATAACCGCAGATGCAAAGCTCGCTGAAGACTACCAGCTCTGCATTTTGCTTTTCGGCATGGCGGATAGCAGCAATTATTTTCTGCGTGTTCGCCTCAAAATTTCCTACGTGATAATTTAACTGGGCAAGGGCAATCTTCATTTCTTCGAATTCGAAGGCAAAGGAAAGGAACTATACGAGTTTATCAATTTCGGCAGCCAGCTTTCTGTCTTTTTCTGTTACGGTGTTTCCGGCACTGTGCGTGTTGAGCGTTATTTCTACCCGGTTCCACACATTCACCCAGTAAGGATGATGGTCCATCTTTTCAGCTATCAGTGCCACGCGCGTCATAAAGGCAAATGCTTCAGAGAAATCTTTGAAGGTGAAAGTGCGTTGGAGTGAATTATCCTTTTCCGTCCACATGATTCATGGTTTATTTTTATCAAGAATTGCAGAAACTTCTTTCAGGAGTTCCGGAAGATACTTAACGGAAACACTGTAAACAGTTTCGTCATCCAGCCGGTCATATTCGTGTGCTAACCGGTTACGGAAGCCGATGATTTTTCTTGCGTTGGAAATAGGGAAATCCGGTTCCTTTTCTAAAATTCTGTTTAGCGCTTCTGCTGCGATTTCCAGATTCCGCTCAATGGCTTTGCGGAGCATGGTGTTTTTCTGAAATTCTTCGAAAGATTTTTGTGTGGTGGCATAAAACTCATCAATCTGCAAAACCTGTTTGCGAATGTCATGCAGCCAAACGAGGATTTCTTCGCTCATAGATTTTGACGCGGTTACGGTTGAATGATTTCAATAAATACGGGTTGTCAATCGCTTTTTCGGAAATCAAATCAACTTTTCTATTGAAAAGAGTTTCCATAGAAGTAATAAAGTCAAAATAATTGTCGGCATATTGATACAAATCAACATCGCCAAACGTTACCAGAAAGTCAACATCACTTTCGCTGTTAGATGTTCCCTTTGCAAAAGAACCCACTAAATCCAATGAATCTACTTTGTGCTTTTCACACAGCGCCTCTATTTCCTTTCTATGTAGTTCAATCAAGTTCATGTTCCGAAAATAAAAAATCCCCGCGTGAGCGAGGATTGTATTTATAGTTCAGACCAAGTTACTTAAAGCTCCAATCGTATTTATCCAGATTGCTCAAGCAAAGTTTCAGCAAATCAATGTTGCCTTTAATGTCTTTTTTGTTTGCCATTTCAATTACGGAATGAATGTGGCGGGTTGGAATAGATACCGCACCGGCAATAGTTCCGTTCGGTGCCATGCGCTGCATGCCCGCTGTGTCGGTTCCACCGGCAGGGAGCAACTCCGGTTGCCATTTAATTTTGTTTTTGTCGGCCAGCTCTTTCATAAACTTCACCATGCGGTAATCGCAGATGGCGGACGAATCCATAATTTTTATCGCTACACCATCCCCCAGTTTAGTAACCATTTCTTCGGGTTTTGCACCGGGTGTATCAAAAGCTATTGTTGTATCAATACAAAAACTGAATTCGGCACCAATGTGGTGGGCGGCAACCTGTGCGCCACGGATACCCACTTCTTCCTGCACGGTAAAGATGCCGTAGAAGTCGTAAGGGATATTTTTTCCTTTGAGTTCGCGGAGTGTTTCAATCAGAACAAAAACCGCTACCCGGTTGTCGATACTTTTGCAGTTCACGCAATCGCCCATTTCAATCAATTCGCGCTCGCGGGTTACTACATTTCCCACCTCCACAATCTTCACTACTTCTTTGCGACTCATGCCGAGGTCAATAAAATAATCGGTGAGGTGAAGCGGCTTTCCACGCTCTTCTGCTGTCATTAAGTGAATAGGTTTTGTGCCCATTACACCAACCACATCTTTTTTTCCGTGAACTACTACGCGCTGTGCCGTTAAAGTTTTAGGGTCGAAGCCGCCAAGGGGATGAAAGCGGAGAAAACCGTTTTCGTCAATATGATGAACGATAAAGCCGATTTCGTCCATGTGCGCAGCGGCCATTACTTTTTTGGTGCTGCTCTTTCCTTTTTTTACCGCTATCAGGTTACCCATATTATCGGTATAGATGTCATCAGCAATATTTTTGAGTTCGCGTTGAATAAGTTCGCGCACTTTTTGTTCGTGGCCGGGAACCCCGGGGGTTTCGCAGATTTGTTTGAGGAGAGGAACGTTAATCATTCTGATTTTAGATTTTAGAAGTGTGGTTTTGGATTTGAATACAAGGGCCGCAAACTTAGAATTTTTTGGAGTATGGTTTGGGTTTCTACGTACGGAGTTTCCGGTTCTGCGTTTGTGATTTTCGATACTGTGCGGGGCGTTCGCGGTTCCAGGTGTGGCGTTTGCTACTCCATGCGCGGGGGTTCCGGTTCCATGAATGGGGTTTGCGTTTCCGAGTTTAATTATTGCGCGGTAGGCAAACCCTGAAAGGGTTTACAACCCTTTCGGGGTTTCGGAAAAGCATAGTTTTATGGATTTAATTTAGTGTGAAAGTAATGATTAATGGAAATATTTTTGAACCAACGCGAAAAAATTATGCCTATATGAAAAAATACTTCGACTGTGTGAAGAAATACTATTGATTAATGTAAATTAATTATTGCTTATTGTAAAAATACATTGCCTATACTAAAAAATACATTGATTATATAAGAAATTATATTCGCTATTTGTAAATAATTTTTGAATATATATAAAAATATGATGGCTGTTTGTAAAAAAATATTGCCTTTTTTAAGAAAATAGGGGCGAAATGGGTGGAGGATTTCGCCAAAATGGTTGTGAATTGCATTCGATTTAACTTTTAACGTTGTTCTTTTGGTTTGAACCAATAGTTCAAGGCCGGGGGAAAGTTGGCGCTGACAATTCATTGATGGTTTGAATTGACAAAAACTTTCTTCTTTGTCATATATATAATGAGTAACAAATTCGCTTCGGTTTTACTAAAATGGCATAAAGAAGAAAACACCCGGCACATGCCGTGGAAGGGAGAAAAGAATCCTTATTACATCTGGCTGAGTGAAATTATTCTGCAGCAAACGCGGGTAGAGCAGGGGCTGCCGTATTTTCTTCGCTTTAAACAGAAGTATCCCACGATACAGCATTTGGCTAAAGCCAAAGAAGATGATGTGATGAAACTGTGGCAGGGCCTGGGCTACTATTCGCGTGCACGTAACTTGCACGAAACCGCCAAAAACATTCAGGATAACCGGAAAGGGAAGTTTCCGGAAACGTTCGATGAACTAAAAAAGCTGAAGGGCGTAGGTGATTACACCGCTGCGGCTATTGCATCATTCGCCTTTGGTGAAAACAAAGCGGTGGTAGATGGCAATGTTATCCGTGTACTGGCACGTGTTTTCGGAATTGAAACAGCTTTTGACAACACCGAAGGCAAAAAGAGATTTGCGCAACTGGCCCAAGATTTAATTGATGAAAAGAATCCCGCTCTTTATAATCAGGCTATCATGGATTTTGGCGGAGTAGTTTGCCTACCTAAAAACCCGAAGTGTGAGGAATGTCCGTTCAGAAAAATTTGTGTGGCAAAAAATCATGAGCTGATTGAGCAGCTTCCTTACAGGGGGAAGCGAACCAAAATCACCAACCGGTATTTTAATTACCTCTTAATAAAAAACGATAAAGAAATTCTGATTCGAAAGCGAACGGGCAAGGACATCTGGAAAAACCTCTACGAACTGCCGATGATTGAAACAACAAAACCTTTGAAGAAGGGTTTTGCTGAGGCGGTGGCAAAGCTTCTCGGCACAAAACGTTTTTCTATCCAATCGCATTCAAGGGAAATATCTCAAATGCTTTCGCACCGCAAAATTCATTTTAGGTTTATTGAAGTTGAGCTAAAGGATTTTAAATCGTTTTCATTGGCAAATACGCAGAAAGTAAAACTAAAATTGATTTCTCAATACGCCTTTCCCAAAACCTTGTACTTGTATTTACTCAGTGTCGGTTTGAAAATTTAGCAGACTTCGTGAACCAAATCAATCCTTTAATCTCAAAAATATTCAATGAATTGATTTGGTTTAGAACAAAAGTCCTTATTTTAGACATCCCAAATTACATCACTAACAAAATTTACAGCTATGGTAAACAAAGTATTTTTAATAGGCAGACTGGGCAAGGACCCGGTTATAAAACATTTCGATAACGGTGGAGCAATTGCCGAATTCTCACTTGCCACGAACGAAAGCTACAAGGACAAAGACGGCAACTGGAAAGACATTACTGATTGGCACAACATTAAAGTCAACAACAAATTCGCTGCTGAACGTGCCGAGAAAAATCTGAAAAAGGGCATGCAGATTTGGATAGAAGGGAAAATCCGCACCCGCGAATACGATGATAAAGACGGCAACAAAAGAAGAACTACTGAAATTATCGTTGATAATTTCAGAATGCTGGGCAACAAGGAAGGAAGCGATAGCGGAAGCGGCAATTACTCATCTACCAATACAGGTCCTTCTGCCAATGAAGAGTCTCCTGCTTCCACATCGGCTGCAGATGATGATTTACCATTTTAGTATTCAGCAAATAGCAAGTGGCGGGTAGCGAGCAGTAAATTACTGCTTATCATTCGCCACTTGCTATTCACCACCAGCCAATATGGATTCTTCCGTCAGTTTGCAAATTTTTCTTCAGTCGCTGGTTAACGCGCCTACCGCTTCTGTTTTTATCGCCAATCTTATCATTCTGGTTTTAATTATCTGTTCCGCTATCATGTCGGCCAGTGAGATTGCGTATTTCTCGTTGAGCAATGTGGAAGTTGGTGCCTTGCGCGAAAGCGAAGACGCAGCAGACAACCGTGTTGGAAAACTGCTCGATAGCCCGCGCTATCTTCTATCCACCATTCTTATCAGCAACAACCTGGTGAATATTGGCGTTGTGGTTACCTCCTATTACGTAACCAAGCGCATGTTTAACTTTCAGGATTTTCTTATCGGCAACTTCGTGCTGCACGGTTACGCTATTGAGTTTATTTGGAACGTTTTGATTGTAACTTTTTTCCTGGTGTTGTTTGGCGAAGCCACTCCGAAGGTTTATGCTACACATAACAAAGTAAAAATTGCCCGTGCTATGAGCGGCTTCTTCAACCTGCTCGTAAAAATAATGCAACCGGTAAACTATATTCTGATTGGCGGCACTCAATCTTTGGAAAAAAGATTAAAGAGGCACAATGCAGAAATTGATATTGAAGAAATAAACAAGGCGATTGAAATTACCGTTGAGAAAAAAGAGTCGAAACAGGATGCCAAGTTACTGAAGGGGATTGTGCACTTCGGCAACATTATGGTGAAGCAGGTGATGCGCCCGCGAACCGATGTAGTATCTATTGACTATGATTTCAATTTTAAAGAATTGATGGCTTTTGTGAAAGAGAATGGCTATTCGCGTTATCCCGTTTACAAAGAAAACCCTGATAACGTGGTGGGTGTACTCAACATAAAAGATTTGATAGAACATCTGAATCAGGATGAAGCGTTCGGATGGCAGAACATGATACGCGAACCGTTTTTTGTTCCGGAAACAAAAAAGATTGACGACCTGCTGCGTGAGATTCAGCAGAACAGAAAACATCTTGCCGTAGTAGTTGATGAATACGGGGGCACTTGCGGAATTATAACGCTTGAAGATATTGTAGAAGAAGTGGTAGGTGATATTACGGATGAGTTTGATGAGGCTACTGAAACCGGCTTCAAAAAAATTGACGACAAGAATTTTTTATTTGATGGCAAAACACCTTTGGCCGATGCCTGCCGTTTGATGGAAGTAGACGTTGCTACATTTGAAGAAACGAAAGGAGAATCAGAATCGCTTGCCGGTTTGATACTTGAAATTGCAGGTCGAATTCCTAAGAACGGAGAAGAACTGAAAATGAAGAACTATAAATTCACCATTGTATCGGTACTGAATAACCGGATTGAAAAAGTGAAAATTACGAATGAGAGTTAGAAATCAGAAATCAGAAATCAGAAATCAGAAATGGATTTTGTCTGTTGTCTGTTGTCTATTATCTGTTATCCTTCCTTCTTGTCATGGTGATTACACTCCCAAACAAAAGGCATATCCGCGGGTAATTTTTCCGGAGAGAAAATATGAATTGTACGACCCGAAGGAATGTCCGTTTAAATTTGAGAAACCCGTTTACACGGAAGTATCACGCGATACCACCTATTTTGGAAACAAACTGAGAAGCGACCAATGCTGGCTGAATGTTTACTTCCCATCGCTTAACGGAGTGGTAAATCTTACTTACAAGGACATTAATGATACGATGAGGCTGGAGCACTTAGTGGAAGACGCACACAAGATGGCTTTTAAGCACACCAAAAAAGCAAACTACATTGACGAGATTAAAATTGATAACGCACATGGTGTTGGCGGGATACTTTACGATTTGGGCGGAGACGCAGCCAGTAATGTTCAGTTTTTCCTAACCGATAGCAATCGTCATTTTATTCGCGGAGCACTTTATTTTTACAGTTCACCCAATGCCGACAGTATGGCACCGGTGCTTGATTATGTAAAAGCCGATGTAAAACAAATGCTGAAAACATTTGAATGGAAGTAATTACTGCTCTTCGACAAAAAGCGCAGCAGCAATAGAATCGGCAAACAATTTTCCTTCGTCAGTCAATTTAAGAACTCCGCTTTCAAGCGTATAATGTGTGGGGTCAATTTCTTTTGAGCCCTCTTGAATTAATTCCGCGTTCCGCGTTCCACATTCCGCAATATCTAAGCCCCATTGCGTACGAAGTGAAGTCATAATTTTCTCATTCACTTTTTGTGCTTCAGTCAACACCTCTTCCTCAAAAAGAATTTTGCCTTCGTTGATGCTGTTGATATAGTTCAGATTATTTGAAACATTCCATCGCCTTGAAACTCCGTTAAAGGAATGTGCCGAAGGGCCAAGCCCCAGATACTTTTTACCAAACCAGTAGTTGGAATTATGGACAGCATGTTTCCCATTCCGCGCAAAATTTGAAATCTCATACTGCTCAAAACCATGTATGCGCATTTCGTTCATCAGCATCTTGAATTGCCTTGCAGATTGTTCTTCGTCAACCTGTTTCGATTCTCCTTTTGCAATTTTCTTCTCTAAAGATGTTTTTGACTCAACGGTTAAAGCGTAAGAAGAAATATGCGGAACGTTCAATGAAAAGGCTGTGGCAAGGTTCTGCTTCCATTTCTCATCATTCATGGTGGGAGTTCCATAAATTAAATCAATCGTGATGTTTTCAAAACCGGCATCCTGCACTCTTTTAACCGAGGAAAGTGCTTCATCGGAATTATGCGCGCGGTTCATGTATTTTAAATCTTCATCAAAAAAAGATTGAATGCCGATGGAAAAACGGTCCACTCCTAACGTTCCTATTCCTTTAATGCCTTTCTCCTCTTTCAAATCATCAGGATTGGTTTCAATTGTAAATTCTTTCAGTTGACTTAAATCGTAATACAGGTGAAGTTTATCTGTAATCAACCTTAAATCTTGAATGCTTAACTGCGAAGGTGTTCCTCCACCCAAATAGAGGGTTTCTATTTTTTCGCCCGCTAAGTAATCTTTGCTCAACCCAATTTCTTTCAGCAATGCCTGAACGAATTTGTCTTTATTGCCCAGCGAAGTGCTGAAATAGAAATTGCAATAATGGCAGGCCTGCTTACAAAAAGGGATATGAATATAGATGCCTGCCATTTTGAATTTGCGAAGTAAGAACTACAAAGTGAAATACAAAATGCACTTTCACGTTATCTTCGTTCAATACTAATGCGATTTGCATCAACCATCTTTTTTTTGTTGCTGCTGAAATTTTCTTTCAGTCAGAATAATTATTCGCTGCAGTTGGTCAGTTCCGATAAGCCGAAAGAATTTTTTACCAAGAAGTTCTCTTACAAAACCCATTTCAAAGATTCGTTGCAGGCGAATCTTGAATGGAAAGAATTGTTCAGCAAGATTCGGTCATTCGGCTACCTCGCTTCCTCCATCGATAGTACCGAAAGCGATACCTCAAAAACTGTCATATACATATATGTAGGCGATAAGTTTGAAAACCTCGTTTTGCAAAACGGAAATGTTGACCCTTCGCTGCTGGCAAGTGCCGGAGTTAAAAACCAGGTATTGAACGGAAAGAAAATTCCGATTGGAGATGCTGAAGTAGTGAAAGCAAAAATTATCCAACAATGCGAAAACACAGGCTACCCGTTTGCAAGTGTCAGACTTGACAGCTTTACCACCTTCCAGAATTCTTACACTGCAAAAATTTATCTGCAAAAGAACGAGCTGATAACCTACGATTCGATTCAGATACTCGGCAAAACAAAAACGAAAAAAGTTTTCCTTCGAAACTATCTGGGATTGAAAGTAGGCAAACCTTATAATGAATCGAACATTAAGAAGATTCAGCAACGCCTGAACGAACTTCAGTTTGTTGAATCTATTCAGCCGCGCACGGTCTTGTTTCAAAACGGAAAAGCAAAAGTGAACTTGTATCTAAAGGATAAAAAAGCCAGCCAGTTTGATTTTTTACTTGGCTTGCTGCCGGGCTCATCGGGTCAAAAGCTTTTGATAACCGGTGAAGCGCGAATACATCTTTTTAGCTTGTTCGGGGTAGGAGAAGAGTTTTATCTGCAATGGAAAAAACTTCAGCCCAAAACCCAACAGCTCGATGTGAGATTTGTATATCCTTATCTGCTCGGGCTTCCTCTCGGTATAAATGCGCAGTTTCAACTTTACAAACGCGATACTTCTTATGTAGATATAGATGGAGACTATGGTGTACAGTACCAGTTTGTGGGAAGCAATTATCTGAAAGCATCGTTACGGCAAAAGATTTCGATCATCACCAACGTTGATACAGGCTACATAAAACAAACACGCACCTTACCCAAAAACCTTGACATTACTACAAACGAGTTTGCTCTCGAATATTTTTTACAGAAACTAAACTATCGATTTAATCCTGTGGATGGCTATGTTTTAAGAGTAAGCGGTTCAGCGGGGCTAAAAAAGATAAAGCGAAACAATAACATAGTCGGCTTGTTTGATGAGGTGACCGGGAGTAATTTTGATTTTCTGTACGATACAGCCCGTTTAAAAGCATTTCAGTTTCGGATAGCTTTGGCGTTTGATAAATACTGGAAGCTCGCTCCACGGCATACTATCAAGACCTCCTTTGAAGGAAAATATTTTTTCAGCCCGAACATTTTTGAAAATGAAAAATACAGATTGGGTGGAGTAAACTCTCTGCGCGGTTTTGACGATCAATCTATTTTTACCCCATACTACGCTATGGCAAACCTTGAATACCGTTTTCTGCTTTCTAAGAATTCATACTTTAGTACTTTCTTCAATGCAGCTGTTGTGGAAGATACAAGAGTTGGGAAAGGTCCGGTTGATTTTCCCTTCGGATTTGGTGCAGGAGCTGCTATTGAAACCAAAGTCGGCATCTTCGGAATCACTTATGCTATGGGGAAACAGTTAGACAATAAAATCACCATTAAGTCAGCTAAAATTCATATCGGCTACGTCAATTATTTTTAGTGATAAAGAAGGTTCTCTCTACTGTTTTTCTATTTGTCTTTATCGCTATCAGCGGATTTTCGCAAAAAGATTCACTCGTTTTGAAACATACTGCTGATTCAATTTTGGCTGCGAAGTATTCTTCAGTTGATTCAGTCATCAATCAAAATTACTCACACTATGCCAACCATAAATCGTTTTTGGCGGAAGCGGACAAGCCGATAAGGAATGATATTCAGCAGTTCAATTCATCTAAGCGAAACGGATTCGTTTTCATAATGCTGATGGTATTGTTAGCCGCTCTTACCTACGTAAAAACAGCCTTCAGCAAATACCTGGAAGAGATGTTGCAGTCAGTACTCAACCAGAATTTATCACAGCAAATTTTCAGAACACAGTCCGGTGAAATTTCTTTTGCAGATGTTTTGCTGAATGCAAATTTTATAGTGACAGTTAGTTTGTATGTGCGTTTTTTTTTGATGAAATACTTTCATGTTTTATCGCTTGATAATTTTTCTTCCGTACTTTTTTTAATCTTTTTATTCACATTTTTTTACCTCGCAAAAATCATTGCACTGCAATTCATTGGAAAGATTTTTGAACTTCAACAAGTGTGCGATGAATATATTTTCAATTTCACTACACTCTGCAAAACATTAGGATTGACGCTGCTTCCAGCGTTATTTATATTTTATGTGGCACCGGTGAAGTTTTTCAATTTTATTTTTCTGATTACGATTTTGTTTTTTGCTGTGTTCGCAATAATTTTTGCTTGGCGAGCGTTATCCACAGCATACAAATTGCTGTACAGAAGTGTGTATCACTTTTTTATTTACGTTTGTGTTGTAGAGATGTCGATAACATTTCTATTTATCAAATTGTTAACCAAAACAATTACCTAAACCATGGCAACAAAAAAGAAAGCCGCAAAAAAAGCAGCCAAGAAGCCTGCTAAGAAGAAAGCCGCAAAAAAAAAATAAGTAAGCGGGCATCTTCTAAAAAGTCTGCGCTGAGAACGGCTTCTTCGAAGAAGGGGTTGAACAAAAGCAGCAAAACATCCAACAGTAGTAGCACTCTGAAAAAAAAGGCTGATGTGATATCACCTGATAAGAGTGCTACTTCTTTTTTAGCCAAGTCAGAAAAACCCGCCAAGCCGCAAATCATTATACCTCAACGCCCCGAGAAGAACTACGCGGAGTTAATTTCTAAAGAGCCTAAGAACAAAATCAAACATATACTGATTGCGCAGCCGCAACCTGAAGGACCTAAATCGCCCTACTTCGATTTAGCCGAGAAATATAAACTGAAGATAAATTTCTCGCCTTTTGTTAAAGTGGAAGGTGTCGCAGGAAAAGATTTCAGAAAGCAACGCATTGCATTAAACGATTACAGCGGTATCATTTTTACCAGCCGAAACGCCATTGACCACTTCTTCCGCATTTGCGATGAGCTGCGCGTAAAGATGAGCCAGGAAACAAAATTCTTTTGCACGAGTGAGGCTATTGCCTTGTACTTACAGAAATATACACAATACAGAAAACGCAAAGTTTTTTATGGCGACATGAACAACAACAAAGAACTGCGCATGTTGCTGATGAAGCACCGTGATGCTACGCGCTTCTTGTATATCTGCGCTGAAGTCCGGAAAGATGAAATTCCTGCATTTATGGCAGCTAACAATTTTAATTACGCTGAAGGCATGATGTATCGCACAGTGCCTAATGATTTGAAAACGGTAAAGCCATCGGAATACGATATGCTGATTTTCTTTAGCCCAAGTGGAATTCATTCGTTGTTCAACAGTTTCCCGAAATTTAAACAGGAGAAGTTAAAAATTGGCGCGTATGGAAAAACGACTGCCGATGCAGTACTTGACAAAGGATTGAAACTTCACATCATGGCTCCACTCGGGCACACTCCTACTATTTTAGTTGCCCTTGACCAATACCTGAAAGAATTGCATAAATAAATCCGGAGAAATCATAAAACAGAAACGTCCCGAAAGTTCGGGACGTTTCTGTTTTATTTAATTCACACTTTAAATGATTTCCAGATATCGTTTCAATTCCCAGTCAGTAACAACCTTTGCAAACTGCTTCCATTCCCATTCGCGGGTTTGTGTAAAGTGTTGCACAAATTTTTCTCCGAACAGTTCGTTGGAAATTTTTGAATCGCGCATAGCTACTGTTGCATCGTGTAGGTTTTTCGGAAAGCGTCCGTTGCTTTCATCGCGATAGCCGTTACCCAACGTGGCCGGTTGCTTCAATTTCAGGTTTTTTCTTATTCCATATAAACCAGCTGCTAAACATGCCGCTATGGCGAGATATGGGTTGGTATCGCTGCCCACAACACGCGTTTCCAAGCGCGATGATTTACTTCCACCGGGCAGGGCACGCAACGCAACTGTTCTGTTGTCTACACTCCAGGTTACGGTAGTTGGCGCCCATGCACCTTCTACTAATCGTTTGTATGAATTTATGGTGGGAGCAACCATCGGCAAAATGTGCGGCAGACAAAAAAGCTGACCGGCTAAATAGCTTTTGAATAGCTCGCTCATTTTATTTTTGTCTTTCTCTTCATGGAAAAGATTCTTTGTTGCCTTCTTATCCCATAAGCTTTGGTGAATGTGCCCGCTGCACCCCGGTAAGTTTTCGTTGAACTTTGCCATAAACGTAGCGATGATGCCATGCTTGTAAGCGATTTCTTTTGCGGCTGTTTTAAAAAGCACCGCACGGTCTGCGGCTTCAAGCGGAGCCGAATAAGTAATAGCTGCTTCATAAACCCCGGGACCGGTTTCTGTATGCAACCCTTCTAACGGAACATTGAAATTTTTCATGCCATCGAAAAGGGCATTGAAAAAATCGTTACGGTAAGTGCTGCGTAAAATAGAATAACCAAACATGCCGGGTGTAAGCGGTTGAAGTTTGCTGAAGTTTTTATCGTGCAGAGTTTGTGGGGTTTCTTCGAAATTGAACCATTCAAACTCCTGCGACATAAATGGAGCAAAGCCTGCTTTATCCGCTTCACCAATTATTCTTTTCAAAAGCTGGCGCGGACAAACCGGAAGCGGTTGATTTTTATCACCTACAAATTCGCCAAGAAAAAAAGGCACATCGTTTTCCCAGGGAATCTTACGGAACGTGCTTAAATCAATAGTTGCTTTTGCATCGGGGTAACCGGTATGCCAGCCTGTGTATTGTGCGTTATCATACGCTAAATCATTGGCGTCCCAACCGAACACTACATCGCAAAACCCGAAACTGGAATCGGCCACTGAGAGAAATTTTTCGGCACTCATGTATTTGCCGCGAAGTATTCCATCAATATCTGTAACCGCAACTTTTACTTTTTGCGAAGGATGATTCTTTACGTACTCGAGAATTTGTTTGGTTGTCATAGTTCGAAAATTTGAAGAGTTTATTTTCCTGATGAGTTAAATAAGCGATAAAGCACAAATGCTACTGTAATTACCGCGAAATAAATTATTGCCAGTTGATAGTTGTAGTAAATCATTGCCACTAATGCTACGGATGCAATAGTTAAAGCAATTAACGGAAGCACCGGAAAAAAGGGAACATGAAAAGGACGAGGCATATCGGGCTCTGTTTTTCGTAACTTCAAAATAGATAAACAAGAAAAAATATAAAGACAGAGAGCCCCCAAAACAGAAACGGTAATAATATCACCGGTTCTTCCCGTGAAAAGCGCCACAATTCCAATCAGCATGTTAAACACCAAAGCGTAATGAGGAGTGTGAAACCCTGCATGAATTTTTCCGAGTACCCGAGGAAACTGTCCCACTTTTCCAAATTCATACGTGCATCTGCCCGCAGCTAATAACAAACCATTGAACGAAGCAACAAAACCAAATAGACCGACACTAACCAGCATATGATACATGAATCCGCTGTTGCCGGTAATTTGTCCGAGTGCCATCGGTAACGGTGAATCAGAAACATTTCCCGCACTATCGTAAACTACCTTTTCCCAGCCACCAACACCAACTGCCGCACAAAAAGTCATGGCAGCTAAAATGCCTAAGGTTATCATAGAATACATAAACCCCTTAGTAATGTTCTGCTGCGGGTTGATGGTTTCTTCTGCAACGTTTGCCAATCCTTCCATACCAAGGAAAAACCAAATGGCAAACGGAATGGCGGCAAAAATTCCGGGGATTCCGTGGGGGAATGGATTGGTTTGTAAATTCTCAATTTGAAAATGCGGAAGTGTAAGCGCTGCAAACAAAGTCAATTCGCCTACAGCAATTATTGTGATGATGAGTTCGAAGGTGGCAGAAATTTTCACACCCAGAATATTGATGCCGGTGAAAATGAAATAAGCCACAATTGCAAAAACCATTGCATCAACGGACGGGAACAGCAAATGGAAATAAGCTCCGATACCAAGTGCAATAGCCGGTGGGGCAAAAACAAATTCAATCCATTGCGCCATACCGGCAATAAAACCAATGTCCTTGCCAAAAGCACGTGCCGCATAATCAAACGCTCCACCGGCTTTGGGAATAGCACATGCCAACTCGGAATACGAAAGTGAAAATGTGATATACATGATAAGGATGAACACCGTAGCAATACCCAATCCGACTGTTCCGCCTTTATCCAATCCGATATTCCAGCCGAAATACATTCCTGAAATAACATAACCAACACCCAAGCCCCAGAGCATAATGGGAGTAAGCGTTTTCTTCAAATGTCCGCTGCTCGAATTTTCCATGTGCCGAATATAGTTATTGGCAGATTCTGCGTTTCAGAAGCAGAAATAATTTCTATTTTTAGTGCCTTAAAATAAAACTATGGATACAGTAGTTGCTATTCCGCCCGTTGAGGTTCCGATTGCACCCAACACAAAGCTCGAAGAAATTCTCCGGATATATGACGCTCAAAAAAAGAATCTTCAAAACCTGAAGAACACATCTGTTTCGGACAGGCTGAAAAAAATTAAAAAGCTACGTGAAGTAGTATTTGCCAACCGCGAGAAAGTTCAGAAAGCATTATGGGATGATTTTCACAAACCTGCTGTTCAGGTAGACATGACCGAGATAACACCAATTATAGCGGAAGCCAAAAATTTTGAGGCGAATTTGCATGACTGGGCGGCAGATAAAGAAGTGGATACTCCTCTGCCGCTTTTCGGCACTTCTGCAAAAGTTGTTTTAGAGCCGAAAGGCAATGTGCTTTTCTTGTGCCCTTGGAATTATCCTTTTCAGATTCCGTTGAAAAATCTGATTTCAGCAGTAGCTGCGGGCTGTGCTGCTATTATTAAACCTTCAGAATTTACTCCTAATACAGATAAATTGATTAAGGAAATTGTGAAGGAGGTTTTTCCTGAAAACGAAGTAGCGGTTATTTCTGGTGACCATACCGTTTCGATGGAGTTAATGAATTTGAAGTTTGACCATATTCATTTCACCGGCAGTCCTATGCACGGCAAGTCAGTAATGAAAAAGGCGGCAGAGAATTTAACCAGCGTAACGCTGGAGTTAGGCGGCAAATCTCCCGCTATTATTGATGACACGGCCGACCTGAAAGCAACTGCTGATAATTTCCTGTTTGGTAAGTTTGTGAACTGTGGTCAAACCTGTATAGCTGTTGACTATGTTTTGGTTGATGAAAAGAAGAAAGATGCGTTTGTAGCTGCATTAAAAGATTCTATTAAAAAAGGATTCGGTGCTAACCCCATTGAATCGAAAGATGATTGCAGAATTGTAAATGCAAAACATTTCAACAGAATAAAAGTACTGTTAGATGATGCCATAAGCAAAGGAGCAAAAGTAGAAACCGGTGGAAACAGTGATGCTTCACAGAATTATATAGCACCCACTATTCTCACCAACATTACTCCCGATATGCTTTTGATGGAAGAAGAAATTTTCGGACCGATTGTTCCGGTTATCTCTTACGGCAACATTGATGAAGCTATCCGCATTATCAACTCAAAAGAAAAACCACTGGCGCTTTACATCTACAGTAAGAGCAATAAAAATCAGGAGTATGTAATTAAAAATACCTCTGCCGGAGCTACCTGTATTAATGAAACCTTGCTGCATAATGCTCATGCTAATTTACCTTTTGGCGGAGTAAACAATTCCGGAATCGGCAAAAGCCACGGGCATTATGGTTTTAAGGAATTTGTAAATGAGCGCTCTATTTTAAAGGCGTGGAATCCGCCAAGCAAACTATTGTTACCGCCATACAAGAAGTTCCACAAAACTTTGGCTGATATAATGATGAAGTATTTGTAAAACCCTAAATCCCCTAAAGGGGACTTTGAAAACACCATGAAGAATAAAATCCTTTTTCTCTCCGTTATTGCAATTGCACTGTTTGTTTCTGTAATGAATGGCTGTACTAAGAAAGTGGACAGCGAACCGCTTGAGCCCATTTCGATTGTGCTGCCAGATTCCTCTATAACTTTTTATTTCCCCAGCGATTCGGTACCGATGAGTTTTAAGTTTACTACCGACAGACCGATAAACTGGATTATGGGAAAGTTTGATATTGACTCCATGAATACCTCCGGTTATGTACCAACTTATCCCGACACGTTGTTTTTTGAAGATTTGACCACGCTTGACCCGCGCGTAAACCGTTATGACTATGCAATTACTTATTTCGTTCCGGATATGTTAATGCCTTTCGACCAGATTCGTTTTAAGATTTCGTTTGAAGCCGGTAAATCAACTTTTACGACCGGACAGAATTATCCTGCAGGAAAAGTTGGAGCGAGCAAAGAGTTCCGTGTAGACGTTAGATAACAGGCACAAGACATTAGACAAAAAGCCACTTTCAATTGAAAGTGACTTTTTGTTTTAGAGAGATTGCTTCGCAGAGCCTCGCAATGACAATTCTAATTTTAGTGCTTAAAGTGCCTAACACCAGTCATTACCATGGCCTGGTTGTTTTTGTTGGCGGCATCTATGGAGTCCTGGTCTTTGATACTGCCACCCGGTTGCGCGATGGCGGTTATTCCCGCTTCGTGCGAAATCTGCACGCAATCGGGAAAAGGGAAGAAGGCATCGCTTGCCATTACGGCACCGGTTAAATCGAAACCGAACTCTTTTGCTTTGCGGACTGCATTTTGCAAAGCATCTACACGCGATGTTTGCCCGCAGTTACTGCCGATGAGTTGTTTGTTTTTTACGAGCGCAATACCGTTGCTCTTTAAATGCTTAACGGCAATTACGGCAAACTCTAAATCAGAAACTTCTGTAGCGGCTGGGGCTTTTGCAGTAGCTACTTTGAATTCGCTTTTGCCTTCCGCTTTAGAATCAACATCTTGTGTCAATACTCCATTCAGCAAATTTTTGAACTGTATTTTCTGTTGTCCGTTGTCCGTTGTCCGTTGTCTGATAATAATTCTGTTCTTCTTACTTTTTAAAACGGCCAACGCATCATCATCATAACCGGGTGCAGTGAGTACTTCGAAGAAAAGGGAATTCATTTCGTTGGCGGTTGCCAAATCAATTTTGCGGTT
Organism: uncultured Chitinophaga sp.; assembly: GCA_964493695.1. Lineage (GTDB taxonomy): Bacteria > Bacteroidota > Bacteroidia > Chitinophagales > LD1 > Bog-950. Next base: position 94,556 of record CAZBPG010000001.1, on the reverse strand, counting down.
AGAGGCAATTACACCACCAAATGCCGAAGTAGTATCGCAGGCAAAAGCGGCCTTGTAGGCTTCCGCAATAGTTTCGCGCGAAGCAAGCCCGCAGCTGTTGGTGTGTTTGATGATGGCAATAGTCGGTTCAGAAAATTCAGCTACGAGATTTATAGAAGCATCTACATCTACCAGATTGTTGTAAGAAAGTTCTTTGCCGTTTAGTATTTCAAAAATCTCATCAAGATTGCCGTAGAACACTCCGCGTTGGTGAGGGTTCTCGCCATAGCGAAGCACCTTTGCATTCAGTTCGCTCCTTTTGAAAACTTCGAATTTGAATTCGTTATTGAAGTAATTAAAGATAAGCGTATCGTAATGCGAAGAGTTCATGAAGGCTTTGGCGGCAAACTTTTTACGGTCTTCTAAATCGCTTTCGCCATTTTTTGTTTGCAGTAATTCTAAAAGCGATTCGTAATCGTTGCGGGTAGAAACAATAATAGTGTCGTTGAAGTTTTTTGCTGCCGCACGGATGAGCGAAATTCCGCCAATGTCAATCTTCTCAATAATATCTTCTTCACTTCCTCCGCCTTTCACCGTTTCTTCAAACGGATAGAGGTCAACAATCACCAAATCAATTTCAGGAATTTCGTATTGCGCCATTTCTTTTTGGTCGCTGGCGTTATCTCTTCTTCCTAAAATGCCTCCGAAAACTTTCGGGTGAAGGGTTTTTACTCTCCCGCCTAAAATAGATGGATAAGAAGTAAGGTCTTCTACCGCAGTTACTTTTACACCAAGCCCTTCAATAAAACTTTGAGTGCCACCGGTGCTGTAAATTTTCACCCCGAGCTTAGCGAGTTCTTTTACAATGAGGTCGAGTTTATCTTTATAATAAACGGAGATGAGAGCTGACTTTATTTTTTTGCGCATGTCGGGAAGATTTGAATGCGCGAATGTATTTTCCTGCTTCGGATTATAGATTCAGTATTTCAGGTTTTTAGTAACAGGTTTTCCACGCAGGAAAAGATTACCACAATTATAGCTTAAGCCGTTTCGGGTTTTGGTAATTGTTCCAAAAGGTAAGCAGGTCAATTCTGTCTTCCAAAACTTTATAATAGAGTGAAACCTGCTTTACTATCAAACATTTATGGGTAGCTTTCTTTTTACTTATGGCAGGAAAAACCAAGGGATGTTTTGAAATGGCTGCTATAACTTCTTCGACTTTATCAATGAAATTGTCAATTACGGCTTCATTCCATTCTTCTTCAAGGTAGGCAATGTTTTGGTTGAATGTTTCTTCCGCCTCCTTTGTCCAGAAAACTTTCATTGTTACTTAGCATACTTTTTGCGTAAACGCTTCATAACTTGTGCATGTGGTGTCACTTCCCCTTTAGCGGATTGCGACAATCCTCTTTTTATAGATGCCTTTAAAGCAGGGTCAAGATTTCTCCAAGATTCAACTTCCTCTTCTTCCAGCAAATGCTTTACCTGATTAAGCAGCGTTTCATTTTCTGTTTTCACAATCTTCTCAATCAAATCGTATTTTGAAATTAAGTCCATGTGTAGTTGTTTATAGCAAAGATAAAGTTTTTGAAAGTTGAATCAAAGATTCTTCAACTTCTCCCAAAGCTCCGGCAGCTTCTTTATCACCGCTACCTGCTTGGCAAAAGTGCGGGCTTCTACGGCCGGATAGCCGATATAGGTTTTTCCTCCTTCTAAATTATTAGGCACGGCTGAGGTTGCCATAACTATGGCATCGTCACCGATGGTGATGTTTTTGTTTACCGCCACTTTGCCGTAAAGTGTAACCCGGTTGCCTATTTTGGTGTTGCCTGCAATACCCACCTGCGCGGCAATAATGCATTGCTCACCAATTTTTACATCGTGGCCAATATGCACTTGGTCATCGAGCTTGGTGCCTTTGCCTATAACGGTATCGCTGCTTACACCGGCATCTATAGTAGTGCCGGCACCAATTTCCACATCATCAGCAATCACCACGCGCCCTGCGCTGTGCATTTTTTGGTAGTGTGTTTTATAGCGCTTGTAATAAAAGGCATCGCCACCGATGGTAGCGTTGGCGTGTATAATAACGTTGTTGCCAATTTGGGTATAGGCGTAAATAGTGGCGTTGGGGTGAATGACGCAGTTGTTACCTATAGTTACATGCTCACCGATAAACGCATTGGGGTAGATGAAAGTTCCCTCACCAATCTTCGAAGTTTCGCCAACGCTTTTACCGGTTCTTACTTCGGGCTTAAACCGTTCTGCCAGATAGTTGTAGGCGGCAAACGGATTTTCGGAATAGAACAACACCTTGCCCGCCACCGGTTCTACTTTCTTGTTGAGGATGATGAAAGTGGCTTTCGACTTCAGGGTAAAATCGTAATACTTCTCGTGGTCAACAAAGGTAATGTCGCCTTCTTCTACATTATGAATTTCGTTCAGCCCTTTAACCAGTGCCTTTTCATCGCCAATAATTTCGCAGTTGGTCCACTCAGCAATTTGTTTGGCAGAGATTGGTTCTTTCAATTTCATGAAACGAATATAAGAGGCATAACCAAACCCCGAAAGGGTTTTAAACCCTTTCGGGGTTGGAGTTTACTCCATCACCACCTTCCCTCTCCCCAATATTTTATTTGCTGATTCTAACTGCCAAAAGTAAATACCGGTGGGCAGGTTGCCGCGTTGCAGGGCAGTGGTTTCAGTATTTATCGCTTCGCGCATCACCGGTCGGCCGAGTGCATCGTAAAGTTGAAAATGAGTTGGCGTGCTTGGTGATGAGGAGAGCTGGAGAGTGAAGTAGGTGGTGGAGGGGTTTGGATATACCTTTACTATGTATAAACCCTTTACTTCCAATATTGAAGAAGTTGGGAAACACAAGTTTGATAGGTAATCATTCCTTTCAAATACCAACAGTGAATCATCAAACGCTTGGCATAAACAAGACCAAGCGCAATATCCCGGGGAAACTTTTGATAAACTTAAGGGACCCAAATGACTTCCAACACCTTCAATCCATTTGTCTTTATCCGCTCCCCCGGCAGTCCTTAAATGTAAGGTTCTTCTAGGTATACCAAAGTAGCTTGGAGTATCTACAAGATACACATTCAACAATTCTCCGGTAGCCAAAGAGGAAATTGTGTCTCCAACCGAAAATGAAAAATCATACAAAAGTCGTTCGTGGTTTACATACTCCTTGTAGTTGTAGAAAAAAACTTTCTTACTGGTATCTACACGAATACTACCCATAAACAAAATACTAGCGATATTCCCAATGTTTTTATAAGTTATGCCGTTGATGAGAGTGTCGCCTCGTATATTACATGACCAATGACCGCCACCACCAATACATGCAGTATACCCTTTCCATGTAAAATTCGAATCCGGAAAAGGATGATAAACATACGCCTGCGATTTTGCTTCAGCAGAAAGCAAAAGAAGAACAGGAAGCATACACCGGTAAACCCATTTCATAAAATTCCTTTCCATAAAAGTAAGTAAAAGCCCCACCCTTCCACTTTTTTATTTTGTTTTTATCTTGGCTGTAAACAAAACATTATGGCAATTTACTTTCATAACACGCTTCTTCCCTCAGGCGATTATCTGCGCACCACGCGTAAGTTTTCATCGCTGCAAAGTTTATCGCGCGCCCGCAAACACGGGCGGGCAGCGGTCATCTCTATCGGGCGGCTTAAGTATGCTCACTCCACGCCCGAAGCAACAGCTGCCTTTTACGGTGTAGCATCGTGGGAAGGCCTGCCGGTAATAACCGGTGACCACGTGCCTGCCGGTTTAACTGCATTAAACAAAGTAAGCAAGCTGGCCAAAGTGGGCGAAGCACTGATGCTGAGTTGGGCGCTCTTCAACCGCATGGATATATACTGGATTGGCGGAACATTTTTTGCCCGCGCAGACGATGCCCGCCAGATAGCCCTTGCCGAAACCGCACGCAAGGAGCAGTTTACCAAGCCGCCCAAACAACGCAGAAGAAGGAGGTATTTGTAAACTCCTTAAATCTCCTCTTTTATATAGAAATGACCGATTTTTATCCTGAAAATGGCCTTTTCTATAACAAGGTACCTGTTTACAGACCAAACGGGCTTATAGCGGCATTCTGCTATCATCCCTGCAGACCTGTATGAGCCTCCCCGCTTTAGCGGACAGCCGCTACCAGACCTGTATGGTTTATAGCGGGATTCCGCTATCATCCCGTCTGACCTGTCGGGTTTATACCGCTATGCCGGTATCATCCCTCCAGACCTGCATGACTCTTCCCGCGTTAGCGGACAGCCATTACCAGACCTGAAAGGTATATAGCGGAATTCCGGTATCATCCCTGCAGACCTGTATGACCTTTCCCGCTAAGGCGGAAAGCCGCTGACAGGTCTGTTAACCTCCCTGTTTTGTTAGTTAATTTGGAAGGTGGAAGTAAGCATCTCTGCGTTGCTCGAAGAATTGCCCACGCTAACCCGGTAGGTGCCTTTAGCGGTTTGCCAGGTTTGGGTATCAGGGTGGAAAGAGGCCAAATCGCTGGCGCTGATGTTGAACTCAACCCTGCGCTCCTCGCCCGGTTGAAGAAAAACTTTGCTGAAGCCCCGGAGAAGTTTCACCGGTTGCTCAATTTTCGAATCGGGGAAACCAACATATACCTGCACCACTTCGGCACCGGCACGCGCACCGGTGTTTTTTACGCTAACCGAAACCTCGCAGGTTTCGGATGTCCCCACAGGGTCTTTCGGCTCTGCGAAGACCCTGTGGCTTTGCACGAACGCAGGGTCCCGAGACGGAGACCCTGCGAAGACATTCGTTTTTAAATCAGAAATATCAAACTGTGTATAGCTTAAACCAAAGCCGAAAGGATAACGCGCTTCTTTTTTCTCTTTATCGAAAAGCGTGTAGCCATGGTAGTAACCATAATCAACAGCCGTATCGTACGAGTTAAACGCAGGCAAATCGCTTTCGAGTTTCGGAACGGTGAAGGGAAGTTTACCGGATGGGTTTACATCGCCAAACAAAATACGCGCAAGGGCGGTGCCGCCTTCCATGCCGTTGTAAAACGTTTCGATGATGGCGGGCACTTCTTCGTGCCATTCCTCCACCGTTACCGCGCTGCCTGCCACTAAACTCACCACCACATTTTTGTTTACCGAAGCCGCGGCATGTATCACCTCAATATCCGGTTGATGCAGATGCAGATACTTCCGGTCGCCACCCACAGCAAGTATACCGGTGCGGGTAATAAAATCTTTTTTGTCGGGGTTATTCTTATCGCGTATTTGTCCGTTGCCTATAAACTCGCCTTCGTCTTTGTAAGTAGTACCGGCAACAACAATCACGGCATCTGCACCGGTGCAGATGTTTTTAATGGCTGCTATGTCATCTACCGGTGCGGTGAGGATTTCTACTGTACCAGCAATGTCAGGCTGAGCGTAGTCGAAGCCTTTCCTCGCCTTCCCCCTTCGACTCCGCTCAGGGTGACATTCGCCTGTAAGGTAAATACTGATTCCATCCAGCGGAGAAACCACATATTTGGGAAACACACGGCTGCTGCCGTGGTCACCGGTTTGTTTTACAGAAGCCAGCGAGCCGATAACCGCAATGCGCTTTACTTTGCTTTTGTCTAAGGGCAGAAATGAATTTTCGTTCTTCAGCAGCACCGCACTCTTCTCCGCCACTTCGCGCGCTAAATCAATGTGCGCTTTACAACCCACTAAACTCTTCGGATACTCCTGCACATCTTTCTTCGCTACAAAAAATAATTTGGTGCGGATGATGGGCAAAATCAAATCATCAATCTGCTGCTCTTTTATTTTCCCATCGCTCAAAAGCTGTTTCACTTTCTTGAGCGAGTAAACTTTATCGCTGGGCATTTCAATATTCATTCCGGCTTCAATTCCTTTTTGCGCATCGTAAAGACCGTTCATCCAGTCGCTGGTTACGTAACCCTTAAATCCCCACTCGTTGCGCAGAATATCCGTCAACAACATTTTGTGGTGCCCGCAAAACCCACCGTTCAGTTTGTTGTAAGCGCTCATTACCGAAGCGGCACCGCGCTCAATCACTTTTTTAAAATGCGGCAGATACACTTCGCGCAGCGTGCGCTCATCCATATTCATGCTTCCGCCAAACCGGTTGTTCTCCATGCTGTTGGCGGCAAAGTGTTTGGCGCAGGCCTGCACGTTGTGTTGCTGAATTCCATCCACCAAAGCCGAAGCCATTTCACCCACATGGTGCGGGTCTTCGCCATAGGTTTCCTGCGCGCGTCCCCAAGCAGGGTGCCGCAGCAAATTCATACAAACCGCACCGCTGTAGTTGGCACCCAGTGCGCGTATTTCTTCGGCAATAGCCTCACCAACTCTTTTTTCCAGACCAATATCCCAACTGGCACCGCGCGCCATAGTTGTAGGAAAAGCAGTAGCGCCTTTATGCAAACTCACCCCGCGCGGACCATCCAAAAAAATAGTGGAAGGAATTCCCAACCGCTTATTGCCACCGGCATGCACCGGTTTAATTTTTTTCGAAAACAGAATAGACATACCAAAGCGAATCATGCCGTGTCCGTGCATTTCGTACACTTTCTCTTTCAAACTCATTTGCGCAATCAGTTCGCGTGCTTTGGTATCGGCTTGGGTGGCTGTCATGGTTTGTGCACTTAAAGTAGCTATGGAAATGAATACAGAAAAACAGGAAAGTAGGATAACGGAGCGCAGCATGGTAAAGCCAAAATAAGTTTATTGTAAATATTAAGGGTGCCACGGTTCGGAACCGTGGCACCCTTATAGGAAAAAATTATTTTTGAAGTCGTATGAAGAAACTGCATTTCACTTTTGCCTTTTGCCTTTTGCTTTTTGCCTTTTGCAAAGCACAGCAACCGCTTCCCGCAAAAACCTACCTCACCATGCGCGATTCTACTACAAGCATGGATATAGTGATGTATCAGGGCAAAGGCGGAAGCATGAGTTTAGACGGAAGAAACGTAAAGCTGTTCAACAATCTTTTCGAAAGCAAAACTGCCCCGAAAGTGAACGTGCCGCTGTCGGGTAACATTATGTGGCTCATCAACGGAAGGGAGTTTATCTCCGGTAACTACTACCTGGGCGACAGCACCGGTTATGTGCTCTTTCAGAAAGACGGAAAAGAATATGTGAACCTGCTGAACGCACAGGGTAATTCATTTTTTAAAGGGCAGATAAAACAATAGATCGCTTATCATCATTATTATCATGATAAAAATGATTTTAAATCAATGCCTTTAATAATGACAATCATAAAAATCAGCGTTCTATTGCCTTTTGTAATTCATTCAGTTAATCATTATTTCTATGCCGAGTTTTGATGTAATAAGCAAAGTAGATGCACAGGCAGTAGAGAACGCCATTAACGTGGCGAAGAAAGAAATCGTGAACCGGTACGACTTTCACGGCTCTAAAACCGAAGTGGATTTGAACAAGAAAGACCTCACGCTTCTTATCACCACCGAAAACGAAATGCGCCTGAACACCGTGCTCGATGTTATCATTGCCCGCGGCAGCAAGCAGGGCATTGACCCGCGCAGTTACGATGTAAGCAAAGAACACTACGCATCGGGCCCCATGATTAAGAAAGATGTAAAACTGAAAAACGGGCTCGATAAAGAAACCATGAAGAAAATTGCCAAAGCCATTAAAGACACCGGCTTAAAAGTGCAGGCCGCTCAAATGGATAACATCATCCGCGTAACAGGCAAAAAGATTGACGACCTGCAGGCGGTGATGGCCTTCCTCCGCAAAGGCGATTATGGTTTTCCTTTGCAGTTCGATAATATGAAGAGTTAAATTTCACTTACATTAGCACTATGGAATATTTATCAGACAGAATTACCATTGACCCTGACTTGTGTAACGGTAAACCAACTATACGCGGTATGCGAATTAGCGTACAAACTATTCTGGAATTTTTAGGTGCCGGTGAAACGGAAACAGAAATACTCTATCAATACCCGTCTTTAGAAAAAGCAGATATCACCGCCTGTATAAAATTTGCAGCCGACCTAATGAACCGCAACTACATTATAAAATCGGTTGCCTGATATGTTGCCAAAATATTTGGTTGATGTAAACTTGCCCAATAAATTCAAGTTGTGGAATACAGAAGAATTTGTTTATGCAAAAGATATTGATGAGCGAATGAACGACTCAATAATCTGGCGCTATGCCCGCGAAAACAATTTGATTATTGTAACTAAAGATACTGATTTCTCTAACCGAATGCTTTCGGTTACGCCTCCGCCAAAAGTTATTCATATCCGTTTTGGTAATTTGAAAATGAAGGAATTTTTTGAGGTGATGTCCAAATTTTGGCAGCAGGCAGTAGAGCTGATTGCCGTAAGTAAAATGATTTATATCTATAAAGACCGAATAGAATCTATTCAGTAACTTCTAAAATCTAAAATTACTATGGGCTTCCTTGACCAAATGAAACAACTGAAAGAACTTCAGGAAAAAATGGAAGAGACCAAAAAACGTCTCGACAGTATTGAAGTGGTTTCCGAAAACGATTATGTAAAAGTTTCGGTTTCGGGCAACCGTAAAGTTAAGAACATCGAAATTCTGAAACAGGATGATAAGCTTGTGTTGGAAGGAAAGTTACAGGCCGCCATCAACGATGCCCTTGAACAGGCCGATAAAGTAATGCAAAGCGAAATGATGGGGGCTATGCCAAAGATTCCCGGGCTGACCGGCTAACATGAACACAAAAACCATCGACCTTGCCAACATTGCGCTCATGATTGTTTCATGCGTGGCGGCATTTGTCATCCCCTTCGAGTTGTTTTTGTTTTCGTATGCGGTGCTGGGCCCCCTGCATTACCTTACCGAAATTACCTGGCTGCATAAGCGCGATTACTTCACCAACGGTAAGTTCGATTACATCTGGCTGGTTATTCTTTGCTCGGTTCTTTTCCTGTTCACTTTTGTTTTTACCGGCAATGCAGAGGCCTCTAACTTTATGATTTACCTCGCCTTTGCAAGTGCGCTCGGCTTTATACTGTTTAAAGATTTACTCTGGAAAATTCTGTTCGTAATCATTGCCGCTTTTCTGGGCGGGTTGATAGTAAACACACAATCGTTCTTTTTCCTGTTTGCGGTTTTCCTGCCTACGCTTATTCATGTTTTCATTTTCACCGGTCTGTTTATTCTGCTCGGTGCGCTGAAAAATAAAAGTGTCACCGGCATCATTTCTCTGGTGGTGTTTTCAATTTGCGCAGTCAGCTTTTTTGTGTTGTTCCCTCAGTTCAGCTTTTATAAAGTGAGCGATTACGCTCAAAAGACTTTAGTGGAGAGCGGCTTCTCCATGGTCAATCAGTCGTTCATCCATATTTTCAATTTGGGCACCACCACCCGCGAAACCATTTTTACTTCAAGTATCGGTTTCGGAATTATGCGCTTTATCGCGTTCGCCTATACTTATCACTACCTCAACTGGTTTTCGAAAACATCGGTTATTAAGTGGCACCTGATTCCCAAAAGGTGGCTTGCCTCGGTAATTGTGCTTTGGCTCGGTTCAATAGCCCTTTATGCTTACGATTACAAAACCGGTTTAATAGCGCTTTACTTTCTGAGTATGCTCCATGTGTTTCTTGAATTCCCGTTGAACTACCGCTCCGTTATCGGCATTGGCGAAGAGTTGCGTGCCATGGCAGGTTTGAACAAACCTGTGCCCGTTAAGAAAAAGTAATTTCTTCTTTAGCTTTCTTGCTTCACATTTCCATTTCATTACTTTCATGTAAAATAATAGTTAATGAAACGTTATGTCCTGCCGTTTGCCGTTTGCCTGTTGATGACTGCTTCCTGTAAAAAAGAAACCAAAGAAAAAAACATTCCTGTTGTTTACGACAACGGGCCTACCGATAGCTTAAAACTGAACCAGATTCAGATTATTGCCAGCCACAACAGTTATCATCTGAAACCGGACGACAGTATTTTTAACTGGATGACACAGGCAATGGCCCTCGGTTTGCTTCCGGCACAATACGACCCTGCGGGAATTGACTATACCCACTTACCGGTTGAGCAGCAGATGAGCGATTATAATGTTCGCGGTCTTGAACTTGATTTTTACAATGACCCCGCAGGCGGACATTTCTATTACCGTCAGGGAATGTCCATGGTGGGCTTGTCGAACGACTCGCATGTAGAGGCATTGAAGCAACCGGGTTTCAAAATCATTCACATTCCCGACTTCGATTTTAATACCCACTACTTTACGTTTAAAGAAGCCCTTACAGCCGTTCACAACTGGAGCGTTTCGCACCCGAACCACCTTCCCATCTTCATCAACATCGAAACAAAAGATGAAACGGTGGGCGATGCACTTCCTTCTCTTCCCGACATGACGCTCTCTATTCCTTTTGACGCAGATGCCTGCGACAAAATGGACGAAGAGATAAAATCAATTTTTGGCGATGCGCTGAACAAAGTTATTACACCGGACAAGGTTCGCGGCTCGTACGCTACGCTCGAAGTCGCTGCACTGGCAGGCAACTGGCCAACTTTGGCCGAAGCCAGAAACAAAGTTGTGTTCATTATGCAGGGTCCGGCTGAATCGCTCTACAAATCCGGTCATCCGTCTTTGCAGGGAAGAGCCATGTTTGTTTACTCTTCGCCCGGTACCCCCGAAGCTGCTTTCGTAGTTATGAATAACCCTTCTCAGGTAACACAAATTCAAAATCGTGTTCGGCAGGGATACATTGTAAGAACCCGTGCCGATGCCGGAACCAACGAAGCCAGAAGCGGTGATTACACCGACATGAACAACGCTTTTGAAAGCGGTGCCCAGATTATTTCAACCGATTACTACAAAGCCGATTCGCGGGCAGGCACACCGGGATGGACCGATTATCATGTGCAGTTTCCCAACGGGGAAGTAGCGCGAATTGACAGCATTTCGGCTACCGATAAAATGAATCTTGGTACGATAAAAGAATAACCTTCCGTTAACATGGCGTTGCGAAATTTGACCCGCTTATGGCTGATGTAAAACGAAAAGTAAAAGTGGCTGTCATCAGCGATGTGCACCTTGGCTTTATCGGCTGTAAAGCAAAAGAGCTCGATAAATATCTCGGAACTATCGAGCCCGAAATCCTCGTAATTAATGGCGACCTTATTGACATCTGGCAGTTTCGCTCGTACTACTTTCCTAAATCGCACACCAAGGTGATAGAGCGTATTTTCAGGTTTGTTTCCGAAGGAGTAAAGGTATATTGCCTCACCGGCAACCACGATGAAATGCTGCGGAGGTACTCCGGTTTAAAACTCGGCAATCTTGAACTGAAAGATAAGCTCGTGTTGCAGATGGATGGAAAGCAACACTGGTTCTTTCACGGAGATATTTTTGATGTGTCTATGCAGGGCTCCCGCTGGCTGGCAAAGCTGGGCACCACCGGTTACGAAATTCTGATTCTGATAAACAAACTGGTCAATCTGCTGCTGGAACTTTTCGGCAAAGAAAAATCTTCGTTCTCCCAACAGGTTAAAGTAGCCACTAAGCAAGGCATCAAAAAATTGAGCAATTACGAATTGACAGCGGCTGAAATTGCATTGGATGAAGGATACGATTTTGTCATCAATGGACACACGCATATTCCCTGCATTAAAGAGATTAAAACCGAGCGCGGCAGTGTAATGTATTTGAACAGTGGCGATTGGGTAGAGAACATGACCGCGCTGGAATACAACAACGCTGAGTGGAAACTGGTTTGGTTTAAAGATTTGAAATTCCCTTCCAACTGGTTGAAAGTAGAAGAAGAAGATTTGCCATAAAATTTACATTCATTCATCCATATAGTTCATCATGAAACAATTTTTATTTCTGTTCTGTTGTGTAGCGGCAATAGTTTCTTCAGCTCAAACGGTAAGCAATCAAACGCTTACAAAAATTGCCTTGGGCTCCTGCATTTCTCAGGACGAGCCGCAGGAAATCTGGGATAAAGTAGTGTCCGAGCAACCCCAGTTGTTTCTCTTTCTGGGCGATAATGTTTACGGAGATACCGAAGATATGACTGTGTTGCAGGAAAAGTATAACCGGTTAGCAACTAAACCCGGTTATCAGAAACTGCTGGAGAAAACCCCTGTAATCGCCACCTGGGACGACCACGACTTTGGTGTGAATGACGGAGGTAAGGAGTATCCGAAGAAAGAAGAATCGAAAAAAATATTTCTCGACTTTTTCAAAGAGCCACAAAACAGCGAGCGCAGAAACCGCGAAGGCATTTATGCTTCGTATATGTATGGCGAAGAAGGAAAGCGAGTTCAGATTATTATGCTGGACTGCCGCACTTTCCGCGATTCGCTCTGCTTTAAAAAACATCCGCAGATTTGGGGCGAGTACCAAAAATGCGCGGATACTACCAGAACCATGTTGGGCGAAGCACAGTGGAAATGGCTGGAAGGCGAATTGCAAAAACCGGCTGATGTGCGCATTATTGGCAGCAGTACTATGTTTCTGGTTGATTACAACGGTTGGGAAGCATGGATGAACTTTCCCCATGAAACTGAAAAGATGCTGCAACTGATTCGCCAGACAAAAGCCAACGGGGTTTTCTTCGTGAGTGGCGATATTCATCATGGTGAATTTTCAAAACGCAATGCATCGGGCTTGTATCCCATTTACGATTTTACTACCAGCGGCATGACTCACTCGGTTTGGTTCGCGAACAAAAACAAGTACCGAATGGGCACCGCATTTTGTCACCTCAACTACGGCATCATTAATTTCGACTGGAACAACCGGAGCCTGCTTCTTGAACTTAAAAACAAAAAAGGCAAAACAGTTCGCAAGCGGAATGTGCTGCTCAGCGAATTGGCGTTCTAAAGCTTACCGGAATACCTTTTTTTGAAAAATTTGCTATTCACTAAATCCTAATATCTTCCAACCGTCAAAAACAAATATGAAGAAAGCTTTACCTGCTCTTGCCTTTATTTTATTTTTTTTTATCACCGGTTACTCGCAGAATGCAGTTATCTCCGGAACCATTCTCGATGCCGATAGCAGGGACCCGCTAAGTGGCGCTACTGTAAAGTTTGATAAATCGAAAGGTGCATTCAGCGATGCCAGCGGAAAATTTAAACTGAACATTCCACCGGGTGAACATGATTTGACGATTTCCTTTATCGGTTACAAAAACGACAAACGTCAGGTAACACTGAAAGAGGGAGAAAAAATTACTATCGAAATTCTGATGAAACCTTCTGCTTTTCAGATTGCGCAGGTGGTTACAGTAAGCCAGTACAAAAAGAATTCGGCCAAAGAAACGGTTTCAACTGAGGTAATCAGCAAAGATTTTATTAAGCACACCAACAGCAACGATTTGGGGGAAGTGGTGAATAAGACATCCGGTGTTTTGGTACAGGACGGACAAATTTCTATTCGCGGAGGAAGTTCATTTTCGTACGGTGTAGGCTCACGGACCGCAGTGCTAAGCGATGGGCTCTCGTTAGCCAGTGCCGACCGTGGCGAAATACAGGGGAAAACTGCTCCGCTCGAAAATGTAAAACAGGTAGAGGTTATTAAGGGAGCTTCTTCTGTAGTGTATGGCTCCAGCGCGTTGAATGGTGTGATAAACGTAATCACTGAGTGGCCAAAGGAGAGCGAACCCAAAACAGATATTGATGCCAACTTCGGAATGTATGACCGGCCGCTTGACAGGCGCATGCAATGGTGGGGTTCGAACACAAGGTTCTTCGGTTCCATCAATGCCGTTCATCAGCGCAGAATAAATAACCTTCAGTTAGTTACCGGTGGGAACGTTTTTTATGATAAGAGTTATTTGCAGGGTAACAGCGGTTTCCGCAGCCGGTTCTTTTTAAAGACCCGGTACATCCACCCTAAAATTGAAGGCCTAAGTTTGGGATTGAACGGGCAGGTATTTTTTGAGCGAAACGAACTGTTCTTTATTTCAAAAGACTTGGATACACTTTCGTTAGTGCCCGCCTCGTTTTCAACCGACCACCATGTAAAAACAATGATTGATCCGCATTTGGTTTACAGCAATGCCAAAGGTCACAACTATAAACTGAATTTCCGTTACATGAACATCTGGCGCAAGGGTGGTGGCACGGATATAAATGCGGTTAGCCATTTTGTAAACATGGATAATCAATATCAGTTTCGCTTTAGAAAAGATTTGCTGGTTATCACTGCCGGATTTCCTTTCAGCGTGGGCGTTTCTGAAAGTAATTTATACCCGGGCAAGCACTTAAATTTCAACACTGCTTTTTATACGCAGGCAGAATTCAACTATAAAATTCTGTCGCTGCAGGCCGGTGTACGTTATGAAGTTGCGGGGGTTGACTCCATAGTAGTTACTTCCAGACCGGTGTTTCGTTCGGGCTTAAATATTCAGGCGGCTAAAGCAACTTTTATTCGCGCATCATGGGGGCAGGGCTACCGGATACCGACTATTGCTGAAAAATATATTGCAGCCGAATTTGTAAGCGGGATTATGATTGTGCCGAACGATACCCTGAAAGACGAAACAAGCTGGAGTTTTGAAGTGGGATTAAAGCAGGGCTTTCAGATTAAAGACTGGAAAGCATTTGTAGATGTCTCGTTTTTCTGGCAGGAGTACAAAAATTTTATCGAATATCAATTGGGGATATGGGACAATAAATACACGGATGGCAGACCTATTTTTCATGATACCCTTGAAGCGCCTATTGTGTTCGGAATTGATAAAGTGTTAGGCGCAAAACCACTCAATATAGAAAATGCGCGGGTAGCCGGTTATGAGGTGGGGCTGATGACCGTTGGGAAAATCGGTCCGGTAGGAATTCAGATTAACGGTGGTTACTCGTATAACTTCCCCACTAAAAAAGACAGCGATACCGGTGCTGCACATTACACTACCAGAGAGTATATCAAAGACCTGTTTAAATACAATGTCAAAAAAGTCGGACCGGAGGATACTTCAAAACTTCTTTATTACCGTATCCGGCACCTGGTTCGTGCAGACATAGAGTTGACTTACTGGAAATGTTACTTAGGGGCCACTTTCAGTTACGGAAGTATTCCTGAAGTGATTCCCGGTTTCTTTAAAGCAGCCGCCAATTTGATTTTCCACGACATCAATGCGCTGGATAAGTATATGGCCAAGCATAGTAAGGGTGATTTTGTTTTAGACATGCGTGCCGGTGTAAAAGTGAACGACCATATTTCGCTCGGCTTCATTATAAAAAATGTAACCAACCGGTTGTATTCTTTGCGACCGGGCAAGCCGGAGCCGTTACGGAATTTTACTATGCAATTCCGATATAGTTTTTAATGAAAGGGAAAAACTAAAAAGCTAAAAATTTGATGCGCCTGTTTTCGGCTGTTTACTTTTTGCTTTCCACTTTTGCTTTTTCACTTCTTCACGCGCAATACATTACTCACGGCCCTGTTATTGGTGCGCTTACTTCTTCTTCGGCTAAAGTTTACATCCGCACCAAACAATGCGGCAAAGTGCTGATGGAGCTAAGCGAGAAACAGGATTTGGAAAAATCATTTTCAGTCGGTGGTGTTACCGACAGCCTGCGCGATAAAACGGTGATGCTTTCGCTCACTTCGCTTAGGGCCGACACGAGATATTTTTATCGCATTCTATTTGAAGGTTGGGAAGATACCATCAAAGGAAGTTTCAGAACATTCCCTGCCGAAGGTACCAAGGGCGAATTTGTTTTTGTAACCGGTAGTTGCCAGGAAACAAAAAACATGAAAGTGTTTGATGTTATACCGAAGCACGAGCCCTACTTCATGATGCACACCGGTGATTACACTTATCCCGATTATCAGATTAAATCCGATTACTCCAACAACTACGATACCGTTGCGCTCAGTTACCGGAAGCGATACGATGAGAAGGTAATGAAGCAGATGCTTTACAATGTTCCTATAGATTATGTGTATGATGACAACGATTATGTGGGAGGAAACGGTGGACGTTATTGCAAGAACGACATGAAATCGTTTATCCGCAGCGGAAAGGCTTGCAATGAAATGTATGCTTTCCCGTTTCCTGATTCGTGGAGAAGAAACGTAATTAAAGGCTACGATGAGTTTTTTCCGCATTACGAATTACCGGATACCAGCGAAGGCATTTTTCATTCGTTCAAATTAGGGAATGCTGAATTTTTTGTAATCGACCGCAACAGCGCAAAAGAATTACCAAACATGGATGCGTTCAAATACGATTCGCTCAAAAACCGGTGGGCTTTTGCACCTCCTCCCGGATATGCCTTGTTTGGTGAAAAGCAAATGGACTGGCTCAAGAAAAGTTTACTCGAATCAAAAGCGGATTGGAAATTTATTGTGAGCGGTGTACCATTAAATGGCGCTTGCGAAAAACTGATTCGGGCGGGAGTAAAAATTCAAAACTGGCACTACAAAAATTGGTTTGGCTTTCATATTGCTTCAGGATTTAGTTCATACTGGGCAGGATATCCCGAAGAACGGAACGATTTTATGGACTTTGTAAAGAAGAACAATCTGAAAAACCTGATTGTGATTAGTGGCGATACGCACCATAATGTAATGGATGACGGCACGAATGCAGGTCTTCCGGAAATGAACGCCAGCGGACTGAGTGTAGAGACCACAGAACTTGCACATTATTTAAAACTGATAGGCAACTTGACAGCCACCTTTAAAATGAAGAAGATTTGGAACCAAGGGGGTAATGGGCTGAAAGGACAAAAATCTAAAAACGCTTTTGGTAAGGTTCGAATCGTTAATAATGAGTATGTAGAGTTAAGTATTGTAGATGAAGCCAATCAGCAGGTGAGCAGTTTTAAAGTGCCCTTTCAGAGGTAATTAGCATCTTTTACCAAAAATATTTGTAGCAACAACTATTCGCGTAACTTCAAATTTTACTTTTGGGTCTCAAAATTTTCCCGATGTCAAAATTCACCTGGTTTATTGTAGCAATTGTGGTTTTAGTGGCGGGCGTTATTGTTTACAATAAAATTCTTCATCCAAAAGAGAGGGCCTCTCCCGCATCGAAAGGCGGACCTCCCAAAGAAATTTCGGTAAGCGGTTTTGTGGTGCGGCCTCAGAATTTAGAAAACGGAATTGTAGCATCGGGAACTTTGCTGGCAAATGAGGAAGTGGAACTTCATCCGGAAGCATCGGGAAAGATTACAGAACTGAACCTGAATGAAGGCGCGGCTGTTGCTAAAGGAACTTTGTTGGTGAAATTGTTCGATGCCGATTTGCAGGCGCAACTGAAAAAACTTTCACTGCAAAAAGAAACCGCAGAAAGAACCGAAGCCCGTTTAAAACAATTGCTCGCCATCAACGGAATCGGACAGCAGGAATACGACAATGCGGTTACACAATTCAACAACATAAAGGCAGACATGGAGTTAACACAGGCGCAGATTTCTAAAACAGAAGTACGCGCACCGTTTAACGGGGTAGTCGGCTTAAAGAATGTGAGCATTGGTGCATATGTGTCTCCCACCACTTCTATTGCTGCGCTCCAGCAGATAGACCCGCTTAAGATTGACTTTACAGTGCCCGAAAAATATTCGTCATCCCTGAGTAAAGGCGATGTTGTAAAATTCAAAGTAGACGGTTCTTCAGAAACCTTCACCGGAAAAGTTTTTGCTATTGAACCCAAAATTGATGAAGCCACTCGCAGTATAAAAGTGCGTGCCTTGGTTAGCAACTCAAAAACAAAATTATTACCCGGTGCATTCGCCAAAATTGATTTGGGTTTAAAAAGCGTGGAAGGTGCAATGATGGTTCCCACTCAATGCATAATACCGGAAGCACGGAACAAAAAACTTATTGTGGTAAAAGAAGGCAAGGCAAAATTTGTGATTGTAGAAACAGGTGTGCGGAATGAGAGTTATATACAGATAACAAGCGGAATAGAAGCTGGCGATACTATTGTGGCAACTGCACTGATGTATGTAAAACCCGATGCAGGAGTGAAAGTTGTAAAAGTGATTGAATAAAAAATGAGTTTACCTTCTCTAAGTTTAAAGCGTCCCGTCCTTGCCATTGTCATGAGCATAGTCATTGTGCTTTTTGGCGTTATCGGCTATAAATTTTTAGGGGTACGTGAATATCCGAGTATTGACCCACCGGTAATTACCGTTCGCACTAACTACACCGGTGCCAATGCCGATGTGATAGAATCGCAAATTACCGAGCCGCTCGAAAAAGCCATTAACGGGGTTGAAGGCATCCGTACCATTTCATCTGCCAGCAATCAGGGCTCATCTATTATTACTGTTGAGTTCAACCTTGGCGCAAACCTGGAAGCTGCTGCAAACGATGTACGCGATAAAGTTTCGCAGGGGCTTCGTTTACTGCCACAGGATATTGATGCTCCACCGGTGGTTACAAAAGCCGATGCCAACAGCGATGCCATCATTTCCATGACGGTGCAAAGCAACACGCGTAATCAGTTGCAGGTTTCAGATTATGCTTCGAATGTGTTGCTGGAAAAACTGCAAACCATTCCCGGTGTAAGTACCGTTCAGATTTGGGGCGAAAAAAAGTACGCCATGCGACTGTGGGTTGACCCGCTGAAACTTTCAGCGTACTCACTCACTTTTACCGATGTTCAAAATGCACTGACAAGAGAAAATGTCGAACTGCCTGCCGGTAAAGTGTATGGCAACAACACCGAGTTAACCGTAAAGACCTTCGGTCGCTTAACCACGGAAACTGATTTTGAAAACCTGATAATTAAAAGCGGAGAGAATCAGATTATCCGCTTGCGCGATGTAGCGGATGTAGTATTGGGTCCGGAAAACGAAGAAACTATTTTGAAAGAAAGCGGGGTGCCAATGGTAGCACTCGCCATCACGCCCCAACCCGGTAGCAACTATGTGGAAATTGCAGATGAATTCTACAAACGCTACGAGCAGATTAAAAAAGAAGTACCCGATGATATCAAGCTCGACATCGCACTTGACCAAACAGTTTTTGTAAAACGGTCTATCAAGGAAGTAGCCGAAACACTCGCTATCGCTTTTGCACTGGTGGTCATAATCATCTTTCTTTTCTTCCGCGATTGGTTGATTGCGATTCGTCCGCTCATTGATATTCCGGTTTCACTCATTGGTGCATTCTTCATTATGTACATGGCGGGCTTTACAATAAATGTATTAACGCTCCTGGCAATAGTTCTGGCAACAGGCTTAGTGGTGGATGACGGCATTGTGGTGACTGAAAATATTTTCAAAAAGCTGGAAGCCGGATTAGATAAACACCGTGCAGCAAAAGAAGGAAGTGAAGAAATTTTCTTTGCGGTAATTGCAACGAGTATCACACTTGCCGTAGTTTTTCTTCCCATCATTTTCTTACAAGGCTTTGTAGGAAGTTTATTCCGCGAGTTTGGAATTGTAGTTGCAGGAGCGGTTTTAATTTCTGCCTTTGTTTCGCTTACGCTTACACCGGTGCTGAATGTTTTGTTGACGCGCAAGGAAAACAAGCGCACCTGGTTCTATGAAAAAACAGAACCGTTTTACGAAGCGCTTGATAACGGCTATCGCGAATCGCTGCAAACGTTTATGAAACGCAGATGGCTGGCGTTCCCTATTTTGATTGCCTGCGGAGCGTTTATCTTTTTTATTGGAAAGAATCTGCAAAGTGAATTGGCACCAATGGAAGACCGTGGTGCCTTTCGTTTAAGTGTAAGCACACCCGAGGGCACTTCGTATGATTACATGACTCGGTACATGAACAAGCTTGTTGCGTTTGCTATGGATTCTGTACCGGAGGCTAAAATTGTATTGAGTGTAACAGCTCCGGGTTTTGCCGGAAGCGGTGCCGTGAACACTGGGTTTGTTCGTTTACGCCTAAGCGAACCTGACGAACGCAAACGCTCGCAAAATGATGTAGCGCAATATGTGGCGAAGAACGCAGCTCGATTTAATGAAGGCAAGGTTTTCCCTATTCAGGATCAGACTATTTCTACCGGTGGGGGTGCGCGCTTTGGCTTACCGGTTCAGTTTGTCATTCAGAATCTGAATTTTGAAAAAATTCGCGAAGTACTTCCTAAGTTCTTAGAAGAGGCGAATAAAAATCCAACTTTTCAGGGAGTAGATGTAAACCTGAAATTCAACAAACCCGAATTGCAAATTGAAATTGACCGGTTGAAAGCGAACGACCTTGGTGTAAGTGTGCTGGATATTTCTACCACGCTTCAACTCGCATTGAGCGGAAGACGGCTGGGATATTTCATCATGAATGGAAAGCAATATCAGGTGATTGGTCAGGTTGACCGCGACAACAGAGATGAACCGCTCGACCTGAAAACATTTTTTGTGCGCAACAACAAGGGAGCACTTATTCAATTAGATAATCTGGTTACGATTACTGAACAAAGCAACCCTCCGCAACTGTATCACTTCGATCGGTACAAAAGCGCTACGGTTTCTGCCGGTCTTGCTCCGGGCAAAACGATTGGCGATGGAGTAGCCGCCATGGAAGAAATTTCGAAGAAGGTGTTGGACGATACCTTCAACACATCACTCACCGGTGCTTCGCGCGATTTCAAAGAAAGCTCATCGAACATCGGCTTTGCATTTTTTCTGGCACTCATTCTTATTTTCTTGATCCTTGCCGCGCAGTTTGAAAGTTTTGTCGACCCGCTCATCATTATGTTTACAGTGCCTCTTGCCATTGCCGGTGCATTGCTCAGTTTGTGGATGTTCAACCAAACACTCAACATATTTTCTCAAATCGGAATCATCATGTTGATAGGCCTGGTAACCAAAAACGGAATTCTGATTGTGGAATTCGCCAATAAGAAAAGGGAAGCGGGTGAAGAAAAGTTAGAAGCTGTAATAGATGCGGCAGCACTTCGCTTGCGCCCGATTTTAATGACAAGTCTTGCCACAGCTTTAGGTGCCTTGCCAATTGCATTGGCACTCGGTGCCGGTGCATCCAGCCGCGTTTCATTGGGCATAGTAGTAATTGGCGGAATTATGTTTTCACTGATACTTACGCTGTATGTAATTCCAAGTATGTATTCATATCTATCAAGAACAAAGAAACATGCTGAATAGACTGATACTAATAGGGCTTTCTCTTTTCGCTGTTGGAACTACTTCCGGTCAGGAGACCTTTACGATTGCGCAAGCTATTGAGCTTGCTCTCAAAAGTAACTACGACATACAGATTGCAAAAAACGAATTGGAGATTGCTTCAAGAAACAATTCAGTGGGCAATGCCGGTATGCTGCCAATAGTAAATGCCACGGTTGGCGATAACTACACACTAAATAATCTCAACCAGAAATTCACTAACGGAACCGAAATCAACAGAAACAATGTAACCGGGAACAACATCAATGCAGGCGTTGCTCTCAACTGGACTTTGTTCGATGGCTTAAAAATGTTCGCCACAAAAGGCAAATTGAAGCGTCTGGAAGAAATCGGAGAATTACAATTCAAAGACGAAATGCAGACAGTGGTAGCGAACGTTATGAATGCATACTATGATGTTGTTCGTGCACAACAACAGGTAAAAGCCGTTGAAGAAGCCATCAAAATTTCAGAAGAGCGGGTAAAACTTGCGGACATGAAATTTCAGGTAGGAAGTTCAAGCAAAGTTGACTTGCTGCAGGCTAAAGTTGATTTGAACGAACAGAAAAGCAATTTGCTCGCACAGAAAAAAAACATTGAACAACGCAAAGGAGACTTGAATAATCTGCTGGCCCGTAATATCGAAACAGATTTTTCGGTTTCTGATTCTATTCCTTTCAACGAGCCAAAACTTTCTACTGACTTAGATAAAAACTTTCAGTTGCAAACTGCTTTGAAAAATGTAGAGGTTGCAAAATTCGAGAAGAAGGAAGCATTCTCAGAGTTTCTGCCGAATCTGGTCGGCAATCTTGGCTATAACTACAACCGCTCCAACAGCACAGCGGGCTTTTCTCTGTTTAATCAAACCTATGGATTGAATGCCGGATTCAGTTTAAACATTCCACTCTTCAACGGACTTAACACCATTCGTCAAAACAAAGTTGCTTCTATACAGATTCTTTCTTCGCAATTCAATGCAGAAAAAATTCGTTTCCAGATAAAGTTGAGCAACTACAAAGCGTTGCGTGATTTCGTGATGGCTAAAGAGCAATTGAATTTGGAAATCGAGAACATTGCCCTGGCAGATGAGAACCAGAAAATTGCTTTGGAACGTTTTCGTCTGGCACAATCCACCGCTATCGAACTTCGCGAAGCGCAGATAAGCTTTGTAAATGCTCAAACACGTTTAGTGAATGTCCGTTACGCAGCAAAAGTTGCAGAGACGGAGTTAATGAGATTGCAGGGAGAGTTGGTTAAATAGCCATCCTTTCGCCTACATCCATCATTTTCAATTCTCCATTTATTTTTTTCTCCGCCTCCAGCTGCTTCAAAATTCTGTAAGGTTCTCCCAACGGCTCATCAGCTAAATCAAAAGTACCGTAATGCATTGGTATAAAAGTCTTCGCTTTCAGATCGTGAAAAATCTGAACCGCCTCGTGCGGATTCGTGTGAACGTCTTTCATCATCAATGGCGGATGATACGCGCCAACGCCAATCATAGCAATGTCAATATTGGGAAACAACGCTGCAATTTGTTTCGGGTAAGTACAATAACCCGAATCGCCATTAAAAAAGATATTCAATCCATCGGCTTCAATCATAAAACTTCCGTAGAGTGTTTTATTGATGTCTGTCATATACCGGTTGCTCCAGTGTTGAGTGGGTAAAAAAGTAATTCGCAGATTCTCTTCCGGCAGATTGTACTGCTGATACCATCCCGCCTCATGAAAATGTAACCCGCTTACCCAACCCGAAACAAGTTTACCGGTATTGAGCGAAGTAAGAAGGACAGCAGAACCGTTCTGAGCAAAAATTTTCTGCAGCGAACTTTTATCGCAATGGTCGCGGTGCGCATGTGAAAGCAACACGTAATCTATACCGGTGAAATCTTCCATAGCACAAGGCAATGCTGAATAGCGGGGAACTACTCCTGAAATTCTTCCGAATACCGGGTCAATCAAAATTCGTTTGCCATTCAACTGCAGAAAGAAACTGGCGTGACCAAGCCACACAAGGCAATCATTTTCCTGCTTTAAAAAATCATTCCCCTTTCTTACTGTCAACCGCCATTTGTCGACTTTCTTGGCTTCAGCTTTTTCATTCCCTCCCAGTTTCCAGCGTACTATTTTCCCAAACGAGCCGCTAAACCTTTTCTTCGGGTCAATAAATCTTCCGTTCCCCACAGGGTTTCCTTTCCAGTCATCAAGAATAGTCTTCAGTTCCGGGTTGTTTACAAATTTTATTTCCGCCATGCTTCTATTACGATTAAAGCGCCTGAATATTTTTGTACCATGCCCGGCAAACTAATCACAATCCTTTTTTGTTTTCAAACAATCATCAGCTTTTCTCAACCGGTTAAGTTTGACGAATGGAAGAACCTCACCACATCTGGCAAACTTCCGGCACAATGCAAAATTCAGCACAGCAACAACAATCTTGACCTCGTTAAATTTCACGATAAATTTTATCTCGCCTTTCGCACGGCACCCACACACTTTGCTTCTAAAAAAGCGGTGATGTATGTAGTAAGCTCCACTGATTTGGAAACATGGAATTACGAAACAGAAATACAACTTGCCTGCGATGTGCGCGAACCGCGCTTTGCAGTTTATCACGACACACTCAACCTGTATTTCTTCCGTGGCGGAACCAGAACATTTCGTTTTGAGCCGAAAGAAATTTTTGTAATCAGAAAATCCGAATCCGGAAACTGGAGCGAAAAACAATCCGTTCTGCTCGATTACTTTGTCCCGTGGAGAATTCGTGAACGAAAGGACACCCTGTATTTATCCGCTTATTACGGAAAAGACCTTTACAACAACAAGCATCAAAGCAATCTCCGTTTGTTTTGGAGCACCGATGCGCTTGTATGGGAACCAATCTCCGAAGAACCACAGGTAGCTCTTCTGTCTGCAGAAGAAGGGGAATTCATTTTCGACAAACAGGGAAACCTCTTTGCTACTGTTCGTCTGGAAGGAACCGGTTCATTGGTTTGCAGTGCCGGTAAAACTTCCATCGGCAATTGGAAAAAACTGCGCAGTAAAACAAAATACGACAGCGCTCTTTTGTTCGACCATCAGGATGATATCTATCTTGTATCGCGAAGAAATTTAGATGGAGAGATAGACAAAGTCAAAAACCGCAAAAACGAAAAACAAGGACGGTTGAACAATCTCATTCGTTATTCCATCACTAAAAAAGTGACTTCGCTTTTTAAGCTCAGTAAAGATGATTTGACTTTATCACTCATTACCGATTTTCCGAGCAGTGGCGATAATGCTTATGCAGGTATTTCTAAACTTGATGACAACACTTACTTACTGATGAATTACTCCTGCGACATTAAGCACACCAAAAGCAGTTGGCTGGCGGGACAATTAGGCAAGACTTATATTTATTGGACTAAACTCCGCTTCTAAAACTCCATCTCCGCTTTTTTCTTTACCGCCCTCTCTTTATAAGAACCGCTTGTATTAGAAAGCTCATCCAGCAATTTCTTTGCTTCTTCTTTCTTCCCCTTTTTCAATAAAATATTCGCTTTATACCATTTCGAGCCCTCCACATATTTTGTTCCGTCTTTCAGCAGCTTATCAAAATTCTTTTCGCTCTTCTTTGTGTTACCATTAATGTAATCACTTATGCCGCCCCAGTAAAGTGCGTCTATGTTGTTCGGCTGTTGCTTCAGAATCTCATTAAAGTTGTCGGCAGAAGTTTTGTAGTCACCGGTATTAAAACTCTTCATAGCATCATCCATGCTAATCACCGTTACTTTATCGGCAGGCACTTTTTCTACAATAGCCCCTCGCACAATTGTTTCCGATGCCGGTGCATTATCTTCCTTGCGCTGTTGCGCGTTCTTCTTCATGCTTTCCTCTTTCGCGGCAGGTTTGGTTTCCGGCCTTTCCGCATCGCCACTTGCACTACGTGCCCCTCCCGCAGCTTCATCTTTGCCTTTTTGCAAACCGGTGGAAGTTGTTTTGCCGGTCACGGTTCCCTTGTCATCTGCCAAAATGGTTGAGTTCATGTACGATGGTTGAGGAGGTGCTACCGCTCCACCGGTGGCTGTCACCGGTGGCAGGTTTGCACCGGAAGCACCCGTTTTTACATTCTTGCTTTCTGCCTCAGCACTTTTGTTTCCGTCCGGTTGTTTTGCTTCAGGCGCAGCAAGTGGCTTTAAAGGATTTTCAGTAGTCGTCACTTGTTGTTGCAACGAATCGGTTATAGTATTGGTTACCACCGGTACCAAATTCGGCTCATCCACTTTTTGCTCCATCAGGTTTACGCTCTCCTCTGCCTTTTTGTTCATAGCGATGGAACTATCCTGATTGCCTATATAATTCACCATCAAAAAACCTATACCAATCAGCAGGCCGAACACCACAGCCGCCCAGGCATAATTCGACCAGTGCATGTTAATCCTTCTCGTTTCCTTTAATCCGGTCCGCTCCCGCACCCGCTTATTAATGCTCACCACTACAGTCGCCACATTGCTTTTGTTGGTTTCTTGCAATCCTTCCAATGCTTCCTGTGCAAACGGGTCTTCTTTCAAAAGTTTTTCCAACTCCTGTTTCTCTTCGGCAGTAAGTTCGTTGTTGAGGTAGGCCAGCAACGCTTCTTCAGCAATTACTCCCTGCTCACACAACTTCATTTTTTCCGTCTTGTGCCTCATTGTTTTTGGCGGTTATATAATTCTTCAAATTCCTTTTTCCGTTTTGCAGGTGGCTCTTCACCTCGTTCATTGTAAAGCCCGTCAGGTTCGCAATTTCCGTGTAGGTAGCTTCCTTCAAATAAAATAACTCAATACACGTTCTCTGTTCGTCTTTCAATTCATCAATGCCTTCTTTCAGGTGTTGGAGTATAAATTTTTTGTCCTCCGCCTCCTGTTTTTTTTCTTCGGCATCTTGTAGATGATCAATTGGCTCGGTTTCCACACTTTTATTCAACTCAAATTTCAGTTTCGTTTCCTTTTTTGCATCTATTGTGTTTTTCCTGAAACGCATCATACACTCATTCTTAACCACTATATGCAGCCACGGCTTAAACGATGTAATGTGGTGCTTTTTTAAATCCTGAATCAGTTTTTCAAAAACCTGCATCGTCATATCCTCTGCCTCCGCCTCATTGTGCAGATACTTCATACAAACCCCGTAAACTAAGTGCGTATATCGCTGATACAGTTCCCCCACGTACATGGTCTCGTGCGAATTCCGATACCTGTGCACCAACTCCTCGTCCGTTAAGTTTTTATAGGTTTCTGTTTTCAGTAGCTGAGTTTTACTCTACTAAAGTAAAAAGAAGAACGCCAATCTTGTATGACTTTTAACAAGCCGCAATTACAGAGTAGCAAAAATAGGGCAAGTAGAAACCTTGGGCGGCTGTTGCGCCTATCCAAACATATCTATTCATTTTCCCTTCTCCATTGAAGAAGGTGCCCGTTTGGCAGATGAGGTGCAACGCATGCGCAACACCGTGCTTTCCGTTCCAATCTTTTTGCTGCATTTATTTCCCCTTCTTGTTAAGGAGGGGCTGAGTTGCCTATTGCGATGCGGGGTGGCAATAAAAACTTTCCTTCATCCCTGTCGCAAACACCCGTCTTTTCATTCCGAAAGTACGTTTTGCGTACCGGTTGTTAGGTGGAGTAACAGATGTAAGAATTAATAGCTACCTTCAAGCACAATACAATGTTCGTGAAAAAATATTTTGGCTGTCTTGTCCTTCTCTTGCTGGTTTTTGAAATTTCAAAGGCACAATTTTCTTTAGTGTACAAAATCGATAACTGGTTGCGGAGAGGGTTTTAAAACGAATGGAGTAATTAAGTTTTAATTTATGCTGCCCTTCTTATGCCTTTGTCAACTCATCGCAACACATCCTCCCGCTCCTGTTCAAAAGTGCTATTCTTTAATCCCCCGCCCGCACCCAATTTCGCCCTAACTAAAACATGATGTTATGAAGAAAGGACTTTTACTCTCTATGCTGATGATGATAATTGGCGTAAGCATGGCGCAGGATTCAACTGCGGTAAAGAAAAAAATTAAGGCTAAGTTCGGTGGCGATGGCGTTTACCTGCGCGACAGCACCTGGCGTATTGGCGGTTATGCCGGTGTATTGGTCAGCCAAACCGCGCTTTACCAATGGGGGCCGGGTGGCAACAACAATTTTGCCTTTTTAATAAGCGGAAATTTTTTCGCCAACTATAAGAAGGGAAAGATGATTTCGGATAACAGTTTAGATGCCAAGTGGGGCATGGTAGCTAACGGCTTAATCCGCAACAAGGCATTGGCGCGCACCAACCTGCAAAAAAACATAGACCTGCTGGCCATTAAATCAATGGTGGGTTATCAGGTTACCAATTCGCTTTATGTAGCAGCCAGGCTGGGTTTCGAAAGCCAGTTTACCCCCACCTACGATTACTCCCTTACCGATACCTCGAACGGGCGCTTCAGAAGATACACCGTTTCGAAATTTGCAGCACCGGCTGTGCTCACCATCGGTCCGGGACTAACCTGGAAGCCGAAACCTTACTTCACTTTATTCTTTTCACCGGTGGAAGGTAAAATGACCTTTGTTACCGAAGATTCTCCGGCACGCGATACCGCCACCGCACCGGACGGAACGTTTACCGATGCGTATTACAACAATGTAGATGAGGTCCGTTTCGGATTAAAGCGCGGTGATTTTTTTATGGGTGAACTTGGCTGGGAGCTCGATTTGCTTTTCCAGAAAGATATTGTGAAGAACGTAAACTGGAAAAGCCACCTGAATGTTTTCGGAGCTTACATGAACGCCAGCTATAATACCATTATGCCGAAATATTTTGCCGACCAGGATTCGGTGGGCTCGGTAACTATTAAGGAAACCAACAAACACATACCGGTTATAAAATGGGATAACGATATTGTGTTTAAAGTCAACTCCTGGCTCAGTGCAACACTTTCTGTCAGGTTTGTTTACCAGTACAATGCTTTGGTTCCTATTGATACCCGCAAAAATGCCGATGGAAGCAAAGGCCCGGATGGTATTACCGATAAAGACAAGGCGGGTAACACCGTTAATGCGTTCAACAAAATTCAGATTTTTGAACAGTTTGGTATCGGGCTGACGGCTAAGTTTTAAAACCGGCATCACAATATTTGAGAAGGGGCAGCGCAAGCCCCTTCTTTATTTTTATTATTACCCGTGAGGGAGCAGGCAAACGTTATGTCATCCTGAGCGGAGTCGAAGGATTTTTTGCTTAACAAAATTTCAATTTTAACAAGTAACATGACGGATATATTTGCCGTCCACAAAAACAAAAACTATGGAAGTAATATCAGGAAACACCACGGTTGACATTGCATCGCTCAACGAAAAAATAAACCGCGAAAGCGCGTTTGTTGATGTGCTGAACATGGAACTCGGCAAAACCATTGTCGGACAGAAGTATATGGTAGAGCGCCTCTTGCTCGCCATGCTGGCTAACGGACACATTTTGTTAGAGGGAGTTCCCGGCTTGGCAAAAACGCTGGCGATAAAATCTCTGGCGCAGGCCATTCACGCCAAATTCTCGCGCATTCAGTTTACACCCGACCTGCTCCCTGCCGATTTAGTGGGCACCATGATTTACAACCAAAAGGATAATGAGTTTGTGGTAAAGAAGGGACCGGTGTTCGCGAATTTTGTTTTGGCCGATGAAATTAACCGCGCTCCGGCAAAAGTGCAATCAGCTTTGCTCGAAGCCATGCAGGAAAGACAGGTTACCATTGGTGACAACACCTATAAAATAGAAGACCCGTTCCTCGTGCTTGCCACTATGAACCCTATTGAGCAGGAAGGAACTTATCCGTTACCGGAAGCACAGGTTGACCGTTTTATGCTGAAGGCTGTAATCACATATCCGAAGAAAGAAGAAGAGCAACTCATCATTCGTCAGAATATGCAGATGAGCGATAAGGTGATAAACCCGGTGGTGAAAGCAGAAGATATTGTAGCTGCGCGCAAAACCGTCCGCGAAGTTTACATGGACGAAAAAATTGAGCGCTACATTCTCGACATCGTGTTTGCCACCCGCAAACCCGAAGACTATAAACTCACTAAACTCAAATCACTTATCAGCTACGGAGGTTCGCCCCGCGCCAGCATCAACTTAGCCATTGCAGCAAAAGCTTATGCGTTTATCAAACGCAGGGGTTATGTGATACCGGAAGATGTCCGCGCCATTTGCTTTGATGTAATGCGCCACCGTGTGGGCTTGACTTACGAAGCGGAAGCCGAGAACATAACCAGCGAAGAAGTGATTTCAGAAATTCTTAACGCGGTTGAAGTTCCTTAAAATAATTAGCTAATGTGCCGATTAGCAGATGAGTAAATGAAATTGCCATCAGCTAATTTGCTAATCATCTAATCTGCTAATCATGGAAAGTGTAACAGAAAAAAGAAAGAAATTAAGGAGGATAGAGATAAAGACCAGGAAATTGTCAAACCAGATTTTCTCGGGCAGCTATCACTCTGCTTTTAAGGGAAGGGGGATTTCTTTCAGCGAGGTGCGCGAGTACCAGTATGGCGATGACATCCGTGCGATTGACTGGAATGTAACAGCCCGAAACAGAAAACCGTTCATCAAAGTTTTTGAAGAAGAAAGAGAGTTAACGGTAATGCTGCTGATTGATGTAAGCCAGTCATCCTTTTTCGGAACGCAAAACGAATTCAAGAATCACATCATTGCAGAGATAAGCGGAGTGATTGCTTTTTCTGCCATCACCAACAACGATAAAGTAGGCGTTCTTTTTTTCAGCGACCAGATTGAAAAATTTATTCCGCCTAAAAAGGGAAAGAGCCACATCCTTCGGATTATTTCGGAGATATACGATTTTCATCCGCAGCATACCGGCACCAATCTTCCCGAAGCGTTGAAGTACTTTAATAACGTAGTGAAGAAAAAATCTATCGCATTTCTGGTTTCCGATTTTTTGAGCAAAGATTCTCCGCAGGAAAGTTTTCAAAAAGATTTTAAGAAGTCGTTGAGTATTGTCGGGAAGAAGCATGATTTAATCGGTCTGCATATTTACGATGAGCGCGAAGCCAGCATGCCCGACATTGGTCTGGCAAAAGTAATTGACAGCGAAAGCGGAAAAGAATTCTGGATTGACACCAGCGATAAAGCGCTACGTGATAAATACGCGAAAACGTTTCACGAAAATGTTCGCAGCACAAAAGATTTATTCGGCAAAAGCGGAGCGCAGTTAGAATCCATCAAGACAGAAGATAATTATGTGATCTCGCTGATGAATATGTTTAAGAAAAGGGAAATGAAGCGATGAAAAGCATGACGATTGACAATAGACGATTGACAATTGCAAAATCACATTTGCGTGTAATCGCATTTGTATTTCTATGGTCAATGGTCGGTAGTCAATGGTCTTCCGCTCAGGTTTCCGCAACTCTCCGTGCCGACTCCACTCAAATCCAAATTGGCGACCACCTCAATATTCGCTTAACGGTTAAGGGTCCGAATAATTTAGCTGTTCCATTTCCACCGTTAGCCGATACGCTCGGAAATTTGGAACTGGTTTCCGCTTCTAAGATTGATACCAGTGCAGAAGGAAGCAACAAAGTTCTTTCGCAACTCTATACGGTTTCTGCTTACGATTCGGGCGAGTATCATGCCGGACCGGTGAAAATTTATTTTAAAAACAGTGCCGGTGAACCGGATAGTATTCTGTCAAACGATATTCCGGTTACTGTAAATACGCTTGATGTAGATACCGCCAAGCCTTTCAAAGCCATCAAGGCACCGCTTGATGTTCCTTACTCATGGCGGGAATTTATTCCTTACATAGTTGGCGCGGTTGTTTTGTTGATAGCCATTATTGTCGGTATTGTGCTTTGGAAAAAATATCGCAAACAAAAACCGGTGGTGGTCGAACGACCAAAACCAAAAGACCCGGCACACATCTGGGCGCGTAAAGAGCTCAAGAAACTGGAAGAAGAAAAAGTTTGGCAGGGCGATAATGTGAAATTGTATTACAGCCGCCTTACAGATATTCTTCGTTTATATCTCGAGTACCGCTATAACTGGCTGGCACTTGAATCTACCACGGAGGAAATTCAGGCGGAAATTGAAAACTACAACCTGAAAGAGAAAGCAAAAGAAAATCTGCTTTCAACTCTCCGCGCTGCCGACCTTGTAAAGTTTGCAAAAATGATTCCGATGCCCGATGCCAATATCCGGGCGATGGAAAGTGCCTATAAGTTTATTGATTTCACCGAGCCTAACGAAAACAAGGAAGAGAAGAAGTAATGTTCAACAATTTATCACATATCACGTTCGCGAATAAATGGGTTCTATTTCTGATTCCCGTGGTGTTCGTGCTGGCCGGCTTGTGGTGGTATTTCTTATCGAAGAGGGCTTTCCCTACACTTAAGCTTTCTGCCACCAATGCCTTTGCGGGAAACGGAACTCCGTTCAAAGCAAGGCTGAAAAAATTTCTTCCAGTGTTGCGGGTGTTGGCACTTACAAGTTTGTTGGTAGCTATTGCCCGTCCGCAAACTTCTTTCGATGAAGAAAAAGTAACAACAGACGGTATTGACATTGTTCTGGCGATAGACGTTTCCACTTCTATGCTCGCCAAAGATTTTTCCCCCAACCGGTTAGAATCAGCTAAAAAAGAAGCGATGAATTTCATTGACGGCAGACCGCATGATAGAATTGGTCTGGTTATTTTTTCGGGAGAAAGTTTTACGCAATGTCCGGTTACCATTGACCATGCTATTGTAAAGAATCAGCTCAAACAAATTAAGAATGGCTTGATGGAAGATGGTACCGCCATTGGTATGGGGCTTGCTACTTCAGTACAGCGTCTGAAAGAATTCAATTCGAAAAGTAAAGTGATAATTCTGATGACGGACGGTGTAAACAACAAGGGGTTGATTGACCCGGCCACTGCATCTGACATTGCTATGCAATTCAAAACGCGTGTTTACACCATTGGTATCGGCACCAACGGCAAAGCCATGACACCGGTGGCTATGACACCGGGCGGAGAATTGATTTTTGATTATGCAGATGTGCAGATTGATGAAGCACTGCTGAAAGATATTGCCAAGAAAACCGGAGGGCAGTATTTCCGCGCTACCGATAACAAAAAGCTGAAAGACATCTACACACAGATTGACAAACTGGAAAAGACAAAAATTGAAGTGAGTGCCTTCGAACACAAAACAGAAAAGTTCTTTCCGTTTGCGTTGCTGGCAATTGCATTGTTGTTGTTAGAAATTTTAATGCGCTATTTAATTGTAAAGAGTATTCCGTAATGAAACGCAGTGACTACATAAAATATCTCTGGCTGCTTCTGCTGGTAATTCCCATTGGCGCGGTACTGATTCTGTTGCGCGAAGAAGCCTTCCGCTTTGAGCACAAAGAATATCTATGGCTGCTTGCTGCGGTTGCGCCAATGCTTATTCTGTTTTTGCTGTTTCAAAACTGGCGCAGGAAAAACCTCGACCGGTTTGCCAATTCATCACTGCTCGCGCAACTCACACCGGACATTTCTTTCAACAAACACCTGCTTAAATTCATTTTGCTTTCACTGGCGTTCGAGTTTATGATGATTGGTTTTGCCAACCCGCAGGTGGGCACCAAGCAGGAAAAGGTAAAGCGCCAGGGTATTGATGTGTTTATTGCTATGGATGTTTCCAACTCCATGCTAAGTGAGGACATTAAGCCTAACCGCCTCATGCGCGCAAAAAATTTCGTCAGTAATTTTATTGACGAACTCCACAACGACCGGCTCGGCATGATTGTGTTTGCCGGTCGCTCCTATATGCAAATGCCGCTCACCGTTGACTATAGCGCAGGCCGCATGTATCTCAAAACCATCAGCACCAATCTCATTCCTACGCAGGGCACCAACATTGCCGAAGCGGTAAACATGGCGCGCGAAAACTTTGTGAAGGCGGAAAACAAACACAAAGCACTCATCATTATTACCGATGGCGAAGACAACGAAGGCGGTTCGGACGAAGCTATTGCCGATGCCGTGAAAGAAGGCGTAAAGGTTTTCACCATTGGCGTGGGCACCGACAACGGAGGGCCCATTCCGGTGGGCAGCGATTTCAAGCGCGATGAAACCGGGAACATTGTGCTCAGTAAAATGAACCAGCCCATGTTGCGCGATTTAGCCGCAAAGGGAAACGGAAAATATTTTCAGCTCGGCAGCGGTAAAGACGAAATCAACGCCATCTTCAAAGAATTGGGCCGCATCAACACCAAAGATTTTGAAGAAACCGTCTTCACCTCTTTCGATGACCAGTTTCAGATTTGCTTAATCATTGCAGCAGTGCTGCTCTTGATAGAATGGTTTCTTTCGGAAAGAAAATTCTCTTTAAAATTTTGATGATATGAAAGGGGTTCAAGTTTCAGGTTTCAATTTACTCGCATTGGTTGTTTTACTGTCAACCGTCAACTGTCAATTGTCAACCGCACAGCTTAATTCTCTTTCAACGGCACCCGATAAAAAAGAAACCCGCAACGGCAACAAGCAATTCGACAAAGGCGTTTACACCGATGCCGAAGCCAGCTACAAAAAAGCCCTCGACAAAAAGAACAACATGCCCGAAGCCACTTTCAATCTGGGCGATGCGGTCTATCAGCAAAAGCGTTACGAGGAAGCGGCAAAGCAGTTTCAGCTTTCGGCACAAACCAATACCGATAAAACCGTAAAGGCAAAAGCCTACCACAACCTGGGCAACACTTTTTTGGAACAGCAGAAGTGGGAGGATGCGGTGAAAGCATATAAAGAGGCTTTGAAAAATAACTCAAAAGATGCGGACACTAAATACAACCTCGCTTACGCTAATGCTAAACTAAAAGAGCAACAGCAGGGTGGTGATAAAAACAACAAAGACAACAAGGATAAAAAGGACGAGAAGAAAGACGAGAAAAAAGATCAGGACAAGAAAGACGAAAACAAAGACCAGAAGAAGGACGACCAGCAGTCTAAAAATCAGGATAAGAAAGACCAGCAGCAAAAGCAGGGGCAGCAACCCAAACTTTCGAAAGAAGAAGCCGAAAAAATGTTGCAGGCTTTACAAGGCGAAGAGCAAAAGACAAACCAGAAAATGCAGCAAAAGCAAATGAAAGTGGTGAATGTGAAGATTGAGAAGGATTGGTAGCCCCTAAATCCCCTAAAGGGGACTTTAAGGTTGTGAAAATAAATTAAGAGTGCCTAGTACTAATTGGATTTATCGTATAGTTGAAAGAATTTTGCAGACAAGATGAAAACCGGAAATCAGAAATCAGAAATCAGAAGCAGGAATAGGCTCCGGTTTATTTCTGTATTTGTCTTTCTATTGTCAATGGTCGGTTGTCAATGGTCCTTATCTCAAGCAAAATTTTATGCCTCTGCCCCCAAATCAGTTCCTCAGAACGGAAACTTTCAACTCGGTTTTACATTGGAGAATGGAAATGGAAACAATCTCAAACCTCCTTCTCTGCCGGACTTTCAAATACTCGGTGGTCCGAACACTTCCACCAGTATGCAGTGGGTAAACGGCAACGTAACCCAAAGCGTCACTTACAACTATGTTCTTCGCCCAAAAAATCAAGGCACATTTAAAATAGGCAAGGCAAGTATACAGGTTGCCGGTGTTACCATGGAGAGCAACGAGTTGACCATTCAGGTAACCGCACCGGTGGCAGCACAGCAACAACAACGCCAGCGCAATCCGTTCGACCCGTTTGACGACCCGTTTTTTAATCAGGGAATGGAAGAGGAGGAAGAGCCGCAGGCAAGCAACGGAGATTTAGAAAAACAGTTGAAGGATGATGTTTTTGTAAAACTGGTGGTAAACAAAAATTCAGTTTACAAAGGCGAGATGCTTACCGCTTCCTACCGGCTTTATTTTCGTCAGAATCTTTCGGGGTTTAATGTTACCAAGGCTCCCGCCTTCGATGGTTTTTGGAGCCAGGAAGTGGAACTTGACCCCAAGCGCAGGCCAGCCGTAGAAAATGTAAACGGCAAACAATACAACAGCGTTGATATTCTGAAATACAACCTTTATCCGCAGCGTGCCGGTGCATTACCGGTGGCGAGTTGTGAGGTCAGCACGGTGGCACAGGTTCAGGTGCGCTCTAATTCAAGAAATTTTTTCGGCAGTTTTTTCGGGCAGGTGCAACAGGTGCCGCTGACTTTAAAAACAAATGCAGCAACAGTTAACGTGAAAGAATTACCGGAAAGCGGCAAGCCTGTAGATTTTGCCGGAGCGGTAGGCAGCTACAAATTCGAAACTTCGCTTTCGAACAAGGAAGCAAAGACCGATGAGCCGATTACCTATACTTTAAAAATTTCCGGCACCGGTAACCTGAAATTTGTGGATGCGCCCGCCTTAACCTTTCCGCAGGAGTTTGAAGTATATGACCCCAAGACAAAAGAAAATATCAGTAACGGGGTAGCAGGGATGAGCGGCACCAAGCAATATGACTATCTGATAATTCCGCGCCAGCCCGGTGAGTACAAAATTGAATCGAAAACATTTTCGTGGTTTGAGCCCGCGAGTGCCAAATATTTTACCGTTAAGTCACCGGAGTTTACGGTGAAGGTAACCGGTGAGCCCTCGAAGAATGTAAACGCAAATGCAGCTACGGCCGGTGTAAGCAAAGAGGAAGTTTCTTTAGTCGGTCAGGATATACGTTATATTAAAACCGCAACACCGGAATTCAAAAAAGGGAAATCATTTTTCGGCTCGGCAGGTTTTGCAGCCATGTATTCCGCTCCGTTTTTACTGTTCATCGGTTTGGTGGTGGCGAAGAGAAGGAACGAAGATTTGGCGGCAGATGTAATTGGAACCAAGCGGAGAAGGGCATTGAAACTGGCAAAGAAGCGATTGAGTGTAGCCGCAAAACATCTGGCCAAAAGCGACAAGAAGAATTTTTACGATGAAGTATCGCGCGCTATCTGGGGTTACCTGGGCGACAAGCTGAGCATTGATATGGCAGAGCTTTCGAAAGATAATGTGGAAGAGAAACTGCTTGCCAAAAATGCGAAAGCGGAAACTATTGCGAAGCTGAAAAATCTTTTAAGTACTTGCGAACTGGCCTTGTATTCACCGGTGGGCGAGGGAAGCGAAATGAAAACGAATTACGATACGGCTATGAATTTAATGGCAGATTTGGAAGATGAGGTGAAATAGATTTTAGACGTTAGACACAAGATATTAGACATGAGACAGGAAATAAAAGTGGGCAGTAGGCAGTGGGCAATGGGCAGAAATGCACTTCTGCTTTTTGTATTGTCTAACGTCTTGTGTCTAACGTCTAATGTCTACTCTCAGCAGCCATCGCAACTCTACGCCTCCGCTAATGCGCTTTACAAAAACAATCAGTTTGAAGAAGCGGCTGTGGCTTATGAGAAAATTCTGATGCAGGGTTACCGCACACCGGAGGTTTATTACAATCTGGGTAACAGTTATTTTAAGCTGCATAACACCGGTAAGTCTGTTTTAAATTTTGAGCGGGCGCACAAACTTGCACCGGAAGATGAAGACATTGCACACAACCTGAAACTGGCGCAGTTAAAGGCGGTGGACAAACTGATTCCGGTGCCGCAACTCGGCATTGTTACTTCGTGGAACAATCTGCTTACGTCACAGTCATCGAAGGGCTGGGGAATTTTTGCACTGGCGTTTTTATGGGCATCGCTTGTTTTGTTTGTGCTTTACTATTTTCTTTTAAAAAGCAAATGGCTCTTTGCTCTTTGCTCTTTGCTTTTTGTTTTTTCTGTAGCTTCTGTTTCTCTCGCTTTTAAACAAAGCCAAGCAGAAGAAAATTCGGACACCGCCATTTTGCTGGTAGAAAATGTAAACGTAAAAAGCGCACCCGATGCCAACGGCACCGACCTGTTCACCATTCATGAGGGAATTAAATTTCAGATTCTTGACCATGTGGGCAACTGGAATAAAATACGCTTAGCCGATGGCAAGGTAGGATGGATTGAAAAAAACCTTTTCGAAAAGGTTTAGCGGTGCAAAACTTTTCTGCCGGATAATTCCGTTTTCGGTTTTCAAAACTTATTTTTCATCCATATTTATTAACCTAAAAACTTACAACTATGGGAATGGTAGCAGAATTTAAAGAGTTTGCCATGAAAGGCAACGTAATAGACATGGCCGTGGGTATTATTATCGGGGCCGAGTTTGGTAAAATAGTGAACTCGCTGGTAAACGATGTAATTATGCCGCCTATAGGCTTAGCTATCGGTGGCGTTAATTTCAACGATTTAAAAGTGGTGCTGCAACAGGCCGATGAAGCTACCAAAAGCGCACAGGTAGCTATTGGCTATGGCGCTTTTATTCAGTCGGTTTTCAATTTTGTGATTATTGCCTTTTGCATTTTTATGATGATAAAAGGCATTAACACGCTGCGTAAAGATTCGGTTGCCGAAAAAGCAGCTTAAGCGAAACGCGTTTTAGCTTAATACAAAACGCCCGTTGAAAATTCACCGGGCGTTTTTTTGCTTTGGGGTTCCGGTTATATACCGGTATTATAAAATACCCGCTTCGTTTGGCTCCATTTTCCAAAGCGCTCATCTTTCATAATACCTATGGCTTTTATCTCCCACCTTTGGGGGGCATTGTTTTCGAGCGGTTCGGGTTTAAACCAAAACGGGCTGCGGGCGCGGGTGCCCAAATAGGTAAAAGTGCCACCGTTGCAGCTGCCGTAAAACTCCAGTCGCTCAATGCCGCGCTTTACAAAGCGAACGCGTATCATATTGCTGTTGCTGTCGGCCTTAAAATCCGGTTCATACTCTACCGCATCGGGCTTAAAGCCGTGTGTTTTAATGCCCAGCCCAACCGCTGTGCTGGTCGAAAAAGTTCCCGAGCCTTTCATTTTCCAGATTACTTTGCGCAGCGGGCCCAAATGCGTTTTACGCATGGCTTTCTTTTTCGCTACTTCGCTTTTGGCATTGCTTAGAGCCTCGTCTGCCACTTTTATTTGCCCGGAATATTCGTTGCAAAGCTGTGTTACCAGGTTAACTTCGGCTGCTGATAAACCGTAGGCGGTTCCGTTTTGCTGAATACCGTTTTTAAATGTTTCGAGCCAAACCCAAAGGGTGGCGTCAGCGGCCGGAAATATATCTTTGTTCATGTTTTGGTGCTGTACTTGGTTATTTGCGCAAAAATAATGCTTTTATTAGTTCCCCTGCAAATAAAAGGGGAATTTTTTACAATACCGCATAAGTCATTTTTAATAACGGGGCATTAGTTTATATAAATTAAGACTACCCTGTAAATATCAATTAATGCTTCATAATTTATAAGGCAATAATTGATATTATCAGGGCATTTATTTTTTATTTATAGGTATCCTTTTCTTATAAAATAGCATACTCTTTTTATAATAAAGAATCCCCTGTAATTTATAGGGGCAGTGCAAAACCATGTAACGGCAGCGGCTTTTAAACCTGAACAGTAACCCGTTATTTTTTCAGAAAGTTCCCACCCGTATAAACACCACTCCTCCCACACCGCTAAGGTCGGCATCTTTTAAGCCGTTGAGTGAGCCACCGGCAACCAGCCGGTAGTTAAGCCCTATGCCAAACCGGAAATGTTTGGTGGCGTTGTAAACTCCGTAAACTGCCGGCAGAATAACCGCATGGTCTTTACGGTAGGTTTTGCTTTGATGCGAATACTTTACGGCCCCCCAACCCACAGCCAGCTCGGGCTGAAACGAAAATTTTTTGTTGTGGAACAAAAGGTAGCTAAAGGCAAGCCCGGCAAAATGCTGCGTAAGGCGAATAGTATCGGCCGAACTTTCCGCCACTTTGCTTTGAATGTTTACCGGTGTGGTAAGCACCTGATACTTGGCGCTCACCACATATTTATGGTTGATAACCCAGTTGAGGCTTAGCCCCAGGTTCATGGCGGCTTTGGTTTTTAAAATCTGGGTGGCCGTGCCCTCAAAGCCCACATAGCATTTACTGTCGAATTTTTTAGCGGCAAAAAAAGGAGCGTTAGTCGTAGTATCTTCTTTAATTACCTGTGCCTCTGCAAAAAAGCAGGCACAGAGCAAAAGCAAAAGGCAACCGTATTTAGCACACATATTCACGCCACGATAATAAAGAATTTTACCTCATCCGCCCTTCGGGCACCTTCTCCTAAAGGAGAAGGAAGCAGCCGGTTTTGTCTTCAGTTGCATTAAGCCCTCTTTAGGGGCCTGCCTGCCGGTAGGCAGGGTTGGGGGTTTTTCATATTTTCACGCCCGATGTATGCCATTATTGATGTAGAAACCACAGGCGGAAGCCCTTCGGTAGACCGCGTAATAGAAATTGCGGTGTTTGTGTTTGATGGCGAAAAAATTACCGGCTCTTATTCCACCCTGCTTAACCCTAAACGACCCATTGACCCTTACGTAACCAAGCTCACCGGTATTACCGATGCTATGGTGAAAGATGCTCCGCTGTTTGAAGAGGTGCACGAAAAAATACTGGAGCTAACCCACGAAAACATTTTTGTAGCGCATAACGTGAAGTTCGATTTTGGTATGATACGTCAGGAGTTTAAGCGCCTGGGCATTGACTACAACCGCAAACAAATAGATACCGTTAACCTGGCGCGGAAAGCTATTCCGGGCTTTCAGTCGTACAGCCTGGGAAATATATGCGACAGCCTTGGCATTGAAATTACCGACCGGCACCGGGCCACCGGTGATGCCGAAGCAACCGTAAAGCTGCTGAAACTGATTTTAGATAAACAGGTTTCGCAAAAGTATATTGAGATAGAACTGAACCACGGCATTGATGTGGATTTGCTGCCGCCTTATTTAAGCAAAGCAGAAATAGAAAAACTGCCCGAAGATGCGGGGGTGTTTTATTACAAAGATGAAGTAGGAAAAATCCTTTACCTCGATGGCTCCAAGAACATCCGCAAAAAAGTAATCACCGATTTTTCGAAACCTGCCGACTCGCCCGATAAAACAAGAATGTTTGAGCTGATGCGCAACATTGATTACGAGCTAACCGGTAATGAACTTACGGCAAAACTGCTTTCGTACCGCGAATTGAAAAAGCACCTGCCGGAGTTCAACAAAAAGCCACGCTTACAGGAAAACACACACGGCATTTTTATTGATAAAGATGAACAGGGCTTTCTTCAACTCAAAATTCATCCGCTCGACTGGGCTGAAGGCGAATTGATTTTGAAGTTTCCATCTAAAGCAGTAGCGAACAAAATTCTTGGAAAGATTATCAAGGAAAGCAACCTGCACGGCTGGTTTGCTATTCGCTCAAAAATGAAAGAAAACGGACTGGAAGAGCAAGGGCAGAAGAATTACAATACACAAATCGAAAAAGCCATCCGCAAGTATTTATACCGGCACCCGAATTTTTTCATTATTGCCGAAGGCATTCACCCCGATGAGCATTCGGTCATCTGGATTGAAAACAATACTTACCGGGGCTTCGGCTATTTTAATCCGGAACTTACAACCAACACACCCGACAATTTGAAAGAAGTGGTGAAACACGATGAAGATGATTTGGAAGTGCAAAAAATTATCCGGACACACCTGAGGAAGATGAAGAAGGCAAAGATTGTTTCTTACTAAGAAAAGCAGCCCGTTCAGAACATTGCTCTGTTCCCGAACATTTTTTACTTTAGAGTTATGAAAGTCACGGAGCATTCCCTGCCTGTAAAATTTGAGCAAATTCTGGCTCTTGTGTATCAATGCACGGTGGAAGAGAAGAAATTTTTACTCCGCGAATTGATGAACGATTCTTTGCAACTGACTATGGCAAGCGAGAAATCGTTAGCTAAAGACTGGCTAAGCAGCGAAGAGGAAGAAGCATGGAAAGATCTATGAAGCGGGAAGTGATCATCATTCCGTTTCCTTATTCAGATTTATCGGGCTTTAAAAAGCGACCCGCATTAGTTATTGCCGACTGGGGCAGTGATGATGTGGTTTGTTGTCAGATTACCAGTAAACAAAGCAGAGATAATTTAGAGGTGTCACTTGCCAACACAGATTTTGAGAATGGAGGGTTGCCGGTAATCAGTAACATACGACCTAACAAAATTTTCACCGTGCACAAACCTGCTGTCATTCGCTCAGCGGGAACTATTTCCAAGAAAAAATATGATGAAGTAATTGAAGCAATTACAAACCTAATTGCCTAAATACGGTAACCCTTCAATTGCATTTTTACCATGAAGAAGAAAGTTTTATTCATTGACCGCGATGGCACCCTCATTCTTGAGACGGATGATTTTAAAATTGAGAAGTTTGAGAAGCTGATTTTTTATCCCGAAGTATTTTACTGGCTCGGCAAAATTGCCCGCGAGTTCGATTACGAACTGGCGATGGTCACCAATCAGGATGGATTGGGTACCGATGCGTTTCCGGAAAAAGATTTTAATGAGGTGAACGATTTTATTCTCCAAACTTTTGAAGGGGAGAAAATTCATTTTACCGGTGTGCATATAGATAAATCTTATCCGCACGAAAACCTGCCCACTCGCAAGCCCGACACCGGTATGCTCACCCGGTACTTTTCAGAAGAATATGATTTGGCAAATTCGTTTGTAATAGGCGATAGAATAACCGATGTGTTACTTGCAAAAAATCTGGGCTGCAAATGTTTCTGGCTAAACGATGGCAGAAATCTCGGAACTGCCGAAGTAGGAAACAACAATGCCGAAACGCTGAAAGAATTTATTGCCGTTGAATCGAGAGATTGGGGAAAGATTTATGAATACCTAAAACAAATCAACCCCTAAATCCTCCCTCGCCTTCGCGAAGTGCTTTGGCGGAGCAAGGTAAAGGGAACTTAAATACAAACAGCCGAAGGGATTTCTTCGGCTGTTTGTATTTTGCGTTGGCTGCTAAAGTCCCCTTCAGGGGATTTAGGGGTTAATGATGGCTATGGTCGCCATGTTCGTGCACATGACCGTGCTCTAATTCTACCGGATGTGCCTCGCGCACTTCCACAATTTCTCCGCTGAATAAAAGCGGTTTACCGGCAAAGGGATGGTTCAAGTCAACCGTAACTTTATCGAGAATGATATTTACAATTCTTCCCTGAAAAGGATTTCCGTTTTGGTCTTGTAGCGGTACAACATTACCTACAAACAGCATTTCATCCTGCACCTTGCCGTCAACGGCAAAAACATTCTTGTCTAATTGAATTACGGCTTGCTCATCGTATTCACCATAACCGTCTTCGGCACTTAGCTCAAAGTTGAATTGGTTACCGGCAATCAATCCTTCCAGATTCTTTTCAAATTTATCGAGCACATTTCCATGCCCGAACAAAAACGCAAACGGGTTTTCCTTATCCGCAGCATCCATTACTTGCCCCTGCGGTTCATTGCGTAATTCATAGGTGATTTTTACAACTGTATTTGGTGCTGCCTTCATCTTTTTGTTTTTGGAATGAAAAAATACGTGAGAGGAGAGAAGATTTCAGCAGTGAAAACGTTCGGTTCTCTAACAAAATCAAAAGTAGAATTATTCTTTAAAAATCAAATCTGTCTCAGGCGGTTGGGCACAACTCTTCGCTCTTTTTCCAAAGCTGCCTGCCGAGTTCTTTATCTAATGCCTGCACCGAAGGTTTTTTCTCTTTGCATTTGTCGAAGTATTTTCCGGTTACGTTTTTTACATCCGGTGATGAGGCAAGGTAAACGGATGTCTTCGCACCATCTTCAACACTAATAGCGCCTAATTTTGTAACGGTGGTCCAGAATAGCTCCGAATACCACGTGGCATTTTTATTCCCTATCTGTGTTTTTACAAATCCGGGATGCAGACTATTCACTGTAACATTCGCTCCCTTCAGCCGCTCTGCAAGTTCATTCGTGAAAAGCACGTTTGCCAGTTTACTTTGACCATAGGCTTTCATAACAAAGTACCGTTTCTTCCTGGTAAAAGATTCGAAATCTATTTTGCCGCGGTAATGCGAACCGGATGCCACATTTACGATTCTGCCCTGTTCAGCTTTCTTAATTAAATCAAGCAACAGATTGGTGAGCAGAAAATAAGCGAAGTGATTGGTGGCTATTGTCATTTCCAAACCATCTTCACTCAATGTAAAATCCGTAAA
The DNA here is from genome assembly GCA_964493695.1 of uncultured Chitinophaga sp. Taxonomy (GTDB): domain Bacteria; phylum Bacteroidota; class Bacteroidia; order Chitinophagales; family LD1; genus Bog-950. Next base: position 51,454 of record CAZBPG010000001.1, on the reverse strand, counting down.
AGTTCCCCCGGCATTGTTGATGAGCACATCTACAACAATCATTTCCTTTCTGATTTCTGAAGCGAGTTGACGAATTGATTTTTGTGAAGAAAGATTTGCCAAAAAATACTTTATGTGTTGGTTCCCACTGGCTGACTTAATCTCTTTCACCGCCTCCTCTGCTTTGTCTTTACTGCGCGAAACGATGTAAATGTTCGCGCCTTGTTTCGCTAAAGCAATAGAAGTTGCCAAACCGATTCCTGCGTTTCCGCCTGTTATAATTACGTTTTTACCATTCATCTTATGTAAACTGTTTTTTCTTTTAGAGAAGTAAACCTGCCGATGGAGTCTAACCGAAAATTATTTTGCGATGCAAGTGCCAGAAATTCATTTTGATTTTTTTCAGCCACAGCAATCAGCAATCCTCCACTCGTTTGCGGGTCGCAAAGTGTAAGCAGCGATTCACTGCCAATTCCATCAACTTTGCTCTCGTAAGCTTTCCAGTTCCGCATTGTATTGTCTGCGTAGACGAACTTCGCACACAAATCTTTTACACCGGTCATCAAAGGAACTTTTGCGTAATCAATTACAGCAGAAAGTTTAGCCCCTTCGCACATTTCAATTAAATGTCCCAGCAAACCAAAGCCGGTTACATCAGTAAGCGCATGAACAAACTGATATTTACCAAGTTCTTCCCCGAAAGTATTCAGGAAACACATCGAATCAATCGCATGTTGAATGTCGCTTTCGGAAAGTAATTCCCTTTTTACCGCAGTCGCTAACATTCCTGTGCCAATTGGTTTGGTAAGAAAAAGCAAATCGCCTTGCTCCGCTGTTGAGTTCTGCTTCAGGTTTTTAACCGGCACCATTCCATTCACCGACAAACCAAAAAATGGTTCTGGCGAATCAATGGTATGTCCTCCTGCAAGTGATACTCCGGCTTCTTTGCAGATACTTTTTCCTCCTGCAATAATTTGTTGTGCAATCGAAACCGGAATTTTTTCTGTCGGAAAGCCAAGAATAGCAATGGCGAGAAATGGCTTGCCGCCCATAGCATAAACATCGCTTAATGCATTTGCAGCAGCAATTCTTCCATAAGTGAAGGCATCATTTACAATGGGCGTAAAAAAATCTGCTGTGCTGATGAGGGCTGTTCCGTTTCCTAAATCGTAAACCGCAGCATCGTCTTTCGTTTCGTTACCAACCAACAGATTCTTTGACAGTAAGTGCTCTCCGGTGTCTTTTAGTATCTCTTCCAGTACAGCAGGCGCAACCTTGCACCCACAACCCGAACCATGCGAAAACTGAGTGAGTTTAACTTCCATATTTCCTGTTTGCCGCTGCAATTAAAGTATTTGCTATTGCTTCAGCGTTATCTTCTTCGAAAGCAAATCGAAAAATCTCTTTTGTTTCTTTCATAGCAATTCCCTTATCGTACGCTTTGTCGTAATAGTGCAGTGCAATCTGTGCAGCGTGTTCAATGTTTTTTTCTTCCAATGCAACTATGGCATTTTTCCATTGCTCGTTTCCCAGTCTTCGCACAATATTGCCAAACGATTTTTTTAATTCTTCAATTGAAAGATTTCCGTATTCCTCTGCAAGCTTTTTTAAGCGAACTTCAACAGGCAAATCAATTATGAATAACGGAGAAAGGCGTAAGTGATTCCAAAAATTCAAATCGAGAAACACTTTGCCGATAGTTCTGCTTTCATCTTCTATCCAAATCCGCTTGCTCTCATTAAACCCTTTTAATTCCTCTGCCATTAAATTTTCAAAATACTCCGTAGAGGGTTGTGGTAATTGTCCGATTGCACCAAATGCAGACCCTTTATGATTTGCCAAATCTTCCAAATCAATTACCTGCTCACCAAGTTTTTTCAATTCATTCAGCGCGATGGTTTTACCGCTGCCGGTTCTTCCACCGATAACTATGTAGTTAAACTTCTTTGCAAGTAGGGCAAGAACATGATGGCGATACGATTTATATCCTCCCTTTAAAACAATAACCTCATAACCGAAAAGATTTAACAGCCAGGCTATGCTGCCGCTTCGCATTCCGCCCCGCCAGCAATGCACAAATACTTTATTGTCTTTAATTAATGGCTGAACGAAGCGAATAAAATCTGCCATTTTCTTTCCCGCAATATCAAGGCCCAGCAGAACAGCTTCATTTTTTCCTTTCTGCTTGTAACAGGTGCCGACTATTTTTCGCTCTTCGTTGTTAAATAGTGGAAGATTTGTAGCGTGAGAAATATGCCCGTAACTGAATTCCCCCTCAGAACGAACATCAAGCGTTAAATGTTCTTTGGATTGAGCCAGAAATTCTTCTATGGAAAGCTGTTGAATCATTTTCGCGATTAGAGATATTGCTTCACGAAACGGTAGAGGTTGAAATTGGAAGCATTCATTTCTCTGCCTAAATCCGACTTCATTTTCTCCCTGTCAAAATTTTTCATTCTGTTTTTCGAAATAATACGTAATGCCTTTTCTGTCAGCAGAATTAGTTTTCTGTTTGCATTCGCCCGAGACTTCTTTTGTTTAGAAATTTCGTCAAGTAATTCTTTAACCCCTTTCGACTCCACTGCCACCGTTTTCAGGATTGGTATGTTTTCTTTTCCGTTTATCTGCAATTGATTTGAAAGTGAGTTGGCAAGTGCTTCAGCATCTGCGCGATCAGCTTTATTCACTACAAATACGTCCGCTATTTCCATCAATCCCGCTTTCATAGTTTGAACCGAATCACCGGCTTCCGGAACCAGAACAACAACTGTTGTGTCTGCCAAACCGGCAATTTCCACTTCACTTTGCCCTACACCAACCGTTTCAATGAAAATGAAATCGAAGGCGTAGCTGCGCATTACCTCTACCACCTCAATTATTTTATCACTTAACCCGCCCAAAGAGCCACGCGTAGCTACGGAGCGGATGAATAAATTTTCGTTGGTAAAATGTGTGCTCATCCTTAGCCGGTCGCCAAGTAATGCCCCGAGATTGAAGGGTGAAGATGGGTCAACTAATACGAGGCCTATCTTTTTCTTTTCACCCAATAAAATTCCAATCACAGCGTTTAGCAGCGTGCTTTTACCTGCCCCCGGTGGGCCGGTAAAGCCGATTACCGGAATATCATTTGGCTTAAGTTGCTGAAGAAGAGTTTCAAAATTTTCAGCTTCGTTTTCCACCAACGAAATGGTTCGTGCCAGTGTTTTAAAATCGATGATGGAATTTTTGTTGGACAAGAGTTTTATGTTTATGCTTTAAAATTAAAATCCTTTTTCAAAGCCCTTTGTGAGTAAAGCCATATCCGTAAAAAGATTTTTGAATGAAGATAACTTTCAATGGGTGATTGTTGTTTGTTGTCAACTCATTTTTATTGGTTTTGTTTGTTCGCGTGCAGTAGCCAGCATTGGGATGGTCACACTTTTGGTTACCTCACTTCTCTTCAACGGTTTTGGCGAAACAGTCAAAAGATATTTTCAACAAAGACAGATTGCCGTCATATCTGTCTTTTTTTGGATTGTTTTCTTATCCGGCTTTTACTCTGAAGACAAAGCAAGCTGGCTAAACTGGGTGCGAATTAAACTTCCTTACCTCGCATTGCCACTCGCATTTGCTTCTATCAAAAAGTTAGACGAACGAAAATTTGTAACAATTTTGTACGGATTCATTTTTACACTTTTCATAAGCGTGGCAGTGGTAATCATTAATTATCTGCTGAACTACGACACAATTACCGAGTCATTTTTACGAGGCAATGCCATACCAATGCCGTTTAGCCATATACGTTATACGCTGATGGTGGCGTTTGCATTTTTTTGTTGCTGGTATCTAATGGAGAAGAGAGAAATTCTTTTTACCGGCTACGAGAAAATGATTCAATTCTTTCTACTCTTTTTCTTCTTTATCGCACTGCACATCCTTTCGGTTCGCAGCAGTCTCTTAGCACTTTATCTAGGAATTTTCTTTATGCTGATACGTTTGGTAGTTATCCAAAAAAAGTATGTAATTGGATTATCCGCGCTGCTTGTTTTTGTGCTCACGCCATACGGTGCATATAAATTAATACCGAGCTTGCAGAATAAAATTGCATACATGAAATACGACTACAACACCTTTAGAAGCGGTGAAGTCAAAAATCTTTCAGATGGTGTTCGGTTGCTTTCCATGCAGGGGGGAATCGAAATTGCGAAACAGAATCTATTTTTTGGTGTTGGTGCCGGTGATTTAAAAATTGAGATGAATAAGTTTTATAACAAGCAATATCCTCAACTTGAAAAGGGCGACCGTAAACTTCCGCACAACCAACTTATCTGGACTTTAGCTACAACAGGAGTTGTTGGGTTGGCACTTTTTCTTTTTGTTTTTTCCTTTCCGCTTTTGGTCACCGGGAATCAAAAAAATTGGTTGCTGGTTGTCCTACACCTTATCCTCTTCTCGTCTTTTTTTACGGAAGCGACTTTAGAAGAACAAATTGGCACCGGCTTTTATCTTACTTTCCTTTTAGTATTAATGAATCAGTCCCGCCATGCATAAACTTTCGGTGGTCATTATCACTTTTAATGAAGAGGAAAACATTGGCAGATGTATCGATTCTGTAAGCGAGTTGGCGGATGAGGTGGTGGTGGTTGATTCTTTTTCAAAAGACAGAACGGTTGAAATAGCGAAGACAAAAGGTGCTAGGGTAATTCAAAATAAATTTGAAGGCCATATTCAGCAAAAGAATTTTGCGAAGGAGCAGGCAACCTATGACTGGGTGCTTTCGCTTGATGCTGATGAAACCTTAAGTAAAGAGTTAAAACAATCAATCAAAGAAGCAAAGGAAAGTTTTGATGCCGATGGCTATTCCATGAACCGGTTGAATTTTTATTGCGGCAATCCGATTAAAACGTGCGGTTGGTATCCCGATGAAAAATTGCGGCTATGGAACAGAACTATGGGTTCATGGACGGGAATAAATCCACATGATAGATTTGAGTTGATGAAAGGTTCTGCCATTAAAAGTTTATCAGGCGACATTCTACACAATACTTACCCGACACACGAATCGTTCTTAGCTCAGCGCGATAAGTTTGCCACTATCAGCGCACAGCATTTAAAAAGCAAAAACATTTTTATTCTTCTGTTCAAGTTAATTTTCAGCCCACCATTTAAATTTATTCGTACTTATTTTTTGTTACTTGGTTTTACGGAGGGAGCACCCGGGCTAACTATTTGCTATCTTTTGAGCCTCGAAGTATTTCTGAAATATTTTCGCGCTATTAAATTCAAGTATTCGTGAAACTCGCCTTTGATGCTAAACGCGCTTTAAGCAACGGCTCGGGTTTAGGAAACTACTCCCGCAATTTGTTGAATGCGCTCATGAAGTATTTCCCAAACGAAAAATATTTGTTTTTCTCTCCTGAAGTAAAAGATGAATTCTTTCATCAGCTAACCGGTGAGTTCAAAATTATTTTACCAGAAACAACGTTTCAAAAAACATTTCATCCGCTTTGGCGCTCCTTGGGTATCAACAATCAACTGCTCAATCATCGCGTTGATGTTTATCATGGACTTTCAAATGAAATCCCCTTCGTCCTTCGTCCCTCGTCCCTCACCACTTTTGTTGTCACTATCCACGATTTAATTTTCCTAAAACACAAAGAACAATATCCATTTACAGACCGACAGATTTACAAACTGAAAACAAAACATGCCGCTAAGCATGCCGCTAAAATTGTTGCCGTTAGTAACGAGACCAAGAATGATTTGATGGAAATATACGGAGTAAATGAAGAAAGAGTTGAAGTTATATATCCATTGGTTGGAGCGGAATTCCAACAGTCAGAATTCCAAGCCCCAAACCCAGAAGTAACCCAGAAGTATAATTTACCAGCTAAGTATGTTTTGAATGTCGGTTCATTTTTCTCTCGTAAAAATCAGAGAGTACTTATTGAAGCATTCGATTTGATTAAAAACAGAGTTGAAGAAGATTTGGTGTTGGTCGGTGACTCTGGAAATATGAAGGGTAAAATCGAGGCGTTGATTGAAAAGAAGAATTTACAGAACCGGGTTAAAATTCTATCCAGCGTTTCAAATGAAGATGTGCCTTCGGTATACAAAGCAGCAAACGCATTTGTGTTCCCAAGTTTGTACGAAGGCTTTGGAATGCCGATTGTTGAAGCATTATTTAGCAAAGTGCCGGTGATAACAACCAAAGGCGGATGTTTTGAAGAGGCAGGCGGAAAAAATTCGTTTTACATCAATCCAACCTCATCAGAAGAAATTGCGGATGCAATTCTTAAAGTTTTGAATGATGAAAAATTGAAGTTGCAAATGAGAGAAAGCGGATATGCTCATGCGCAAACCATGACAGACAAGATTATCGCAGAAAAGACAATGAATCTTTACAACAAAGCCCTTTTAAAATGAAAAGCCTCCCCGATAAGTCAGGGAGGCTTTTGGTTGAAGAATTTTTCTCTTAGAGTTTACGTTGTACTTCTATTTCTTCAAATACTTCAATGATGTCGTTCTCTTTAATGTCCTGATAGTCTTTCACCATTACACCACATTCGAGTCCACTTACAACTTCTTTTACATCATCTTTGAAGCGTTTTAGTCCTGAAACAGTGCCCGTATGAATTACAATTCCATCGCGAATGATTCGAACCTTCGACCGGCTCAGCACTCTTCCGTCTTTCACAAAGCAACCGGCAATAGTTCCCAATTTACTTACATGAATAGCACTCCGTACTTCGAGATTACCAATAATTTTTTCTTCAATCTTAGGTTCAAGCAATCCTTCCATCGCGCTCTTAATTTCTTCGATAGCGTTGTAAATAATGGAGTAAAGACGAATATCCACTCCTTCTGCTTCGGCAATCTTCTTCGCATTTTGCGATGGACGGACATTGAATCCAATCACAATCGCATCAGATGCTGTTGCAAGCAATACATCGGATTCTGAAATTGCACCTACGCCTTTATGAATGATTCTGATTTGAATTTCTTCAGTTGAAAGTTTAAGTAAAGAATCTGCCAATGCTTCTACCGAGCCATCCACATCACCTTTCAATATCAAGCTAAGCTCTTTGAAATTTCCGAGAGCCAAGCGTCTTCCGATTTCATCGAGGGTAATATGTTTCTTAGTACGAATGCCGGTTTCGCGTTCAATCTGTGCCCGTTTGGTAGCTAGTTCTTTTGCATCAGCTTCGTTATCGAACACTTTAAATTTTTCACCGGCCTGCGGTGCGCCACTTAAACCCAGAACCTGCACAGGAACTGATGGTCCAGCTTCTTTCATTTTAGCACCTGTATGGTCGAACATAGCTTTTACTCTGCCCATGTAAGGACCTGCTACAATAATATCACCCATCTTCAGGGTTCCGTTTTGAACAAGAATGGTGGTAGTATAACCGCGACCCTTATCAAGCGTTGCTTCAATTACAGAGCCGGTAGCAAGACGTTTTGCATTTGCTTTTAACTCGAGTAGCTCGGCTTGGAGCAAAATTTTCTCCAAAAGCAAATCAATGTTCAATCCTTTCTTTGCAGAAATTTCCTGACTTTGGTGAGGACCGCCCCATTCTTCTACCAACAAACTCATTTGCGAGAGTTGCTCGCGAATTTTATCAGCATTAGCTCCGTCTTTATCAATTTTGTTGAATGCAAAAATCATCGGCACACCCGCACTCTGGGCGTGATTGATCGCTTCTTTTGTTTGTGGCATTACAGCATCATCAGCCGCAATTACAATAATGGCAATATCGGTAACCTTTGCGCCACGCGCACGCATAGCTGTAAACGCTTCGTGACCTGGAGTATCGAGGAAAGAAATTTTTCTTCCATCACCGGTTGTAACTTCATATGCACCAATATGCTGTGTAATTCCTCCAGCTTCTTTCGCCACCACATTTGTTTTACGGATATAATCCAACAAAGAAGTTTTACCGTGGTCAACGTGACCCATAATGGTAACAATCGGAGCGCGTGGATGAAGGTCTTCCGGTTTATCCGCTTCCTCTTCCTTGAATGCTGTTTGGTCAGCGGCAGAAATAAATTCCACTTCATAACCGTGTTCAGCGGTTACCAATTCAATAATCGTAGCGTCTAAGCGTTGATTGATTGAAACAATAACCCCTAATTGCATACAGGTAGAAATAATCTTCACCGGTGCCATGTTCATCAAACTTGCCAATTCGGAAACGGAAATAAATTCTGCCACCTGTAGCTTATTATGCTGAACTCCTTCCTGTGCTGCTTCTATTTTTTCCTGAATGGCTTCGCGTTTTCCTCTACGCAATTTCGAGCGGTCACTCTTGGAAGTTTGCGCCTGAATTTTAGCCATCGTAGCCCGAATTTTATCCTCAATCTGCTTTTCGGTTATCTCGGCAGGCTGTGAAATCTCCGGCTTTTTAAAACCGGTGCCTATATCTCGTTTACGCTGAAAATTCTCTACTTTCTTATCATAATACTGATCACCACCGAGCGGAGCGCGTTCCTTTTTCTTTACCAGTTTACGTTCCCGAATTTTCTTCTCACCGGTTGGTTCATCTTTTTTCTTCGGCTTTGGGTCGAACTGCGAAAGATCAATTTTGCCAACTTCTTTAGTGCCCTCTAGTGTTTGATACTTGGTCTCTATCTTTACTTCCAGTTCCGGTTCCGGTTCTTCCTTCTTTTTCCTAGTTGTTTTCTTCTCTTCAGCCACTTCTTCAACCACTGGTTCTGCGGCATCTTCTTTTTTCTTCTTCCCTTTTTTAGGCTTTTCTTCCTCTTCTAATTTGCCTACAACTTTTGGACCCTCTAGCTTTTGTTTTTTGGCGGTAATAATTTCTTCTGCAGGCTTCTCTTCTTTGTGGGCAATGTTACTGGTAACAAGAATGTCTTTTTCTTCCTTTTCCTTTTTGTGCGTGGCGATGTTATCTTCTTTTGCCACAATATTTTCTTTCGGGGTCTTGTCTATGGAGGTATTGTCTGCCTGTTGTTTGATGCTCTTATCAGTACCAAATTCTTTGTCGAGTACAGCAATCATCTCTGGTGAAAGTTTCTCGTTTGGATTACCTGTAAGAGTAAACTTCGCCTTCTTCAATGCCTCCACAATGTGCCCCTCTGAAACGTTATAGGTAGCACCTGCTTTTGCTAATCGTAATGTCTTTACTTCTGCCATGTATTTTATTTAGTGACTTGTAATTCTTTGTTGGCGATGCGTAATTGGTTACATCGCCAACTACGCATCACTTATTTGTTTGTTGTTTACCCGTTCTCATCGCAAAACTCACGACTTCTTTTCATCTTGAAACTCACTTTGAAGAATTCTGCGAATCTCCTTGATGGTTTCTTCTTCTAAATCGGTTCTGCGAACCAATTCGTCTTCACTTAACTGAAGGACGCTGCGCGCTGTATCGCAACCGATCTTCTTCAACTCATCAATCATCCAGTCGTCAATTTCATCTGCAAACTCATCAAGGTCAATGTCATATTCCTCTTCGTTGCCTTCTTCATTCTCACGGTAAACATCAATTTCAAAACCAACTAACCGGCTGGCAAGCTTGATGTTCACACCACGCTTACCAATAGCCAAAGAAACCTGATCTGGTGCGAGGTAAACCGAAATTCTTTTTGTCTCCTGATTGATATCCAACGAAGTAATTTTTGCTGGAGCAAGCGCGCGTTGAACCATCAACGAAAGATTATTGGTATGGTTGATGATGTCGATGTTTTCGTTTTTCAACTCACGAACAATGCCGTGAATACGTGAACCTTTCACGCCCACACATGCGCCCACCGGATCAATTCTGTCATCGAAAGATTCAACTACAACTTTTGCTTTTTCTCCTGGCTCCCGGACGATGTTTTTAATCACAATCAATCCATCAAAAATTTCAGGAACTTCCGCTTCCATCAATTTGGCAAGAAAAGCGTTATCGGTCCTTGAAAGAATGATAAACGGAGTTCCGTTGCGTAACTCAACCTTCTTAACCACCGCGCGGATGGTTTCCCCTTTCTTAAAGAAATCGGTTTTTATCTGCTCTGATTTGGGAAGCAGCAATTCGTTTCCCTCTTCATCAAGTAGCAGAATTTCTTTCTTCCAAACCTGATAAACTTCGGCTGAAAGAATTTCTCCAATGCGGTCTTTATACTTTTTGAAAACTTCGTCTTTTTCTAAATCACCAACGCGTGATGCCAAAGTTTGACGAGCAGCTAAAACAGCTCTGCGACCAAAACTTTCTAACGTGATTTTTTCGTAGGTCTCCTCGCCAATATCAAAATCCTCTTCAATTTTTTTGGCTTCAGTAATTCCAATTTGTGTAATCGGATTCTCTACCGCATCGTCTTCTACAATTTCGCGTTTATGCCAAATTTCCAAATCGCCTTTATCAGTATTTACGATGATGTCGAAATTGTCTACATCTCCATACTTTTTGCGAAGCAAAGTGCGGAAAACGTCTTCGAGCACCTTCATCATAGTCGGGCGATCGATATTTTTCATTTGCTTGAACTCGCTGAACGAGTCAATCAGTTCTAAACTGTTCATGGTATTAAATTTTGTTTTTGAAGATTTATGGTTTTAGTTTTTGAATACAAGTATTTAGAATTTGAACTGCAACACTGCTCTTTTTATCTCATCGAATTTCAGTTCGTATTCCTTTAGCTCCTTTACTTCTTTATTTTTTGCCTTTTGATTTTTACTTTTTTCTTCCTGCACTTCGCGCAATTTTATTTTTTCTTCATTCGCCTCAACCAATTCCCCCACCACCTGGGCCCCATCTATCTTCGTCACTTCCAGCACCCGACCTATTCTGCGCTTGTATTGGCGAGGAATCCGCAAGGGGTTATCCATGCCCGGACTGCTAACTTCAAGAACATAGTTTTCGGGAACCAAGCCGCTTCCATCTAAATTCTTTTCCAGAAACCGCGATATGTCGGCACATTCCGAAATATGAATACCCTCATCGCTGTCCACATACACCTCAATCTGCCTTCCCATTGGAAATTTGATATCCACGAGAAACAAATTTTTCTCATTCAGCCTGGGTTGTAACCACTCCTCAATCTTGCTCTTTACCTCTTCAAAGTTCATATCCGAAAAATAAGAGAGGGGACTCTCGTCCCCTCTTTCTCGATAAATCTGGCGCAAATATACACATACATCCGGATTTTCAAAATACGGGCGACCAAATAAACCATGACCTGACCAGATGTCTTTTGACGGTTGCCAGACATCTACAACTTCACTCACTAACACTTGTTAGTTTCAAAAGAAAAGCTTTCTTTTGCTACCTGTTATGGCAGTAGCACAAACAACTAAAGAAAGGGTAAGGAAAACAGCACAGAAACTTTTCCGCGAGCGGGGTTATGCAGCTGTAGGCATGCGTGAGCTGGCAAAAGAAGTAGGGATACAAGCTCCCAGCCTTTACAACCATTATAAAAGCAAGGATGATTTGTTGCGCGAAATCTGTTTTGACATGGCGCAGCAGTTTTTTGCCGCATTTGACGCGGCTGTTGTTGCTGAAGAAAAATTTCCTCGCAAGCTGAAAGCTGCTGTTAAAGCACATGTTAATGTAATCGCAACAAATCTCGAAGCTTCGGAAGTTTTCTTTAACGAATGGCTGTTTTTAGAGCAGCCGCATTTGGGCAAATTCAAAAAATTACGTTTTGAATACGAGATGAAGTTTCGCGATATCATTGACAAGGGAATTAAAAAAGGCGATTTCAAAAAGATGAATTCGAAATTGATTGCTTTTGCGATTTTTTCCGCCTTAAATGCCACCTACGATTTGTATAACTCGAACGAAAATTTGACACAGGAAGAAATTGCCAACGATATTTCTGATTTACTATTAAAAGGACTTAAATTATAAACCATGTACGGAAGCACAAACTTATCGGAAGAGGATGCAAAACGCATGAATACTACGGTGGAAGACCCGGAGAAGTTGGAAGCGTTTGAAGCACGCATTGCGCGGGGAGAAAAAATCGAGCCGCAAGATTGGATGCCGGTGGAATACCGCAAACAGCTCATTCGCATGATTGAACAACACGCACATTCTGAAATTGTTGGTGCATTGCCTGAGGGCACATGGATTACCCGAGCTCCGAACTTCAGAAGAAAGTTAGCATTGATTGCAAAAGTGCAGGATGAAATTGGTCACGGTCAATTGCTTTATTCTGCTGCCGAAACGCTTGGTAAAACCCGCGAAGAAATGCTGAACGATTTGCTGAACGGAAAATCGAAGTATTCAAACGTGTTTAATTACCCAGCTAAAACATGGGCAGATATTGCGGTGATTGGATTCTTGGTGGATGGCGCAGCCATTGTAAATCAGGTTATCAATAGTAAGGGAAGCTACGGTCCTTATTGCCGTGCTTTGGAAAGAATTTGTTATGAAGAAAGCTTTCATTTAAAGCAAGGACACGATAATGTAGTTTATCTGGCAACGGGAACAAAACATCAGCGCGCTATTTTGCAGGATGCCATCAACCGGTGGTATGTTCCTCTATTACATTTTTTTGGCCCGCCAGACAAAATGAGCGCACACAGCGAAAAATTGATGAAATGGAAAGTGAAACTCGCTTCAAATGATGACATGCGCAATCAGTTCTTGGACCAATACGTTCCGAAAATTTGGGAATTGGACATTACTTTCCCTGACCCTAATTTGAAAAAAAATAATGATGGAATTTGGGAATTCAGCGATCCGGATTGGAATGAATTTAAGCGAGTGATTAACGGAGGAGGCCCTTGTAATTCAGAAAGGTTAGCTGTTCGCAAATTTGCTGAAGAAGCAGGTCGTTGGGTTCGTCAGGCTTTGATGAATCCATCGGAAAAATATCAGGTTCCATTAGCATAAAACCAGCAATATGAGTTCATTAGACCCGCGAGTAAATCGCCTTGATTTCAAGAAAATAGCAGATGGCGAAACCCACACCAATTCGCACTTGATTACCTGGGAAGTTTTCCATCAGGATAAACGGGGTAAGCAGGTGGTTCATGTGGGAATTGTTCATGCGTCAACTCCTGAGATGGCCTTGATAATGGCTAAGGAACAGTATGCCCGCAGAGGGAAAACCACTAATTTGTGGGTTACCAAAACAAGCGATGTGTACACCTTTAATACCGAAGATGAAGATATTTTCGAAACAACTCCCGAAAAAACTTTCCGCGACCCGGCATTTTATAAAGTGAGGGACAGAATTGAAAAATTTCAGAACAAAAACAAAGTCACAATATGAGAAACGAAGCGATAAAGGATTTGCTTTTAAAAATGGCAGATGATGCGCTTATCATCGGTCATCGCAATTCAGAATGGACGGGCATTGGGCCAATGCTGGAGGAAGACCTTGCGTTTTCTTCAATGGCGCAGGACAAAATCGGCCACGCGCAGGCACTCTATAACATCCTGAATGAAGTTTTTGGAGAAGCAGATCCAGATACCCTTGCATTTAAACGCGAAGAAAAACAGTTTAAATGTTGTCAGTTTGTTGAGCAACCCATTGGTGAATACGATTTCAGCATTATTCGTCAGTTCTTATTCGACCACGCAGAACTGATTCGTTACGATATGCTTACTCAATCTTCATTTCAGCCGTTAGCTCAGTTGGCAAAGAAGGTAAAGGGAGAGATAAAGTATCACGTAATGCACGGGGACACTTTTGTAAAGCAACTTGCTAAGGGCACAGAAGAGAGTAAAGCACGCATGCAATCAGCGTTGAATTATTCCTGGCATCTGGCACTTGGTATTTTTGAAAAAGGAGAGTTTGAAGGCGAATTGATTTCAGAGAATGTTTTTGGCGGAGAAGAAGAACTGAAAAAACGTTGGCTCGAGAAAGTAACACCCATCATTGAAACAGGCGGATTAGAAATCCCTGTAACAGATGAAGGAAAAATAGTTTACGGAGGAAGAAAGGGGTTTCACTCCGAGTATCTTAAACCGCTTTTAGATGAGATGTGTGAGGTAGTGAGGACAGATGTAAACGCGGAATGGTAGTTTAACTGATAATGATAATGCAAACGGCAATTATTACGGATACTGAAATCTGGTCGGCACTTGAAAACGTGAAAGATCCGGAGATTCCTGTAATTTCTGTAGTTGATATGGGAATGATTACTGCAATCGAAATCCATAATCCACAATCTGCAGTCTCCATTACCATGACTCCAACTTTTGTTGGTTGCCCGGCTATTGGGGTAATCAGGAAAAGTATTCAAGATGAGGTTTTAAAGCTAGGCTTTGATAAGGTAGAGGTAAAAGTTGATTTTGGAACCAAGTGGACCAGCGACAGAATAAAACCATCAGCAAAAGTTAAGTTGGAGAAATTCGGTCTTGCGCCTCCCGCTATGTTGAATGATGATGAACTTACCGAAGCGCAACTTAACAGTGTTCGTTGTCCGCATTGTCATAGCACGGACACTACATTACGCTCTGCATTTGGCTCTACGCTTTGCCGTGCTATTCGTTTTTGCTTTAATTGCAAGCAAGGCTTCGAACAATTCAAACCGGTTTAAAATGAGATACCTGATTTCCCTTTTTACAGTAATGACTTCGTTTGTCTACGCACAGGAAAATTCTGTAAACCAATTTTTATGGTTGGAAGGCAACTGGAAACTAGATGGTGAGGAAGCGTACGAAAAGTGGCAGTTGATAAACGATACGATGATCAGTGGCATTAGCTATCATTATGCCCCTGAAGCACATGATAAAGATGAAACCGAAATTTTTTTTGATGAATCAATCCGGTTGGTAGTGCGTGGAGAAAAGTGTTTTTACATACCCCAAGTACGCAGTCAGAATAAGGGGAAAGAGGTAGAGTTTAAAATCACTTCACATACTGCACAGTTTTTTGTTGCCGAAAACCCAGCGCACGATTTCCCTCAACGAATCGTGTATGAGATAAAAAAAGACAAGCACCTTCATGCCTATATCGAAGGGAAAGACAAGGGAAAAACCAAGCGAATTGATTTCAACTTTGTGAAGAAAGAGTAACGATACCGATTCTATCTTATTTATCAATCTTTTCCATTCTACTCTATAAAACAAGTTCAGGCTTGTGTTCTTTGCCTAATCTCGATTTGTTTCTATATTGAATTTAAATTCGGTTGATGAAGAAATTCTCCGCTACAGTTTTTATTACTCTTCTGCTGTTTTCTCCCACGTTTGCTGAGAGCGAAAAGGATGTTGACCTGCTGAACCATAAAGCGGAGTCGCTGCTGAATCAAAAGCCCAAAGAAAGTCTAGTAATAGCCGGTAATGCAAAAGCATCTGCCGAGAATATTGCTTATAAAAAAGGACAGGCAAGAGCAGTAGCATTAATGGGGGTAGCCAACTATAAGGTTGATGAATATGCCAAGGCAAGAATCTTTATCAACCAGGCAGAAGCTCTAAGTCAGCAGATTAATGATACTTCTGCCATTTCTTTTTGCAAATACTGGCTGGCAAATTTGGAGCTAAATCAGGGACAATATGGCAAAGCACTCGACCTTTATCAGAACGCACTTTTACTGGCAGAAAAAATTGGCGACAAAAGAAACATTGCCCGTTGTTTAGATGGCAAAGCCACTATTTACGAATCGCTGGGAGAGGACGAAAAAGCATTAGAACTGTATACCCAATCGCTGGCAGTTGCCCAAGAGGCAAATTTTAAAGAGTGGTATGGCAGTGTAACTTTTGAACTGGCAAATCAATTGCACAAAAAAGGTAAGTTAGATGATGCTGTTGCCAAATACAACGAAGCTATCCAGCTATCGGAAGAAGTAGGCAACAAGAACAATGTAGCAAACTGCCTGCAGCAATTGGCTGCCATCTATTATGATAAAAAAGACTCCAAGCAAGCAATGAAAAATGTTACTCAGGCGATGGATATTTTTCAGGAAACCGGCTCAATATCATCCTTCAGTCACAGCCGCTTGCTGATGTGTTTTATTCTGTTGAGCGATAAACAATATGATTTGGCAATTGAACTCGCTAAGATGTCTTTACAAGAAGGGAAAGCGAACGGAGAAGCCGATTTAGAGAAGAGTTCTGCTGAAGCACTTTACTACGCATATCTATACAAAGGCGATAAAACAAAAGCGCTAGACTATCACGTTAAGTTTCATGAATTAGCGGAGAAAAACCACACCAAAGATTTAGCAAAAAAAGTAACTCAATTGGAGTTGCAGACAAATTTTGAAAAGGAGAAACGGATTGCAAAAGCGATCCAGGATAAAAAGGATGCCGAAATGAATTCGGCCTTTGAAAGACAGAAGTTGGTGAAGAAAGCTTCCTTTATTGGCATAGGGTTGCTCGCGGTAATTGCATCTTTAGCGATATTTGCCTTTATTCAAAAAAGGAATGATACCCGGTTGATTGCTGCTGAAAAGAGAAAATCGGATGATTTGCTACTCAATATTCTCCCTGCGGAGGTAGCAAGTGAACTGAAGGAAAGCGGTCATTCAAAAGCAAAGAACTATGACATGGCAACTGTGTTGTTTGCCGATATTAAAAATTTCACCGGTGCGGCTGAAAAGATGACTCCTACACAGTTGGTAACAGAAATTGATTATTACTTCAAAAATTTTGACCAAATAGTTGGCAATTACAAAATTGAGAAAATCAAAACCATAGGCGATGCTTACTTGTGTGTAGGAGGCTTACCTAAAGCAGATGTAGATAATGCTTATTATGTAATCTGTGCAGCACTCGAAATGCAGGAATTTATGAAGCGCACAAAAGCTGAAAAGGAAAAAGCCGGTGGCATTTATTTCGAAATCAGGATTGGAATTCATACCGGCCCGCTCATTGCCGGCATTGTGGGCTTAAGAAAATTTGCATACGACATTTGGGGTGATACCGTAAACATTGCTGCTCGTATGGAGCAACATGGAGAGGAAGGAAAGATAAATATTTCCGGTACAACGTATGAGTTGGTGAAGGGAAAGTTCAGCTGTACACACCGCGGAAAAATAGAAGCCAAAAATAAAGGACAGATAGATATGTATTTTGTGGATGACATTGCTTAATTTCATCTCCGATTTAACCCCTGATGCAAAAGTATTTTTCGTTTTTCAGCCAACTCTTTTTAGCAGTTCTCATTTCTACTTCATCGGTAGCACAAACCGGCAATGACGCCAAGGCGAAACAGTTGGAGGAAATGCGTAAGCTGAAACAACAAATGATGGAGGAGCAAAAAACCATCCAGCAGCAAACTGAATGGAACAATCAGTCTTCACAGCAGGAGATAAAAAAACTTAATCAGGAAAACCAACAGAAAAGTTTTGAAATAGCTAGCAGCAGACAGGAAGCGCAAAGTGCAAGGTCAGAGGCTATACGGGCTAAAGCGGAACTGGAAATCAAACAACGGGAATTATCGCAAACACAGGTAAAAATTGATTCTGCTAAAAAGCTTTTAGCAGAAACCGAAGAAATGCTGATGAGTTCTGAAATGCGGAACAAGCGCATCGCAGAACGGTTACAGTTTCAGGAGGACAGCGTGAAAATTTTGAAGAAGGAGCAACAGGTGCAAGATCTTTTGTTAAAAAAGTCGGAACTTGAATTGGATGCGCAAAAAGCCAAGAACAATCTCTACATTATAGTTGCAGCGGTTTCGCTCAGTTTACTTACGGTTATCGGCTTGTTGTTTTTTGCACGTCAAAAAACTTTGCGGGAGTTAGAAGAGAAGAATAAAATAATTAATGAAGAAAAAAGAAGAAGTGATGAATTGTTGCTGAACATTTTGCCTGAAGAAGTAATGCATGAGTTAAAGGCACACGGCAAAACCACAGCAAAAAATTACTCCAAAGCCACGGTGTTGTTTGCTGATATTAAGGATTTCACCACAATTAGCGAGCAACTTTCACCCGATGATTTGATTGAAGGGTTAGATGCTTATTTCGAACGCTTCGACAAGGTGATTGAAAAGTATGACACCGAAAAAATTAAAACCATTGGCGATGCTTATGTATGTGCCGGTGGAGTTCCGACCAAGAGCGAAGGCAATCCGCATTTGGTAGTGCAGGCCGCCCTTGATTTTTTGTATGAGATTGATAAGTTGAGAAGGGAACGTACCGCGCTAGGGAAAATCCCTTTTGAGTTCCGTATAGGCATACATACCGGTCAATTGGTGGCCGGGGTTATTGGAATACGCAAATTCGCGTATGATATCTGGGGCGATACGGTGAATATGGCAGCGCGAATGCAGCAATCGAGCGAAGCGGGTAAAATCAATATTTCAGGAGCCACTTACGAGTTGGTGAAAGATAAGTTTGCCTGCGTATACCGCGGAAAAATAGAAGCGAAGAATAAAGGAGAAATAGACATGTATTTCGTGGAAAAAGCAAATGCATAGTATCCGGCAAAAGATAATTTCACATCGGGAATGAGAAATTTTAAAGAGGTTGAGCAGCATATAGTGGGCATCCTGAAACGAGATTTGCCTAATAATCTTTATTATCACGGACTTCATCATACCATGGATGTTTTGCGTTCAGCAGAACTGATTGGCAAACAGGAAAAGCTTTCGGAGGAAGAAATGTTGTTATTAAAAATAGCGGTGCTTTATCATGATGCGGGCTTTACTAAGGTTTACCGTAATCATGAGGAAGTTGGTTGCGATATGGCGAAAGCTGATTTGCCCGGTTTTGGATTTACCGAATCCGAAATTGAAATTATCTGTGGCATGATTAAGGCAACCAAGATTCCGCAAAATCCGCAGAACAAGTTGGAGTACATTATTGCCGATGCCGATTTAGAATACTTGGGCACCGATGATTTTGAAAGAATAGGAAGAACCCTCTTCGAAGAGATTAAAATTTATCTGGGCGTAGAAGGTGAACGCCAATGGAATATAATTCAAATGAATTTCTTAAAGGGACACAGGTACCATACCAATTTTTGCAAAAAAAACCGCGAATCTGAAAAGCAAAAACACCTTAAGGCGATAGAAAAAATTGTAGCTACTTACGATTGAGTAGGTTTGCTCTGAACCGATTTCTCATTCTGAGCTTTTAAACGTCTGCATAAAGTTTTGATGATTCCTTTCGCCACTTCAATGCGGCTTTCCATCAATTCATAAAAGGGCTCCTGGTCAATTTTTAATAGTAAGGCTTCTGTGTTTGTGGTTGCTGAAGCAGACCTGGTTTCCGTATCCAAAAGGGAAAGCTCTCCGAAAAAGTCGTTCTCTTTTAGTACCGCAAAAGTGTGTTCAGCTTTATGAATTTTTACCTCGCCTTTAAAAATAATATACATGCAATGTGCCTCATCTCCTGCCAGAAAAATTGATTTGCCGGCTTCAAATTCTTCTTCAATCAAAATCTCCGCGAGTTCAGCCAGAACAGTTTCGGGTGTTTCTTCAAAAAGCGAGAGCGATTTGAGAAGGAGCACTTTTTCTATCAATAAGAGACGTTGTTCTTTTGGATGTATAGCAGACATTACTTCAATTCGTTTCAGCTAAAATTTTACTTGCAGTTTCTTTCAGCAATATATCATTTTCCTTTTCCGCTTGCTGCAACCATGCCCTTTTTTCCTTTCCTGTATAAAAAATTACGGAGTGCAATGCTGCAGCTTTTGTCCACCGATGATAGTGGTGTTGGCGATTGTTCAATATGGTGTCAATAATTTTCTCATAGGTAAGATGTTCTTTAAAATAAGGCTGCATTGCATTGCATTTATCCCCAACTGCTCCCGGTTCAAAAATTTTGTTGAACTTTAAGGAGATTTCCTTGGGGACTTCAATTTCTATCACCTCTAATGCGTTTGCTATAGCTTCTCTCTTCTTCATACTGAAAGCGCTTTTTGCTTTGAGCATTTTCTCCTTATCATAAACAAAAGAGAAAAGCAGCAGCAGCGAATCGCGGATTTCATTCAATTCAAGATGCAGTGCATCAACTAAAACTTTAGTGGTGTTAATTTTTTCCGCCTCCTGAATCATAAACAGAATTTTGGTAGAGGCTAAAATGTAGTGATGCATCAGTTCGATATGCTGTTGCGCGCGGTTATGGGGCTGTAACTTAAACTCGCACAAGTGAAGAGCATGAAAAATATCAGAGCGCAGTCCCGGTGTCTTCCAGACTAATTCATCCAGAATTTTTGTAGCATAGTCAGAACCTATTCTGCCGCAGAGTAAAATTAATTTTGACTGCTGCTGGCGGGAAAGGTTTTCATTAGTGAGCGCATGGCTGATTTCTTTCAGCGATGTATCTCCGGCTTCATACAAAGCATCTATCACTGCCTTTTCATTTTTGTGTTGCAAAAACATTTGCATCAGCGGCTGAATCAGTCGTTCATTCTTCACTTTACCCGAAGCAACAATGGCTGCCTTGGCCACTTCTTCGTTTTCATCAATCAGCAAGTCAAGCAGCGGTTTATAAAACGATTGTACGCCAAGTTCGCCAATTATTTCCGCAGCCATTTTACGTTCGCTTGGGTTGGAGGAAGAAATGAGCTGAAGCAGACGCTGGCCTGCTGTTACAACAGCGCTTATTCCACCACTTGTCATTAATCCGGTGATCGCTGATTTCATCAACCGGTGATCGCTGTCTTCCACAAACACATCTAAGTTTTCCAATTCATCGGGCTGCAACATGCACTTTGCTTTTACTGCTTCCGGCAGAAGCTCCATGTCAATCCGTTCCGTAATTATTTTCTCGATTTGCGGCAGGGCAGCGAGTATCTTCTTACGTTCGGCAAGTTTTATGGCTTCCATCCGCACTTCCTTTTTAGGGTGGTCAATCGCCTTCAGCACTAACTCTTCTTTGTCGTCCGAATATTGTTTCTCTATCAGGTTCAAAATGTAAATGGCCTCACCGCGTTCACCGGTGGAAATTTTTTCGAGCAAAACATTTCTTGTTTTCTCGTCACTCAAATCAATTTCATTACCTATGGAATATCTCCTGTTAAGAGCCGTTACCAACGTTTTTACATACTCGCGGTCAACCAGAAAAATCATAACCACCCAAACAACCAGTAATACAAAAAGCAGATAGCTGAGCAAATACAAATCAACTTTGCCTGAAAGTTTTATAAGAGTATAAAGCATGATGCCGCTGAATGCAAGCGCAAATGGATCCATCACCCCTTTTACAATCGTGTGACCCTTCAATCGAAGATTGGTGGAAAGCGGCTGCATGAGTGAAAGAAACACAGGGTCTTGCAGTGATGTTTTTAAAACCTCGGTGATAATGAACATTAAACCGAAAAAGTAAACAACAGCATGACCGGTTAACGTAAAAAAAGAGAGCACAATAAAACTGACAAGAAACATCAGCAAAATAGCAGGGCTTACAAGTAGCGAACCCTTGGTGCCGAGTATGTTTGCTAACCTGCCTGTAAGAATGAGGCGAATGAAAATGGCAAGAATTCTTCCTCCGACAAAAAACATAGAAATAAATCCGTAAAGTTCTGCATCACTCAGCATCTCATGCTTTATCTCGGCATAAAATGAAAAGCTGATAATGGTAACACAGGTCATTACGATGAACGAGAGCAATGCCACAAAAGCTATCATCCGGTTACCGAAAAAGCTCTTTACAATATCGCGCCAGCTTTCGGTGGCGTGGCCATTGTTGTGCGCATGCTCGTGCGCTACATGCATATCCAGCTTCCCCGTATTCTTTAAGCGGAAATAGAAAATCATTGACAGGAGAATAGAGATTGCGGAAAGGGCAATGGTGTTTTCAGCCGAAAAAACTTTGACCAAAAGCGGTACAAGTGAGTAGCCAATCAACTTGGCAGGAATATCTCCTGCTCCAATCATTCCAAACAACCGCTTGCTTTGGCGTATGTCAAATTGCAAAGCAGCGAGTCCCCAAAACTCAAGATTGGTGAGTTGATAAATGACATAATACCAGCCAAGCATTACAAAGAGAAACCAAGAAGAATTAGTATCGGAGTATTTTAAACTGAACAAAAGAATGCTGGCGGAAACAAAGAGAATAATAAGCGGAACCAGTTTTTTTATGGAGAGGGCGTGCTCTATTTTGCTGTAAGCGTACCCTACAATCCACAATAGCAAGGCCGAGAAAAGATAAACCTTGGGAAGACCCAGCACATCGAAATGCTTAATAAAAAGCGCTAATACCACCGAATTGAAAATGGCAACGCCTGCTCCCTGGAAAAACTGCAGCCAGAAAAGATTAGTAACCAAACCTGCTTCGTCACTGCGGATGTTAAAAAGCTGAAGAATGCGGTTTCTCATAATGGATAGCAAGATGGCTAAGATAAATTTTTCTTCGCCTTATCTGCCAACTTCTTCTTATAAAACTCTTTATCCGCTACATAAACCGATTTGGAAAAAGTTGCATATACCTTCCCCTTATCATCTTCATAATGCAGGGGCAATTCAAAACTGTATTCCCCGCGCATTTCAACATGGTGCTTCACATCTTTTACTAACTCATCGGAAATAAGAAACCGGCATTTTACCTTTTCTACAATGGGCTTTACAAATTTCATACTAGCCCCTTTGTCCCACACTACATAATTCTTTCCGAGCACTTCCATAAAAAGCAACATAAAGTAAGGATCAACCGAAGAATAAATACTTCCTCCGTAAACAGTGCCCACCCGGTTACGGGTGCGGATGTTCAGCCTTAAACTTACGTGCAGCTCTTTAAAATCACCGGCAATGAACTCCACCTTGCCACCGGTGCACCAGATGCATGGCCAGAAGTTAAAAGCCCAACGCATTTTGCGCGAACGGGATGATTCGGTTTTTTCGGTAGGGTATTGTTTCATACAAAGGATATTTTGAAGTTTCTATTTTCGACCGCGCTAAAAAACAAACTCTATGTCGAACTTGATTCGGGAAAAATATGCGAAGCTTTTAGTCAACTACTGTCTGGCGGTTAAGAGGAACGACAAGGTGTATATAAACTCTTCCTATCTGGCAGAGCCGCTGTTGCGCGAAGTGGCAAAGGAAGTATACATAGCCGGAGGTATTCCCGTGTTAAATGTGGAATTACAGGGTTTGAGTGATTTGGTATTGCAGTATGGCGAAGAACATCAACTGACCTGGGTAAACCCGATGCGCAAATACATCATGGAAAATTTCGATTGCTATCTCAACATCCGTGCGCCTTTTGAAAAAGGGGATGATGAGAAGGAAGCCGCTGATGTATCGAAGTTTAAACTGCACCAACAGGCGCAGCAGGAAATCAATAAAATTTATTTTGAGCGCACCGGTAACGGCAGCATGCGCAGATGTTTGTGTCAGTATCCCACACAAGCAGGTGCTGATGACGCGCGGATGAGTTTAGCCGACTACGAAAATTTTGTTTACCAGAGTTGTAACCTGTTTGAAGAAAACCCGGTGGACAAATGGCTGGAGGTTCGCAAAACGCAGCAGGTATATGTTGACCGGTTGAACAAAGCCGACAAAGTTGAATACAAAGGACCCAACATTGATATTTCATTTTCGGTAAAAGGACGCACATGGATAAACAGCGATGGTCGTGCCAACATGCCGAGCGGAGAAGTTTTTTCTGCACCGGTGGAGGACAGCGTGAACGGAAAAGTTTACTTCAGCTATCCTACCATTTATATGGGCAAGGATGTAGTGGGTATTACACTTGAGGTAAAGTCCGGAGAGATTGTTTCGTGGCAGGCTGAGCAGGGGCAGGAAATTCTGGACAAGGTTTTTGCCATTGAAGGCGCGCGCAGGTTCGGAGAAGTGGCCGTTGGAACTAACTACAACATTCAGCGCATTACGCGCAATATTCTGTTCGATGAAAAAATAGGAGGCAGCATACACATGGCGGTGGGGCAAAGCTACCATCAATGCGGTGGTAAAAACGAATCAACCGTGCACTGGGATATGATTACCGATATGAAAAATGGCGGACAGATAATTGCAGACGGTGAGAAGATTTACGAGAACGGGAAATTTTTGATTTAATCTATTGTTTCAAAAATTTCTTTACTGCATTTCGGGTTTTTACGAAGTAAACTCCGGGAGAAAAATTCCCGGTTGCTATATCAAAATTTAAACCGGAAACAGCTACGTTAAGAATTTTTCTTCCCGTCACATCGAGTACAAAAATTTCTTCTCCGGTTAAATCTTCTGAAACCGAAACATTTAAAATGTCATCAGCCGGGTTTGGGCTTATGATGATTTCTGATTTCTGGTTTCCTATGTCCTCTATATCCACCGCCAGGCACGGAGTTGTTCCAACCAATGTTGCGAGTTCATTGCACAGATAATTGTAGTTAGAAATATCTGTAGCGGATAATGTTTGGGTAAGGAGATTGCTTTGCTCCAGCGCATCGCTGCTCAGGTTATAAAATTCCTGATGGCCGTCATCGAATACCATTAACTTATAGTTTGTATTGCGGATAGTTTTCCCATCATTGTTTGTTGGTGTGGGCGCAAAGGTTTCGGTAAAAACCCAATCGCGCACCGATGCAATTTGATTTTTTACAACCGGCATCAAACTTCTTGTATCAACCAATACACCATTCGGAATTGAATTCTGCCAGTTGGCATAACCCGCCATTTCTGCTATGGTTGAAAATAAATCGGGAGTGTTTACCAATGCTTCGCTGACACGATTCGGGTTTACCACAACCGGCCCCGAAACAATAAACGGCACATGCACACCGTATTCATACAAAGTGCCTTTGCTGTGCGAGGTGTCTGCTATCTGCGAAACTCTTTTCGCGTTTCCGTTATCGCCAATAAAGATGACATTGGTGCTATCCATTCGGTTGTTCGTCATCAACCATTGAAACAACCTGCCGGTTTCTGAATCCATGGCTTCAATCATTGCTTTAAAATACTGTTCGGGGTTTTGATTGATGTGTTGCTGCGTACCGGTTAAGCCTGTAACGCTGTGCAGCGAATCGGGTGGTTTGTGAAAGGGGGAATGCGGGGCATTAAACGCCAGCCACAAAAAGAAAGGCCTGTTAGCCGGAATAGTATCTAACCAGTTAATGGCATCGTTTACAGTTTCAGTAGTTGCGTAATTGGTGACGGTTGAAGAAACACCATTGGTAATTTTTGTCCAGTTGTAGTAATCGGCTATTTCGCCCAGAAAATTTCCGGCATACAAATCATAACCAAACACGGTGTTAGGGTAAGTCAATTTTTGCGCTGTCTGCTGGTTTACATGCCACTTACCGATGTTGGCGGTAGAATATTGAACCGGTGCAGCATACTTCAGCAAATAGGGCAACGTAATTTCTGAAGTATCTAAGTCGGGATAACTGTTGCCGCCTATGGCGGTGCCCACACCGGTGCGGAAAGGATAACGCCCCGTAAGAATTCCTGCACGCGTAGGGGAGCAAACCGGAGAAGCCCAGGCATTTTGAAAGCGAATTCCTTTTTGAAGCAGCGACCGGATGTTCGGCATCTTCGCTGTATCTTTTGCGTCTTCATAAAAACCGCAGTAGTCGGTGCCGAGGTCATCGGCAATAATCAGGATGATGTTTTGTTGCGAGAAAGACCACAGGCTACAAGCCATTACAAAGGCGAAACACAGGGAGAATTTTTTCATGCAAAGATTATGAGAGTGGTTCTCTGACCTGCGGCAATTGCTAAGGTTTAAGCGTGGGCAGTGGCGAAACTGAACTTATTCAATCGAAGTCTCCGTCCACTCATTGAACAGCTCATTGATGAAGATGTTTTCTTCGTACGAGATATTCTTATCGGCTTTGGCCAGGCGAATAGCGTAATCAATCAGTTCAATTCTTTCCTCTTCGGTGCTGTCCTCATAAAAATCGGCCATGCAGTTTTGAAAGTGAATCATATAGTCATCCGGATTCATCTTGCTCAGAAACTCCGTTTCCTTATCTAAGTTTACCCGGAGCGGGAATTCTTTCTCCAGCCATTTTTCAATAACCAAATCTTCTTTTACCGAAAACTTTCCGTCCACCGCAGAGAGAATCATCAGTAAGTGATAACCGGCAATCGCCTTATTCTTTTTCATACAATTCATTTTTTGAACCTCATAAATTTATACTATTTTTTAAAACGCAAGGGGATTAACCGGAATTTATTTAACCGGAAAATAAAAGCTAAATATTTTTCCGGCTTGATTGTTTAATTACCTTTAGCACTTAACAAAAACATGAGTATTATGAAATTCAGAGTTAACCACACTATCTCGAACCCGCAGGAATTCTGGGGCAGGGCACAAAAAGCATTACCTAATCTTCCGGAAGGAATTAAAATTCATCTGGTGTTGCCGAACGAGACGATGGACAAAGGCACCTGTGTATGGGAAGCCGAGTCGCTGGAGAAAATTCAGGAGTTTCTGGAGACCGCTACCGGTGATGTAAGCCAGAACGATTACATGCTGATTAACGAGGCGAACGCGATGGGCCTGCCGAAATAGGCATTACATAGCAAAAGCTTTCCAGACCACTTCACCGGGAACCGGTGCCGTGATTTCAACCTTTTCTTTTTTTACAGGATGGATAAACTCTGCTTTGCGCGCATGCAGGTGGATGCTGCCGTCACCGTTGCCCCTGCGCGCTCCGTATTTTACATCGCCTTTAATGGGGCAGCCTATTTTTGAAAGCTGCAGGCGAATCTGATGATGACGACCGGTGAGCGGATTTACTTCGAGCAGATGGTAGTTATCAATGCTCTTCAGCCATTTGTAATCGAGTTCGCATTTCGAACTTCCCTTAACCTCCGTATCGTAAGCGTGCGAAATATTTTTCTGTTCGTTCTTCTTGAGCCAGTGAACCAAGTGACCGGTGATGCTTTCGGGCCGGCTTGCCACCACAGCCCAGTAGGTTTTCTTTATTTCTTTAGCCTGAAACATTTCGTTCATGCGCACCAATGCTTTGCTGGTTCGCGCAAACAACACCACCCCGCTCACCGGCCGGTCGATGCGGTGGCAAACGCCCAGAAAAACTTCGCCCGGTTTGCTGTATTTGTGTGCTATGTATTCTTTCAGCAGTTGTTCCAATGCCTTATCGCCTTTTTTATCGGGCTGCACCAAAACACCGGCCGGTTTGTTTACGGCTATCAGGTGATTGTCTTCAAAAAGAATTTCTAATTCGGTGTATTCCATGTGCGCGCGAAACTATATTAAAAAGACAATGTCACCCTGAGCGGAGTCGAAGGGTGAAAGCGGAAAAATGCTTCGACTCCGCTCAGCATGACATATCGTTACTGTAAGACTTTTTTAAAGAACACGGCAGCGTGTTGACTAATCTGCCGATATTTTTTCTATATTACGCTTCGAACACACAGGCTATTAAAGGATTGCCGCTGCGCGGCACAGATTTTCCGGAAGTATTTATTCACCAAAACCAAACAGCTATGAAGGGGATATACATTGTAAAATACGGGGCTGCCGAAGATGCTTTTGAAGTGCGCGAAACACCCAAGCCGGTACCAAAACCGGGCGAAGTGCTGGTGAAAGTAGAGGGCTTCGGGCTGAATTTTGCCGATGTAATGGCGCGCAAAGGCATGTATGACGATGCTCCTTCTATACCCAGTTTGATTGGTTACGATGTGGTAGGCCGGGTAGAGCGTGTGGGCTCTAACATTACCCATCTTGTTGAAGGCGACCGAGTAACCGCCCTTACCCGCTTTGGCGGCTATGCCGAGTACGCGCTTACCGATGGCCGTGCTGCTTCTAAAATTCCGGATACCATGAGCATACCGGTAGCCACTGCCCTTACCACCCAGTACTGCACCGCTTACTATTGCGCGGCCGAAGTGGTAAACCTGTATGCCGGTGACCGCGTGCTGATTCACTCCGCTGCCGGTGGAGTAGGTACCGGTTTAATGCAATATGCCAAACACAAGGGCTGTGAGATTTTTGCCACCACGGGCAGTGCCTCGAAAGTGGAAATGCTGAAACAGATGGGCGCCCACCATGTAATTGACACGAGCAAGGTAGACTTTGAAGACTATATAGATGAAACCACCAAACGCGATGGGGTAGATGTAATTTGGGATGCTATGGGCGCCTCGTTTATGCGCAAGGGCATTGGTGCACTGGCACCGGGCGGGCGCATTGTTTGTTACGGAGCCTCGCAAATGACCGATGCCACCAATATTTTTTCGAAGCTGGTGAAGGGCTTACAGTTTGGCATTTACCACCCCGCTGTGTTTATGATGGCCAGCAAAAGCATGATAGGCGTAAACATGCTGCGCATTGCCGATGGCAAACCCGAAGTGCTCAAGCGCTGCCTCGAAAACGTGGTGCGCTTAGTAGAGGAAGGTGTGTTTAAACCGCAGGAAGGCAAAGTGTTTAAAGCAGCCGACATTGCCGAAGCCCATAAGTATTTGGAAAGCCGCAAGAGCACCGGTAAGGTGGCGTGTGAGTGGTAGAAGATAAGGAGATAACAGAGAGGCCATCGCTCCAAGCGATGGCCTCTCTGTTTTTACATTCTTGTATTAAGTCCTTAGTCGCTTGGTTCGGGCTTGGCCTGAGACTAAGGACAGCAGGAGATGGCTTCTTTGTTTCTACTGTTTTATAACCTTCCCTTTATTGATTGCCCCGTTGTTGCTCCTTAACTCATAAAAGTAAATGCCGTTCTGCATTTGCGCTGTGTTTATGGTTGTGGAGTTTATAAAGGTTTGCTGCAAAAATTGCCGCGAGAAAATATCGTAAAGAATAATTGTTGTGGGTTCGCTGTCTGCAAGTTTGAAAGTAAGTTGATTGGAAAATGGATTTGGGAATGGACTTACGTTCTCGTTTTGAATTGTGTTTTCATTTACTGCTGTTACGGCAGAACAATCAACGTTAGAATAATCAACTGTATCTGGTATGGTGGGGGCGTAGGCAATAAGTGCTTTTAAGCTAAAGTCATCATTAAAGTCCCAGATAGAGCTATCCATTTGCGCATTCGTTATTCCTCCCCAATAATTATTGCTTAAGTCAATAGTTGCATATACTCCCGAACCGGAAGGAAGGCTACACTCGCTACCAGTAGCAGACCAAAACACATTCCATCCTTTATAGTTAAGGAAATTGTTGTTAGCCACTATTGGGTGTCTTTCGCAGGTGATAGATAAGTTTATAGAATCATTGTTAAAGGTATTGCATGTGATTACTGACGAATCACCCCCATCCAGAAAAATTGCCACCACAGCATCTTCAATAATATTACTACTGATGATTTCTGTGCCCCTAACTCGAATTGCTGTTTCTGAGAGATTGTCGTGAACATAATTTCCTATGAAACTTTCCCCTCCAATATCAATAAAGCTAGAGCAATTAAAAATTTCGTTACCCTGAATTAGCGCCAGTCCGCTAATGGGTATATAACAATCATGAATCTTGTTATTAATAATGCGGCAAGGCACATACCCTACCAAATCTATACCAGTAGTACCGTTATTTCTGATTTCGCAAGAACTTATTTGAACAACACAAGATGAAACTTTAATCGCTCTGGCGCTAACCCATAAATGATGTACCTTTTCAACTATACAATAATCCAATCTGCAACCGCTTCCGTTTAATGGATTATAGTCAGTGCCGCTATCAGTAAATCTGATTCCGGCCCAGGCTGTTGCTCCGCTTGCGGTATTTAATGTAAGCAATATGGAGTCAGCAGCAGTTCCTATTGCTTGAAATTCACCATCTACCTGCAAATAGATTCCTTGATTAAACTTAAATACAACTCCGGGTTCTACTATTACCTTTTTCCCTTGTTGAACAAGAAGATTGTTGGTTACAATGTATGGGCTATTAGCAAGTAGTAAAGTTGTGTCAGATGATAAAACACCTCCAATATTTGTCTGTGCAAATGTCAGTGCCGGTAGTAAGAGAAAAAGTAAAAGTGTTTTCATGGCTCGCAACTTTAGTATGCGCAACTAAACTAAACCTTCTTTCACAAACCCTTCACTTCTTCTTATCCTCTTCCTCCTGTTTCTTCTTTAGCTCCACCATCGCCTCCATTTCTCCTATGGTCATTCCGCTCAGTATATCTGCCATGTTAAACGGTGGTTTTTTGCGGATAGCCTGTAAAGGGTTTCCTTCATAATCCTCGGCTTTGCTCTTAGGTGTCCATTCCATAAGCTGGTTGGGGGTGCAGTGCAGCAGGCGGCAGAGAATTTCTACATCATCCAGCATCAACCGGTTGGTTTTGCCATCCAGATACTGCCGTGTTTTTGTTTTGCTTATACCGGCTTCTACAAAAAGGGTGTAGGCCTTTTCAATCATTCTCTCTTTGCATAAATCGGCTATTCTTAACTTCATCATGGCGGGTTTGGTTTTTTACCTCCGCAACGGGTAAGGCCCGGAGGCATGGTTAAAAGGAACGAAATAGAGGTTTTGCCCTTTAACTGCGAACTTCGGGTCTTTAAGAATAAACAGTTTATCCTTAAGTATAAACAATGCTTCTTTAAGTATGAGCTGTTGTTCCTTAACAGTGAACAAAAGCCCCTTAACTATGAGCAATACTTCCTTAACCATGAACAAAACTCCATTAAGTATGAACTCTTGTTCTTTAAGTATAAACTCTTTTCAAAAAAGCCAAAAAACGTGATGAATAAGCGCTTTTTTGTGCACAACAGGGCGCAGCTAAATTGTAAAAAACCCTTCCGGAAATCTTCTTTTGTGGCGTTCAATATTTTTTAACCAACCGCATTTGTTCCGCTTTTTCTTCTCCTTTAGGAGAAGATGCCCGCAGGGCAGATGAGGTTTAAAACCTAAAACCATGAACGACCAACAGGAAGAACACTTCGGCAGATTTTTGAAGCTGAACAGTTTTCTCGGATTGTATGCAGGCGACCTTGCCGCCAACCCTGCCATAGCAGCCGAAAAAATAAAAATAGCTACCCTCATTAACAACATAGGCCTGCAGGATGCCATAGGCAACAGCGATGACACCGGCTTTACCACCATGAAAACAAGCGCAGCAAACGCCCTGCGTGCCGCCTGCAAAGAAGTAAGCGGGGGGCTGAGCAGTTATTTTGAAATTAAAGAGCATGCGGGTAATCTTGATAAGGCGAAGATGACCAACAGTCAGATTGATTACCCCGATGATGCTAAGCTGAACATGGCGGCTAACCAGCTTTATTTATTAGGCAACGACCCGGTGGTAATAGCCGACCCCGTGCTGGCAGAAGCGCTGCTGACCCCTGCCGATATTGCTGACCTGGAAGTAAAACGCCTGGCCTGGATGGACCTGGTAACCCTGCCCGATGATAAACGGGCCGACCGGGTGGCGGCTAATAAAGAGAAGGCGCGTTTGTTTGACGTGGGCAATAAAGAGATAGTTCCGCGCCTTGCCAATTTTATGTTACCCTATGCCACCAACAATACTATTGTCTACAGCAAATACGAAACGGCCAACGCTATTGATAACCTGGGTGGCAACAGCGGCACCGAAGGTTACAACG
This sequence comes from uncultured Chitinophaga sp., assembly GCA_964493695.1. Classification (GTDB taxonomy): domain Bacteria; phylum Bacteroidota; class Bacteroidia; order Chitinophagales; family LD1; genus Bog-950. Next base: position 20,221 of record CAZBPG010000001.1, on the reverse strand, counting down.
TAACCAACTTTACCATACCGGCAGGCGGCTCGGTTAATTTTCCGGTAGAGCCATCGCCCATTTCTCCGGACCTTGAACTATATATAAGAGTGGTAAGCACCGGTGGCGGAATTATTATCTGCACCACCAATCTGCCCGCCAGCCCCTGCACTTCGGGTTTCGAACTTTCGTTTGGCACCACGTTTAAAGACAAAGCCAGTGCGCTGGACATAGACCTTAACCTCACCAATGTACAGTTTACCAACCCCGGTTTAGAAGCGGTGGTGGTAAGGGCGGGTAGTAAGGAGGAGGAGTAAAAATCTATACCTGAACGTCAGTTTTCCCCCGTCAAATATTTTTTTGGCAAAGGGCGGGATGTTTTTACTTTCGCACCACATTTAAAACCAAAAAGACATGTCAAACATCGCAGAAAGAGTAAAGAAAATTATCGTTGACAAGTTGGGTGTGGAAGAGAGCCAGGTAACCCCGGAGGCAAGCTTTACCAACGACTTAGGCGCTGATTCGTTAGATACGGTGGAGCTGATTATGGAGTTCGAAAAAGAATTCAATCTCTCTATTCCTGACGAGCAGGCAGAAACCATCGGCACCGTTGGACAAGCCATCGACTACCTCGAAAAAACGATAGCCAAGTAATAGTTCTGCTAAAGAACAGAGAACGGCTCCGGTTTTACCGGAGCCGTTTTTGTTTTGTATGAAAGGAGACGTCATTGCGAGCGATGCTCTGAGAGCGAAGCAATCTCCTGCTTATATTGGGGATTGCTTCGCAGAGCCTCGCAATGACGTTAAATAATTCAAGTTGCCAGTTCTTGGCGACTTTAGTCGCCTTAAACAGAAAACTTCCTTTTATCCTGCATTTGCAGTTGGTTTAAACCAACTGCATAGCAAAAGATAAGCGGAAAATAGTTGTTTTATCCGGGCTGAAGCCCGCCATTTTGTACTGGCAACTTGAGTTATATAATTAAAGAAATTCAATTTTATTCGCTGCATGAATTTGAAACGGGTTGTTGTTACCGGTATTGGCGCGCTTACACCTATTGGAAATACAGCCGCAGATTACTGGAAAAACCTGCTGGCCGGAGTAAGCGGTGCCGCCCCTGTTACGCGCTTCGATGTTTCTAAATTCCGCACCCGCTTTGCCTGCGAGGTAAAAGGCTTCGACCCCTATCAGTTTATTGACCGCAAAGAAGTAAAACGCATAGACCGGTTTACACAGTACGCGCTGGTATGCAGCGATGAAGCCATCCGCGATGCCGGTCTGGATACTGCGGCTTTAAATAAAGACCGGGTAGGCGTTCTGTGGGGTTCTGGCGTTGGCGGCCTCGATGTTTTTCATGAAGAAATTATTGCTTTTGCCAAAGGCGATGGCACCCCGCGCTTCAATCCTTTTTATGTACCCAAAATGATTATTGATATTGCTGCCGGGCTCATCAGCATGCGCTGGGGTTACCGGGGGCCTAATTTTGCTACGGTGGCAGCCTGCGCTACCTCCAACATTACGCTGATTGAAGCGTACAATTTAATCCGGCTCAACAAAGCATCAGTGTTTGTAACCGGTGGCTCCGAGGCGCCTATCAGCCCCGGTGGGGTGGGCGGCTTTAATGCCATGCGGGCATTGAGCGAAAGAAACGATTCACCCGAAACGGCATCGCGCCCCTTTGATAAAGACCGCGATGGTTTTGTAATAGGCGAAGGAGCCGGTTCTATAGTACTGGAAGAAATGGAACATGCGCTTGCCCGCGGAGCAAAAATTTATTGCGAGCTGGCTGGCGGAGGAATGAGTGCCGATGCGCACCACTTAACCGCTCCGCACCCCGAAGGTCTGGGCGCTGTGCTGGTTATGAATAATACACTGGAAGACGCGAACCTTAAACCGGAGGAGGTGGACTACATCAACGTACACGGAACCTCCACCCCGCTGGGCGATATTGCTGAACTTACCGCCATCAAAAAAGTTTTTGGCGAACATGCTTACAAGCTTAATATTTCTTCTACCAAATCAATGACCGGTCACTTACTGGGCGCTGCCGGTGCAGTAGAGGCTATTGCCAGCATCATGGCCATACAGGATGGCATAGTACCGCCTACCATCAACCACTTTACCGATGACCCGGATATTGACCCGAAACTGAATCTTACTTTCGGCAAGCCTCAAAGGCGCACGGTAAATGTTGCCATGAGCAACGGCTTTGGTTTTGGCGGGCATAATGCTACGGTGGTGTTTAAGAAGTTTGAGAAGTAGGGCAACCACTTTTATCTTACCTTTATGGTGTAAAAATTTGTTTCTATGAAAGTTACATTGAACATAGAAGATAGTAAAGCGGCTTTTCTGATGGAGTTACTGAGGAGTCTGGATTATGTTACCATAGATTCGGAAAATCAGGAGGTTCCGGAATGGCATAAGCAAATTGTTTTAGACAGAATCAAATCTTCAAAACCTGAAGATTATGTTCCGTGGAACGAGGCGAAGAAAAATTTGAAGATGAAGTGAGAAAATTTTCTGTCACAGTTGAGCCGAGGGCTTTAGATGAAATTCAGGAAACGATTTATTATTACGAAAGTTTATCGGGCGGGCTTGGAGAAAAATTTTATCAGGAGCTGGACAGTTATCTTGAAACACTTCAGGTTTCACCTTTCTTTCAAATACGGTACAAAAATGTTCGCTGCCTTCCGCTTAAAGTATTTCCTTACATGATTCATTTTACAGTAGACGAAAGGAGTGGTATTGTTTATGTTCATGCGGTTATAAATTGCCATAAAAACCCCGAAACTAATTGGTTGGTAAACGAACCATGAAATTATTGTGATAAGAAAATTTTACAACACCTTTCTCTCGTCCGATAAGCAACTCGCTTCTTATATCCGGAGCGTAACCGGAATTACGCCATCCAATCTTAAGCTCTACAAGCAGGTTTTTCAGCACCGTTCAAAATTTATTGAACCGAAAGAGAATAACGAGCGGCTTGAACTGTTAGGCGATGCCATACTCGATGCAATTGTGTGCGAGTTTCTTTTCAAGAAATATCCTTACAAGGAAGAAGGTTTTATGACGGAGCTGCGCTCGAAAATTGTGAACCGTAAATCGCTGAACGAGGTAGGAACAAAACTGGGCCTGGTAGAAAAGTTAAGTTTCAACCGCAGAAGCATGAACGATGTATCGAAAGATTTAGCGGGCAATACTTTTGAGGCTTTAGTAGGGGCGGTGTATCTGGATACCGGTTTCGATGCCACCAAAAAATTTATTCTGCGGAGAGTTTTGAAAAACCTGATAGATGTAGAAACGCTGGAACAAACCAACACCGATTACAAGAGCCAGATTTTCCATTACATACAGCGCGAGGGCAAAAGCATTGACTTTAAAGTGGCGGAAGAAAAAAGCAAAAACCGCAGGGCTTACTTTGTTATTGAACTGGAGATAAGCGGAAAAATAATTTCGCGCGGAGAAGGGTTCAACAAAAAAATTGCAGAACAGAATGCAGCAATGAATGCGTTGAAAATTTTGGGAGTGGAGCCTGCCGCTGAAGGGTAATTCTTACTTCACAAACAGATGAGCCTTGCCGTTTAGCTCCAGGAAATAAATTCCTGCTTCTAAGTTTACGGTATTTACTCTCGTAGTTCCTGAAGCTATTTGTATCTCCGAAATTTTTCTTCCCGCCACATCATATAGCTGTGCCATAGTATTAGCCATCGGTAACCGGTAACCGCTGATAGTAAGTTCGTTTTGCACCGGGTTGGGATAAATGCGAAAATCTGTTTCAGCCGTTTCGTTGATGCCGGTTTCTCCTTGAATTGAAAAAGTTTGAGAAGAAGTATCGCTTCTTCCACAGTTATCGAACACTATTAGAGTAGTTGTAAAAGTTCCGGTATCTTGATAAGCGTGGATACCTGTTGTGGTACTTATTGCGCCATCTCCGAAATCCCACTGGTAAGAACTGAAATTTTGCGAAAGATTGTTGAAGTAATATGTTTTTGTGGCATCGTTGCCGGTAAAAGAAAAGACAGATTTTGGAGTAAACACTCCAATGTTCCAGTTTGCAAGCGAATCAAATACGGTGTGGTAGGCTATATTCTGCAGGTAATTGTTGGTGGGTTGGGCAGAAATGGGAGAATAACTTAGCCCAACCGGTGATTTTTTAAAAATAGTTCCGTAAAAAACACAGGCGGTTAAATAACTTCCCGGGGTTGCCGGATGTGAGTTATCCGCTTGCCATAAGTTTATGAGTGTATCGGTATGCCAGCTGGCATACCAAGCCATACCGGCAGGAGCAACTAACGAGTTGTTATCATCTGCCATATGCAAATAGCTTTCGCGTAAACGCGATGCTACTCCTTCAAAAGTACACAGTACCGGATAGCCACCACAGTTGGATTGGTCACCATACTTTTTCCCCCACGTCATGTAAAAAACTGTTTGCGTGCAGGGGTTGTTATCATGAATCAAACTATCCAGCTTAATCGCATAGGGATAAGTTTGTGAAGCTACTTGTGAAGGAGGGAAAGATGGCTCCTGACTTTGCGCCTGCAATACTACATAATCCCATTGCTGCGAATAAATTTTCTGGATACTGGTGGCATTTGTTGAGTGTTGCTGAAATGTATAACCGCCCGGTGCGTTTGAATCATATATCACTGAATCGCCAGCGCTTAAAGCGAGATCATGAAACATAGCCGGGAGATTATTTACAGTTGTATAACTATTGCCGAGCCAGAGAATTTTTGTTTGCTGTGCCTGGATATGAAATGCAAGTGATGAGAAAAACAGGAAGCAGATTTTTTTCATAAAATTATTTGCCCTCCGCTTTCTCGTCTTTAAACAAATCTTTTTCATCTACTACGCTCACCTTATCTCCGTCTTTCAATGTCTTTGAAATTAACTTGAAAGGAGCTTTCACAATAGATTCGCCTTCGTTCAATCCCGCAGTTATTTCAATGTAACTGGCGTCCTGTATGCCGGTGGTTACCGGTTTAGCTTTTACTTTTCCGTTCTCCACCACAAATACAATTTCTTTCACTTCTTTCTTATCGCTTGCCTGTGTTTGAGTTGCCTTGGCTGTTTTGGCGTAGTCCTCATCTTTTTCTTTCAGGTCTTTTTCTTCGCGTGTGGTTACCGATTGAATGGGAACTGTCAGCACGTTTTCTTTTGATTCGGTTTTAATATCTACGGTAGCGCTCATTCCCGGCCGGAACGGAAACAACTTTCCTAGCTCCGGTTTAATTAAATCAGCATACGATTCTTTCAGCAGTTTAATCTTTACAGTAAAATTTGTTGCCTGCGAGGTGCTGATAACCTGCTGTACCGAACTGGTAGAGGAATAGGAAACTTGGGTAACTACACCTTTGAATTTTTTCTTTACGTAAGCATCTACTTCAATATCTGCCGTGTCGCCTAGCGAAATGCGGAGCACATCATTTTCGTTCACATCTACTTCGGCCTGCATGTTGTTTAAATCGGCAATGCGGATAATTTCTGTTCCCGCCATTTGTGCGGTTCCCACCACGCGCTCTCCCAACTTCACATTCACCAACGAAACGATTCCGTCAATCGGTGCGTAAATGGTTGTCTTTTTTAAGTTGTCGTTGGCTTGTTTCAATTGCGCCTCTGCGCTGCTCACGCTGAAGTTAGCAGCGTTTACCTGCTCCTGTGCTGTTTCATAATTTGCACTGGCCTGATCGTATTGCAGTTTTGCACCTTCAAATTCTGCATCGGAAATTACTTTATCGTTATGCAGCTGGCTGTTGCGGTCAAAGTTTCTTTTTGCCTGTTCAAACGAAGCCTTTGCCTGAATAGAACTTGCGCGCGCGCTGGAAAGATTTGCCTTTAACTGATTTACGCTCGCGGTTGCCTGCGTAACAATAGCTTCATAAATAGCAGGATTAATAACCGCCATCAGCTTTCCTTTTTTCACTGAATCACCTTCATGCACATTCAATTGAATCACCTCACCGGATACCTCTGAACTCAGCTTTATTTCCGTTTGCGGGTTTATTTTTCCGCTGGCGGTAACCGTTTCAACGAGTGAACGCTTGGCAGATTTCTCAACTGCCAGCTCTAATGCATCGCCTTTGCCAATCCATCCTTTCTTTTTTCCCACCACCGCAACTATTAAGAGAACTGCCAAGCCAATTCCTAATGCGATTAAAAGTTTATTGTTTTTCATAAATGAAATTTCCTGATTTCTTAATTCAATTTAAGCGGCTTGCCCTGATAAAAATCCATCACCTTCAACCGGAACACGTATGTGTACTTGGCTTTTATCATTTCCGATTCGGCAACAGCCAGACTGTTTTTTGCCTGCTGAAACTCGTAGCTGCCCAGCATACCGGCAGTATATCTTTTTTCAAATGCGTTGTAAGACTTGTCAGCCGCCTCCAGACTTTTTTTGTTGGCCACATAACTTTGCACCGCTGCCTTTGCATTGGTGTATGCCTGTTCAATATCCGAACGCAGTTGATTCTTTGAACTCTCTAACTGTAACTCGCGAATCTGCATTTGTAGTTTGGCGTTTTGAATATTTGTTACGCGCTGCCATTTACTGAACAAGGGGACATTTAAACTTACTCCAACAACTTTTCTGAAATTATCACTCAGACTTTGGCTAAATGATTTTGGACCTAAATCGTTTTGAGTTGGAAACGGAATCAATGTGCCGCTAATATTAAGAGTATCATAGGTAACAGAGTATCTCCTGTCCTGACTAAAATATCCCGCACTAAGATTACCGAAAACAGAAATAGTAGGGCTCAAAGCACCAATAGATATTTTGCGCGAAGCATTGGCACTTTTCACCCGCGCCTCTGCACTCATAATGCTTGGCTGTGTGCTGAGTGCCGATTGATAAATCGATTGGGAAGAAAGCGCAGCCACATTCTCTACATTCTCAAATTTCACTTCCGGTGTTTCAATTTCGAATTGTCCATCTGTAATTTGCAACAATTGACGAAGCGAAAGCATAGCAAGGTCAACACCGTTTTGCGCAGCTATCACATTTGCTTCATCGCGGGCTAATTGCGATTCTACTTCAAAGCCGGAAGTTTCGGGCAGTGCACCGGCTTTAATTCTGGCACTCACAGCAGAAAGCTGGGTGCCGGTTAAGGTTTTTTGTTTTTCAGCTACTTTCAGAATTTCCTTATTCAAAAGTATCTGCAGATAAGAAGATGCGATGGAGAGTGCGATGCTTCGCTTCGCGTTTTCATAATCGAATTTAGAAGCAAGCAATTCATATTTAGTGCGCTCAATATTGAACATTTGCTGCAAGCCGGTAAAAATGGGCAGCGTTCCTTGTAGCGATGTTTGAACCGATTGGGAGTTTCCCTGCGCGAAACTGTACGTTTGCGGATTGAATCCGTTGCCGAAGTTGTTGCTGAAATTTAAATTTCCGTCAACGGAAGGAAGCAAACTCAGTTTGCTTTGAAGATTTTCGTTGTCGGAAACTTTAGCAGTAATTTCTGCCTGGCGTATCTGGATATTATTTTTGAAAGCGTAGTCAATACACTTTTCTAAAGTCCATTTTTCACCGGTTTGCGAAAACAAAAACGAAGAGGAAAAAACAAAGACCAAGACAGCCAAAACCCGCAAAATGTTCACGTTTCAAAATTTGAGTGCGCTAAAGTAAACGATTTGTGTAAACCAAAATTTTACTTCCAGCCGAAGTGTTTTTCAATACGGGCCTTTTGCCGCATGTGGTGACGGAAGTGTAAATTACAAAGTGTAATCCATTCAGCGGTGTTAAGCCAACCGAGGAATGGATGCCTGGTTTTTAACTCCGGATCGCTCTGCGGAATGCGATGAATGTATTCACTCGCCATTTTTTTAATCTCTTCTAACTTAGCAATCAACAGTTCCTTCGACTCCGGTTGCTTGGGTACCACTGCCACCTGCTTGGGCATTTCGTACCTTACCGGTGGCATCATCTTAAGGGTGAAAATGAAATGTGCTGCAAGCTTTTTGCTTCTGCCTTTTTCAGTTCCCTCTTTGCTCAAACACTTTTCTGCATTCTTAAAAAAGAATCCTTTGGCGCTCATCCATAAATGTATACCCACCTGTCCCATGCTCCATTCATTCTCTGAGGGCCTCATTAGGATTTTATCGAAATCGTATTGTTTATACTCATCAATCCAGTAATCAATGGCCCGGTGAGTTTGCTTTTCTAATTTTTCGAGATTCATGGGTTCGGTTTATGGAACATTACTCTTACTTCCATTTGTTCTCTACACCAATTGTTTTGTGCGCTTCATCAACCTTCTGATTGATCTGACCGGAGATGATATGAAAGAACATCACAAAATCAGAACCCAAACTGTAGAAGGGGTATTTGAAAGTAGCCGGTCTGTTTTTTTCTAAAATAAAATGGCCGAACCAAGCGAAGCCATATCCGCAGATTGGTATAGCTGCAAATAACCTCCAGTCAGCCCGCAAAATCCCGAATATGAAACAAGCTATTACTAACGCTGTTCCCGCAAAGTGCATAGCTCTGTTGATGGGCCGCGCATGCTCAGTAAGGTAGTAAGGATAAAAATCCCAAAAGGTGGTGTAAACTTTTTCGTTGCTCATGGTTTTGTTTTATGTGAATATAAAAACAAGTCGTTGGTCAACTACTTGGCAAGCGATTTTTTAATTGCGTCTTTCAGTGCTGTTGCTGAAGAAGGATTTACGTTTTCTTCTTTAGCACGGATAATAGCGTAGTCGCAGGCGCGTTCAGCCTCTTTGTAAATGTTTTGCTTATACAGCAAGTAAGCATATGTAAGATTGTAGGTGTATTTGTTCTCCGTGTTTACACAAGTATAAGCCCATTTAGTTGCTTTCTGCAATTGTGCTTCATCATTCACGTTCAGAAAATACGTCCACGCAATATCATTTAGTTCGGCAGCATTTTTTGAAACGTATTTCTTCACATACAGTGAGGCATTCTTATCATAATTCACCCAATCGTTCATGTGTGTGTAGTAGTCCATTGAAAGCTTTAATGTTTGTTCGGCATGGTCAGGTGCCTTGTTGGTTTTAAGTAATTCCATAGCGCCCTCAAACAGATTTTTGTCTTCAGCACGAGGAGCTTCGCTTACGGCTTTTGCAGCAATCTGATTTATTTTTTTGTTGAATTGTTCAACGCCTACCAGATTTGCGTAGTAATCTTTGTTTTTAACGAGGTAACTAAGTCCCGGAGATTTTAAATCTTTCGTCAAATTGAAAATGGTGCGGGTGTGTTTCGGATCAATGAGTTCATTAGAAGAAAGTTTGGCGAGATACTCTTTAAAAACCTCTTCATATTTTTCACCGGAGGTGTTTAAGGTGTTTACATAATCGCTAAGAAAATCGGCATCCCGCTTTCCTTCTGCGTACAGTTTTTTCATACCGCTTAAAATTCCGGGCGTAGGGTCAACAGCTTTTTTGCCGTTTTGAATTAGCCCGGCCACATCCAATCCGCCAACAATTTTGTGTTTTACATTTCCATCGCCATCCAGCCATAGCAAAGTAGGGTAAGCGCGAATCTGGTACTTGCCGGCTAGTTCAACGCCTTCTCCTTTTTCCATATCAAATTTGGTATTGATAAAAGTGCTGTTGTAAAATTCACCAACCGCTGAATCAGGAAAAACCTGAGCCGCTAATCGTTTACAGGGACCGCACCAGGTAGTGTAACAGTCCATAAAAATCAGTTTGTTTTCGGCTTTTGCCATATCCAGAATTTCCTGAAATTTTTTGTCGTGAATAAACTCAATTCCATCTGCCGATGAAGGTTGGCTGATAAAAGCTGACAGGATAACAAACGCGGCAATAATTTTTTTCATAGTTCAAATGTATTTCAAAATACAGACAACAAAATTAGGTCAATGGTTTCATACATTTTTCCAAATGTTGTGAAGTTCCAGATGAATTTCCTTCCCATAAAAGATGTTGGTGGTACGTGCAAACGATTCGGTAAAATCAGAAACATAAAAAATATCCTTTGCTGTCTTTTGCTGAGCAGCTAAACCCTCTTTTTCCAGAATCCATTTAAGCTTTTGCGCTACTACTTCGGCTGAATCAAAGATTTTCACTTTGCGGTCATAGAAATTCGAAATCTCATTTTTTATAAGCGGATAATGTGTACAGGCAAGAACCAATGCATCAATTCCTTCCAGTGTACTATCCGATAGGTAATTTTCAATTACAGCCTGACTGATATTGTCGTTGTAAAACTTCTCTTCAATCATAGATGCCAAAAGCGGAGTGGCGAGTTCTGTATATTCTAAGGCTGGTTTTCTTCTTGAAAATTTTTCGCGATAAACACCCGAAGCAGTAGTGGTTTTTGTAGCAATTACACCAACCCTTTTTATTTCATCATCGGCAATCACCGCTTCAATCATCGGGTCAATCACATTGATAACCGGCACAACACCCTTGTAAGTATCGCGCAGCACTTCATAAGCCGCAGCCGATGCGGTGTTGCAGGCAATGACTATTGCCTTGCATTTTTTTTCGTGCAGTAAAAAATCAGTAATGGTAGTGGCATAAGAACGAATGAGTTCTTTCGATTTATCGCCATAAGGCACGTGAGCCGTATCGCCAAAGTAAATGATTTGTTCCTCCGGCAATAGCTTAGAAACAGCATTGGCGACCGTTAAGCCGCCAATGCCTGAATCAAAAATTCCAATCGGTTGCTGGTAACCGGGGTTCATCTTTTTTAAGTTCTACTTAGGAGTAGTTCCGGGTGTTGCGGGAGTTTGCGGTGCGGCAGTTATACCTAGCTTCTTCATCACTAAATCTGTCACATCATTTTGTCCTTCGGGGTAATAGGCAACTCCACCCTGAACAATATCTAAAACATAAGCGTATCCGTTTGCAACCGCTACATCTTTTACAGCTTTCAGATATTTATCGTTAATCGGTTTCAGTTTTTCCTGTTGCATTTTCTGCAAATCGTCATTCACTTTGGCTTCAAAGTCCTGAATGCGCTTTTGCAAATCCTGCAACTCCTGAATTTTCGATTCAAGGATAGCATCAGGAGTTGTTTTATCCTGGCTCAAAACCTGTAAATCTCTCTGTTTCTTTTCATAGTCACTATACATTCCTTCGAGCGCCTTAGTGTATGAGTCTTTTTGCTTTTGAATGTCAGCAGACATTTGTTTGAATTCCGGCATGGCCTGTAACACTTCAATTGAATTGATATGACCAAGCTTTTGTTGCGCATTCACTGTTCCTGCAAATGCAAACACCGCTGCGATAATTACTAATACTGTTTTCTTCATTTTATTTGGTTTTATAATGTTGACTAATTGATTCCCATTTTCTTTTTTACCAGGTCGGTTACATCTCCGCTGTTTTCGGGATAATATGCTACCACCCCTGTTGCCAGGTCGAAAATATACGCGTACCCGTTTTCCTTTGCCACCGCCTGAACCACTTTCAGGTACTTATCGTTGAGTGGTTTCATCAGTTTCATCTGCAGCTTTTCTACTTCGCCCTGTGCTGTTCCCTCAAAGCCTGCAATCGCCTGCTGCAAACTGTCAATTTCAATTAAACGCTCTTCCCGCACCGCTTCCATCATACTAATGCCGTAGTCGTTTACCTCTTTGGTTTTCTTTTCATAATCCTCATACATCCGCTGCAACTGATATGCATATTGCTTTCTCCTGTTTTCAAGCGTAGCATTCATCTGTTTGTATTCGGGCATGGCATCCAGTATGTCGCCAGAATTGATGTGCCCGTACTTTTGCTGGGCAAATCCGGTTTCGGTAAAAACAAAGAACAATGCGATAAGCAATAACCAGCTTTTTTTCACGAGGCGCAAATATATCTTTTCGGGCTTAATTGTTAATTACCGCCAGGCTTCGAGGAAATACCAAGAGCAGCAAGAATATCATCGCTTTTATTGAACCGGTCGCTGGCATACAACATGGTGGGGCCGCTGCTGCGGTCGAAAATAAAATCGAGCCCTTTTGCAATGGCATATTTCTGCACTTCGTTGTAAATTTTATCCTGAATGGGTTTTACCAGTTCCTGGCGTTTTTTGAAGAGCTCACCGTTTGGCCCGAACTTCGCCTTCTGAAATTCCTTTACTTCTTTTTCTTTCGTTTCAATGTCTTTAATCTTTTGCTGTTTCATGGGTTCGGTCATCAGCACCTGTTCAGCCTGAAACTGCTTATACATATCATCCACTCCTTTCATCTTGCCTTCCACTTCTTTCTGCCAGCCGTCAGCAACTTTATCAAGTTGTTTCTGCGCTTCGGTGTAGGTGGGCATTTTGCCGAGGATATACTCCATATCAACAAAAGCAAATTTTTGTGCGTGGGTAGTTGTAGTTAGAAACAGAACTGCAACTGCGGTGATTATCTTATTCATATTCTTTAATTTTTGAAGTGTAAGACCAATTATATTGCCAAAGCAAATTTATGTTTTAGAATTTTCACAAATGTTGTCAAGTATCAATCCGGTTCTCTTCCCAGGATAATTCTGAAAGCACCGTATTTGGCAAAAAAGTTATTGCCACCCTGAGGAGCCAATCCGAATTTATCTCTGTCAATACCAAAGCCGTAATCGAAGCCAAGCAAACCAAACATAGGAAGGAATACGCGCACACCCAAACCGAAGGATTTAGCTAAATCATAAGGTTTGTATTCGCGAATATTCTTCCAGTAATTTCCGGCATCGGCAAATAACAGGGCGTAAATAGTTGCTGACTGATTTAGGGAGATAGGATAGCGCAACTCCATAGAGAATTTATTCATAATCGGAGCGCCACCGGTTGGTGTTACCACCTCTTTATATCCGCGGAACGAAACAATATCACGACCTAACTGTGTTCCTGCATTCAGGTTGCTGAGACCATCGCCACCAAATTCAATCCGTTCGAACGGTGAATAGCCCACACGTTTGTTATACATGCCAAGGTAAGCCAGGTTAGCAGATGCTTTGAAAACCAAATTTTTCACAATAGGTACATACCACTCAAACAATATTTTCCATTTGTGGAACTCCACAAACTTGTAGCGGTCAGCATCGGGCAATGCAGGGTCATCGTAATTCAGGTTCTTGCGCGAATTAAACATGAGTGAGTAAGGCAAAGTAAACTTGCCTTGCACCATAAAATAAATTCCGCGGTTGTAGAAGGTAGGTGCAGCCAGTTCGCGCGAGTCGCGTGAAAGGGTTAACTGCAAATTCAGGTTAGTTGCTTTACCATTGCTGAATATGAAAAACGTGCTGTAGTTTTTCAGGATGTAATGCTGAAACTCCAGACCAACTTCGGCAGTAAAGAAATCGTCAGGCCATTTTAAGCGGGTTCCTAAGCCAAGGTAAACGCTGGTGGAGTAATAGCTTCCGGATATTTTAGAGAAATCGGCCGGGTTGAAAGAATTAGCGCGTAACCGGTTGAAAGCAAAGTTGAGTGACTGCGGTTTCTTTCCTCCTAGCCAAGGCTCGGTAAACGAAACGCTGTATGACTGAAACGCTCTTCCGTTGGAGTTCACGCGGATACCAAGGCGCTGACCATCACCGGATGGCAGCGGTGTCCAGGCTTTTTTATCACCGATATTTCGCAAAGAGAAATTGGTAAAGTTTACTCCGAGTGTTCCGAACAAGCCACCGGCTGTGCTGGTGGAAGAGCGTCCGCCATAACCGGCTGAAAGTTCTAACTGGTCGGAAGGTTTTTCTACCACACGGTATTCAATATCCACCGTTCCGTTTTCGGGATTTGGAATAGGCACCACATCTAATTGCTGAGGGTCGAAATAGCCGAGGTTGACGATTTCGCGTTGTGAACGAATCAAATCGGTCCGACTGAATTTATTTCCCGGTAGTGTGCGCAGTTCTCTGCGGATTACTTTCTCGTTCGTTTTGGTGTTTCCTAAAATTCTTACCTCACGGATAGTTGCCTGCGCGCCTTCGTTAATGCGGAGTTCAAGGTCAATGGAATCGCCATCAATTTTTACCTCCATGGGTGTTACGCTGAAAAACAGGTAGCCGTCATCCATGTAAAGCGAACTCAAATCGCCACCGTTAGGGTTCATGAAAATCCGCTCGTCCAAAACTTTTTGATTGTAAACTTCTCCTTTCTTAATGCTCACGATTTTGGCGAGCAGCGAATCGGGATACTTGGTGTTGCCGTTGAAATAAATATTGCGGAAGTAATATTTTCTGCCTTCATCAACCCGAATGTCAATCTTCAGATTCTTTCCATCGGTCATGTAAACACTGTCGGAAACAATTTTTGCATCGCGGAAGCCCTGCGAGTTATAGAAGTCAACTATTTTCCGCTTGTCTTCTTCGTATTCATCGCGCTTAAATTTTGAGGCTTTGAAGAAATTAAGATTGATATGCCGCTCGGCATAGTCTTTTGCACGCATCACCGACAGGTTTCCGATAATCTGGTACCATTTGATGGTGATAGAATCGCGGGCAAAATTCTTTTTGAAGCGGAACAGATTGTCGAGGTCGAATTTTATTTTCTCGTGCGTTTCCTTCATCTGCCGTTTTAACCGGGCTTCGGGTATGTCGTGGCTGCCGTAAATATTGATTTGCTCAATCTTCACTTTGCTGCCTTTGTCAATAATTACTTTCACGAGCACGCTGTTGGCAAGCAGCGAATCTCTTTCTTCCAGCACCGCAACTTTTACTCCTAGAAATCCTTTGTCAACATAATAGTTCTTGATGGTGTTGATGGTCATGCTGCGCATGTTCTCGGTAAAGATGCTGCCGGCATGCAGGTCAATTTTTTTGCGGAGTTCATCGGCATCGGTGGTTTTGATGCCTTTGATGGTATAGCGCGAAATACGGGGGCGTTCTTCTACATGGATAACCAGATAAATTTTGTCGCCAACTATTTCTGCAGCGTCAATAGAAACATTGGTAAAGAGTTTTTGCCTCCACAGCGCTTTAATGGCTTTGGGAATCTGCTCACCGGGTATTTTTACTTTATCGCCTTTGGCTAAACCAGAGAGTGTAACCAGAATCTGTGCATCCAGGAACTTAGCACCTTCCACCTTAATGTCGGCAACTTCGTATTCGGCACTTTTAGAGTAATCGAACAGAGAGGGTTCTTGTGCCCAAGCATAAGTTGAAAGGAGAAGGGAGAAAAAAAGAAATAAATTTTTCAAACGTTTTGCTTTTGGGTGTTTCCCGGTCTGACGTTAGTCTGACCGGGGTTCTTGGTTCTGTTTATTGCGGTCAGACTAACGTCAGACCGCGGTGTTACTATTTTATCTGCTCGCTTGTTTTGCCGAACCTGCGTTCGCGGTTTTGAAAATCGAGTATGGCTCTATACAGTTCTTCTTTATTGAATTCGGGCCAGAATTTTTCGGTAAAGTAAAACTCGGCATACGCCAACTGCCACAATAAAAAATTACTCACCCGCTTTTCGCCACTGGTTCTAATCAGCAACTCGGGGTCGGGCCTGCCTGCGGTATACATGTTATCGCTGATTAGCTCTTCGTTTATCTCGTGCAGGCCAATTTCTTTGTTCTGCACTTTCAGCGCAATCTGTTTCACCGCTCTTACTATTTCGTTTTTACCTCCGTAACTCAGCGCCAGTATCAACTCCATTCTTTTACCGCCCGAGGTTTTTTCAATCGCTTCCCTCAGTTCTTTTGCCACTCCCTTGGGCAGGGCATCAATATCGCCAATGGCACCGAGGCGAATATCATTTTTCAAAAGAGTTTTCAGTTCTCCGTTAATCGTTTTTAACAGCAGGGTCATCAGCGCACTTACTTCCATTTGCGGACGGTTCCAGTTTTCGGCACTGAAGGCATACATTGTCAGATACTCCACGCCCAGTTCGGCACAGGCCTCGGCTGTTTCGCGCACTGCATTTACCCCGTTGCTGTGGCCGAAAATCCGATTCTTGCCTTGCTGCTTGGCCCAACGTCCGTTGCCGTCCATTATTACGGCAATGTGTTTGGGTAAACGGGTTAAATCAATTTGGTCTTTTAAACTCACTTGCGAACGATTAAACGTTGTTTTTTGTTTTTATTTCTCACAGACAGCACAGAAAACACAGAATGAATGCAAATGCTGTTTTTAAAGTGGGGGCGAAGATATTTAAGTAATTGAGAATGGGGAATGAAGAATGGAGAATGGGAAAAGAGGGTAAAGCTATTTTTTGGACAGGCGTTGTTTTGCGGTAAGGATTATGGAGGAAAGCAGTTTCGCAATTTCGGTAACATCTGCGTTTAATGATTGATGTTGAGCGGTGGTGATATAGGTAGATTGAAAGAGCAATTCAATCCAATAGTCGGTTTCGTTGGCCTCTTTAGAGGCAATTGCCATTTTATGTATAAAGTCTGCCTTGCTTTCAGCCTGTTGCGCTTCTCTTACCAAAGCCCCAATAGCAGTTCCGCTGCGCAGCAACTGTTTGCTCAGGACAAATTCTTTCTTTTCTGTTTGCAGAAATTGACTGAGCTTAACTATGCGCAGCGCGAAAGCGAAACTTTTATCCTTAATAATATTCTCCTTCATAATATTAATTCTCCATTCTCACCCCACCCATTCCCCATTTTCCATTCTTCATTATCCATTACTTATACGTTCCATTAGGAGTAGGGCACTGTATTTTCATGATGGTGTACGACAGGGTAATGCCGCCAAAGAAGTAATCGTCAAATTTGGGCGACTGGCCGCGCTGGTAGCCGGGCTTGCCTATTTTTTCGCCACCGTATTGGTTCGACCGGTCGCTGAGGGCTGCGGCTAAACCGGTAGAGCCACCGGGCAGCGATGCGTAACTCGGATATTTTCCGCTTACATCATCCAAGTAATCGGTAAAGGTTTTGCGCACACCGGCCTCTATGCCAATGTTCCAGTTTCGCTTAAACGAAAACTTAAACCCGCCAACAATAGGAATGGCCATACTGAAGAGCCGGTATTTTTTTACGCCCGAATAGCTGGGGTCGTTTTGCCCTTCGGTGCCAAGTGGCTGCAGGTAATACCACTGCCCGTTGTATTGGGCCTTGGGGTTAAAAAAGAAAACCGAGATACCGGTGCCCAGGTAAGGTGTCCACCAGTGTTTGCCCTTAGGGTCGGCTTTGTCGAACTTTAAAAAGTTGAACTCGATAACCGAAGTAACATCGAAGATATCGGTTTTGAAAGACAGATTGCGCTGCCGGTTCCAGGCGGTGCTGGTTTTGGCATCGTCAAACTCGGCAATGCCCCAGTTGATAGAGGTTTTCCAGCCACCGCGGTATTTTATGTTGTAGCGGTAAAAAGCTCCGGCACCGGGGCGGGCAAACTTGAAAGAGGTTTTGGTGTTAAGGTCGCCAAAGTAGTTGGTCATGCCGCCCCACACCCCGAACTCATGAATCTGGCTGCTGGCTGTTATAAACAGCAGCAGTGGCAGCAGCAGCAAGCAGTATGGGAGAAACCTTTTCATTTACGAGGGCGCGAAGAAAGTATTAACGGGGGAGAATGCAAAATGTTGTTTGGGGGGCTTTGCGAGGCATGGTTAATCTCCATGCTGTTCTTGCTTTTATGTGTTTTTACTACCGCCATGGCAAATCGCCTCTTGAAATTACTTAACCCAAGTTGCTGGTTGTTGGCGACTTTAGTCGCCTTAAACAGAAAATTTCCTTTTATCCTGCATTTGCAGTTGGTTTAAACCAGCTGCATAGCAAGAGATAAGCGGAAAATAGTCGTTTTATGTGGGCTGAAGCCCGCAATTTTGTATTGGCAACTTGAAATTACTAACAAAGTATAGCCTTAAAGTTACCTCCTGAGCTACTGCTTTTTGGCCTCTAAACTATAAAAATACGCCTGCGCAGAGTTTTTGCTGAAATGCAGTGCTGTAAAGGGTTTCAGGCTATGGTGCTTACCTAAACAGGGCTTAAAACTAACCTCCAAAATACAAAAAGGGGCAAAATCTGTCTTTGCACATGCCTGCCGGGTGCGGTAGCCTTGCCACAAAGTACGAACCGGCCCACCGCTAAAACGTAGAAAAGGGCTGGTCAGTATTGATTACTAAACCCGTCCGCTGCTATAACAGGGGGCACAAAACAAAAAGTTATGAAAAAAGTATTAATCGTTTGCCTGCTGGGCATGGGCCTGATGTTACCAAACAACAACATCACCGCTAAGGAGTCTGTAGTTAAAAGGTTTGTGGATATCCTCAAGGAGGGGGATATCCTCCTTTCTACTTCCGATGAAATATCGGGTGAGATATTGAAGGTGGATGTGTACAAAAACGGGCAATTGGTACTTACTGAGGAAGTAGGCGATTATGTTTCGTACATTAACATCAGCGCGCTTAGCAGAGGTACTTACGTAGCGCAGGTAACCGCTGCTAATGACAATTACGCGGAGCAGTTTGTTAAGTAACTAACGAAAGTAGACGTTGGTGATTCGGAAAGTTACCGGCATCAACGGTGTAACTCTGCTTTAGGGCGGCTGGTTCTTTTGCGTTGCAGTGTACCGAACTGTTCCATCAGCCATGGCTTGCCGGCAAAGTGGGGTTCGGAGTTTAAAACAAGACTGAGGTGTTCGCCCGCATTATCGGGGCGGGCTTTGAGCAGTTCGTGCCCGTAATGAATAAACTTGTCGAACACCGGTTTTGCCGGTGCCAGTTTTTCTTTGTACCTCACTATATATTTTTCGAAGGAAGTAAGGTGATTGAACAGGGTATCGGTATCTTCGGCATCGCATTCGTACAGGCACATAAACTGCCAGCGCCTGATAACGGAGTTAAAAATTACTTCTTCGCCTGCTTCGGCCTCCAGTAAAGATCGCACAGCCGGTATAAATTCTTTGCGGTTGTAGTGATACAGCCCTTTAGCAAAGGCCAGGTTGGCGGCACGGTGCTCTTCGGGTAAATAAGCAGAATAGACCTTAATCATCCGCTCCAGCCATTCGGGGTTCTTTTTGTCAATAACCGCTATGCTTACAATGTTGCGGTAAGTAACAGGCATCATTTGTCCGCTTTCGAGCAATAAGTTGTTTTTCATTTTCAGCCCTATCCACCACAAATACTCTGCTCCCGCTGCTTCATAGCCCTTATTGTACCATCGCTGACAATGTGTTATAGCGTAACCCAAACACTCCATTACACTTGGTGAAGATAAGTTTGGCTGCTTCTCAACGTAACTGCGAAGTAAATGGTAGGGCCCTTGAGCAGCCTCATATGTATCGGCACGAAACATCAGAAAAACATGAACAAAAAGGTACACATAAGGATACTGAGTTGTTTTATAGGGGGCCAGAGTTTCTAAAAGAGCGGCTATATGTTCACCGTTGTATGGCGTTCCAAAAAATTTCTGTCGGATAAGCATATCGCACAAATACCGCAGTTTTTTGAGGGCATAAAACTCATCGAGCGTTTGCAGAACCGGACGAAGGTCGTTTTTTTCAACCCGGTTAGCGCGTGCATCGAACCCGTTAAACGAAAGTTCTGTAAACAAATGTTTTTGGTAAAACACATCTATATCGGCTTCGGGGTGGTTGTACAGGGGTTCCAGTGCCTTTTCATATTCTTTGTCAAACTTTTGCGGCAGGTTCAACTCTTTGTAGCCCCGCAGCCGATGAAAATTTACCCCGGTTGGGCTTTTCTGCCAGTCTTCTTGTGCTATAAAATTTTCAATAGCATACAGCAGGTGGCTTCCGGCAAAAATCTGCTTGGCAAAGGTGGAAAGATTACTGTAGCGGTAACCAATGGCCTCGGGGTTTACTTTCTTTTCGGTATAATCAGGCGAAATGCTGTAGAGGTAATCGAATAAATTGACGGACGACAAGGGCACTTTGAAGTAGGGCGAGTGAACGTATTCCTTAAGGCGCATGAGCCGGGGGGTATCGAACGACTGCAGCAGATTGATGAGTTTAGAAAAATGCATATCGAAATTGCTTTTGAACTGAAACAAAATCCATTGGTTACATGCCTGTGCGTTTCAAATGTAAGTATTAAAAACACTCTGCAAAATACAAAGATTTATTTTTTTAACAATTGTCCGAAACCCTTTACAGCAAAGGGTTTTAGCGTATTGGTAAAAGAAATATGCACCGAAAACAGGCTCCGAAACTATAAAACCGCACAAAATTTGTCTTTGCCGCCCCCAACGCATTGCCGCAACTTAACGCCCGGGAAAAAAGCAGTAGGCAGTAGGCAGTAGGCAAAACCCAATAGTCAAAACGCAAAGCCCAAAACACAAAACACAAAAAGCAATAACCAAAAGATACGCTTAAGCTATTACCACACCACTTAAATTTTCGACCCATGAAAAAAAACGTTCTACCTAAACAGGTTTTTCTGAAAAACCTACCTGCCACACCCACCGGTAACCG